>CAWJHT010000062.1:0-101935 GCA_963842685.1 uncultured delta proteobacterium | reverse complement strand
GATCAGGACGGACACGACCGAATCGGGCTTCGGGAAATCGTCAGCTGATTTGTCGGTCAAGGCCGAGCGCATGAACCGCTCCCAGATGGGTGCGCAGACCGCCCCGCCGGTAAAACCTCTCCCCATGGGTTTGGGTTTGTCATAGCCGACCCAGACGCCGGTGATCAACTGGGGTGTATAGCCGATGAACCAGGCGTCCCGGTAGTCATCGGTGGTCCCGGTCTTCCCTGCGGCCGGGCGCTCCTGGCTGAATTCGTGAAGCGATTTGGCTGTGCCGTAAATAAGGACGTCTTTGAGCATCGAGGTGGTGACATAGGCGATGGCCGGGGACAGGACCGGGTTGATCGCGGGGGGAATCTCCGTCCAGTTGTTTTGGTCCGCTCATAAATGCGGAGGATGGTCCTGGGTTCGGGCCGCGTGCCGCCGTTGGCCAGGGGGGCGTACGCAAGCATCATGTCGCTCAGGGTGACCTCATCGGTTCCCAGGGCCAGGGAGAGATCGTTCGGTGAGCGCAGGGAGAGCCCCAGTGTTCCGGCAAAGCGAACGAAATAGGGGACCCCGATGGCCTCCAGCAATTTGACCGTGATGACGTTGTCCGAGTAAGCCAGGGCTTGCCGGAGAGATAGATTCCCGTAATGTTCATTCCCGTAGTTCCGGGGTTTCCAAGTTTCATTCTCGTTTCGGATGTAGGCAACCGGGTCGTCATTCCAGATGCTGCCGGCGGTAAACCCCTTTTCCAGGGCGGCGGCATAAATCAGGGGTTTGATGGCCGAGCCGGGCTGTCGCCTGGCAAAAAAGGCCCGGTTATAGGGATTCCCCTTGAAATCGGTCCCCCCCGCCACCGCCAGAATATCCCCGGTATGAGGGTCCAGGCATAACAGGGCGCCCTGGAGCTGGGGGGATATTCGTCTGACACCCTCGCGTAGGACACGCTCGGCAAGCCTCTGCAGGTTCAGATCCATGGCCGCGATGACGTCCAGCCCTCCCTGTTCGATGATCTCCCCTCCATACCGTTCGATCAGCTTGTTGCGGATATGGGCCAGGTAATACGGGGCTTCAACGGGCTGAATGACGGCGATGGGCTGGACCCGAATCTGCTTTTCCCGGGCGGGGGTGATCATCTTGAGCTCCGCCATGCGCTTGAGGACGAGGTTCTTCCGGTCGCGGGTGATTGCGGGTTTCCCCAAGGGGTTGTAGCGGGCCGGGGCTTTGGGAACCCCGGCCAGCAGGGCGCACTCGGCCTCGGTCAATTCCTGCGGATACTTGTCGAAATAAAGGCGGGCGGCCTGGACGATGCCCCAGACCCCGTTCCCGTAATAGACTTCGTTGAAATACATCTCCAGAATCTGCTTCTTGGTATATTTGCGTTCATATTCCATGGCCAGGAGGCCTTCCTTGACCTTCCGCTCGATGGTTTTTGTGCTGGATAAATACTTGTTCTTGATCAACTGCTGGGTGATCGTCGATCCCCCTTCGGCCATCTTTCCTTTGACCACGTCCTTCACCAGGGCGCGGGTGATCCCGCGCAGGTCGATTGCCCCGTGTTCGTAAAAGCGGGCGTCTTCGATGGCCACGACGGCGTTTTGCAGAAAGACGGGAATCTGGTCGATGGAGACCCAGTATCTTTTCTCCGGCAGGAGCCGACCCACGAAACGCGACTGGTTGTCGAAGACCTTGATGGAGATGTAGCCGGGCGCAAAGGGTGGATAGGTGGCCATCTTATCCTGGGCATGAACCGCCATGACGGGGCATAAGAAAAAGAAAAGTCCCAAGGTGATGAAAACCGTTCCACAGCGCCCATAGATTCTCCATCATTCCTGCAATGCCTGGCACATCATACATAAATGTCATGAGTTATCCTTTCCAATGAAACAAGTCATGCCGTAAAAGTCGGCACGCCACCGTTTTTATAATAAAGTCCGGATAAAGTAAATTATCTTGAAAGCATCGGCAGCACATGCCAACGGCTGCACATAGGGTGGGATATTTGGGACCCAACGCCACCCCAAATTACGAATTCCGGGTCCTACTAGTACCATGTAACTCTTAAATACACGCTCAAATCAATTCCCTCCCCCCTCCCCTTAATCCCCTCCCACCAGGGGGATATGCGAAAAAATAAGAGTTACAAGGTACTAGATCACCGATCAAAGAATGCTTTGCCCTTGAACAGGGTGAGAAATGCATCTTGAGGGGGGAAGCGCTTGACTTGCCGGTTTCATTTGCCCATAATGCGCCCGGCACAGGACAGGTCTGTCTGTGCGAGTCAGCCAGAGGACCGGGAGTTGCAGAATCGCCCGCCGGCGATCGAAAGGTGCAGAGAAAGGAAAAAAGGTGGGGTGCCATGGGCCAGGATCATAAAGACGCTTCGATGAAAATACCGGCACTGCTCGTGGCATGCCTTTCCAATGCCCTGATCCCTTTCTTGGGCGCGTCGGTCAACATCGCCCTTCCCTCGATCGGCAAGGAATACGGGGCCAACGCCCTGATCCTGGGCTGGATTCAGACCGCCTTTCTTTTGGCCGCGGCCGTCTGTGCCGTCCCCTTCGGCCGGATCGCCGACATCTACGGGATGAAGCGGATCTTCAGCTACGGCACCCTCCTGATCACCGTGGCCTCGTTCTTCGGGGCCTATGCCCCTTCGGCCTATTGGCTGATCTTCTTTCGGGTCCTCCAGGGGATCGGCGGGGGGATGATCTTCGTGACGAGTTTGGCCATCGTCACCTCCGTGTTCCCGCCCGAGGAGCGGGGAAAGGCGATCGGCATCGTCATCGCCACCACCTATGCCTCCCTCTCCCTCGCGCCGGTCCTGGGCGGCACCATGACCCACTACCTGGGCTGGCGGAGCCTGTTCTGGGGCATGATCCCCATCGGGATCGCCATTCTCCTGATCGTCTACTGGAAACTCCGCGGCGAATGGGCGGCGAGCAAGGGAGAATCCTTCGACCTCAAAGGGGCCGTCTTCTACAGTATCGCCCTGGTCCTGATCATGTATGGCTTCTCCCTGCTTCCCGGGCCTGGAGGGGAGCGTGCTCCTCCTTCTGGGGATCGTCGTCATGGCGGGATTCGTGCGGTTCGAGACCCGGACCGAAACGCCGCTTCTCAATGTCCGGCTCTTCAAGAACAAGACCTTCGCCTTTTCGAACCTGGCCGCCTTGATCAACTACAGCGCCGTCTTCATGACGCCCTTCATGCTGAGTCTCTACCTGCAGTACATCAAAGGACTCGACCCGCAGGCCGCGGGGATGATCCTCGTCACCCAGCCCATCATCCAGACGATCATCGCGCCTCTGGCCGGCCGGCTCTCGGACCGGATCAACCCCCAGAAGATAGCCTCCCTGGGGATGGCCATCTCGGCCGTCGGACTCTTCAGTTTGATCTTCCTTGCGGCCGACACGCCGATCTACCATATCGTCGGATCTCTCGTCGTCATCGGCATCGGCTTCGGCCTCTTCTCCTCGCCGAATACGAACGCGCTCATGGGCTCCGTGGAAAAGCGGTTCTACGGCGTCGCGTCGGCAATGGTGAGCACCATGCGGCTCCTGGGACAGATGCTCAGCATGGGTCTGGTCCTGATGGTCTTTGCGATCCAGATCGGCACGCGCCCGGATCGCCCCGGCCAATTATCCGGCCCTGCAGTTCAGCATCGACACCGTTTTTTCCATAGGGACGGCCCTCTGCTTCGTCGGCATCTTCGTCTCGCTGGCCAGGGGCAAGCACCAGGCCGCATGAATCAACCGGGGTTATGAAAGGAAGTTTTGTTGGTTCAGAGTGCCAAACCTACTCGGTTTCAGCGCATCGTGGCCACCGGGAAGTCTGGAACGTTGGGAGGCTTGACCGTGGTTGGGGTCTGCTCCCCCTTGGTCAGCTCCTTGACCCGTTCTGAGATGTAAAGGTCCAGCATATTTACCGTGATACGCCCGGTGGACTTGAAGTCGGCCTTGCCACGGATGCCTTCCACCACTCCTTTGGTAAAAGCCCCATTGCCCCACTCTGGGTTTTCTTGGGAATATTGCCGCCCAGCGGAGGAGGAGAAAACGACAGCCCCGGTTTCCGCGCTGGCCAGTTCATTCACAACCGCGCTTGTGACCACCACCCCCCGGCGCTTCGTCTTACCCATCAGGTTTCCTGAATGGCACGCATCAATGAATACCAGCACTTTTCCTGCGATCGCCGCCACCGTGGAGGTGATGTCCGACTGGGAAATGCCGGTCCGCTTCAGGCGCTCCAGATCAACATCCACAGGGAGGAAATAGAACACGCCACTGGGATCGTTTATACCGTGACCGGCGAAGAACAGGACCGCGACGTCCTTCTGGGTCACCTGCCGCTGGATCCATTCCAACCCATCCAAGATGTTTCCTTTGGTGGCTTGGGCATCGGTGTAGGACCTTACCTCCACACCGCTGTACATCCGGTCCTTCTGATCGTTCCATGCCAACGCAAAATCCAAGGCATCCTTGGCGGCAAAACCAAGTCGCAGTTCGGCGTCCTGGTATTGACTGATCCCCACGGCCAAGACATAGAGCTTGGGCTTGATCTGAAACTCATCCTTGGCCGCAACCGATCCCTTCCAGCGGAGCTTGATGGTGGCCGGTTCACTTGTAGCGTTGCGATTCTCGGCGATCACTGAGACCTCGCAATCCTGGGTGGGGATCGGGACTGAGATATCTCCGCTTTCCTTTACTGATTTCCCAGCGCCCTCGGTGGAAACAGGCCGGCCGTCCACGAGAATCTTCAAACCCGTGATGGGCTCAGGACTCCGTAAAGAGTAGTGAACCTTTACTGGGGTCCCGGGAGACCTCCGCACCGTCGGCGGGAGAATCGATGGTCACGACCGGGGGGAGTTTCTCTCGCACCGAGAGTTCAGCCACTTGCTTCCGGCCCGACTCCTCGTTGGCCTGCTGCAGCGCCAAGGCTTCATCCAACGTTTTGAGCACCCGATCGATCACATCCGGGCGATAGTAGGTGGAGCGGAGCCGGGAGGCGGGAAAGAAGTCAGCAGCCCGGTCAGGCCCGTTGTTCAGGTGCCAACCGATGAAGTCCTCGCCCCCCGGGGATGCATCGTAATATCCGGATGGAGTCCAGAGGATCCATCGCTTTCGGTCAGGATGGGGGAACAGGGCCAATATCTCCTTGCCGTCTGTGAGCCGGTACCATCGTATGGTCCCATCGTACAGGCTGGCCACTGCTATCTTGCCGTTGGTGTTCACCATGTGCGGTAAAGTATGTAAAGGAGTCCTCCACAGCACCTTTCCTTTGGCATCGAAAAGCCGGAGGTTACCAATGGTGCCCAGTAGAAAAGCCGATCGATCCGGGAGAATGGCCAGACTCGTGGTTATCTCGTTCTTCAAAGGAAGCGGCTTACCGTTGAGTTTTGGGAATAAAGAATCTCTCCATTCGGTTACAGCAAGACCTTCTGTGATGGGCTTATGGAACGTAAAGGCCGCCTTCAGGCTGCCCCAAAGAATGGATAAGGAGTCTGAGAGCCTCCGCTCGTTCACTGAAAAGATGGCAAGTGTCTTTCCACGGGCTTCGTACCCGAACTGGACGCTTGCGCTATCCTCTGAGAGGAGGAATCTTTCAGGATCGGCCGAATAGTTGGGGATAGCCGCTGGGACGAAAAGGGTGCTCTCTCCCCGATTATTGAGTACGCCAAAGGAGCCATCCCTGGCGCCGTAAGCGAGGCCTCCTGCCCGAGTAGGAATGATCTGGAAGATATGGCCGAGTGATCCTGTCGGGAGATCGTTAGATCCCCCCCGTCCGCCGTCCGCCCATTTGCGGATTGTCCTGATTCCCTTTGACCGGAGGCTTCCCCCGGCGTAAAGGAAGCGTCCGTCGGGGGACCAGGCAACGGATCTCAAGTCCATATCGGCAAAACTCGGGCGCTCCAAATCCTTGGTATACGGAGAAAAGGCATACTCAAGGGCGTTGCCCTTGACTTCCAGAACATCCAGCTTGGCGATATAGTAGAACCCCACCGCCAGCCGGGCGCTGTCTGGCGTGAAGGCCAGTCCCCAGGGACGCTTGCCACCTGGTGGCCTGATCTTGGACACAGGCGTGAGTGGTCGAGGCGAAGGGCCATCCGGAACCGTCAGGGTGGAGAGATCGTAAAGACGGATAAATCCATCCCAACACGAGGTGGCCAAACGGGAGCCGGTGGGATCGCTTTCAGCCCATTCAGCAATGTCGCCATAGTTGAGGTCAACCGCGATCAGGGTGTAATCCGGCAGCCGGTAAAGACGTATGCCGCTCTTCCCCATCGCAACTACGAGAAAACGTCCGTCGTTCGTATACGTCAGGTGACGCACGTTTCCGGGCAATCCTCCCAGTCGGCGGGTCATCGCACCGGTTGCTCTGTCAAAAAGGAACACCCATGCGTCGCCTGCCTGCGACGAGCCGGTATAGCCGCCACAGGCCACGGTCCCCCCGTCCGGAGATAGAGCAACGCCGTTAATCCTCCCCACATTACCCGCATCCACGGGAGGACGCAGGATGCGCATGAGTTCGCCGCGGCCGGAGATGTCCCACACCCGTACCGTCTTGTCTTCGGAGCCCGTCACGAGGATGCGATTGGACGGGTCCATGGCGATGCGCTGGATGCCGGCGTTGTGCGTGCCCACCTCGACGCTCAGTATTGGCTCAGATGTCTGGGCATAGGCAGGACCTGATGTGGAAAACACGCAGACAATCGTGCAAATCAGCCCAATGTAAAGGATGTTTCTACACTGATTCATAGCGCCCCCTTTACTGCTCAGGGTTTGATAAGAAGTTCCTTTTCGAGGAGGGCGGAGAAAGGGTATTTGATTAGAGCTTTCCTCTTAATTGAGAATATTATGTATATTACGATTACGTGTCAATGAAAATATGACAATATGAAAATATGACAATATGAACTCACACACCCATCTCAGGCCTTGGCGCTCAAACAAACCGGTCGGTTCAGGATCTTTTATACCAGTGACCGGCAATACGAGGATGGCTGGCCGCCCATCCAGAGGCAAGCATGAGAGCATTGATCCAGAAAACGGAGAATATGCCGAAGGCCGAACAGATGGATCCGAATAAGAACTGCCCGATCATGCGCGAGAAATCGTTGACAGTGATCCGTAATCCCATCGCCTCACCGGAGCGCCCCTGGGTGGAGTTGCCGAAGGTCATCATGATGGTCAGCGGCTGACCGCTACCCATGCCGAGTCCGAAAAAGAAAGACACCAGGGAGAGAATCATCATATTTTTAAAAAAGGGCATCAGTAGGAAGCCCGCTGCCCCGATCAGAAAAGAGTAGGCCAGCAGCCTTTCCACGGTTAAACGCTTGACCAGGGAGGACAGGAATATCCTAATGATGAAAGCTGCCGAGGAGTATCCCGCCAGAATGATGCCGATCTCCGAAGCGGACAATCCGATGCCATGCCCGTAAACCGGCATGAAGACTTGAAACAGTTCAATGCCCGTCACCACCAGGCTGCTGGTGGCCAGTACCCGCCAGAGCCCGGATTCCGAGAGCAATACTCGAACGCTTCCCTGAGGCTTTGCGGCGCCCGTGCCGTTGGGCAGGATGCCACCCCAGACCACGAGCATCAAGAACGGTGCCAGTAAGAGAAGGGCCAGCGACAGGCAAGCCACATCGGGGCCTGTGTGATCGATCGAAAATCCGGCCAGCAGCGGGCCGGCAAAGCCGGCGAAAGAAACAGCCAAACTGAGATTGCTGTAATTCCTGGTGCGTTCCCGCGGTCCGCTTTGCAGTCCCACGAGGTTCTGCATGGGGGCGCCGAAAAGTGCGGATAGCAGGCCATAGAGAAGCGCAGTGACAAAGAGGGAGGGAAGCCCCGGTATGACATAGGAGAACAGCATCCCCAAAGCACCGGCTGCGGCACTGACCATGAGCAGACGACGGGAACCGAAGCGGTCGGCCAATCTGCCGACCTGCCACGAAAGCAATGTGGGCAGCATGGATACCGACGCCGCCAGGATGCCGACGGTAAAAGGCCGGGCGCCGAGCTGCGCATCGATAAGGGTGATTAGCACTTGGCCGGTCTGCCTGCCGATACTCAGAAGAAGCGCAAGGCTCAATGTAAAATTGATTGACATCAGCGGACCATCGAGTCGGATGTTATTTCTTCCTCAGGATTGAGGCTCTCTGCCGCTTGTCTCGGCAAGCTTCGAATTTGATTGCGGAGTATACGAAAGTCAGCGGCTGTATGTCAAACGCTAAAAGGGAAAGACCAGGTGCGGGGCCTTGATCGCTCGTTGAAATCTATCAGTCCGCAAGTCTCTAGTTATTTTGTTCCCTTGCCCTGCGCGCCGATAAAGCCGGTGGGTTTATTTCCCAGGTACGGCGCGCTTCAGATGCCAGCCTGTTGCATCATCCCAGTAGAATGCGACGTCGCCTATTACGGGCGTTTGGTCAACATGAGTCGCCGGGAAGATGATTTTGTTGACGTCAGGCCGGATTCTGTTCGTTTCGAGATCGAATTTGCCGCGGTCGATCGTCGTGGATTCGTTGAATACGACAATATCCCCAACCCGTGCGGTTTCGATGGAATTTGCATCAATCTTTTCAACGGCGCCCGTCACTTCGTTCCGGTACAGCTTCACAACGTGCCCGCGCACCGTAGTGATGGAAGTTTTTTACTGCACGATTATCCAAAGAGACCAGGCAAGGCAGAGTAATCCATGATGATGTGATCGGCGCCGGCTTGCAGCAGATCCCGGCGAAGGACTTCCGGCTCGGCGGAAGAGACGGTGACACCCACGCCCTTGTAGCCGGTCTTTGAAGACCGGGCGGCCTGCATGTCATCGGGCATGTCCCCAAGATAATAACAATCGTTGAACGGCTTGCCGATCAGGCCGGGGATCCGATCGAGCATGTAGGGATCGGGTTTCTTCAGAGAGACCCGTGCGCCGCTCTCGCGGAATATCCTCTCCTCTTCCATGAGGGAATCATCCAGCGTGATCACGGTCCGAAAGTATTTCCTCAGGTCGAAATGATCCAGGGGAAAATCCGCCTCCGCCAGCGGACGGCCGGTGGCGATGGCCAGGATGTGATCCCGGGCGAGAGCTGCAAGAAGAGCCGGGTCAATCAGAAGAGTCTCCCGGTGGATAAGACCCTCCTCCGTCCAGAAGCGGGGCTCTTGATCATAATGCTTCCTGAAGAGAGACGGGCCGAGATAGATCTCCTGGAAGATCTGCTTGATCACGTTGCCGGTGCCGACGTCGCCCCGGTAGCAGCGGGCCACGAAGGGTTCGTTTCGCCTGCCGTGCCGTTCGAGGAGATCCATCAGCGGGCGGGCGGAGGTGTTCAGGAAAAGGGCGAGATCCGACACGTCGCAATGGCGTATCGTCTCTTCATACGATGAAACATCCGGTGCCGATGAAGGGGCGGTGTTTGTTTTGACCGGCGCAAAGAGCAGATGGAGGGTCAGGGCGGTGAGGTCCCAGTCGTTGTTCAGGCCGCCGGTCTGCTTGAGTGAGGCGAGGTCCGTCAAAGGGAAGAGGGGATCGGGCAGACTCTCGAAGCCCTTTGCTCCGGCGAAAAAGAGACGCGCCGTTTTTCGGACGGTTTCACGGTACGAGCCGGAGACGTCGATCAGCACGCCGTCCATGTCAAATACGATCAGTTTCGGAAGTTTCATGTCTGCTCTCTATTCCATCGAGCGGTTTGCTGTCAAATGACTATCGAAGGGACAGGAGGAAATGACACTTGCTAATTTAACGAACAGGATGTATGGATCATCCGGTTGAAATCTCAGAGCAGGACTCGTGGGGCCTTGCGATCATTCGGCAGTCGTATCGATTCACAGCGAAGGAAAGGGGAGTCCATCGGGGCCGGATCGGCATGCGGCGTGGTCGCTCCGGGCGTCCGGTCGAGGGGCGTCTCTTCAGGCGCGTGGAGGATTCGGATTGAGCATGCGGCTCTCAAGAACGGTCGGCAAAACCCGGGGAAATCCTCCCTGCGGATCTGTCTTCTGACCTACCGCGGGAATCCGACCTGCGGGGGGCAGGGGGTTTACATCAAATACCTGAGCCGGGCGCTCAGGGAGCTCGGCCACGAGGTCGATGTCCTGTCGGGTCCCCCCTATCCGGAGCTGGATGAAGGCATCACCCTGCACAAGATCCCCAGTCTGGATCTTTACAACCCCGACCACCTTTTCAAGATCCAAAAGATCCGCGAACTTTCCTCTCCGGTCAATCAGTTCGAATTCCTCAGCATGTGTTCGGGGGGATTTCCGGAACCCTTCACCTTCGGGCTCCGCGCCCGCCGTTATCTGGTGCAGGGGCCGGAACGGATACGATGTCATCCATGACAACCAGAGTCTCTCCTACGGTCTGCTGGGCATCGCCGCAAAGGGCTATCCGACGGTGGCCACCATCCACCACCCGATCACCGTCGATCGGGAAACGGAGATCCGTGCGGCGGGAAGCTGGCTGCGCCGGATGAAGGTCCGGCGCTGGTACTCATTCCTCGCCATGCAGAAGCGTGTCTCCCGGAGACTCTCGAAGATCATCACCGTCTCCGAATGTTCGAAGCGGGACATCGGCCGGGAGTTCCGACTCCCTGCCGAGCGCTTTCGCGTCGTTCCGAACGGGATCAACACGGACTTTTTTTATCCGCTGGAAGGGGTGAAACGGGCGGACGACATGATCCTGGTGACGAACAGCGCCGACACCCCGCTCAAGGGTCTGCGCTACCTGCTGGAGGCGGTGGCACAGATCCGCAAGGAACGGGCGATCCGTGTCGTGGTGATCGGGAAGCCGAAAGAAGAACGGGGCGATCGAACGCCTGGTTGCGGAGCTGTCCCTCGGCGATACGGTGCGGTTCACCGGCCGGATCGCGGATCGACGAATTCGCCCGCTATTACGCGGAAACGACGATGGCCGTCATCCCCTCCCTGTACGAGGGGTTCGGCATGCCGGCCGGAGAGGCCATGGCCTGCGGCGTGCCGGTGATCAGCACGACGGGAGGCGCACTGCCCGAGGTGGTGGGGGACGCCGGGGTTCTCGTGCCGCCGGCGGATACGGAAGCGCTCCGGCAGGCGATCGTCGGCCTCCTGAACGATCCCCGAAAAAGGATGCGTCTTGGGGAGGCGGGGCTTGCGAGGGTGAAGGATTCGCTCACCTGGCGGCATGCCGCGCAGAAAACCGTCGAGGTCTACCGGGAGGCGATCGATGCTCACGGTCGACTTTAGCCGGCTTCCGCTCAAGGCCGGGATGCGGGTCCTCGACGCCGGATGCGGGGGCGGAAGGCATCTCTGCGAGTCCTTTCGGACGGCGGGCGTCGACGTCGCCGGGGTGGATCTGAAATGGGACGACCTCTGCAAGGCGCGGGGATATCTCAACCTGATGGCCGGGGAAACGTCGGGACGATGGGTGGTGGCCCAGGCCGATGTCACGAAGCTGCCCTTTGCCGACGGGAGTTTCGACATCGTGGTCTGTTCCGAGGTCCTGGAGCATATCGAGGACAACCGGACCGCCGTCCGGGAGCTGGTCCGCGTCCTCAAGCCCGGGGGGGATCTGGTCGTCACGGTGCCGCGCTTATGGGCCGGAGAGGATCTGCTGGGCGCTTTCCCGGGCCTATCACCGCGAGCCGGGCGGTCACATCCGGATCTACCGGAAAGCGGAGCTGATGGCGCTGCTGGAAGCGGCGGGTGTTCGGTGCCGGCGGATCCGCTACCGGCACGGCCTCCACGCGCCCTACTGGTGGCTCAAGTGCCTCGTCGGACACAAGAATGAGACCTTTTCGCTGGTCAGGGCGTACCGGAAATTCCTCGAATGGGACATCATCCATCATCCCCCGCTGACGGCCATGCTGGATCGGATGCTGAACCCGCTGATCGGCAAGAGCATCGTCTTCTACCTGAAAAAAGGATACCGCTGATGGAACTCATCCTCTCGCAAAGTATTGCCGCTCGCCCATCGATGTGGCGGCCATGGCGGATTTCATCGCCGGTCTGCAGAAGGCAAACGGCGAAATCCCCTGGTCCGACGGGGGGAAGACGGATCCCTGGGATCATGTGGAAAGCGCCATGGGGCTCAGCGTCGCCGGACGCTGCCGGGAGGCGGAGCGGGCCTATGAATGGATGGCGGAGACCCAGTTTCCGGACGGGAGCTGGTGGTCGGCGACCCGGGACGGCGTTCCGGAGGACAAAACGAGGGACAGCAACGTCTCTTCCTACATCGCCGTCGGGGTTTACCATCATTTCCTGATCACCGGAGACATCGGGTTTCTCAAACGTCTCTGGCCGACGCTGGAGGCGGGTGTCGATTACGCCGTCGGACTTCAGGCGGATACCGGTGAGATCCACTGGGCCAGAAACAGCGAGGGGATCGTCGATCCCATGGCGCTTCTGACCGGCTCCAGCTCGGTCTACATGAGCCTCAAGTGCGCAATTGCCATTGCAGCGCTCCTGGGGAAACGGCGTACGGACTGGACAGTCGCCTTGGAAAAGCTCGGCGAGGCGATCCGTCATCGTCCCAACCTGTTCAACATGATGAAGGCGCGCTATTCGATGGACTGGTACTATCCTGTTCTCTGCGGCGCCGTCACAGGGGACGAAGCCCGGAGAAGAATCGACCGCTCCTGGGACAAAGTTTGTCGTGCCCGGCTGGGGGGTGCGCTGCGTCAGCGATCAGCCCTGGGTGACGACGGCCGAGGCCTCGGAACTGGTGCTGGCGCTCGTGGCGATCGGGGATCGGGAAAGGGCGGCGATCGTCTTCAACTGGATCTGCGACAAGAAGATATGACGACGGCTCCTACTGGATGGGGGTGACCTTTCCGGACGGCGTCATCTGGCCGGAGGAGAGGACCTCCTGGACGGCGGCGGCCGTTCTTCTGGCCCATGATGCCCTTCACGACCTCACGCCGGCGAGCCGGCTCTTCAGCCACGAGTTCTGGAGACGGAAACGGGATCTGTCGCGGGAAGAACGGGAGCGTCTTCCCAATGCCTGCCGGATTCTCGGAAAAAATCCCCGTCCCGGACATCTTGAGGTTGATTCCTTGCGAAGAGATCATCGCCCCTATATCCTCAAACGCCTCGATCTGAATTTTCAGAAGTGGTATGCAAACCATTTTCTCCGCCCGCAGTTTGAGCATCTCGGCCAGGGATGCACCTTCATGAAGCCCTGGCATGTCGAGATCTTCGGCGGGCCGGTTTCGCTGGGAGATTATGCCACCGTGATCGCCACACCGGACCGGAAGGTCCGGCTGACCGTCTGGTCCGATCTGGAGGGAGGAGGGAAGGATCGAGATCGGACGACTGCTGCCTTGATCTGTCCCGGGGTCCGGATCAGCGCCGCCACGGAGATCGTCGATCGGGGAGAGCTGCATGCTGGCCCAGGGGGCCTTTGTGACCGATTCGGACTGGCACGGCGTCTACGACCGGAGCCTGCCGATCGGCAATACCGTTCCCGGTCCATATCGGGAACAATGTCTGGATCGGGGACAGCGCCATCGTCTGCAAGGGGGTTCGGATCGGAGAAAACAGCATCATCGGCGCCGGTTCCGTCGTGGTCCGGGATATCCCCGCCAATGCCGTAGCCGCGGGAAATCCGGCCGCTGTCCTGAAATATCTTGAACCGGGGAGGCCGGTGAAGACGCGCGCCGAATGGCTGGCCGATCCCGGGGCGCTGGCCGCCCAGTTCGATGTGATCGACCGTCATTTCATGGAGAGACAATACCTGGATGGGGTGGATTCGCTCGCTCATCCTGCCCCGCAAGGGGGATTGATAGTTGAATACCGGAGAATGTCCA
Organism: uncultured delta proteobacterium; assembly: GCA_963842685.1. Taxonomy (GTDB): domain Bacteria; phylum Desulfobacterota; class Syntrophia; order Syntrophales; family UBA5619; genus JAKAFS01. The sequence goes on along the minus strand of CAWJHT010000062.1, from coordinate 88,185 downwards.
TGAGAGTCGCCATTGTCGCACCGCCCTATCCGCTGGAAGAGGCGCCCGCCCCGCCGCTCGGTGTGACCTATGTGGCCGCCGCCTTTGAAAAGGCCGGTGCGGAGGTGCGAATCTTCGATTATATCGTCAGCGGTTACTACACCGGAAAAACTCAGGGCGCAGCTCGATGAATTCCGGCCGGATGTCCTGGGTTCGACCTCCGTGACGCTGAATTTTCCGGGCGCCGCGGAGATCGTCTGCACGGCCAAACGGCATCGTCCCTCGCTGATCACGATGATGGGGGGGCCGCATGTCTCCTTTTACCGCCGAAAGAACGCCTCATCGACTATCCCGGGATCGATCTGATCGTGAGGGGGGAAGGGGAGAGGACCATCGCCGAACTCATGGCCGCGGAGATGAATCCTCGGCCTGGGAGGAGATCCGGGGGCTGGCCTTCCGCCGTAACGGGGAGATCGTCATGACCGATCCCCAGCCGTTCATCGAAGATCTCGATACCCTGCCTCTTCCCGCGCGGCATCTCCTCCCGCTGTCGCGCTATCAGGCCCTCGGCTATTCGATCAGCATCATCACCAGCCGCGGCTGTCCCTATTCCTGCATCTTCTGCCAGGGACGCCGGATGGTGGGGAACCGCGTCCGTCTGCGATCCGCCTCGCTCGTCGTCGACGAGATCGAGGAGATCCTCTCCTACGGCATCGACCGGATCAATGTGGCCGACGATCTGTTTGTCTCCCACGGCGGAAGGTGAAGGAGGTCTGCGACGAGATCCTCCGGCGGGGGCTCCGGTTTACCTGGAGCGCCTTTGCCCGGGTCAATACGGTGGACCGCGAAACCCTGAAGCTGATGCGGGAGGCGGGATGCGACAGCATCAGTTTCGGCGTGGAGACGGGAAATCCCGAGATGCTCAAGCTGATCCGCAAGGGGATCACCCGGGAACAGGTGCGGGAGGCGGTTTCCCTCTGCCGGGAGACGGGCATCATCGCCCACACCTCCTTCATCGTCGGTCTTCCCGGGGAGACGCCCGAGACCCTGCGGGAAACGGGGGAGTTTGCCGCCAGTCTCGGCTCGCTTTACGGATATCACTTCCTGGCCCCCTTTCCCGGGACGACGGTCCGCGAGGAGGTGGAGAAGTACGATCTGGAAATCCTGACCGACGACTGGACGCGGTACGATGCGAACAGCGCCATCGTGAGAACCTCCCCCCTGTCGCCGGAAGAGATGAATCGTTTTGTCGCGGAGTTCGAAGCACAAATCGATTCGGTCTGGGAGGAGATGGTTCGCGGATACCATGAGAAAACCAACCCGCCGGGGATCGACCTCCAGGTCGAGGGTCATTTCCGGATGAAGCTGGTCTATCGCCTGCTTTCCGAGGATCTGATCGAAAAAGCCGGTGCATTCCCCAGTCGCCGGGAGTGATAGACGGAAGCAGCGACGGGTCTCTTGAGGAGCTCTGCCGGAGGATTGAAGAGATGACCGGCGTGGATGGAGGGCTGGTCCGGAAGACCCTCCGGAGCTTTGTGGACTCCGGTTACATCAAAGCGGATATCACGGGGAATCTGTCGACGTGGCACTGGACGCACAATCGCCACGTCGACCGCATGCCGATCACGCCGGGCTCAATCCTGAAGCCGGCCCAGCACTTCTTTGATTCATCTGTCAGAGTTCCGGCGGGCGCCCTTTTGAGCACGCCGAGAGTCCGGATCATGGGCAGCTCCTCAAAAAGACCGGAAGCGAGGGCCATACTGTAAATGCAGTAAGGGGCCTGTCCTCCCTGGGCGGGATCCGGGAAAATATCATGGAGGACCAGGTAGCCGCCGGGCAGAAGGTGTGAGACCCAGGCGTTGTAATCGGTGAAAACCGTTTCGAAGGTGTGGCCGCCGTCGATGAAGATCAGACTGAAGGGCGTGGTCCAGAAACGGGCGACGACTTCCGAACGGGAGACGATGGGAACGACGGTGTCTTCCAGAGAGAGCTCCCGGATGGTCTTGCAAAACAGGGGAAAGGTGTTGATCCGTCCCGTTGCCGGGTCCAGGAGCTCCGGATCATAATACTCCTGACCGGGTTGCTGCTCTTCCGACCCCTGGTGATGGTCGATGGAAAAGAGGATCCCTCCCGCTTCCCGGCATCCCATTCCCAGATAGGCGGCGGAACGGCCGCAGTAACTGCCGATTTCCAGGCAGGGGCCGCGACGGGCGGCGTCCCGGGCCAGTTCATACAGGCACTTGGCCTCTTCATCGGCCATGAATCCTTTGAAAACCATCCTCGATAGGTCGTCGATATTCATTTCCGATGTACCTTTTAACATGCGTGCGTTATTATGATTCACTTCACACCCTAACCCTCCCCCGTCGAGGGGGAGGGTTATATACATTCTTCCCCTCCCCTCGCGGGAGGGGATTAAGGGGAGGGGGAGGGTTTATTGACTTTTTACGGAGTCGTCAACTATGAGGAACTATACCGTTCGTATTTGCAAAAGGCAAGCCCCATCGGGAAAAGCGCCATTGGGAAAAGGACGGCAAAAAGGAAGCGGGAGTGGAGAAAAATGACTCTCCCCGCAGATGTTTTTTGCCGGAGGTCTCTACCCCAAAAATATTTTGAAAATTGCGCTTGACCTGTTCAATATATGGTAGTATGAGTAGCCATAATCCACAATATGTAGGGTTTGTCGTCGTATCCGGATTCAACCTATCATTACCGAAGGAAAAGGACCATTCCATGCACTCAAAAATCAAAAAGAGGGACGGCCGTCTGGTCAAATTCAATGCGGAGAAGATCACCCATGCGATCGCCAAGGCCGGAGCGGCGACGGCGAATTCAATGCGGAAAAGATCACCAATGCCATTGCCAAGGCCGGGGCGGCAACGGGTGAGTTTGATTTATCGCGGTGCAAAAATACTCACCATCCGGGTCCTGAATCTGGCCGAGAAGATCTTTGACAACCGGATCATCACCGTCGAAGAAATTCAGGATATCGTGGAAGAGGTTCTCCTTTCTTCCCCGTACCGCAAGACGGCCAAGGCCTATATCATCTATCGCGATCAGCATGCCCGCCTGAGGGAAATCACCAACCGGATGGAGGTGGATCTGGTCGATCAGTATCTAAAGAAGATGGATTGGAAAATTCACGAAAACAGCAATATGGATTACTCCCTGCAGGGATTGAACAACTACATCTCCTCCGAGGTCAGCAAGGTCTACTGGCTGAACGAAATCTATTCCCCGGAAATCCGCAAGGGCGCATACGGAGGGAGATTTCCATATCCATGACCTGAGCCTTCTTTCGGTCTACTGCGTGGGATGGGACCTTTTCGATCTGCTGATGGAAGGATTCCGGGGTGTTTCCGGAAAGGTGGAAAGCAAACCGGCCAAGCATCTCCGCAGCGCCCTGGGCCAGGTGGTGAATTTCTTCTATACCCTCCAGGGAGAGGCCGCCGGAGCGCAGGCCTTTTCCAACTTTGACACCCTGCTTGCCCCTTTCATCCGCTACGACAAACTGACCTATCCGGAGATCCGGCAGGCGCTGCAGGAATTCATCTTCAACATCAATGTCCCCACCCGGGTCGGTTTTCAGACGCCTTTTACCAATGTCACGCTCGATATCAAGGTCCCCCGCTATTATGCCGACCGGAACGTCATCGTCGGCGGCGAACCGCAGAAGGAGACCTATGGCGATTTTCAGGAGGAGATGAACCTCTTCAACAAGGCTTTTCTCCAGGTGATGGCCGAAGGAGACGCCAGGGGACGCGTCTTTACCTTTCCCATCCCCACCTACAGCATCACGAAGAATTTCAACTGGGATGATCCGAAACTCGAAGGGCTATGGGAAATGACGGCGAAATACGGGGTTCCCTATTTTTCCAATTTCATCAATTCGGACATGAATCCGGAAGACGCCAGAAGCATGTGCTGCCGTCTGCGGATCGACAACCGGGAACTCCAGAAGCGGGGCGGGGGGCTCTTCGGTTCCAATCCTCTGACGGGATCCATCGGCGTCATCACGATCAACATGCCCAGAATCGGTTATCTGGCCGATACGGAAGAGGCATTCATGGAACGTCTCGAAAAACTGATGGTCACGGCCAAGGAGAGCCTCGAAATCAAAAGAAAGGTGCTGGAGAAATTTACCGACGGGAATCTCTATCCCTACACGCGATACTATCTGCGCAGTGTCAAGGAGCGATTCAACGAATACTGGAAGAACCATTTTTCCACGATCGGCCTGGTGGGGATGAACGAGGCCTGTCTCAATCTCCTGGGACGGGACATCGCCACACCGGAAGGACAGAAATTTGCCAAGAAGGTCCTGGATTTCATGCGCAACCGTCTGATCCTGTTCCAGAAGGAGACGGGAAACAACTACAATCTCGAATCCACGCCGGCGGAGGGGACCTCCTACCGTCTGGCCAGGAGCGACAAGGAGAAATATCCGGATATCATCTGTGCCAATGAGGAAAATTACCGGAAGATGCAAGGCCGAGCCCTTCTATACGAATTCCACGCAACTCCCCGTCAATTTTACCGACGATGTCTTTGAGGCCCTCGATCTGCAGGATGACATCCAGACCAAATACACGGGCGGGACGGTTTTCCACACCTATGCCGGGAGAACGCATTTCCGATCCGCGGGCAGTCAAGACCCTGATAAGAAAAATCTGCGAAAATTATCATCTTCCCTACCTCACCTTTACACCCACCTTCAGCATCTGCCCGTCGCACGGTTATCTGAACGGCGAAATGGAGACCTGTCCGACCTGTCAGGAAGCCTGCGAGGTCTACTCCCGGGTGGTCGGTTATCTCCGGCCGGTCAAACAATGGAACATGGGAAAGAAGGAAGAATTCAAACTCCGAAAGGTCTATCAGTTCTGAAGATGAAGATCGGCGGTCTGCAGAGAGTTTCTCTCATCGATTATCCGGGAAAGATCTGCGCCACCGTTTTTACCCAGGGGTGCAACTTCCGCTGTCCCTACTGTCATAATCCGGAACTGGTCGATCCCGGTCAATACGGGCCCGCTCCTGCCGGAAGAGGAAGTTCTTTCTTTTCTGGATAAAAGACGGGGAAAACTCGAAGCGGTCACTGTGACCGGCGGAGAACCGACGCTTCAGAAGGATCTGGAGACGTTTCTGGGAGAGCTGAAGAAGATGGGGTATCTTGTCAAGGTGGACACCAACGGATCAAACCCTGATATCCTGTCGACGTTGATCGACCGGAAACTGGTCGACTATATCGCCATGGACATCAAGGGGCCGCTCAAGAAGTACGGGCAGATTGCTTCCGTAAAAGTGGATGTGTCCCGAATCAGGAAAAGCATTCAACTCATCACGACCTCAGGGATCGAACATGAGTTCAGAACCACGGTCGTCCGGTCGCAACTCGGTCTTGAGGATCTGGTGTCCGTGGCTAAATTAATCAAACAGGCCCGTCTGTATGTGCTGCAGCCCTTTGTTGCCGGAAAGACGCTGGACAGCGCATTTCTTTCCGAGGCATCCTATTCACCGGAAGAATTTTCAACCCTTCGAGAAGTTCTGGAAAAAAACGGCCTCAGCGTTGTCGTTCGTTGACGGATCATCGAAACGGACTCTTCCGGGTTGGTGGAGGACGGTGCTCCTCCACTCGGCGTTTTCAGCGATTCGATCTCCTTGGCGATTTCCCGTGACCGGACCGCATCCGGCGGAAAAAGCTTCAGGGCGGCCTTAAAATGAAAAAGGGCGCTGTCCGCCTTTTCTTTTTTCTTGAAATAAAGGCCGAAATAGTAATGCGAATCTCCCGGCTGGTTTACTTTTCCGTAAGCCATGGCCAGGTGATAGAAGACTTCCGGGTCGTCCAGATGCTTTTCCTCCAGCTTCTTGTAAAGACTGAGCGCCTTCGGCATATCGCCCAGGGCCTCCGAAGTTTTTCCCAGGTAAAGGAGGGCATTCAGTGTCGTCCTTATTGATCGCGAGTGCGCGGTTGAGGGATGAAGAGGCGTCATCGAACTGCCCGTTTTTATAGTAGACGATTCCCAGATCACGGAGGATATCCGCATCCTCCGGAGCCAGACGCAGGGCTCTCCGGAAAGTATCGAGAGACTCCCTGAGCATTCCCAATCGATCCTGCGTGACGGCCAGGCCGTAGAGGGCATCAACATCCTCGGGATTGGTCGTTCAGTCTTTGCTGAAAATGCTGGAGATTGGCTGAATCCGTCGTCTTTCCCTCAAGGAGGAGGAGGGTCTGCACCCTTTTCAGGTTTCCCAGGATGCTCTCCGCACCTTTTCGGGTATAGGTGGTCTGCAGCAGGGCGTCGATGTAGCGTGTTCTTTCATCGGTTCCGGGATGGGTCAGAAAATAGGAGGGGATGGTGTTGGAGTAGAATTCATAGCGTCTCATGATCCTCAGAAAATCGAGCATGGCGCCGCCGTTGTAACCGGCAGCTACGAGATAGGACATTCCCGTCCTGTCGGCTGCTTCCTCATGCTCCCGGCTGTATTTGAGGGTGAGAGTGGCGGCAGTGGCCATCGTGAAGCTGGTGACTGCCGCAACGGCATCGCCGCTGCCCCCCAGAAAGGCGCCGGCCAGAATGGCTGCCAGCGACGCGATGTTGATGACTTTGGATCTGTCGACGATCTCGGCGATGTGCCGGCCGTTGACATGGGCAATTTCATGGGCGAGAACTCCCGCCAGTTGGGCTTCATTCTCCACCAGGTTGATCAAACCCTGATTGATATAGACATAACCTCCGGGCGTAGCAAAGGCGTTGATCGCTGAACTCCGGATGATCGAGAATTTGAATTCAAAAGGAACCTTATCGCTGTGGGAAAGGATGCGTTCGCCCAAGCTGGCTGAGGAAGGCATTGGCCCGTTCATTTTTGGAGAGGGCGCCTGCTTTTTCGAGTTTTTCGTAGAATTCCCTGCCCAGTTTTTTTTCATCGTCAATCGATAAAAGATGCCCGAGCCGTCCCCTTGAGAGAATCCACCGTCCAGAAGAGAACACATGTCACGAGAAGTATCGACAGTTTTTTCAGCGAACGATTTGAATGCACCGTGATCCTCATACCCTCATCATCATTTGGGGCAGTTTATTCCGCCTTTGACGCAAGAAAGATCATTCTATCTTTTTTCCCGGCAACAGGCAAGGTGTCATTCGGACTCAAAATATCGAGCATTTAGGGTAATCGTCATATTGTGCGAAACTGCATCCATATGGTATAGAGCCGCGCAAAAAGGAGCCACGGAGTTGAAAAAGGAGCTGATTCACTCAAGAAAGATCGTAGTGAACTGCTACGAAACGGATACGGAGCGACTCATCGTCGAAGGCGTTTTGACGGACGAGAGACTTTTTCCCTACATCATCCACGCACTCCGTGAAACGCGTGAGCCCGGTCTGATGCATCATGTGGCGCTGACGATGGAGCTGACTATCCCTCAGATGAAGATCGTTTCCATCATGGCTGAGATGCCCGTCGTTCCTGACGCCGGATGCCGCGATATCAAGGAGGCCGTGCAGAAGCTTGAAGGACGCTTTATCCGGCCGGGATTCACCGCTGAGGTGAGGGACCTCTTCGGGAAAGCCGCGGGATGTCTCCATCTGACAAATCTGATCCTGGCGATGAATTCGGCTGCCGTTCAGGGATTGTGGTCCTATTTAAGCCGTATGAGGGAAGGGGCTGTCCCCTCCCTTCCCGCGACAGACGGTTCGATGCTCATCGACAGCTGCCATATGTGGCGAAAAGAGGGTCCATTCGTGGAAAAGATCCGGAGGCTCAGGATGGCCCAATCCGAAAAGAAATCATGAGGGGCGGGTGACGATCCCGGAGATGAAACGATCCCATTCCTATCACGAACTCATATACGGCGTGCCGGTCCTGGCTTATGCCGGGCTCATTTTTCTGCTCTCCTCTGTTCCCAAGTTTCCGGACGTGTTTCCTACTTTCTCCGGTTTCGATAAAATCGCCCATTTCAGCGAGTACTATCTCTTCGGTTGTTTGATCTGCCGGTGGCTTCTTGCCGAGAAGTCTCGTTTTGCAAACCGTCATGCCCTTTTTCTCACGATCCTCATCGGAACCTTATACGGAATAAGCGACGAATGGCATCAGTCGTTCGTTCCCGGACGCGATGCGTCGCTCTGGGATGTGTTGGTCGACGCGCTGGCCGTTGTGACGGCGGCTGCCACATACCCCTGGCTCATGAAGAAGGATTCCCCTGTTCAAGATATTTGCATAAAGACGGGAAAGGAAGTTGTATCGATGAGAGAAAAACCAGTGATTACCATAGACGGTCCGGCCGGCGCCGGGAAAAGCACGATCAGCCGGCTCTTGGCGGAACGGCTTTCTTTCCTCTATCTGGATACCGGTGCCCTGTACCGGGCGGTGGCCTATCATCTGATACAAAAAGGGTACTCGGGAAATAGCGGAGAGCTCTCAGACCTCTGCCGAAACATCCGTGTGGAGTTGAATGACCTGGCAGGTCGGCTTCATGTATTTGTCAATGGCGAGGATGTCACACTGAAGATCAGGACCGAGGAAATCGGTCTTCTGGCATCCCGGATTTCCGCCGTACCGGTGGTTCGCGAAGTCCTTCTGTCCGTACAGCGCGATATGGCCGCAGCCGGAGGGGTAGTGGCGGAAGGCCGGGATATGGGAACCGTCGTGTTTCCCGATGCCGAGATCAAATTCTTTCTCGACGCCTCGGTAACGAGAAAGGGCAGGCAGGCGATATCGTGAACTGAGCGAGAGGGGAGTGACTGCCAGTCTGCGGGATATCGAAAGCGATCTTCTTCTCGGGACCGCCAGGATCGGGAGCGCTCCATAGCACCCCTCATTGCATCTCCGGATGCCGTGCATCATCGATTCCACGGATAAAACCATTTCGCAAGTGATCGATATCATGATGGGTGTGATTGATAAAACCTGGGATACCCGGGAAAGGGGAAAAAATGTCCATAACTTCAATGTTTTTTTGCCTGAAATTGCTTGATATTTAAAAATCAGTGTGTTAGTAAACGCTCAATATAATAAAACATAAAATATTCAGGGGGTATGGGTTTAATGGTTAACGATGATAACTTAATCTCAAATCAGGATGCAGGCAAGAAACGGGAAGAAAAGACAGCAGGAAACCCTTCCGATGATTCGATACAGGGGAAGGAAGAGAGTGTCGGATTCAAGGAGCTTTACGAACAGAGCCTGCAGTCCGTTCAAATGGGCGGCGTTTTAACCGGCAAGGTGGTGCAGATCAACGCGGATACCGTCATGGTCGATGTCGGATGGAAGACGGAAGGATATATTCCGGCCAGGGAATTGCGCGATGATCAGGGGAATATCACCGTCAATGTCGGTGATGAGATCGAGGTTCTCGTCGATCGCCGGGATCAGGATGGAAACCTCGTCCTATCGAGAGACAAAGCCGCCAAGATCAAGATTTGGGATGATGTGAAAGTGGCCTGTGAGCAGAATACCCCCGTCAAGGGAACGGTGATCGAAAGGGTGAAGGGGGGGCTGTCCGTGGATATCGGCATTCCCGCCTTTCTTCCCGGATCCCAGGTGGATATCCGTCCGGTGCGGGATCTGGATCGCTATGTCGGTCAGTCCTTTCTGTTCAATGTCCTGAAGTACGACCGGAAGAGAAATAATGTCGTCCTGTCGCGACGAACCATACTGGAGAAGGAGCGCGAAGCCGAAAAACACGATACGCTCCAGAATATCGAAGAGGGGAAGATTGTTGAGGGCATGATCAAGAATATCACCGACTACGGTCTTTTCATCGATCTGGGCGGCATCGACGGCCTGCTTCATGTGACGGACATCTCCTGGGGAAGAATCACACGCCCTTCCGATCATTTCTCCAAGGGGGAAAAGATCCGGGTCAAGGTGCTTTCATTCGACCGGGAAAAGGAGCGGGTGGCCCTTGGGCCTCAAGCAACTGGCATCGAATCCCTGGGAGACGATCAAGGACAAATATCCCATCAATTCACTTGGTCGAAGGAAGGGTCGTCAATCTGACCGACTACGGTGTTTTTGTGGAACTTGGAGCCGGGTGTGGAAGGCCTGATCCATGTCTCCGAGATGTTCTGGACAAGAGAAATCAGGCATCCTTCCAAGGTATTGTCGATAGGTCAGAAGATCAAGGTCATGATTCTCGATATCAATATCGAAACGAAACGGATATCCCTCGGCCTGAAACAGACCACCGCCGAATCCCTGGGAGACGCTGAAACAGAAGTATCCGGAGGGAAGCGTTATCAAAGGGATCATTCGCAATATCACCAATTTCGGTATCTTCGTCGGTGTGGAAGAGGGGATCGACGGCCTGATCCACATGTCGGACATTTCCTGGAAGCAGCGGGTGAAGCATCCTTCCGAGATGTTCAAGAAGGGGCAGGAAATCGAAGCGATGGTGCTCAACATCGATGTCGAACATGAAAAGTTTTCCCTGGGGCTCAAACAGATCGAAAAGAATCCCTGGGAGGAATTGAACGCCAAATATCCATCCGGATCGATCGTATCGGGGAAAGTCACCAACATCACCGACTTCGGGATCTTCGTCGAAATCGAAGAGGGCATCGAGGGGCTCGTGCATATCTCGGAATTGAGTTCGCGGCGGGTCAAGATCTTCCTCTGAATTGTTTGCCGTCGGAGACAACGTGATCCGCCATCGTGAAAAACGTCGATCCGAAGAGCCGGAAGATTCGCTTGAGCATCAAGGATTACGAAGCGGGTACGGAGGGACACTCGGTCAATCAATATCTCAACAACAGGGAAAATATCGGGTCCAGCCTGAGCAAGGCCCTGGCCGATATCAAGATCCTGGATACGGATGAATAGGTCCGCTGAGATCGATCTATGAGAAGACACCCCGTTATTTTAGGGATCTGCATCTTGCTATTTATCGGGGTTGTTTTTTTTACTCTGATTTACGTCCTGAGTCTGTTTAAAGGGGATAGCGGTTCGCTGCAGCCTCCAGGCAAAAGTCGGCGTGGTCCGAATCGAAGGAATCATCGGCGATAGCAGAGAGAGTCATCGAGCAGATAGACGAATTTGCCGATGATGACGGCATCAAGGCGGTCGTCCTGAGAATCGATTCCCCCGGCGGCGGTGTGGCGGCCTCCCAGGAGATCTACCGGGCCGTCCGAGAACTGCAGAAGAAGAAGAAAGTGATCGTCTCCATGGGATCGGTGGCCGCATCGGGCGGATATCTGATCGCCACTGCGGCGGACAGGATTGTGGCAAATCCGGGAACCATCACGGGCAGCATATCGGCGGTGATGCACTTTGCGGACGTCCAGGAGCTGATGAAGAAGGTCGGTGTCCGCTCTTCCGTCATCAAAAGCGGTAAATTCAAGGATATCGGATCTCCGGTACGGGAGATGACGGCTGAGGAAAAGCAACTGATTCAGGGGATTGTGGATGACATCTACGATCAGTTCGTCAGGACGATTGCCGAAAACAGAAAAATCCCCCTGGAAATCATCATGAGTCTTGCCGATGGAAGAATTTTTTCCGGAAGACAGGCCCTGCAGTTGAAGCTGGTGGATGAACTGGGGGGGCTTCAGGATGCCGTTCTTCTTGCCGGTCGTTTAGCGGGCATCGAGGGTAAACCCGCTGTCGTCTACTGCTGCAAAGAAAAAATCCAACTTATGGAAGTATCTCATAGAGAGTATGGCATCTGCCGATCTCGGGAGAAATACGGAAAAGCACCGTGGAATCCCGAGGAGCGCAGTATCTCTTCCAATAGCAGGCAGGCTTTGAAGGAGAAGGTTCAACCGTTCATTATGACATACCGAACGATCCTCGTCGAAAAGAAGGAAGGATATTCCATCGTCACGATGCACCGTCCCGGTGAGATGAATGCCCTTTCCTATGAGATGCGCTGCGAACTGCAGGATTGCTTTACGCAGTCTGGAGGATGACAGGGATGTTCGTGTCATCATTCTGACCGGAGGAGATTATGTTTTCTCCGCCGGTTTGGACCTTAAAGAGTTCTCTGCCCTTCCCGAATCGGAGATAGACGATTTCTTCCGTAAGCTCGTTACGTATCTGAAGAAGATTTACGGCTGTAAGAAGCCTGTCATAGCGGCCGTGGGCGGAATTGCCCTGGGGGGAGGATTCAATCTCGTTACCTTCTGCGATCTGATCATCGCCTCGGAAAGCGCTATATTTGGTCACCCGGAATTGAGGTTCGGTCTCAATCCTCTGTTTAATCCGCTCCGGCAGATTGTCGGAATGGCAAAGGCAAAGGAGATCACAATGCTGGGTCAGCCGATCGGCGCCAAAGAGGCATTGAGGATTGGTCTCGTGAACAAGGTGGCCTCACCGGAGAAATTCATGGAGGAGGCCGAGTCGATGGCCCGGGAACTGGCAAACAGGTCGCCTGAAGCCATTGAGGCGGTCAAAAGGATTTCCGATATCGCTCCCCGCCTGGACAAGGCTTCCGCACTTGATCTTGAACTGGATGTGGAAGCGCTCCTTTTTACGATTGCCAAAAGGGAAGGGCGCATGGACGAATTCATGAAAGCCCTGAAGAATCGTAAGAGTAAATAGAAACAGTACGATATTCCCTGCCTCCCTCACATCGATCAGGAGAAGGCATGGGTCAAATCATATCCCACTCGTTATCCGGAGAGGCAAAATCGCGGAGCTGATCCCTTCTCTTTTTGTGCTGTAACTTCTTGAGAGCCTTTGCTTCGATCTGTCTTATTCTTTCGCGGGTGACGCCCATCATTTCACCCACTTCTTCGAGGGTAAAAGGGCCGAAGTTACAGGCGACCCATGTGCAGTTGAAAAAAGATTCATTCTTCAGACGCCACTCACAGGTGGTATCCTGACAGACTTCAGTAATGAAATTGTTTCTCTTCTTACATTTGTAAAGAGTATTCAAAGTCCCCGTCTCCTTTGTCGTTTCATCTGGCCTTAAAATAGGAATACCCCCTTCGTTTGTCAATGATAAAACGGATGCGGACGACGAATTCATCGAAAAAAGATCAGTATCCTGATACACGGTCCAGCACGTCTTCCATCATGTGCCGACGGGTTTTGGCGTTATCACTATATTTGCCTGTCGTCAACAGGGAATATGTGATGAACGCTTCAAAGTCGGTCATGAAAAGGCATGAGTCGCCAGCCAATAAAGGGCCATGCCGATGACGACCGTGCCGGCGAGGGATTTTGTTTTTAACGCAAAAATCAGCGTCGGAAGCGCTACCCAGAGATCCGGTTTAACCCACAGGAGGTGTCTCGGTTCACCTGTCGTGACGATGGACGGCAGGATAAGGGCGCTGAGGATGGCCGCAGGGATGAAATCCAGCCAGTCGATCAGCCAGGGAGGGAGGCGGCGTCGGGAGAGGAAGAAAAGAGGCAGCCAGCGGGGAATATAGGTCACCATCCCCATGCCGATGATGATTGTGAGGATCTCGCCTTTCATGCCTTTCCATCCTTCTCGATTCAAGCGCCATTTTGTCTTCCGGAGCAGAAGACCGGCGCTGGCGGCAAGAAACGCTGCGATCAGGATATAGCTGTTACCGGGAATCATCAGCGAGAGGATCACCGCGAGGAGGCCCGAGAAGAGGGCCACCAGGATATGGTGAATCCCACGGAGCTGGAAGACAAGCAGGCAGATGAACATCGCCGTCAGGGCATAATCGATGCCGAAGGCGCCGGCGGGGATGAATTGACCTCCGATGCCGCCGGCCACGGTGCTGACGAACCATGTGAGATTGGTTGCATGGTTGACAACGAGGGCCGGGCGCCATCCCCAGTTCCCGCCCTGGAAACGGCTCATGTTCAGGGCGAAGCTTTCGTCCGTCACACCATAGGCAAAGAGGGAAAGCCTGCCGCCGGAGAGATTTCTCAGATGGAGGGAAAGGGAGGAACTCATCAGGAGATGGCGGAGGTTGACGGAAAAGGTCGTCAGGACGATGGGGAGAAAACCGGCGTCGGCGCCGAGCATGGCGGCGGCGATGAACTGCGAGCTTCCCGCATAAACGATGAGGGACATCAGTCCGATTTCCAGAGGACGGAGTCCCGTCTTCCGGGCGATGACGCCGAAAGCCAGACCGATGGCGATATAGCCCAGGCAGATAGGCCAGGCGGCGGAAAGTCCTTCCCTGACGGCCTTTCCCCATACATTCTTCGCGTCTAAAATATCAGAAACCATCGCACTACCCGGAGAAGGTTCGAACGGGGAAAAGCCATTCCTTATGAGAGAGTCTAAAAGCCGACGGCCTGACCGTCCTTCCGCGGGTCCGATGCGGCGCAGTAACCGCCCTGCAAACGGTAGATGAGCTGTGCACCTCCGAAGACGGACGTCGGTGTCTCCGGCGCCATGAGATGACCCCGTCTCTGAAGCTCCTCTCTGACGGAGGGGCTGAAACCTTTCTCCAGCGCCAAAAGGGAATCCTCGGTGAGATACCAGCGGGGGGCGTCCGCAGCGGCCTGGGGATTCTGACCGCCGGCGATGATACGGACCATCATCTGTACGTGTCCCTGGGCCTGCATATGGGCGCCCATGACGCCGAAACTCATCAGAGGGGCTCCTTCTTTCATCACGAATCCCGGAATGATCGTGTGATAAGGGCGCTTCCCCCCGGCGACGTCATTCGGATGGCCTTCTTCCAGGGTGAAACCGCGGCCGCGGTTCTGGAAGCTGATCCCCGTGCCGGGAATGACGATCCCCGATCCGAAACCATGGTAATTGGACTGGATGTAAGAGACCATCATCCCCCCCTGGTCGGCGGCCGTCAGATAGACCGTCCCGCCGTCGGGAGGGATCGCAGGGGCAGGGAATTGCGCACGGTCCATCCGGATGGTGCGGGCCCTCTCCTCCAGAAAAGATCTGTCGAGAAGCGAGGCGGGCTGCACCTTCATCCAGGCCGGGTCGGCGATTTGCGGCCCGGCAATGGCAAAGGCCATCTTCATCGCCTCTATCTGGAGGTGAAGGCTGTCCGCGGAGTCGACGGGATATTGGGCGACGGCGAGATGCTCGAGGATGCCCAGGGCGATAAGGACGGTGAGACCCTGTCCGTTCGGGGGAAGTTCGTGCAGCGTGACCCCCTGCCAGTCCTGGGAGAGGGTTTTCACCCATTCCGAGCGGTGTCCGGCGAGATCCTCCAGGGTCATGGCGCCGCCCGTCTCTGCGGCCCGGGAGGCGATTTTCTCGGCAAGCGGCCCGCGGTAAAAGGATTCACCGCCTGTCTCTGCAATGATCTTCAGGGTGCCGGCAGTCCCCTGGGGCCGGAAATGCTCACCGGCAAGCGGGGCGCGGCCGCCGGGAAGAAAAGCCGGGGCAAAATCGGGGAAGTCGGCGTACAGCTCCGGAGCGGCGGACCATTTTGCCGCGGTAATGGGGGAGACGATGAAGCCGTCGGCGGCGTAACGGATGGCCGGTTCGAAAAGATCGGCAAAGGGGAGTTTGCCGAATCGGCGTGAGAGAGAGACCCAGACATCCACGGCGCCGGGTACCGTCACCGTATCCCAGCCGAGCTCCGGCATGCGGGTCCTTCCGGAGAAGCGGGAGGGGGACCAGGCACGCGGCGAGCGTCCGGAACCATTCAGGCCGTGCAGCTCCTTGCCGTCCCAGATGATGGCGAAGGCATCGCTGCCGATGCCGTTGCTGGTCGGCTCGACGACGGTCAGGGTGATCGCGGCCGCAAGGGCCGCATCGACCGCATTGCCGCCGCGCGCCAGCATCTGCAGACCCGCCTGGGCGGCGAGAGGCTGCGATGTGGCGACCACATTCCGGGCAAAAACCGGCATCCTTTGTGATGGATAGGGAAATGTCCCAGTTAAGAGACATCGCATATCTCTCATGCAAAAGTACCGTCAGAAGAGGAATTGCAAAAGACCATATCTACTCCCGTCAAGGGGAAGATATTTCGAACAGTTTTGCAATGCCCTTAGAAATTGAATTTTTCCGGAGGTCTCCGTTCCGGTACGTAGACAACCGGTATCTTCCCTTCGTTCCAGGCGGCGGAGACATAGAGATTGCAGTAACAGCTGCCGTACTCGCGTACGTCCGCCTCCCTGTAGGCGCAGGGACAGATGATATCCCGATCCTGCTCCCGGTCTCCGGATGCGAGCCGGCAGGGACAGCACATGTACCCGTATCGCTCACGGTTGGCGAGGAGTCCGGCCAGGATATCGAATACCTTCTCCCGGTCCCGGCTGAAAAAGTATCCTTTCGGCTCCTGGATCCGTTTCAGCGTTTCGTAAAGCTGCTCGACCGCGGTCATATCCCCAGCGCCTCCTTGATGGCGGGTTCGTTGAATCCGACGATGACTTTTCCCCGATCAGAATGGTGGGGAAGCTGCAGGACGGATTGTATTTTTTAACCTCTTCAATCGTCTCTTTCCTATCGTCGCCGGTGAGGAGATCCACATCTTTGCATGTGTAAGCCACGCCATGATCGGTCAGGAATTTTTTTGCGGCCTTGCAGTGGCCGCAGGTGCTCAGCGTATAGATCTTTACCGGTTCACTCATTTTTTGTCCTCCTGTCTATTGAAGTTGCAGTGCCGATTGCCGAATTATCACTAAAAAGAAAAGGGGCATTTGTCAAGAAAGATATTCTCCGTCACAGAGAGATCAAGGATAAACGTTGTTGATCCATCGTGCAATATGGTATGAAATATTGATAGAGTATAGGCGCGGCAGGTTTCGATCGGTCCGAAACCTACCGGGATGGTCCGCGATCGTCACAGGAATATCTGTTGAGAGGAGAGAAACCATGACCATTCATTATACGTCTCTTGGATTTGTCAATACGAAGCCCATGTTTGCCGCGGCCATGCGGGGCGGATTCGCCGTCCCGGCGTACAATTTCAACAACATGGAGCAGCTCCAGGCGATCGTCATGGCTTGCCTGGAAACCCAGTCGCCCGTCATTCTCCAGGTGTCGAAGGGGGCGAGAGACTATGCGGACCGGACGCTTCTGAGCCACATGGGACGTGGAGCGGTGGAGATGATGAAAAGGGAGGCAGGGGCAAAGGGGGTAGGAGAGATCCCGATCGCCCTCCATCTGGACCATGGCGATTCCTTCGATCTCTGCGTCTCATGCATCGAAACGGGTTTTTCTTCCGTGATGATAGACGGATCCCATCTTTCCTTCGCCGAAAATGCGGCCCTCACACGGAAGGTGGTCGACTTTGCCCATCTCCACGATGTGTCGGTAGAGGGGGAACTGGGCGTCCTGGCCGGTGTGGAGGACGAGGTCGCTGCCGCCCATCATACCTATACGCGTCCTGAAGAAGTGGAGGATTTTGTCCGGAGAACCGGTGTCGATTCCCTCGCTATTTCCATCGGGACTTCCCACGGGGCATACAAGTTCAAGGTGGGACAGAAACCGGAGATCCGGCTTGACATCCTCCGTGAGATCGAAAGACGCATTCCGGGTTTCCCCATCGTCCTGCATGGGTCGTCCTCGATACCGCAGGATGCAGTGGCTATGATAAACCGCTACGGGGGCCGGCTGAAGGACTCCATCGGCATTCCCGAGACGCAGCTTCGGGAAGCGGCCCGGTCGGCCGTCTGCAAGATCAACATCGACTCGGACGGAAGGCTGGTCATGACGGCAAAGATCCGCGAGATTTTCGCCCTGAAACCGGAAGAGTTCGATCCGCGCAAGTATCTGGGTCCGGCGCGGGAGGCGCTCCGTACGATGTATGTAGACAAGAATAAGAACGTCCTTGGCAGCGCCGGCCGGGCGCAGGAGAGCAGGTAATTTATTCTTGACAATTTCTGCCTTCCCATTGTATGCGAAATCCGCTTTTCTCGGGAGATCTACGGAGTCGTCACGCCGTTCGATTCGACGGATATCTGAGAGGTTTTCACCTGTAATCCTATTCATGCTGAGGTCACATCATGGCACTTGCAATCAATGATCTGAATGTACCGCATCGTCTCCTTCTCGGCCCCGGTCCCAGCGCCGTTCATCCCCGCGTGCTTCGCACGATGAGTACTGCGCTTGTCGGATATCTCGATCCGGAATGGCTCGCCCTGATGGACGAAGAACAGGCCCTGCTGAGGGCCGTTTTTCAGACCAAGAACACCCTGACCTTCCCCATGTCCGGGACAGGCAGCGCGGGCATGGAAACCGCCTTCTGCAATTTCGTGGAACCGGGCGATACGGTCGTCATCGGCTGCAACGGCTATTTCAGCGAACGGATGTGCGAGATGGCGAGGCTCTACGGCGCCAATGTGAAACGGATCGAAAAACCCTGGGGCGGTGTCTTCACCACGGAAGAGATCGAGGCTGCCCTGGTCGAGAACAAACCGGTCAAGATCCTGGCCCTGATCCACGCGGAAACGTCCACCGGCGCCCTCCAGCCGCTGCAGGGCATAGGCGAGATCGTCCACCGGCACGGCGCCCTTTTCCTGATCGACTGCGTCACTTCCCTGAGCGGCGTCCCGCTGAATATCGACGCCTGGGGCATCGATATCGCGTTCAGCGCCTCGCAGAAATGTCTGGGCTGCCCTCCCGGTCTCTCCCCGTTTACCGCCAGCGATCAGGCCTGCGAGGCCCTCCACCGACGGAAAACCCGGGTGCCCAACTGGTATCTCGATCTGACGATGATCGAAAAATACTGGAACAAGGAACGGGTCTACCATCACACCCCCTCCACGACCCTTCATTACGGTTTCCGCGAAGGGCTCCGGCTCGTCCTGGAAGAGGGGCTGGAAGACCGCTGGTTCCGCCATCAGGCCATCGCCGAGTATCTGTGGGAGAAGATGGAGAACCTCGGCCTGAAACTCTTCGTCCCGCGGGAGAACCGCCTGCCTTCTCTCAGCACGGTCTGCGTGCCCGATGGCGTCGATGATGCCGCCGTCCGGACGCGCCTGCGAGAGGTCTATAACATCGACATCGCCGGCGGATTCGGACCTCTGAAGGGGAAGATCTGGCGGGTGGGGCTGATGGGCTTCTCCAGCCGGAGGGAAAATGTGACGCTCCTTTCCGAGGCCCTGCGGGAGATCCTCCACGGAAAGAACTGAGAAGACACAAAAAATATCAACAAAAATATCTTGACAATCATAATATAATTGCATATTATATCTAATTCCTATTGCTATTGTCATCAACAGTGGATCCCCCATCTGGTATGACTTGTCCAAATGAGGGATTTTTTTATTTTTGTGAGCGGATCGACCGCCGGGTTTTATTGCTGCATAAAAGGAAGAAGGTATGAAGAACAGACTTGAAAATGTAAGAAACATCGGAATCAGCGCCCATATCGACTCGGGGAAAACCACCCTGACCGAGAGGATACTCTTTTATACCAAGCGCATTCATGCCATTCACGACGTCAAGGGCAAAGACGGCGTCGGCGCCACCATGGATTCCATGGAGCTGGAAAAGGAGCGCGGCATCACCATCGCCTCGGCCGCGACGTTCTGCGAATGGCTGGACCATGAGATCAACATCATCGACACCCCCGGACATGTGGATTTTACGATCGAAGTCGAACGTTCCCTCCGGGTGCTGGACGGCGCCGTCCTGGTCCTCTGCTCCGTGGGCGGCGTTCAGTCGCAATCCATTACCGTCGATCTGCAGATGAAACGCTACAAGGTCCCCTGCATCGCCTTCATCAACAAATGCGACCGGAGCGGCGCCGATCCCCTGCGGGTGATCGGCCAGCTCCGTAACAAGCTGGGCCATAACGCCGTCGCCCTGCAGATTCCGATCGGGCTGGAAACGGATTTCAAGGGTGTGATCGATCTTCTGGCCATGAAGGCGGTCTACTTCGATGGAGACAACGGCGAGCAGGTCCGGATCGAGGAAATTCCGGCGGATTTGCTGGCCGAGGCCCGCAAGAAACGCGAAGAGATGATCGATGCCGCCTCGATGTTTTCCGATGAACTGATGGAGGCCATCCTGGAGGAGAAGCCGATTTCCGAGTCCCTGATCATCGAGGCGATTCGCCGCGGCACCCTGGAGCGGAAGCTGACGCCTGTTCTGGTCGGATCGGCCTACAAGAACAAGGGGGTTCAGCCGCTTCTGGATGCGGTGACCCGCTATCTTCCCTGTCCGGCGGATGTCGAAAATACCGCCCTGGATCTCGACAACAACGAGGCCACAGTCGTCCTGGAAACCGATCCCGCCAAGCCGATCGTGGCCCTGGCCTTCAAGCTGGAAGACGGTCATTACGGTCAGCTCACCTATGTCCGAGTTTACCAGGGGACGCTGGCCAAGGGGTCGGTCATCGTCAACACCCGGACCGGCAAGAAAGTGAAGGTGGGACGCGTTGGTCCGCATGCATGCCGATCAGATGGAGGATATCGAGGCCGATATCCGCCGGGTATATCGGGGCGCTTTTCGGAATCGAATGCGCCTCCGGCGACACCTTTGTCTCTCCGGGCAACAATCTGACCATGACCTCGATGTTCGTTCCGGAACCGGTCATCTCGCTTGCGATCTTCCCCAAGGACAACAAGTCGCAGATCAACATGTCCAAGGCCCTGAACCGTTTCACGAAGGAGGATCCCACCTTCCGCACCCATGTGGATGACGAGACCAACGAAACGATCATCGAGGGGATGGGTGAACTCCATCTGGAAATCTATGTCGAGCGGATGAAACGGGAATACAGCGCCGAAGTGGAGACGGGAAAGCCGCGCGTGGCCTATCGGGAAACGATCACCCAGAGGGCGGAATTCAACTACACCCACAAGAAGCAGACCGGCGGCTCCGGTCAGTACGGTCGCGTGGCCGGCTACATGGAACCGATCACGGAAGGGACGGAAGACTTCCTCTTCGTGAACGAGGTGAGGGGAGGGGCCATTCCGACCCAGTTCATCGCCGCCTGTGAAAAGGGCTTCCGGCAGTGCATCGTCAAGGGACCGAAGATGGAGTTTCCGGTGACCGGCGTGAAGGTCGTCATCAACGACGGCGCTTCGCATGCCGTGGATTCCTCCGATATGGCCTTTCAGGCGGCCGCCCGCGGGGCTTTCCGCGAGGGTTACGCCAAGGCCAAACCGGTGATCCATGAACCGATCATGAAGGTGGTCGTGGAGTCGCCGACCGAATTTCAGGGGGCGGTGATGGGGCTCCTCAATCAGCGACGGGGGATGATCGTCGGGGCGCAGGATGAGGGGGTCATGACCGTCGTCGAGGCACAGGTCCCCCTGGCCGAGATGTTCGGTTTTTCGACGGTACTGAGATCCGCCACCCAGGGGAAGGCCCAGTACACCATGGAATTTGCCCTCTACAGGCAGGTGCCGCAATCGATCGCAGAGCAGATTGCGGAAGAAGTGGCGTTGAGGAAAAAAAGCGCGGCATGAGATCCGGGGCATCCATTTTTTTCATCCCCTGGCCTGCCGGACGGACCATCAAACTCAAAGATAGGAATATCAATATGATAAAACAAGAATTGATCCTTCGTAATCCGCTCCGGCATCTGGGTTTTGAAACGGAAGACATCCTCCCCGCCGGGGGATTCGGCGCCGTTCTTGCCCATGCCGGCGTGGGGAAAACCGCACTCCTTGTCCAACTGGCCCTGAACAGCATGCTGAGGAGCAGGAATGTCCTTCATGTCAGCCTGCAAGACCCGGTGAACAAGGTCACCCTCTGGTACGGAGAGCTCTTCAATCATCTCGCCAGTCAGCATGAAGGGGCGCAGATCAACAAACTCTGGGATTCCGTTTTGCCGCACCGGTTCATCATGACCTTCCGTGTGGAGAGTTTCAGCGTTCCGAAACTTGAGGAACGGCTGAACGACCTCACCGAACAGGGGATTTTCAAACCGGAGATGATGATCATCGACGGGTTCCATTGCGACGAATCCATGCGGACTGCCCTGATCGCCCTGAAGGCGCTGGCCGCAAAGAACGGGATGCACGTCTGGTTCACCGTTCATACGCACAGTTATGAAAAACCGGGTCAGGATGGACTTCCCGCATCTTTTTCGCCGGTTGCCGATCTGTTTGATCTCGTACTGGAGCTGCAGACGGAACATGCGGATGTCCACATCAAACCGCTCAGGGGCGCTGCATCCAAAACTCCCGCGGCCGACCTGCTTCTCGATCCGTCGACCATGCTGATCAAGGATCATTCATAAACATTCAAATCAGGCGTCCGGCTGATCGTGCCTCATCATCAGCCGGACGTCCGTACCATGCGCAATCGGAAAGCCGCGGGTGCCGCGTTTTATGTTGAGCGATTACCTCTCTCGAGACAGTGACGCCATCTCCTCGGACCGCTCTCCTCAATTGAACGTCACGATCAGGCCGTCGCCTTCAGCGGCTATCTTCACTGTAGATTCTGCTGACATCCTCCATCATGCAGTCTTCTTCGATGCTGACTGGCTCTTTAGGCACGCACTTTGTCGGGATAGGTTAAGTATCTTGAATAAATTCAGAATCTCAAAAAAGAAATCATTTTTTTCTTGACAATAGAACGATAGTTCTATATACGGGAACCATGAAAGAAAAACGAACCATCCAGACAGTCCAGAAATCCATTGCCGCCTTCTTCAGGGAAAATCGCCGCATGCCCTCCTTTGCCGAAATGGTGGGCCTTCTCGGGGTCAGATCCAAGAGCGTCGTCAATTTCTGGATCGACAAGCTCATCGAGGCCGAGATTCTGGAAAAGGACGACAAGGGCCATCTGACATTCACAGAAGAGCTCCTTTGCCATCCCCTTGGTCGGATCTGTCCAGGCCGGTTTCCCGTCACCCGAGGAAGAAGCCCTCTGCGACATCATGTCCATGGATGAATATCTGATCACAAAACCGGATTCGTCCTTTCTTGCTGCAGGTCAGCGGTGATTCCATGATCGGCGAAGGAATCATGGAAGGGGATCTGGTCATCGTCGAGAAAGGCAAGCAGCCGAAGAATCGGTGATGTTGTGATCGCCGAAGTGGATGGGGAGTGGACCATGAAATATTTCAAGAAGCAGGGAAGCAGGTTATCCTGGAAGCTGCCAATCCGAAATATCCCATCATCAGACCCAAGACAGAGCTCAAGATAGGAGGCGTCGTTACAGCGGTGATCCGGAAGTACCACCGTTGAATAGATCGAGATCTTTGCCATAAGGCGCTCAAAAGGACAAAACAATGAAAACCATGGCGACAGTTCCAGTAAGAGCGGCAACATCCATCGCAATCAGACAACCCCGACTGGTGCATTACAAAATCACAGCCAAAAAGAGCCTGCTCAGGCGCTTTCAGCATTTCATCGAATCGACCGATTGGGAGGAGCGATATCTCTGCAATCACTGGATTGACAAGATGTGCCTTGGTGGTATTGTCGTTTCCATGATTTACTTTACCCCTGTTCTGGCTCACTTTCTTCTGAAATAGATCCTCTGGAATCCACAATCAAAGGGGCCGCCAGAAACGAATGATCGTCCGAGAGATTTTCGCAAAATCCGTCCTTTCCAAATCACAGATCTACGACTACGCCATTAATCCTTACGTGGGGTGCAGCCACTCCTGCAGGTATTGCTATGCCGCGTTCATGAGGAGGTTTACAGGCCACAAGGAAAAATGGGGCGAGTTCGTTGATGTCAAGATCAATGCTCCGGAGCTGCTGGCCAGGGAAATCAAAAGAAAACGGATGGGCAGGGTCTGGGTCAGCGGTGTTTGTGACCCGTATCAGGCGGCAGAAAAGAGGTACAAGCTTACGGGAAGGTGTCTTGAGATCCTTTTGGAAAATCAATGGCCCGTGACCATTCAGACCAAGTCATCTCTGGTCTTGCGGGATATCGAGATCCTGGAAAAATTCAAAGATATCGAAGTCGGATTTTCCATAACCACCGCGGATGAAAAAATCAGGAAGCTCTTCGAGCCCGGAGCTTCTCCGATCAAAGAAAGGATTCATGCCCTGGATGTCCTTCATTCAAGAGGGATTCAGACTTTTGCCATGATCGCTCCCCTTCTTCCAGGAGTCTGATGGGTTGATTGAGGAACTTTCGGGAAAGGTTGATCACATCCTGATCGACAGGCTCAATTATTTCTATGCAAACCGGATCTACATGGAAAACAATCTGGAATGGGCCAAAGAAGATCCTTTTTTCATTCAGAAAGCCGAGGAGCTGAAAGAAGGATTCGAAAGGAAGGGTATTCCTGTGCAGGTGCTTTTTTAGGAAATACCGCACGGGGTTATCTGTTTCATCCCGGAGGCGACCGGCTTTACGGTTTTCTGTCTAATTCCAGTTGAAACCGCCATCCCCGGTAGTTCATGACGACCCCCCTCTCGTAAATCTGCTCCACCTTCAGCCCTTCGGACAGGTAGTCTCCTTCGTGCAGCGTCCGGTCATTGATCCGCACTACACGGGACTGGGGCTCGGCGATGTAATAATGGAGAGATATCTTGAACTCCGGCAGGCCGCCGGCAACGGAGGCCGGAAGATCGGCGAGCTTCAGCACCCTTGCATCCGCCGGCGGCGTAACCTCCGCACGGACCGGAGGCGCGGGGGAGGGCTTCTCGAACGGCACGGACGCCTCTTCGGCGACGGGCGCCTGCTTGGGAGCGGGCGACTGTTGTACCGCAGATCCGCCGGCGGCGTGACCTCCGCATTTGACCGGAGGCACGGGGGAGGGTTTCTCGAACGGCACGGACGCCTCTTCGGCGACGACGCCTGCTTGGGAGCGGGCGACTGTTGCACCGCTGATCGTGTGGTCGCGATTATATCCCGCTTGGTTGAGAGCGGCTGCTCTTTGACCTCCTTTGGGGCGACGATCGTTTTCTCGGCGCTCGCCCGGCTCTGCACCCCGTCCGCTGCAGGTGCAGGTGCAGCGGCGGAAATTGCGGGCTTCACCTCGCGAACCGCCGGCGGCTCCGCGGTCATGCTCTTCCCCGGCGATTGCCAGGGTCCGATCCACCAGAAGATCACCCCTGCATTCAACATCAGGACAACAACAAGAAGATACGGCCACAGGCGGTGTCTCTTTCGTTTCCTCAGGGCTTGGCCCTGGAAGGTGAGAAACGTAAGCGATTCTTCGTGCTGACGATTCTGTTCGAGCTTCCTCAGGGCGTCAAGGATATACGACATGCCTAATTGCCCCCTTCCCGTCATGGAGTGTCGGTCCGCCGGTACCCGCCGCATCGGTCAGGCGGATGATCGTCCTCCAGCCAACGATCCCGTCGGGCACCAATCCCGCAGCCGCCTGGAACTCCTTGACCTGCTTCACGAGCCGATCGTCATACACCGGCCTGCCCACCCGGTTGACGGTACGCCCTTGAACCAGCGCCAGTTGCCGGTCAAGCCATGCAACGATCGCCCCCCGCCTTCCCGGAACCAGCTCCGCCACATACCCGGGAGGCGGGCGCCACAGGAACAGATAGTCTCCCGACCATCTCCGGGCTATTTCCCCAATGCCGACGGAGCGCGTCTCATTTCCGACGGTAACGGCAGCCGTCTCTTCTTGCAGGGAGGTCAGGAGTGCATGGTACTCCCCGTTGTTTCCATCGAAGAGGGTCAACACGGCAGGTTTGTTCAACTGCCGGAGGCTGCTCAGGCTGCCCTTCTCCTCCCGGCAATGCAAACCCTGCCCGAGGGCCTGTTCGCAAGGGGTTCGGCGATCCTTCGGATCGTACCTGGTCTGCCACAGCTTGAACAGGGCCTCATAGGACATATCCCTGGTGCCCGCGCGAGTGGCATTCACCGGTTTTTCAAGAGTTTCCAAAAGAGGCGCGGGAACCGCCGCCTTGTCGATCTTCTGCTCGTCGGGGCCTTCTCCCGGTGCCGCTTTTTGCACGGCCGCGGGCACGGGCCCCGATTCCTGCACAGGGATGACGTTCTGCGCGTAGTAGTATGCCAACGCGGAGGCGATGCACACGAGAAGCAGAATCCCGCCCAGCATCCCCTGATACATCCGGGTCGTTCGCCGATGACGCACCTTCCCGCCGGCTACTTCAAGGGCCGCGGTAGTCAGGGTCTTCGGGTCAACCAGTTCCTTCCCCTGGGCAAAAGCCCCGGTCAACGCCCGGTCGCAGATCACGTTAATGAGCCTCGGTACTCCCCCCGTCAGACGGAAAAGCCGCCGCAGGGTGGCATCGGGAAACAACCGCCCGCGAGTAAGGCCGGCGACCGACAGACGGTGGTCTATGTATGGCCTGAGCTCCTCCTTCAACAAGGGTCCCAGGTGATACCGCGCCGTGATCCGCTGGGAGAGCTGGCGCAGTTCGGGCCGCGACAGCATCTCCTTCAACTCCGGCTGTCCGATCATGATGATCTGGAGCAGTTTGCGTTGATTCGTCTCCAGGTTGGTGAGCAGCCGTATCTGTTCGAGGACCTCCAAGCTCAGGTTTTGGGCTTCCTCCAGGATGAGGATTGCCCGCTTCCCTTTTGCGTGGAGATCAAGGAGATAGTCGTTGATGAGCGATACGAACCGCTTGATACTCCCGGCGCCTTCCGTGTAACTGATCCCGAACTCATCGCAGATCGTCGCCAAAAGCTCCTCAACCGTCAACCGGGGGTTGAGGATGATGGCAATCTCGGCATTTTCCCGCATCTGTTCGATCAGACAACGGCAGACCGTTGTCTTACCGGTGCCGACTTCGCCGGTGAGCAGGACGAAGCCGCCGTCGCTCCTGATTCCGTAGACAAAATGAGCGAGGGCCTCGCGGTGTCCCTCGCTCATGAAGAAATAGTGCGGATCCGGGACAATGGAGAAGGGATTCTCTTTCAGACCGAAATATGCTCTATACATAGTGATAGTCAAAACCGGCCAGCGTTAAACCATGAGGGGGAATTCCCCTTTTGCGGAAGGAAGTATAAGAAAACCGGCCCTGTATGTCAATGAAATAAAGGCCGTCCATAATTATCCACAAGCATCAGACAAAAAGTATTGCGGGGTTCTGCTACTTCCCGCAGAGTTTCCTAGAAGACCCGTCAAGCCTGCAATGCTGCCGATGTTGACGACCCATCCGGATTTCCTCTCGATCATCTCGGGAACGACTTCCCGGCACGCGTAGATGCAGGTAAGGAGATTCCGATCAGGAGATAATCTTCAAGTCCTCCCCTTTTCTCTCTGGAGCCTATCATGCCGCCACAACGTAGATTACTGCAAAATTTGATAATACACCTGCGGCGCCTTGCGTTCCACCACCTGCTCGGCGGCAAGCGCCATGCGCAACAGGTTTGCCTCATCCCACGCCCGGCCGATGACCTGCAAGCCAATGGGCAGTCCCTTTTGTGTATAACCGACCGGGAAAGAGATCGCGGGCAGACCCGTCATATTCGCGGCGGTGGCGAAGCGCATGATTTCGATGGTGGTCGTCAAATCGGATTCACCGTCGGGCAGTGCGCCTTTCTTGATCTCCGGCGCGGCGATGCCTGCGGTGGGTGTGAGGATCATGTCCACTTGCTGGAAGGCGTTTTTGAAATGCTGGATCATCCGCGTGCGGATGCGCTGTGCCGTGATGTAATCCGTTGCGGTGAATTGACGCGCCAATGCAAGATTGACGCGCACATCCAGTCCGTGTTCCCTGTGATGTTCATCGTAGGTGGCGTGCATGGCTTGCGCCATTTCGCTGGTAATGGTGACGCTGTGCGCGATGCGGTTTGCCTCAAGGTTGGGGATGACGATCTCCACGATCTCGCAGCCCATTTTTTCATATTCCCTGAGCATGGCTTCACACGTGGCGACAACTTCCGCGTCTGCATGGCGGAACCAATCCCAGTACACGCCGAGTTTGAGTCCTTTGAGGTTTAGATCATCCCAGCCTTTCAAGTCCGGCAAAGGTTGGTGTAATGACGTTGGGTCTCTCGGGTCGGGACCTGCGATAACAGCGTAGGTCAATGCTGCATCGGCGGCGGACCAAGTCAACGGTCCGATGTGAGCAACGCTCCAATCCAGGGGATAGGCGCCATGTTCGCTGACGCGTCCAAATGTGGCTTTCAATCCCACGAGTCCGCAAAACGAAGCGGGAATTCGGATCGAGCCGCCGCCGTCCGCGCCGATGGCAACGGGCACAAGTCCCGCCGCAACCGCTGTGGCGGGACCGCTCGAACTGCCGCCCGTGAAATGGTTTGTGTTGTATGGGTTGCGGGTTGTGCCGTGATGCGGATTCAAGCCCGTAACGTTGATGCCGATCTCGTGCATGTTGGCTTTGCCGATCAGCAGCGCGCCCGCTCTTCGCAGCCGCGCAACGACGGTTGCATCTTCTTTGGCAGGTGTCTTCCCCAGAAACGCTGTGCCGACGGTGGTTGGATACGGCGTCATATCTATTTCATCTTTGATCGCCACAGGCACGCCATCAAAAATACCGAGCGGCTTACCTACCTTGATTCTCTCTGCTGACTCACGCGCCTGTCTCATGACATCATCACGATTGACGGCGATAAATGCCTTCAAGGGCATATCGCCCGCATCGCTTGCCTCTATTGAATCCAAAACTTTTTTGGCAACTTCCTCCGGCGTGGAACTTCCATTGCGATAGGCATTTGCAAAATCAAATATGCCGGCAAATTGAAAGCCTTTTATGCTGGAGGCTTTGCGCGGCAATTCGTTCTCGGCAACTGCGGACGCCTTTTTTTGCAACTCACCCGTGAAATGGATTGGATGATGTGTGGGGTTTTCGGCAAAATGTTGTTTGCGTAGCCAGTTCACGCCCACGCTTTCAAACAGGCTCGGTGTGAGCAATACGCGCAGCGGACCTTCGACCAGCGATGCAAAGAATCTCAACATCCCGCCCGCCAGATACGGCAGTTTTACAGATTTCAAGTCATACACATTTTTGTTTTCCATTTTTATATCCTCAACACTTTCGCTCCATTGGTTAAGTTGAGTTGACAAGAATTCCCCTTTTTAAAAGTGCGGAGTATAGGGACAGACAAAACGTTATTTACGGACAGGCTCTAAGTGGGCGATCAAGCTACGGCCGAAGGACTCTATGAGGTAGTACATCGCAGTAGCGCCGGCATCCTGTACCCCGACGCCACCGTCCTTCCGATAGCTGGCCCGGCTGTGCTTGGCCCACATCTTGATGGTTGCCTCCATACCGGCCCTGGCTGCCTTGATGGCGGCTTCAATGGCCGCCTTCTGGTCAGTACCCTTGGCAAGTGCCTGCTGAAAAGCCTCCACGGCCGGGACCAGGGCATCAATCATGGTCTTATCCCCGACTTCGGCCTTCCCTCTCTTTTTGATGCCGTCAATGGCCCGCTGCCCCACCAGCAACAGGTCCTCGACCTGGATTTCCTTACATCCCAAGACGGCCTTACCGGCCTCCATGAACGCCGACGCGAGTAGCGTACCGAAGGTGGACGGGCGTGGACTTATTGATCTGCATGCCGCACTTCATCAGCAGCTTGCCGATATCCTCCTCGCCGGGATTGGCCAGGTAATCGGCCATGGCCATGCTGCCAAGCTCGACAGTAACCCCCATGTCGCCGTCGCCGATGATGGCATCCAATTGCCGCAGTTCATCGCTATGGCACCTCCAGGCGTCGACAGTCTTCCTTCAGAACAGTGATTATGGTTGCGGTACTCAGTGCCTGACTCACTAACACCTCCATTGCGGCAGAAACGGCGAGAAAGCCGGTGCATCAAGCAGCTTCTTGAACTCGTTGTTGAGCTTGAGCAGGCTGAATGAAGCGCCGGCCATTTCCATTGATGTGGCATACTCGCCGATGAATGCCTTATACACCTTTATGCCGCGCTCCTCGATGATATCATGGAATTTGTTGTAGAGAATGAAGAGCTCCTCCGGCGGCGTCGCCCCCAACCCATTTACCAGCACCGCCACCTCATCCTTGGCCTTGAAGGGAAGGTCATTAATCACCTTATCGGCCATGATGGCGGCCACCTCATCGGCCTTCTTCATCTTGGTGCGCTCGATGCCGGGCTCGCCGTGAATACCCATCCCCAGCTCCATTTCATCCTCGGCAATGGTAAAGTTCGGTTTACCCACCGCCGGAATGGTGCAGGGACTCAGCGCCACCCCCATGGTACAGGTCTGCTCAATGACCTGGTCGGCGGTGGCCTTGACCTCATCGAGGCTGGCCTTGGTATCGGCCTTGGCCCCGGCAATTTTATAGGCAAAGAAAATACCGGCAATGCCGCGGCGCCGGTTTTTCTCCGAACGGGGCGCTGAGGCGACGTCGTCAGCGGCAATGCTCATCTTCACCGGAATACCCTCGGCCTCGGCCATCTCCGCGGCCATCTCAAAGTTCATCTTATCGCCGCTGTAATTCCCGAAGAGATAGAGCACTCCGGCCCCGCCGTTCACTGCCTTGGTGGCAGCCACCATATCATCGGCGCTGGGCGAGGAGAAGACATTGCCGACGGAGACGCCGTCGAGCAGGCCCGGACCGACATAACCGAGAAAGACCGGTATGTGGCCTGAGCCGCCACCGGTACAGATGGCCACCTTCCCCTTGACCGGGGCGTCACGCCGGACTAGCGCCCGGGAGCTATCTTTCGCCATGCGCAGGTGATAAGGGTAAGCCTTGAGGATACCACTTATGGTCTCCTCAACCACCTTATAAGGGTCGTTGATAAGCTTTTTCATCGCTAAAGGCCCTCCTTCCTCTGAGAAAGTGTGAAAAAATTGATATTATGACTGTAACGTCTCTGGTAAAGGTTGACATGGTTCTATACCCTTGGACCCAATTTCAAGCCTTTGTATGGTTACACCATAAACATCGAGATCGGCAGGGAACGTGCCGGTATGAAGGGCTATTGCATCGGCGAGTAGGCGGTCGGGCGCATGATCGTGTTTGTGACGCGGGCGACGATGGCTCCGTCCTTCTCGGTCTCTGCGAACGCCTTTGCCCGCTCCGGGTCGGCTCTGAAACCGGCCCACGCTTTGTCGCGCTGCGCCATGTCGTCGAAGGCGAGCATGTAAGTGAGACGATTAGTGGTACCGACCTCGTCCGTCCAGAAGCCGACCACTTTCAGTCCGTATTTCTCGAAGTAGCCCATCGAAATCTTGGCAAAGCGTTCGTTGAGGGCCGGGAGTTTTCCGGGAATGACATCATAGATGCGCAGCTCGTAGATCATCTCTTCCTCCTTGATTAGTGTTCTGAATCGAGTAGACTGGTTTCTCCCGATCCTCCAGGTTGACGTTTGTTTTCTCCGTTTCCGCCTCGGTTTACGGCGGTGCCAACGTACTTCAACCATTTCGGATTATACCCTGGCATGGTCCTCGAAGTCAATCAATCATTGATTTTCAGAGTAATTTCGATCTACACAAAATATTCTTTGGGATATGAGTCTAGGGTCTATTATCCTACATGTAGGGAATAGTGTGCGGGAATGAGTGTGCTCTAAATCAAAGGGGTTGCAGATTTCTCTGCAACCCCTTGACATTCCTGGCGGGGTCGATGGGACTTGAACCCACGGCCTCCGGCGTGACAGGCCGGCGTTATAACCAACTTAACTACGACCCCGGAATAAACAATATTATCTCTTCTATGAAACCCGATGCTGCCGCTCGCTGTGATGCGGACCGGGCTGCCTTCAGGATTTCTCAATTTCCATGGTAGGCGGAACAGGACTTGAACCTGTGACATCCACGGTGTAAGCGTGGCGCTCTCCCAGCTGAGCTACCCGCCCGGATCACCCCATTTGCAGCGAGGTTTTCTAACAGCTATGCTCCCTCTTGTCAAGGATTATGTTGCATTTGTACTCGTTCAGCATATCATGATTGCAGAGGAACCTGGGCATTATCGACCAGGTTATCCTTGGCGGGGGCCATTTCCTCCCGTCCTGCCAACTCTTCCTTTTCCGGCATCCTCTTCCCGGGAAGAAGCGCATACCTTCAACACCTCATCGACATGATCGACAAGGATGATTTCCAGATTCTTCAGGACATTGGCCGGAACATCCGCCAGATCCTTTTCATTGTCCTTGGGAATAATCACTTTCCGGATATCCCCCCGATGTGCGGCGAGCAGTTTTTCCTTCAGCCCTCCGATCGGCAGCACCCGGCCCCGCAGGGTGATTTCGCCCGTCATGGCCAGATCGCCTCTGACCTTTCGTCGCATGAATGCAGAGGCAATGGAGGTGGCCATGGTAATACCGGCCGATGGCCCGTCCTTGGGAATGGCCCCTTCCGGCACATGGACATGAATATCCGTCTCCTTGTAGAAACCTTCCGGCAGTCCGAACTGTTCCGCCCGGGCGCGAACGTACGTAAGAGCCGCCTGCGCCGACTCCTGCATGACGTCGCCCGAGTTTCCCGGTCAGGGTCATTTTCCCGGTCCCCTGCATGATGGAGACTTCGATGGCCAGCAGTTCCCCGCCGACCTCGGTCCAGGCCAGACCGATCGCCAGTCCGATCTCATCCCTGTCCTTCGGTCTCTCCATGACGGAATTTCGGCACGCTCAAATACCTCTGAACCGACTTTGAGGAAATCCTGATTCGGTTTTTCCCGCCGTCGTCACGATCTTCCTGGCGACCTTCCGGCAGATCGAGGCGATCTCCCGCTCCAGATTCCTGACCCCCGCCTCCCGGGTGTATTGACGGATGATCGTCAGCAAAGCCCCGTCCGTAAAAACCACGTCCTCTTTCTTAAGCCCGTTCGCCTCCATCTCCTTCGGTACAAGGAACCGCTTGGCGATATTCAGCTTTTCCGGCTCCGTATAACCGGCCAGGCGGATGACCTCCATCCGGTCCTGCAGCGGCGCGGGGATGGTCTGCAAGCACATTGGCCGTGGTGATGAACATGATATCGGAGAGATCGTAATCGACTTCCAGATAATTGTCGTTGAAGGCATTGTTCTGCTCCGGATCGAGAACCTCCAGCAGCGCGGAAGAGGGATCCCCGCGGAAATCGGAACTCAGCTTGTCCACCTCATCCAGACAGAAGACAGGATTGTTCGTGCCGGCCTTCTTGAGGAGCTGAATGATCTTCCCCGGCATGGCGCCGATATAGGTCCGCCGGTGGCCCCTGATCTCCGCCTCGTCCCGGACACCGCCCAGAGAAAGCCGGACGAATTTCCGATTGGTGGCACGGGCCACGGATTTGGCAATCGAGGTCTTCCCGACACCGGGAGGTCCGACCAGACAGAGAATGGGTCCCTTGTTCTTCTTTACCAGGGTCTGAACGGCCAGATATTCGATGATCCTCTCCTTGACCTGTTTGAGACCATAATGGTCCTCTTCAAGGATGGCTTCCGATTCCTTCAGGGTATGTTTATTTTCCGTTTTTTCGGACCACGGCATATCGAGCAGCCAGTCGATATAATTCCGGACCACCGTTGCCTCGGCGGACATCGGGGCCATCATCTGCATCTTTTTGATTTCCTGCTTGACCTTCTTGTGGGCCTCTTCGGAGAGTTTCTTCTGTTTCAGCCTTTTTTCCAGTTCGGCGATCTCATTGCGGAAATCATCCTTCTCGCCCATCTCCTTCTGGATGGCCCGCATCTGTTCGTTGAGGTAGTAGTCCTTCTGGGTCTTTTCCATCTGCTTCTTGACCCGTCTTTTGATCTTCTCCTCAACCTGCAGGATCTCGATCTCCGAAAGCATCAGTTCATAAATCGTTTCCATTCTCTCGGGAACATTGCAGATCTCGAGAATCTTCTGCTTGTCCTCCAATTTGGCGTTGATCTGGGAAATGACGACATCGGCCAGCTTTGAGGGATCTTCGATGGAGGCGATCGTTCCGACCATCTCCAGATGAACCTTCTTGGTCATCTTGGCATAGGTTTCAAAGGACTCCCGGATGCTCCTCATCAGGGCCTCGATCTTTACCCTATCCTGTGCGTCATCGATCTCTTCCAGTTCTTCGGCACGAACAAGGAAATAATCCTCACTGGGGAGATATTCGCGGATAATCCCGCGTTTTTTCCCTTCGACCAGAACCTTGACCGTACCATCGGGAAGGCGCAGCAGCTGGATGATGATTCCGATCGTCCCGATGCGATAGATATCATCTTCACCGGGATCATCCTTCTGGGCGCTCTTCTGCGCCACCATGAAGATCCCCTTTTCGTCCTTCATGGCGGATTCCAGTGCGGCGATGGATCTTTCCCTTCCCACGAACAGGGGAACAATCATATGGGGGAAAACCACCACATCCCGGAGAGGCAAAAGGGGAATTTCCATTGTACTTCCGAGTAGTTTCCCATTATCATCTCTGTCATACATCATATCGTTTTCCTGCTGCTTCGCTTTATAATCAAGCGGTTTCCGATTTCTTTTCGAAAAGGAGGATCGGTTTTTCCTTGTTCATCACCACTTCCTCGCTGATCACGCATTCCTTCACATCAGGCGTCGACGGCAGTTCATACATGATGTCGAGCATGGTATTTTCCAGAATGGCGCGCAGTCCCCGTGCCCCCGATTTCCGTTCCACGGAAAGTGTGGCAATGGCCCGCAGGGCGCCCTCCGTAAATTTCAGTTTCACCCCTTCGAGTTCAAAAAGTTTCTGATACTGTCTGATGATGGCATCCTTGGGTTCAACCAGAATCCGAATCAGATCCTCCTGCGTCAATTCATTCAGCGTGGAGATCACCGGCAGTCGGCCGATAAACTCCGGAATCAAGCCGAATTTCAACAGATCCTCCGGCTGGACCTCTTGGAGAAGCTGATCCGTCTTCTTATCTCGCTTGCTTCTGATTTCGGCCCCGAAACCCATCGCGTTGAAACCGACCCGACGGGCAATGATGTCGTCCAGATCATTGAAAGCCCCTCCGCAGATGAACAGGATATTGGTCGTGTCGACCTGAATGAATTCCTGCTGAGGATGCTTTCTTCCCCCTTTGGGCGGGATGTTGGCCGTCGTCCCTTCGATGATCTTCAGCAGCGCCTGCTGGACCCCTTCTCCCGATACATCCCTCGTGATGGAGGGATTTCCCGATTTTTTGGCGATCTTGTCGATTTCATCGATATAAACAATCCCCTTTGAGGCCCGTTCGACATCATAATCGGCATTCTGCAGGAGGCTGAGAATGATATTCTCCACATCCTCACCGACATAACCGGCCTCCGTCAGGGTCGTCGCATCGGCAATGGTGAAGGGGACATTCAACATTTTGGCCAGGGTCTTGGCCAGAAGCGTTTTGCCGGAACCGGTCGGTCCGATCAGCAGGATGTTGCTCTTCTGGATATCGACCCCGCCCATATCGACATGGGAAAACAACCGGCGGTAGTGATTATAAACGGCCACGGACAGAACCTTCTTTGACCTTTCCTGTCCGATGACGTACTGATCCAGAAATTTCGTAATGTCCTTCGGTTCCGGAATTCCCTTGCGGAGTTCATCGGTAACCGGTTTTTCACACTCCTCTTCAACGATGCAACGGCACAGCTCGATGCACTCATCGCAGATATAGGCCGTGGGTCCGGCAACCAGCTTCTTGACTTCATTCTGGTTTTTACCGCAGAATGAACAGAACAGAAGTCCCCGTCCGTCTTGCTGATCTCTTCCTTTTTTAGCCATTAAACATACCCCTGTCTTTGCTCATTTTATATTTTCTTGACGATAATTTCATCGATGATGCCGTATTGCTTGGCCTGCTCACCGGTCATGTAATAATCCCGTTCCGTGTCGGCTGGTAATCTTTTCCATGGGTTGACCCGTCAGATTCGGCCAGAATCTGATTCAGATCTTCCTTCAACCGCAGGATCTCCCGCGCCTGAATGTCGATATCCGTCGCCTGTCCCTGAAATCCGCCCAACGGCTGGTGGATCAGGATTCGCGAATGGGGCAGGGCATACCTTTTCCCTTTTTGCCCCGCGGCAAGAAGAAGGGCGCCCATGCTGGCCGCCTGTCCCATGCAGACCGTAGAGACCGGGGGTTTGATGTACTGCATCGTATCGTAAATCGCCAGTCCCGAACTGACATGACCGCCGGGGGTATTGAGATAAAAAAAGATTTCCTTATCGGGATCTTCCGATTCCAGATAGAGCATCTGGGCGATGACAAGGTTCGACACATCATCATCGATGGCCGTTCCGAGGAAGATGATCCGATCCTTGAGAAGCCTCGAATAGATATCAAATGCCCTTTCCCCGCGACCGTCCTGTTCAACCACCATAGGTATCAGGGTCATTTTCCTTCCTCCGGAATTCCTGTTCTTTCCGCTCCGACCGTTGTGATCTTGGCTTTCGCCTCCAGAAATTCATAGGTCTTCCGGTTCAGGATCTCGATTCTAATATTGTCAATCAAGTCATCCTTTTCCAAGGATTTTTTCAAAGTTTCATAATCCTGGGCCCGTTGTGAGGCCATCTCCCGGATCTGCTTTTCCACTTCGTCCTCATCGACGGTCAGGGCTTCCTTGCTGGGCAATATTCTTGATCAGAAGAACCGTTTTCACGATCTTGGTCGCTTCCTCCCGGAACTGATCATGGAGTTTGAAGCTGAATTCCGCCGCCTTTTTCGGATCCATACCGCCGGACACCATTCTTCGCTGCGTATCGGACATCATATAATAGATCTGCCGTTCGACAAAGGATTCAGGGACCTCGAAATCATTTTTTGCCAGAAGTTTTTCGCTGATCTCTCTTTCAAAGTCTGCGGCGATCTTTCGCTTCTTCTCCTCTTCCAGGCTCTTGCGAACATCGGCCTTGAGGGCCTCCAGGGATTCGTATTTTTCAAAATTCTTGACAAAATTGCTCATCGATCTCCGGCATCTTCTTGATCCGTATTCCCTTGACATGTCACCGTAAATTCCACATCTTTTCCCGCAAGATGAGCGGCATGGTAGTTCTCGGGAAATTTGACGACGAAAGTCTTTGCTTTCCCCTTTTCTCATGCCGATCAGCTGATCCTCAAAACCGGGAACAAATGTCTTTGATCCGATTTCCAGCAGATAATTTTCCGACTTCAGCTCCTTGAGCGATTCTCCGGCAAGCGTACCCGTAAAATCGAGCGTTACAAAATCCCCCTCGATGACACCCCGATCCTCATTCAAATCTTCCATGGTGGCAAACATCTGGCGGATTTCCTGCAGTCTCGCCTCAAGATCCTCCTCCGTCACGACCGGCTCTTCTTTCTCCAGTTCAAGACCGAGATAGTCCTTCGGTTCGACGACGGGTTCCACTTCGACCGTCGCTGAAAAGGTAAAATCCTTTTCCTGCTTCTATCCCCTTCTGTTCGATCTCCGGTTGCGTCACCGCCGGAATCTCTTTCTCCTGCAACGTCTCCCAGTAGTACCTGTTCACCAGATTGGAGACCGTTTCTTCCTCGGCCTGCTTCCCGGTAGTGCCTCTCGAGGATCGCTCGTGGAATCTTGCCCGGTCTGAATCCTTTGATCTTTGCCGTCTTGCCCACCTTGCGATAAACCGCATCCAGTTCATTTTTTACATCCGCCCAAGGAATATCAAAGGACAGTTTCTTCTTTACGGAACTGATATCTTCAATTTTTACAGCGGCACTGATGTCACTCACGGCAATATGCTCCTTACAAAATATATTTTTATCCGGATAGATCCAAAGATTGGTGCGAGAGAGGGGAGTTGAACCCCTATCCGCTCAGGCGGGCTGGATCCTAAGTCCAGTGCGTCTACCAGTTCCGCCACTCTCGCATGGTAGAAGCCCCACTCTTTATATGCATTGCCCCTCTCGATTGTCAACATCCATTATCGGAGGAAGCTTCCGGAAGATATTAAAAAACCGCCTTTTTGGCGGTTTTTTATTTTTCAATTGGTCGGGGCGAGTGGATTTGAACCACCGGCCCTCTGAACCCCATTCAGATACGCTACCAGACTGCGCCACGCCCCGACACGAATCAGCTCCTTTTTGACGGCTTCTAAATCTTAGTCACCTACCATCATCGATAATCCATGTCAAGAATAATGAGGAATAAAAATACTTGAATTTATGCTTTGTCTTAAGAAAATCCGCTTTGTACCGATAATACGAGTGTGGTACAAAATATCAACTTGTATTCGCAAGAGGATTAAAGTACATTACCTGATCATTGTTCCGTATCGGATAATACATGTAGGTTGAGCATGATACACAAACGGGCTTTATCACTTATTGTTCCTGTTCATCGTTATCTTGGGCGCCGCTTCGCATTGTCATGGGGATATATACAAATACGTAGACCCGGAGGGGGTCATTCATCTGACCAATGTCCCCACAGAGCACAATGTGCCCTATGTCCTGGTCATGAAGGAGAAAAGGGTCTCATCAGTCAAGAGAATGCCTCTCAGAAAGGGGATATCGCCCTTTACGACGACCTGATTGCCAAGACCTCCGAAAAATACCGCGTCGACTCCGCCCTGGTCAAGGCCATCATCAAGGCGGAATCAAACTTCAATCACCGGGCCGTTTCGCCCGTGGGCGCCCGGGGACTGATGCAGCTCATGCCGGCGACGGCGGCCACGCTTCAGGTAAAGGATTCCTTTCATCCGGAAAACAATATCGACGGCGGTGTCCGCTATCTTCGCTATCTGATGAATCTGTTCAACGGCAATCTGCCCCTGGTGCTTGCCGCCTACAATGCCGGTGAAAACGCCGTCCTGCGGTACAACAACCGCATTCCTCCCTACCAGGAAACACAGACCTACGTCAGACGCGTCCTCGATTATTTCAACAGGTACAGCAGCGGAAACCGCGTCCCCTGAGTCAGAGCTACAGCGACAGAGATCGATTTCTTCCCTGACCGAAGGTTCAACAGGACCGTCAGTGCGATCAAGGAATCGGTCCTACCGTCAGATATTTTTCGAGGTTTTGCAGTTTTCTTTTCCTTGATTCCCGGAACGGCCGTGAGATCCGCAAGCCCCTCGAATTTCCCTCTCAACTGCCGCAGCTGAACGATCTGATCGGCCAGTGTCTCTCCGATACCGGGTACCAGGGAAAGCTCCTCTTCGGTTGCACGGTTAAGATCGATCGGCAACCCCAGGGCAAGCCTCGTGACGGAAGGCATATCCCTGATTTTCAGCATCCCTCCCGCTGCGGAAACGGAGAGGGCCGAACCGGCAGAGCGCCACGCTTCGGCAAAACCGGAACTCTCTTCGCTCACTTCATAGCCCGTGATTTTATTCAGTTGTATAAGGGCTGTCGCTTTCGGGAAAAAATAGATCCCTTCTGCGCCTCGCTTGCCTGTGACCTCTACGGCGATCATCCCCGGTCCCTGGTCTCCCCAAGGCAGGGGTGATTCCGGAAGCGGGTGACGGTCATGGACAAAGACCCCCCATAGACGACCAACGAAGCGATCAGGACAGTCAGGGCGCCCAGTCTCTGTCCCTCGCAAACCTGCATTTACGATTCCTTTTCCAATCCGAAGGCAT
This sequence comes from uncultured delta proteobacterium, assembly GCA_963842685.1. Taxonomy (GTDB): domain Bacteria; phylum Desulfobacterota; class Syntrophia; order Syntrophales; family UBA5619; genus JAKAFS01. The sequence goes on along the minus strand of CAWJHT010000062.1, from coordinate 49,101 downwards.
CGTGCAGAACCGTGACCGCCAATTCCGCGTACTTTGCCTCCACGACACAGGATATCTTGATCTCGGAGGTGCTGATCATCATGATGTTGATCCCCTCGCGGGCAAGCGTGGCGAACATCTTCGCCGCAACACCGGAATGGCTGATCATCCCGACGCCGATGATGGATACCTTCGCCACATTGTCGTCGACCTCCAATTTTTCCGCACCGACCTCTTTGAGCACTTCGGAGATGATTCGCTTCGCCTCGCGGATATCCTTCCGGGACACCGTAAAGGTCAGATCCGTATGCCCCTGGATGCTCGCATTCTGGATGATCATATCGACGAGGATGTTGTGTTCCGAAAGGGGCGTAAAAAGACGGGCAGCCACGCCCGGCCGGTCCGGAACATGAACCACCGTGATTTTTGCCTGATCCCGATCATAGGTTACACCGGATACCACTTCCTTCTCCATCTCTTTCTCCTCCTTGGTCACTAATGTTCCCCCTTCATCCGTAAAAGAGGATTTCACATACACCGGCACATTGTATTTCTTTGCCAGCTCCACGGAACGGGGCTGAAGCACCTTTGCCCCGGCCCTGGCCATCTCCAGCATCTCATCATAGGTGATCCGGTCCAGTCTCCTGGCGTTGCTGCAGATATTGGGATCGGTGGTATACACGCCGTCGACATCGGTATAGATATCGCAGACATCGGCCTTCAGCGCCGCAGCCAGGGCAACGGCGCTGGTGTCCGATCCGCCTCGCCCCAGGGTGGTGATGTTGTTTTCCGGATCGACACCCTGGAAACCGGCGACGACCACGATGGTCCCCTTCTTCAGTTCATCCTGAATGGCGGTCGTATCCACGTTCAGGATACGGGCCTTCTTGAAGGCCTGATCGGTCAGTATCCTGACCTGAAAACCGAGGAAGGATTTCGCCGGATAGCCCATACCGTTGAGCATGATCGCCAGCAGAGTGACCGTCACCTGTTCTCCCGTGGAGATCAAGGCATCATACTCCCTGCCATCGGGATTGTCCGCTGCCTTTTGAGCAAGCTCGATCAATCGATCCGTCTCCCCGGACATTGCCGACAGGACAACGACGACATCATTCCCCGCTTCCTTCGTCCTGATCACCTTTTTCGCCACATTGGCAATCTTGTCGAGATTGGCAACCGAGGTGCCGCCATACTTTTGAACCACCAGAGCCATCTGCTAACATCCTCCTTCTTTCAAGGTTCGTTCCCAGGAACAGATCCTCTCCGGGCAACCGGAAATCTCAATTCTTCGCACCTTCTCGTCCAGATAGGATAATTCGACACGCAGAGCTTCATCCGGAATGGCATCAGATACCTTTTCCGCCCATTCGATGACCATGACACCGTCGCCCGACAGGTACTCTTCATACCCCATTTCTTCGAGATCCGCCGATCCGCTCAGGCGATAGACATCCAGATGATAAAGGAGGCATCTCCGTCCCGGATACTCGTTGATGAGCGTAAAGGTCGGCGAGGTAACCACATAGCCGTCCGGAACACCAAGCCCGGCGGCGATTCCCTGGGTCAGGCAGGTCTTGCCGGCACCGAGTTCCCCGGTCAGAGCGACACAATCCCCCCCCGTCAAACCTTCGCCAATAATCTGCCGATACGAAAGGTCTCCGTCGGACTTTTTGAAATCAGGATCAGAGAAGCTCGCTGCCCGGCCATTTTATGCTTACGCCTTCATCCTACTTAAATAACAGGACTGCCGTCATGTCATGCCCTGACCAGGGCATCCGCCATGGCGGCAACCTTTTTCATCGTCTTGACGTCATGGACCCGGATGACCCGGCTTCCGTTCATGATCGCCGCGGTGACCGCAGCCGCCGTTCCTTCGATCCGTTCCTGCGGGCTCCCCCCTGTCACGTGACCGATGAATGATTTCCGAGACGGCCCCGTGACGATCGGTCTCCCGAATATTGTCAATTCATGCAGATGCCTGATCAACCGCACATTGTCCATTGCCGTTTTGCCGAAACCGAGCCCGGGATCGACCATGATCTGCACCGGTTCAATACCTCTCTTCCCTGCCGTATCGATCCGTTCTTTCAAAAAAGAGATCACCTCTCCCCGCAGCGAACGATAGGTGAGATCGCCCGTCTGCATCGTTTTCGGCATCCCCCGCATATGCATGAGAATGACGGCCGCACCGGCTTCGGCGACGACTTCCGGCATCTGGTCGTCATGATTCATCGAGCTGATATCATTTACGATTTCCGCCCCTTCCGCCAGGGCCTCGCGTGCCACGGCCGCCTTCATCGTATCGACCGACAGAGGGACGGAGATCCTTCCGGCAAGACCCCTGATGACCGGAATGACCCGCCGTAATTCCTCTTCCGCCGGGATGGAATCCGATCCGGGTCGGCTGGACTCGCCGCCGATGTCGATCATATCCGCCCCTTCCTCGACCATACGGACTCCCTCTTCCACAGCCATTTCCGGTGTCGTAAACCGACCGCCGTCGGAAAAGGAATCGGGAGTCACGTTGAGGATTCCCATGATCAGGGTCCGCTCCCCTATCTCGATTTCTCTTCGTGATGTTCGGAGAAGGACAGAATTCAGAGAGAGATTTTTCAAAATTTCGCGGATCGGTTCGGAAATCGCCGTTCAAACCGAAAGGCTGCTCGGCAATCTTTTCGGTAAAGCGGCTGTATCTGTTTGAGCGTTCCCATCAGGATAACGTCGGTCCTGGCAATCGAGCAACCGACTGCATCACGGGCGACGGCGGCGTCCGCCCCGAGGGAAAGCATCTCCTGCTTGATGATATTGGCCACCCTGCATTCTACCCCCTCCAGAAGGATGTTCAGGTGGACCATCTTCGGAAGCATCGCCTGGATCCCGTAAGGATCCACCTCCACGGTCTTCAGGGCGTCAAGAGCCTCCTCCTGAGACAATAGATGCAGGACTCTTACCTGCAAGTCTTCTCCGTGCATTGTGATTGATCCTATCGATTCCCCATCGGTCCGGGGCTCGTCTCAGGCTGATGTCTCCAGCCTCGGATTTCCGGCGGCCGGTGCCGGCGTTATCCCGATGATCGCATCGAGCTCCGCTGCGTTCAGGACCTCTTTCTCCAGCAGTTCCGCGGCGATTCTGTTCAGGATATCCATGCGGTCCGACAGGATCTGCTTGGCGCTCTCGTAACTCGTCATCACGATCCGGGCGACTTCCTTGTCGATCTTCTGGGCGGTTTCCTCGCTGTAATCCTTGTGGGTGGCAAATTCGCGACCGAGGAAGATCTGTTCCTCCTTCTTCCCGTAACTCAGCGGCCCCATCGCCTCGCTCATCCCCCATTCGCAGACCATTTTCCGGGCGAGAGCGGTCGCCCGTTCGATATCATTTCCGGCGCCGGTGGTGAAATCCTTCAGAACCAGTTCCTCCGCCGCCCGTCCGCCGAGCAGGATCACGATATTGTTCATGAGAAACTCCCGCGGATAGGTGTGCTTTTCATCGACAGGCAGCTGCTGTGTCACACCCAGGGCCTGTCCCCGGGGAATGATGGTCACCTTGTGAATCGGATCGGTTCCGGGCAGCATCCTGGCCACAAGAGCGTGCCCCGATTCATGGTAGGCCGTATTTCTCTTCTCGGCATCGCTGATGACCATGCTTTTCCGTCTCCGTTCCCATGAGAACCTTGTCCTTGGCAAATTCAAAGTCGCTCATGGTCACCTTGTCCTTGTCGAACCGGGCGGCATAGAGGACCGACTCGTTGACGAGATTTTCGATGTCGGCGCCCGAAAAACCGGGTGTCCCGCGGGCAATGACGGCGAAATCGACATCCTCTGCAAGGGGCGTCTTCCGGGCATGAACCTCCAGAATCTTTTCCCGCCCCTTCACATCCGGCAGAGGCACGACGACCTGACGGTCGAAGCGGCCGGGCCGCAGCAGGGCGGGATCGAGGACATCCGGACGGTTTGTTGCCGAGACCAGGATGACCCCTTCGTTGGATTCGAATCCGTCCATCTCAACGAGAAGCTGGTTGAGGGTCTGCTCCCGTTCGTCGTGCCCGCCTCCCAGACCGGCGCCCCGGTGACGTCCCACCGCATCGATTTCATCGATGAAGATGATGCAAGGGGCATTCTTCTTGCCCTGATTGAAGAGATCCCGGACCCTTGATGCCCCGACCCCGACGAACATCTCGACAAAATCAGACCCGCTGATGCTGAGAAAGGGAACATCCGCCTCCCCGGCGATGGCCCGGGCCAGCAGGGTTTTTCCGGTACCGGGCTGCCCCACGAGCAGCAGTCCTTTGGGAATTCTCCCTCCCAATCTTGTATATTTCTTGGGATCCCGGAGAAAGTCGATGACCTCCTGGAGCTCGGCCTTGGCCTCTTCGACGCCGGCCACATCGGCAAAGGTGACCTTTTTCGATCTTATCCGTGACCAGACGGGCCCGGCTTTTTCCGAAGGCCATCGCCTTGCCGCCGCCGCCCTGCATCTGCCTCATGAAGAAGATCCAGACCCCGATCAGAAGCAGCATGGGAAGCCATGAAACCAAAACGGTCATATACCATGGAGAATCATCGAGCGGCTTGGCGGAGATCCGGACCCCCTTTTCCTTCAGCAGGGTAATCACGCCCGCATCTTTGGGGGCATAGGTCTTGAAAGCCTTCCCGCTGCTCAGTCTTCCGGAGATGTTGTCACCCTGGATGGTCACCTCGGTGACCTGGGCCTTATCCACATAGCTTAAAAAATCGCTGTAGATGACATCCATCTGGGCGGTCTTCGGCTGATTGAAAAGGTGGTAAATCATCACAAACACGAGGCTGATCACAAGCCACAGCGCAATATTCTTCTGCAGGGGGTTCAATCTATTTTCTCCTTTAATCTGAAGAGATGAAACTCAGATGTCCTACCTGACAACTGATATTGATCTCATTTACTCGTTTTATTATAATATTGATGCGTTTATTTCAAACCATTTCTGCGTTCAGTGTTTTGTAGTTCCGCACTTCTTTTCGTTTGTCCCTTCTCACCGGCCTGGAGCTTACCCTTCCTATTTTAAGGAACTCCCCTTCCCTTTCCACACGGATCAGACCCGGAAGATCCAGAGAGGCGCTGCGGCGGCGCGGCTTGCGGGCGAACGCCAGTACGGCCTCTATATGCCGATAAGCGATACCGTATCCCGGCAGGGCGGCGGCCTCCAGCAGGCATTTGATCACCCGTCCCTGAAGGGCCTCGTGCAGATCGAAGAAGGGCCGCAAGCGGGAGCCGGATCTCCTCCGCACCCGGGAGAATCCCCCATCGACTCAGAATCTGCCGGACGACGGTCTGCAGATAATCATCCTCCTTGCGGATGATCTCGGCGGTATGGCTGAGCGCCTCGACGATCCCGGGATTATATCTCAGAGTCAATTCCGGTATGAGCTCATGCCTGATCCTGTTGCGCAGGAAAAGGGGACTCAGATTGGAACTGTCCGTCATATACGACAACCCTTCGTCGATCGAGAAATTCCAGAATCTCACCTCTCCCCACATGCAGCAGGGGACGGATGATCCGACCGTCTCGCACCGGCGGAATCCCCTTCAGACCTTCAGGACCGCTTCCCCGGAGCAGATTGATCAGAACGGTTTCTGCCTGATCATCGCGATGATGGCCGGTGGCAATCTTCCTGGCGCCGCAGGTTTCCGCCGTCTCATCGAGATACCGGTACCGTTCCTCTCGGCCGATCTCCTCAAGCGACATCCCTCTGCCTTTCTGAAGCATGCGGATGTCGATCGTTTTACAGATACAGACGATCCCCATCCCGGCGCAGAGACTCCGGACGAACTCCTCCTCCCTTTGCGCTTCTGCACCCCGAAGGCCGTGATTGAGGTGCGCCGTCGTCAACTGCAGGTCATATTCGGATGAAAGGAGCACCATCGCCCGCAGAAGCGCCACGGAATCGGGACCGCCTGAAACCGCCACCAGGAGATGATCTCCCCGTTCCAGAAGGGAACAGTCGGCGATCGTTTTTCTGATTCTCTTGAGCATAATCGATGCATTCATTAAAAATGGAATCCGCTTAATGTCCAATAGCGGCTACGCAAAAAAGAGGCACGGCGATCGAGGCGCTTATTTTTTCGGACGCTGCTGCACCGAAGGAGAAAGCGCAACGCAGTGTGTGAGCTTTTTTACGTCTCCGTTATGCGTTGCGAAAAGTTGTTTAACCAAGAAGAGTCATGATATCCGACAGGGTCTCGCAGGTCATATCGGGGGCAAGGGAGATCAATTTCTCCCGTTCGGTCATTCCGCCAAGGAGGGCGCAGCCCAAAGCACCTGCCTGTCGGGCGAGGAGAACGTCATTGACGCCGTCGCCGATCACCACCGTCCGCCCCGGCGTCGCTCCCCATTTCTCCATGACGAGATGGAGAAGCAACGGATCGGGCTTTCTGTAAGGAGAGCCTCCCTCCCCGATGATTTCCAAGAAATAGGAATCGACTCCGAGACCCTGCAGGATCCTCAAGGCATATTGCTGCCTTTTGTTGGTTACAACAATCTTTCTTTTATCGCCAAAGTGTTCGAGGACCGTCAGCACATCCGGATAGAGCGTCGTATGGTCGAGCAGATGTTCTGAATAATAGGGATAGAATATCGCCATCGCCCGATCATGATATTCCCCGTCACTGGGGCCAAGAGCCCTCCTCATCAGGACATCGAGCCCATCACCGACGAATCCTCGGATTGCTTCGGGTTCATGCAATGCACATCCCAGCGATCGCAGAGTGTGATTTACGGCGGCAATAAGATCATCTCCCGACCGGACGAGGGTTCCATCGAGATCGAATACGAGCAGATCGACTTGTTTCATTAGATTTCAGGCATTCCCCTCCATGACGCCTGCGATGTGACGCACCGTCTGGCGGCATACGCCGGCATAGATCTCCGGCCCGATGAAAAAATCCGGACAATAAGCGAATCTCTCCCCGACCAGTTCCTTCACAGTGGCATCGATGGAACCCGTGCGCCGATAGATCGCCTCGACCATCGCCCGGTAATTCCTGGCCGCTTCGCTGCTCCGGAGGAGGTAGTTTTCCGCCTCCCGCCCCGTCACATAACCGTAATGATCGGCGCATAGCCTATCGACCTTGAGTGCCTGCAACTTCTCAAGACTCTCCTGGTATTTGGTAAAATTGGAATTGCCTGACGGCAAAATCGTTTCGCCGTAAGGGATCCCGCCCCCATCGGATGGAAAGAGCGTCCTGATTTCGGGAACATAAGCCGATATGGAGCAGGAGGAGTGACCGGGGGTTTCCAGGATCTGTACGGTCAACCCGCCGAGATCGATCGTTGACCCTTCCGAGACCACGCTTCCGATCACGTCATCCCGCCATTCGAGATCAAGCCCTGCAAGCCAGCCGGTCACCCCCATCCTCTCCGCGACGAAGCGTCCGGAGGCGTTGATCGTCTCGATCCCCTTCGGGTTTGCAGAATTTGCCACGCCCTGGCCGAGGCGTACACCTGAAGATCCGGATAACGCCTCTGGAAAAAGGGGACCAGCCCCACATGATCGAAATGGGAATGGAGGATCAGCAGTTTTTGAATTCTCTTTTCGTCGATGCCGAAGTTTTCCAACTGGTCCCGCACGACCGGGGCCAGGTAACTCATCCCCCCGCTGACGATCAGAGAGCACGCATCACCCTCCAGCAGATAAACCCCCGATTCTTTTCTCCCGAGATACCAGAGCCTATCGCCGATCCGGCCTGCGTTGCAGCTTCTCATTTAGTCCCCACAGTTCACTTTCCATAGACGACGATGTTCGCGGCTGCCCTTAGTCTCTTGACCAGCGCATCGAAGGCCCCCTGCTGTTTCTGACGTTCGAGAAACGCCTGGATCTGCTTTTTCATTTCGCCATCCAGTTTTGCCACTTGAGGGCTCAGGTGTTCGAGAACCTGGATGATATGAAAACCGAAATCCGTTTCCACTACAGGGCCGATCGCATTTTTCTCCTGAGAAAATGCAGCGTCTTCAAAGGGTTTGACCATTTGGCCGCGGGTGAAGGTTCCAAGATCTCCACCGTTCTCCTTGCTCGGGCAGTCGGAATTCTTCTTGGCAAGCTCGGCAAAATCCGCACCGGCCACAAGCTGCTTCCTTAGCTCTTCGGCCTTGGTCTTTTTCTCCGCCTTGATCTTATCGGTATCCCCGGGTGCCTTGGCCACCAGGAGATGCCGGGCATGAACGGATTCCGGCTTCTTGAATTTATCGAGGTTCTTATTGTAAAAGTCACTGATCTCCTTGTCCGTCACTTTGACCTTCCCACCCAGTTCCTGCATGATCAGCTTGTTGATTCGGATATTCATGCCGATCTCGTCACGCATCTGCGCCGGATCGATGTTGTTTTTCTTTAGCATTTCGTCCATGGTCGTCCCGGCAGGGAGCTGGGTCTTCATCGTCTCCAGGACCTCCGCGACCTCCTTTTCTGTGGCCGTCACCTTCTTTACGCTGATTTCCTTTTTAAGAAGCGTCCGGACGACGAACTCATCGACGATACCCCGCCTGATCTCGACTTTGGCCTGTTCGAGGTTTTCTGCAGGAATCTGGCTCTTGAGCATCGCCACTTTTTTTTGCATATCCGCTTCGAGCTGATCCTTGGTCAGCTTTACTCCGTCGACTTCGACGGCAATATCTGATGCGACTCCCTCTTTTTTAGATTCCACGGCCGGCGGTGCGGCGGGTGCAACGGGCGACGCTGCCGCCGCTGCCGCAGGTGCAGGATCTGTTACCGGCGCCGGCGCCATGACCGGTTGAGCTGCCGCGCCGTCTTCTCTTCTTTCGATGCGCATCCGCTTACACTGACCAAGATCAAGAGAAGGGCCGTCATGATGAGTAAATTCTTTCCTATTTTTTTGATCACAATATTTCCTCCCTGGTTATTCGATACATCAGATCCTTGGATTGTCAGGCGATCTCTACCTGCAGACCATCACGGCCCGGATATCTTGGGAAACGAAGGTTTGCAATATATGCATAACCAATGAAGACGTCAAGAAGGAATGAGGCATTTATTCAGGAGTGAGGAAAGTCGGACCGTAAAGCCTCCAAAATCCGGAGTTGAACGTCTAGTTTCGGAATGCCTCCGGGAGATAGGGCCTGTGAAAGGGGCCGACCCTGGAGAGCGATCAGTTCATTCAGGCCGTCGAATAGGGGCACCGATGGAAAGTCAGAACGGCTCAGGTGATGAACCAGTTTCAAGGTCTTCAGGCCGTCGAACCAGACATGGAATTGCCGCCGGAGATGTCCGGCATCTCGGCAGTTCTTCCTGATGACGGTCCAGTCCGCTGCAAATCGACTGAGCCGGAGATACTCCTCGAGACGGGCATGAATACGGTTTGCTCCATTGAGGATCGCTCCCGAATCCCTGTCCGGATCGGCCTCCATCCCGGCGAGCCACTCCTTGAGAATCACGAAGATCCGCGGATCGTACAGGCGGTATTCATCCGTCCCGCCGGTCAGGAACCGAAGCATGCTCCTCCCAGTGCCGAAGGGCACCCTTCCTGAAGGCCGCGACGAGGGGAAAACGGTCGTTTCGGTCATGGTGCCGATCTTACCGATCTTCGCAAGCTTGTTGAGGAAGTGAAAATCCTCCGCCGCCGTCCGCCGGTTCATCCCCCGGACATCGGTATATCCCTCCGCCGTACAGGCCATCGTCGAACCGATGGAATGAAAGGCATAAGGAGAACCGGCATAGGAAAGTCCGATCACATAGGACCGGAGAAAGATCTCGTAACAGCAGATCGCCGCCAGCAGCTTCGGATCGTCGGGTGTCTGATGGGCATAGGCCGATACAGCAGCGGGATCGCCCGTTCTGGTAAAATAGGCCCGAAAGGCGGAAAGGTAATTCTCCTCCACCAGCGTGTCGGCATCGAGACAGCAGATCACCCCGCCGCCCGCCGCCCTGTGCATCGACAATCCGAAGGGCTGCATCCATCCCGATCTTTCTCGCCGTCCCCACCCCGCCGTCCCGGTCCGGAATCTCCAGACCGGGTGATGAGGCGTCGATAAAGGCCAACCGCAGCTCGCTGCCGGCGATGTGCCGGAGATCTTCCCGGATTCCGTCAGGGAGGTCCTGACTGGCGGGACGTCTGAAAACAAGGGGCTGCAGAATGGAAAGCGTCTTTTGATTGTCAGCGATTTCCCTATCGGAAGTAAGGGGCGGCCGGTGATTATTCACGACGCAGATCACCAGCGTCCCTTGGAGGTCGCCGGGCGGATTCCTCGCGATGCCGGCCAGAGTGCGGAAGAGCGAATCCCTTTCGGCAAGGGCCGGAATCACGACAGCCTGCTCAATCCCCTCTACCGATCCCGCCACGAGGGGTCGCTGCGGAAAAATCCCATAGTTTTGGAGATATTTTTCGCGCTTTCGACTGTTCATGTTGTCAGTTGGGCGATCAGGGAGATCACTTTGCCCGTATCGGCGTTTTCGATCCAGTGAATCCGGACGCCGTTTCTTTCCATGCGTCTGAACCAGGTTTCCTGCCGCTTGGCAAACTGGTGGATGCGGGTATTTAGAATCCTGAACATCTCTTCACGGGTCATTTTCCCCTGGAGATAAAGACCGATGTAGCGGTATTCGAGACCGAAGGAATCGATCCTCTCCCAGCCAAGCCCTTTTTCATGAAGAGCCCGTACCTCATCGATCATTCCGGCCGACAGTCGGGCCTCCAGACGGGCGGTGATCCTGCGGCGCAGCGTTTCCCTCTCGCAACGGATCCCCATGACCAGCGGAGAAATCGGTATCCGGGGTCCGTCATCCCCGGGATGATGAGCGGTGAATTCGGCAATCTCGATCGCCCGGATGAGTCTTTTTCGCTCCCGAAGATCGGTCGTATTGTGAACTTCAGGGCAGAGTGAAAGGAAACGCCGGTGAAGCGATTCCATCCCCTCCCCGTGCAGCTCCTCACGAAGCACGCGATTTTCAGGGACTGCCGGCATGCGGTATCCCCGGATCACCGCATCCAGATAAAGACCCGTCCCCCCCACCAGGATCGGGATCTTGCCCCGTCCCGTGATCTCCTGAAAACAGCGGTAAAAGAGCTTCTGGTAGGTAAAGACGCTGAATTCTTCCGTCGGATCGAAGATGTCGATCAGGTGGCAGGGGACAGTTAGCCCCGTCCCGGCTGTATTCGGTGAGGTCCTTTCCGGTCCCCAGATCCATTCCTCGGTAAACCTGACGGGAATCCGCGGAGAGGATCTCGCCGCCGATCCCTCTGGCCAGACCGACGGCAAGTCCCGTTTTTCCCGAGGCGGTCGGCCCCAGGACGACGAGGAGGTTGTAGTCTTTCCCGGAACCTGCGGATCACTTCCTCATCCGTCGGCACGACTTCAATCCCTTCCGCTCCTTTAAATGGTGTTGATTGGACGAAAAAAAATGTCCCGGCGTCAGTGGCGTCCGGGGCATTCGCAGTTCATGATGTTTCTCTTATAATGGCTGTACGTTCACTGCGGCAGGTCCCTTTTTGCCCTGCTCGATGTCAAAGCGAATTCTCTGACCCTCATAAAGCGTCTTGAAGCCTTCGCCCTGAATGGCACTGAAATGGACAAACACATCCCCGCCTTCATCATTCTCGATAAAGCCAAACCCTTTTTTCTCGTTAAACCACTTTACCTTACCTTCTGCCAAAGCCGTACACCCCCCTTTCCTAGATTTGTCCCAGCAGGGTTCGCACCCTGCAACCACAAAAAAACCACCCCTTTTCAGGATCCTCTCCTGAACCGGTGGTGGCTTGCTTGTTCTGCAAAATATGAATACCCAACTTTTCCCTATCCCGCCGCTTAAATCATTTCATCTGATCCGACGATCCAATATCCATAATGCAATCAAGGCGGATTGCTTCCGCTAACACCGTCATTTTGAAAAAGCAAGTATTTTTTATCACGAAAATTATTTTTCGGATCATTGGGAAATGGTCATGGAGAGGGATTATTTTTTTTCATATATCCGACCGGTGACAGGCCACCCAATGGCCGGTGTTCCGTTGTTCCAAAAGAGGTGCCTGATGATCACAGATCATGATGCGGAAGGGACACCGGGGGTGGAAAGGGCATCCCGACGGCGGGGCCGCGGGTGATGGCATCTCTCCGCGAAGGATCATCCGTTCGGTCCGCGTCGTCGGATCGGCAACCGGTACGGCGGAAATGAGGGCTCGGGTGTAGGGATGAGCCGGTTGCCTGCAGATCGCTTCCCCGGCGCCCAGTTCAACGATCTTCCCCAGATACATGACAGCGATCCGATCGCTCATATGATGAACCACTCCCAGGTCATGGGTGATGAAGAGATAGGTCAGGGCGAAATCCTGTTGCAGTCTTTTCATGAGATTGAGGATCTGGGCCTGAATGGAGACATCGAGGGCCGAAACGGGCTCATCGGCGATGATGAGTCGGGGATTCAGGATCAGCGCCCGGGCGATGCCGATCCTCTGTCTCTGTCCGCCGCTGAATTCATGAGGATAACGCGTCAACTGCTCCTCATCCAAACCGACGACGGCCATCAGTTCGATCGTCTTTTGCTTTATCTCATCCCGCCGTTCCGGATGGTGGATCAGGAGAGGTTCTCCGATGATGCCGCCTGCCGTCTTCCTGGGATTCAGAGAGGAGTAAGGATCCTGAAAGATCATCTGAACCTTGCGTCGGTACTCTTTCAGAGCCGTCCCCGTCCGCGTCAGGACATCCTCCCCCGCAAACCGGATCGATCCGTCCGTCGGCTCTTCCAGACGCATGATCAGGCGGCCGAGGGTCGTCTTACCGCAACCGGATTCACCCACCAGGCCCAGAGTTTCGCCGCGCATGATCTCCAGATCGACGCCGTCCACCGCCCGGACCATGCCTCCTCCCCCGCTGAGGAACCCTCCGCGGTGAACGAAATGCTTCTTCAATCCCCGGATCTCGAGCAGCGGATCGTTCATCAGCACTCTCCGTATTTCCAGCAGCGGACGGCATGACCCTCTGATATCTCCTTCAGGACGGGTTCCTTTTCACGACAGACCGAGAAGACATCCGGACAGCGATCCTGGAAACGACATCCGGTGGGAAGATCATAGAGAGGAGGAACCGCGCCGGGGATGACTCTCAGCAGGGCGTTCCTTCCCGCCGGCCCGTCCAGCCGGGGTCTGGATCCCATCAAACCCACGGTGTAAGGATGCAAGGGGCTGGAAAAGAGGTCCCGGGTGGGACTGCGCTCGACGATCCGGCCGGCGTACATCACGGCCACATCCCGGGTCGCCTCGGCGATCACCCCGAGATCATGGGTGATCAGGATGACGGAGGTCCCCGTGTCCGACTGGAGACGCCCGATGACGTCGAGCATCTGCGCCTGGATGGTCACATCGAGGGCGGTCGTCGGTTCATCGGCCAGCATGAGGCGCGGCCGGCAGGCCAGGGCGATGGCGATCATCACCCGCTGACGCATGCCGCCGCTCAGCTGGTGCGGATAATCCTTCACCCTCTTCTCGGGTGAGGGGATGCCGACCTTCCGGAGCATTTCGACGCTGCAGGCAAGGGCTTCGCGACGGGCAACCCCCTGATGGAGACGGATGACTTCGGCGATCTGCTCCCCGATCCGGAAGACGGGATTCAAGTGAGGTCATCGGCTCCTGGAAAATCATCGAGATCTCCCACCCGCGGACCCGCCGCATCTCTTCTTCGGAAAGAGAGAGCAGCTCCCTGCCGGCGAGAAGAACGCTTCCTCCGACGATCCGCCCCGGCGGAGACGGCACAAGCCTCAGGAGGGAAAGAGCCAGAACGGTCTTCCCGCAGCCGGACTCCCCGACCACCCCGAGGGTCAATCCAGCCTCGACACTGAGGTCGACCCCGTCCACGGCCCTGACAATGCCCCGTTCCGTCTCAAAATGGGTCCGGAGACCTTTGACTTCCAGAATCGCGCTCATTCCGGTGGCCGTCGTTTTCCCCGCGTCATTTTTTCCCTTCCCGATACCAGTTTCGGAGAAACTGGACCAGGAGACGGACCCCCACTCCCGAGGCGCCCTTGGGGATATAGGGCTTTTCCTTCGTCAGCCACGCGGGACCTGCGATGTCGAGATGGACCCAGGGGTAACCGCCGGTAAATTTGCTCAGGAAAGCGCCGGCCGTGATGGCCCCGCCCGCTCTCCCTCCGGAATTCTTGTAATCCGCGGCATCCCCTTTGATCAATTCATCATACTCTTCCCACAGCGGCAGTTCCCACACCTTTTCGCCGGTGACATCGGCCGCCTCGCGGATTTCCCGTTTCAGATCGTCGTCCGTTCCCATCATGCCGATCACATGATCGCCCAGGGCGACGATGCAGGCCCCGGTGAGCGTCGCCAGATCGATGATCGCAGCGGGTTTGTAACGGCCGGCATAGGTCAGGGCGTCGGCCAGAATGAGTCGTCCTTCGGCATCGGTCGTGACGATCTCGATCGTCTGCCCGGAAAGAGATTTGAGGATATCGCCGGGTTTGTAAGCCTTTCCGCCGGGGAGATTCTCCGTGGCCGGAACGAGTCCCACCAGGTTCACCGGAAGCCCGAGTTCCGCGGCGGCCCGGACGGCGGCAATGACGGCCGCCCCCCCCGCCATATCCGTCTTCATCTGGTCCATCTTTTCCGAGGGCTTGATGGAGATGCCGCCGCTGTCGAAGGTGATCCCCTTGCCGACCAGGGCGATGAACGGAGACGACTTCTTCCCCCCGCGATATTCCAGGATGATGAATTGGGGCGGCTCATCACTTCCGGAGGCCACGCCCAGCAGGGCGTTCATCCCGAGTTCTTTGATCTCCTCGGTTCCGAGAACGCGACACTGGATGTTTTTCCCTTTGGCGCTCTCCCTGGCTTCATTGGCCAGATCGGTCGGCGTCATCTCATTGGCCGGTGCGGAAACGATGTCCCGCGCAAATACGACCGCGCTCGCAATGATCTCTGCTGTTCTTGCCGCAGTCCGGATGGTCTTTACAGCGCTCATCCTCCCCGTCGAGGATGGTGAACTCGGACATCTCCCGGATATTCTCCCGATCGATGGTCTTGAAGGGCGTGTACTGATAGAGGCCGAGGAGGACGCCTTCCACAACCGCCTCGGCGACCCGATCGAGCGCCAGGTCGATGTTTCCAAAATCAAGGGAGGTGCTGAATTCGCTGACGTTCAGCGATCTGATCTGCTGCGCGGCCTTGGAAAAGGCTCCCCGGAGCCTCTCAAGAGAAAAATCCACCCTCTTCCCCAGCCCCACGACGACCAGCCGCTTTGCCGGCAGGCTCCCCCGGGAATAGATGACGGAAACCTGATTGAGACGGCCCGTAAAGTCCCCCTGACCGATGATTTCACTGATGAAGCCGCCGCTCTTCTCGTCCAACTTTGCCGCAGCGCCTCCCAGGCCGGCCTCTCCTTCGAAATGGGTCACGACAGCCGCTTCTGTCGCTGCTTCCGTCAGGTTTCCCTTTCTTACATTGATCTTCACATCTGCCTCCCTGTCAAGGTTAAAGCCTCTGCTGTTCAAGAAAAATCCCGTGTATGGGAACGAAGCTGTTGGTCAATTTGTGCGGCAGAATAACATATGCAAAACGAAAGTCAATTCGGAATAGCGGCAGATCAAGGTTTTCAAGAAGAAACGTAAAAGAAAAGGGGCAAGATCGGCAGCTCTAACCCCTTTCATGGCTGGAGGCGGCACCCGGACTTGAACCGGGGAATAACGGTTTTGCAGACCGCTGCCTTAGCCACTTGGCTATGCCGCCGTTATGAAAAATAAAATGGAGCGGGCGAACGGATTTGAACCGTCGACGTCCACCTTGGCAAGGTGGCACTCTACCGCTGAGTTACGCCCGCTCATGTGTGATGGCGCGTGACTATAACAAATAAATCTCGTTTGTCAATAAAAAACTTACCTCTTCCCAACATCCATCAAACTATATGATTTTGTGGCTTTTATGAATGCTTGCCCGGTAAAACTTGATGAAGTAATCGATCCCGGACAGGACCGTCAGAATCAGGGCGATGGAGAGGATCACCATGCCGACGGCATGGGCGTCGGCGCCGAAAAAGGGATAATGGATCATCAGGGCGGAAACGGCGAAGATCTGACAGAGGGTTTTCCGCTTCCCCAGCGGGCTTGCGTCGATGATCAACCCCTCGGAGGAGGCGATGTTGCGGATTCCATCCACGATGAAATCGCGGATGATGATGACGGCCACGATCCAGGTGGGAATCCGTCCGATCGGAATCAGCATGATCATCGCCGTGTTGACGATCAGTTTGTCGGCGATCGGATCGAGAAATTTACCCATCGTCGTCACGATATGATACCTGCGGGCAATATAGCCGTCCAGAAGATCGGTCAGTGCGGCCGCTATGAAAAGTATGGCGATGACGAGGCTCATGAGCGGCCCCGGGGAAAGAAGCAGGAAGAAGAGTATGGGAATGACCCCGATCCGGATCAGAGAAATGGTATTGGGGAGATTGAAAACTTCCCTCATCTCCGGTGCGATCGGCAGCCGGTCAAAGGACCGCTTGATGAAATCGATCATGGCGTAGGATCTCCTCAAACCCTCTGTTCTCTTCGGCAAGCATACAACACCGATCCTACAGTTTTCTACCTGTTTTATACGTTTCAAGACATTTTTGACTACAGAAATAGACCGTCTTTCCGTCGATCACGGTCCGGCAGGCATGGCTCACGGGAACATAGGTATGACAGTAGGGATCCTCCACCAGGTCTTCACCGCGAGCGGGCAGATTCGCTTGGGAGGGTCCCTTCACGGTCTTCCACGCCTTGATCAGCTTGTAGAGAAAATAGGCAACGATGATGCCGAGAATCAACTTGAAAATCATCTTTCAACCTTCATCCATGCCTGCGTAATGCCAAGGGCCTTGTTACTCCTCACCGGCCGCCGGATCGTAAAGATCCACGCGAGCCGGGTCCGTCAGGCGATCCAGCAGTCCGCGGACGGAGACGCCGAATGCGGGATGGATCGCATAGGAGGCGAGCTCGCACAGCGGAACGAGGACAAAACGCCGCCGGTGCAGTTCCGGGTGAGGAATGACCAGATCCCCCTCTCGAACGACCTCCTGACCGTAGAGGAGGATGTCCAGATCGATGACCCGAGGCCCCCACTTCATCCCCTCGGTCCGGCCCAGCCGCCGTTCGATCTCCTTCAATGCCTTCAAGAGGAGCGCCGGGCGGAAGGCTCGTCCGGATCTCCGCAACGGCATTGATGAACCAGTCCTGATCCTTGGGTCCTACCGGCTCCGTCCGGTAGAGAGAAGAGGAGCGGAGAAGCCTGACCCCGGGAATCTCGGCCAGCAGTCCGACCGCCGTCCGGCACGTCTCCGCCGGCCTTCCCATATTGGCGCCGATCCCGATAAAGGCGATAACGCCGCTGACGGCTCCGTCCTCAGGACTTGGACACCCCATCCCGACCTCGCTACGTCTGCCTCAGACCGAGGACATCCTGCATGTCGTAGATGCCGTTCCCGCGGCCGACCACCCAGAGAGCCGCCCGGATCGCACCGCGGGCAAAATTGTCCCGGCTGTGTGCCCGGTGGATGAATTCCAGTCTCTCCCCCATCCCGCCGAAGATCACCGTATGTTCCCCGACGATGTCCCCGGCCCGGAGAGTCTGGATGCCGATCTCCTGTTTTGTCCGCTCGCCGATCATCCCCTTCCGGCTGTACACGCCGACCTTGTCGAGGTCCCTGCCGAGGCTCTCCGCGATGACTTGGGCCATCCTGAGCGCAGTGCCGCTCGGGGCGTCTTTTTTCATGTGATGGTGGGCCTCGACGATCTCCACATCGTACTCCTCGCCGAGGATTCCGGCGACGTCGGCCAGGACCTTGAAAAGGCAATTGACGCCGACACTCATGTTGGGGGCCAGGACACACCGGACCTCTCCGGCCAGTTCTCTGGCCCGTGTCAACTCTTCCGAGGTGAAGCCGGTGCTTCCGATCACGATGGCCCTTCCCTTTGCCGCCGCAATTTCCAGGTGAGCGGCGGAGACTTCGTGGGAGGTAAAATCGATGACCACGTCCCCCTTCTCGATACAACCGGCCAGATCGTCTTCGATCAGGATCCCGGTCCGGCCGAGACCCAGCCCCTCGCCGACGTCCTTGCCGATGAGAGGATGTCCCTTCCGCTCCACGGCGCCCGCCAGTTCGATCCCGTCCGTCTCGGCGATGAGGGTAACGATCCTTCCCCCCATCCGGCCGCCGGCGCCTGTCACAATCGCCCTGATCATCACTTTCTCCTGTTCAACGGATCAATCCGTATTGCTGCATCGCTTTTTTCAATAGGGCTTCATTCTTTTCCGCCATCCGGTAAAGCGGGAGACGCAATTCCGGGTCGATCTTTCCCATCATCGCCAGAGCCGCTTTCACGGGTATGGGATTCGTCTCGATAAAGAGGGCGTCGATCAGGGGACTCATCCTGTAGTGAAGGGCGCGTGCCTTTTCCAGATCCCCTGCCGCAAAGGCATCGACCATCCCTGCCATGTCGGCCGGCACGACATTGGAGATGACGGAGATGACCCCTTTACCCCCGATGGCAAGGAGCGCCAGGGTAAAGATGTCGTCCCCGGAAAGCACATCGAAATCCGGTCCGCAGAGCTGGATCACGTCGCTCATCTGCTTGAGGGAACCGGACGCCTCCTTGACTCCGACGATGTTTTTGATTTTTGCCAACCTCGCCAGTGTCTCCGGCAGGAGGTTGATCCCCGTCCGTCCGGGGATATTGTAGATGATGATGGGAATGGGAACCTCTTCCGCAATCGTCCGGTAGTGATGGTAAAGCCCCTCCTGCGTCGGACGGTTGTAATAGGGGCAGACCATCAGTGCGCCGTCGGCGCCCGCCTCCCAGGCATGCCGCGTCAACCGGAGCGCTTCCGCCGTGCTGTTGGAACCGGTCCCGGCAATGACGGGAACCCTCTTTCGCACCGCATCGACCGTAATTTCGATCACACGGTCATGCTCCTCATGGGAAAGCGTGGTCGATTCACCCGTTGTACCGCAGGGGGCGATACCGTCCGTCCCGGCGGCGATCTGTTCCTCGATCAGTTTCCGTAACGCCTTCTCATCCACTTTTCCATTCCTGAACGGCGTAACAATCGCAACGATTGCGCCTCCAAACATAACTCCTCCTTCTCTTCTTATTTCATAAATTCCGGAATTTCCTCCCCACGGATCAGATCTTCCTATGTCTCCCGCTTCCGGATGACATACCAGCGATCATCCCGGACCAGGATCTCCGGCACCCGGGGACGCGAATTGTAATTGGACGACATGCTGAAACCGTAGGCGCCGGCGCTCATCACCGCCAGGAGTTCCCCCTGTGCGAGGGCGGGAAGCTTTCGACCCTTGGCCAGGAAATCGCCGGATTCGCAGATCGGGCCGACCACATCCGCGGTGATCTCCTCCCTCTCCCGCCGGATGACCGGCTGGATGTGATGGAAGGAATCCGTAGAGACTGGGACGGATCAGATCGTTCATCCCCGCGTCGACGATGATGAATTTTTTCCCCTCATTCTCCTTGGTGTAGAGGACCCGGGTGACCAGAATCCCGGCATTGCCGACGATCACCCGACCCGGCTCGAAGATAAAGGTGCAGTCCATCTCCTTTGCCGCGTCGATGATCGCCCGGGCATATTCCGAAGGGTGGGGGGGCGCCTCCCGGTCATAGGTGATTCCCAGACCGCCGCCGAGATCGAGATAGCGGATCGCGATCCCCTCTTTCCGGAGCTGCAGGATCAGTTCCTTCAACCGGGCGAGGGCATCGATAAAGGGGGAGATCTTCGTCACCTGCGAACCGATATGACAGCTCACCCCTTTGATGTCGAGATGCTTCAGGCCGGCCGCTCGCCGGTAGGCCGTGAGCGAAGCCTCAATATTGATACCGAATTTGTTCTCCTTGAGACCCGTCGAGATATGGGGGTGGGTTTGCGGATCGACATCCGGATTCACCCGGAGCCCGATGCCCGCCCGGACACCCAAGGCCTGAGCGCGCGCGTTGATCTTTTCCAGTTCCTGATCGGATTCCACATTGAACATGAGGATGCCGGTCCGAAGGGCAAAATCGATTTCATCCTCCCTCTTACCGACGCCGGAATAAACGATTTTCGCCGGATCGACACCGGCCTTCAGCGCACGGTAGAGCTCCCCGCCGGAGACGAGATCCACACCGCCCCCCTCCCGGACGAAGATCCGGAGGATCGCCGTGTTGGAATTGGCCTTGACGGCAAAGCAGACAATGTGAGGAACATCCGCAAAGGCGGCGTTGAAGATCCGGAAATGGTGCCGGAGAGTCCGGTGGCTGTAAAGATAAAAGGGGGTCCCTGCCTCACGGGCGATCGTCTCGACCGGGACCTCTTCGCAGAAAAGCTGGTCATCCTGATAATTGAAGTCATTCATTGTTTATTATTCCTTATTTCCGCAAATCCATCATGGAGTCTTTTATGGCTGAGTGGATCAGGCCGGCCGCATTCGACTCCGCGCCGCAGAACCCCTTAGGATCGCATGCCGCCAGTCGGTAGGAATAGTAACGGCCCGCAATGACGTCCCCGTCCACATAAGAGAACTTTCCTTCACCTTCACGGCGCAGTCGGTCGTCGTTAACGGCCACCGTCCGGAGCGGCCGATACTCCTGCGGACACTCCGGGCAGGCCTCGTTTCCCTCGAGCGTCTCGCTCCGAAGCAGCTTGAACGAACCGATCGGCTGGAGCGGCCCCGGCAGGGACCAGGCGAGGAGAATCCCTTCCTTGACGGAGACGACGGAAAGATCGGCAATCGTCGCCGGCAGTTTCATCCGCGGCGGGATGGGATCGCCCTTCTTTCCGCATCCGGCGGAAAGTAAGAGCAGAACGAAAAGTCCCGCCAATAATGGGTAAAAAAAACGATGGCGTCTCATCGGGCCTCAATCTCCGCGATCCGTTTTCTCACCGTCTCCTCCGCCGTGCCGCCGGTCATCTTTCTGGCATTGACCGATTGACGGACCGTCAGACAGGCGAAGAGATCCTTTTCAAAGCCCGGGTAAAAGCGCCGGAATTCCTTCAGTGTCAGATCGGTCAGCGTCTTTTCGTTTTGGAGACAGAAAGCGACCAGTTTTCCGACGATCCCGTGGGCCTCCCGGAAAGGGACCCCCTTGAGGACCAGATATTCGGCAACATCCGTCGCCGTGGAGAATCCTCCTTCGGCCCCCTTTTCCATCCGCTTGCGGTTGAAGGTCAGTCGGCCGATCATCGCGGCAAGGACCCCGAGAGAAGCCTTCAGCGTATCGACCGTATCGAAGAGGGGTTCCTTGTCCTCCTGAAGATCCCGGTTGTAGGTCATGGGCAGACCCTTCAGGATCGTCAGCAGCGCAACGAGATGACCATAGACTCGGCCGGTCTTCCCCCGAATCAGCTCCGCCACGTCCGGATTCTTCTTCTGGGGCATGATGCTGCTCCCCGTCGTGAAGGCGTCGGCGATCTCGACGTAGCCGAACTCGTCGGTGGACCAGAGGATGAGGTCTTCGCAGAAACGGCTCAGGTGCATCATGATGAGCGAGGCGGCAAAGATGAACTCCGCGACGAAATCCCGGTCGGAAACGGCATCCATGCTGTTTTCGGTCACCGCCGGAAAACCGAGCAGTCGGGCGACATAACTCCGGTCGATGGGAAGTCCCGTTCCCGCGAGGGCGGCCGCACCCAGAGGCATGACATTCACCCGCTTCAGACAGTCCCGGAAGCGTGCCTCGTCGCGGTCGAGCATCTCCCAAAAGGCCAGAAGGTAATGGGAGAGAAGGACCGGCTGCGCCTTCTGCAGGTGGGTATATCCGGGCAGAATCACGCCGCATTCCTTTTTCGCCAGGTCGAGGAAACCCGCCTTCAGTTCCGCGACGAGCGCCAGGATCCGGCCGATCTCCTCCCGCAGGTAGAGACGGATATCGAGGGCGATCTGATCGTTCCGGCTTCGCCCCGTGTGGAGTTTGCCGCCCACCTCGCCGATCCGGTCCGTCAGGGCCTTTTCGATCGCCATGTGGATGTCCTCATCGTCGGGACGGAAAAGAAAATCTCCCGCCTCGATATCGGCAAGGACCTTGCGAAGGCCGGCGACGATCGCCTGCGCCTCCCCCTTCGTGATGATCCCCTGCCTGGCAAGCATCCGGGCATGGGCGATGCTTCCCTCGATGTCATAGCGGAAGAGTCGCCGGTCGAAATGAAGCGACGAGGTGAATGCCTCCACCTCACGATCCGTCGGCTCGCTGAATCTCCCCCCCCAGGGTTTTTCCTTTGTCTTCATGTTTCGATCCTGATCCGTCTTGTCTCCCGCCATCTGCCGTGATCCCGCACTCCGGGGGCGATCTCCCTCCCTCGCAGTCAGTTGCGCCTATTTCCGTCCGGCGTTCATCAGCGCCTGAATCCGCAGGCGCAGGGCATTGAGGCGGATGAATCCCGTCGCATCCTTCTGGTCATAGACCCTGTCCTTCTCGAAGGTCGCAAAATCCTCGCTGTAGAGCGAAAAGGGCGATTTTCTCCCCACGACGATGCAATTCCCCTTGTAGAGCTTCAGGCGGGCCGTTCCCGTCACCCGCTCCTGCGTGTCGTCGATGAACCGCTGGAGGACCTTCATCTCCGGGGCATACCAGAAACCGTTGTAGACGAGCTGGGCGTATTTGGGGATCAGGGAATCCCGCATCAGCATGACCTCCCGGTCCATCGTGATGGACTCGACGGCGCGGTGCGCCGCCCAGAGGACCGTGCCGCCCGGCGTCTCATAGACCCCGCGCGATTTCATGCCGACGAAACGGTTCTCGACCATGTCCACCCGGCCGATGCCGTTTTCACCGGCGATCCGGTTCATATGATCGAGGAGCCTCGCCGGGGTCATGGCCACGCCGTCGACGCTCACGGGATTTCCCTTCTCGAAGCCGATCTCGACGTAGGTCGGCTTGTCCGGCGCCGCCTCCGGGGATACGGTGAGAACGAACATGTCCTCCTTCGGCTCCGCCCAGGGGTCCTCGAGAATTCCGCCCTCGTGGGAGATGTGGAGGAGGTTCCGGTCGCTGCTGTAGGGCTTCTCCCTCGTCAGAGGGATCGGGATCTCGATGCTTCTCCGCATAATCGATCATCGAGGCGCGCGAATCGAATGTCCAGTGTTCGTCCTTCCAGGCGGAGATGATCCGGATGGCGGGATTGAGGGCGATGTAGGTCAGCTCGAACCGCACCTGATCGTTCCCCTTTCCCGTGGCCCCGTGGCAAACCGCATCGGCCCCTTCCAGCTTTGCGATCTCCAGCTGCCGTTTGGCGATCAGCGGCCTGGCGAGCGACGTCCCCAGGAGATAGGTCCCCTCGTAGATCGCATTCGCGCGGAGGGCCGGAAAGACGAAATCCCGGGCAAACTCCTCCTGAAGATCGTCGATGTAGATCTTTGCCGCCCCGGTTTTGATCGCCTTTTCCCGAAGTCCCGACAGCTCCTCCTTCTGGCCGATGTCGGCGGCAAAGCAGATCACCTCGCAGCGGTAGGTCTCGATGAGCCACCGCACGATCACGGACGTATCCAGACCTCCCGAATAGGCGAGGACCACTTTTTTCACTTCGTTCACTCTCTTCTCCTCCTTACAGCAAAATTTCCATCACGGCCTTCTGGACGTGCAGACGGTTCTCCGCCTCGTCGATGACGACGGAGCGGGGGCCGTCGATCACCTCCGCCGTGATCTCCTCCCCCCGGTGGGCGGGAAGGCAGTGCATGACGAGGACATCCTTCTTCGCCCGGTCGAGCAGGGCCTGATTGACCTGATAGCCCTGAAACCGCTTCATCCTCTCCTCCCGTTCCGACTCCTGCCCCATGCTGACCCAGACATCGGTGTAGACGACATCGGCGTCGCGGACAGCGGCTACCGGATCCCGGTGGAGAATGACGCCGGCCGGCGCCTCGGCCATCCCCCGCTTCAGAATCGCCGGATCCGGATCATACCCGTCGGGACAGGCCAGGTCAAGGTGAAACGGCAGTTTCGCCGCGGCGTTGATCCAGGAGTTGGCCATGTTGTTCCCGTCGCCGACATAGGCGATCTTCAACCCTTCATACCCGCCCCGCTTTTCGATGATCGTGAACAGATCGCTCAGGAGCTGGCAGGGGTGGAGGAGATCGGTCAGGCCGTTGATGACCGGGATGGTCGCGTATCGGGCAAACTCCTCCACGGAGTCCTGGGAAAAGGTCCGGATCATGATCCCGTTGAGATACCGGGACATGATCCGCGCCGAATCGGCGATGATCTCCCCGCGGCCGAGCTGGGTATCCCGGTTGCTGAGAAACAGGGCGATGCCGCCCAACTGGTACATCCCGACTTCGAAGGAAATCCTTGTCCGGGTGGAGGATTTGTCGAAGATCATCCCCAGGGTCTTGCCTTTGAGGGTGCGTGTTCCCTCCCCTCCCTGAGCAGCCGCTTCAGGCGGTGGGCCTTTTCGAAGATGCATTCATAATCGTCCCGCTCCAGATCGTATTCGCTCAGCAGGTCTTTCTTCATCGCTCCTCCAGGACCTCGGCCAGGATCCCCATGGCCTTGTCCACATCCGTTTTCGTGAGGATCAGGGGCGGAACAAAACGCAGGACATTGCCGCCCGTGCAGTTGATCAGGAGTCCTCTCTTCATGCATTTCAGAACGATATCCGCCCCGGGGACGGTCAGCTCGACGGCGAGAATCAGCCCCCTTCCCCGGACCTCCCGGATCCGGGCATTCTTCTCTTTCAGCTCGGCGAGCCGGTTGAGGAAATATTCCCCCACCCTGCCGGCAGTTGTCGAGAATCCCTTCGTCAAGAATGGTTTCCAGCACGGCGATCCCCGCCGCCGTCGCCAGGGGATTGCCGCCAAAGGTCGAACCGTGGCTCCCCGGGACGAAGGCCGCGGCGACCTCTTTCTGCAGCCAGGAGCGCCCCGATGGGGAAACCGTTCCCCAGGGCCTTCGCCAGGGTGATCATATCCGGGACCACCTCCTCCTGCTCGCAGGCGAAGAGCGTTCCCGTCCGGCCGATTCCCGTCTGGACCTCGTCGACAATCATCAGGAGCCCCGTTCATCGCAGATCTTTCTGATCCCCTGCAGATACCCCGGAGCGGGAATGATGACGCCGCTCTCCCCCTGGATCGGTTCGACCATGACGCCGCAGGTCTTGTCGGTCACGGCCGCCTCCAGCGCCGGCAGATCGTTGTAAGGGACATATCGGAATCCCTCCGGCAGCGGCGCAAAGCCGGCGTGAAATTTCTCCTGCCCCGTCGCCGTCACGGTCGCCAGGGTCCGGCCGTGGAAGGAGTCCTGCATCGTGATCAGCTCGTATTTCCCTTCCATCTTTTCCGAGGCGTATTTCCGGGCAAGCTTGATCGCCGCCTCGTTGGCCTCCGCCCCGCTGTTGCAGAAAAAGACCTTGTCGAGGCAGGAATTCTCCACGAGAAGCTGGGCCAGAAGGATCTGGTTCTCGATATGGTAGAGATTCGAGACATGGGTGAGGAGTCTCCACCTGGCGCTTCACGGCCTCCACGACCCGCGGATGGGAATGGCCGAGGGCGCAGACGGCGATCCCGCCGACCAGATCGAGATAGGGCTTCCCGTCGTTATCCCAGACATGGACGCCCAGCCCCCGTGTCAGGACGATGGGAAAACGTTTGTAAGTCGACATGATGTAGTGATCGGACAGAGCGATCAATTCCTCTGTGGTCATCTCTGCATTACCTCTTTCATACCTATAAAACGATCTCCGTCCCGATCCCCTGATCGGTGAACATCTCCAGGAGGATCGTGTGCTTCAGCCGGCCGTCCACGATATGGGCCTTCTTCACCCCGCCTTTGAGGGCCTTGAGACAGCACTTCACCTTGGGAAACATCCCCCCCTCGATCGTCCCCTCCTCGATCATCGCCCGGGCTTGTCTGCTCATCCATCGTGTGGATCAGCTCCTTGTTCCGGTCGAGGACCCCGGGAACGTCGGTCAGCAGGATCAGCTTCTCCGCCGTGAGCGCGGCCGCCACCGCGCCGGCGACCAGATCGGCATTGATGTTGTAGGTCTCTCCCCGCTCTCCCGACCCCCGTCGGGGCGATGACCGGGATGACGCCGTCCGCCGTCAGCGAGGTGATCAGTGTCCGCATTGATCTCCGTGACCTTCCCCACGAGGCCGATGTCGATGATCTCGGGCGGGGTGTCCTTGGCCTTCTCCGCGCTGAGATAATACTTCTCCGCCCGGATCAGGTTCGCGTCCTTGCCGCTCAGCCCCACCGCCTTGCCGCCGTGGCGGTTGATCAGGCCGACGATCTCCTTGTTCACCTTCCCCACGAGGACCATCTCGACGATGTCCATCGTCTCCTCGTCGGTGACCCGCATCCCCTGGACGAACTTCGAATCCTTCCCCAGCTTCTTCAGGAAGCTCCCGATCTGCGGACCGCCGCCGTGGACCACGACGGGATTGATCCCGATATACTTCATCATGACCACATCGCGGGCGAAACTGTCCTTCAGCTCCTCATCCACCATCGCATGGCCGCCGTACTTGATCACGATCGGTCTTGCTGTAGAACCGGCGGATATAGGGGAGGGCCTCGAGCAGGATATCGGCCCGCTCCACGGATTTCTTCATATCGTCCATCGGTTTATCCTCATTCATTTTCTCACCGTCCTTGGCCACTGAAATCGCCGCTATTCATCTTTTTTTCTCACAGAATATACCGGCTCAAATCCTCATCCTCGACGATCTCGTCGAGCTGATCGGCGACATAATCGGCGTCGATCACCACCTCCTGACCCCGCATCTCCGGGGCCTCGAAGGAGATCTCGTCGAGGAGGCTCTCCATGATCGTATAGAGACGCCGCGCCCCGATATTCTCCATCCGGTCGTTGACCAGCGTCGCCGTCTCCGCGATCGCGGCGATCGCATCCTCCGTAAAGGTGATCCGGACCCCTTCGGTCGCCATCATCTCCGTATACTGCTTGACGAGGGCGTTGTGGGGCTCGGTGAGGATCCGGATGAATTCCTCCTTGCCCAGGGAGTTGAGCTCCACGCGGATGGGAAAGCGTCCCTGCAGCTCC
Organism: uncultured delta proteobacterium; assembly: GCA_963842685.1. Classification (GTDB taxonomy): domain Bacteria; phylum Desulfobacterota; class Syntrophia; order Syntrophales; family UBA5619; genus JAKAFS01. The sequence goes on along the minus strand of CAWJHT010000062.1, from coordinate 22,115 downwards.
GGGATCAGATCCGACGGTTTCGTGGCGCTGAACGCCCCGGCCGCGATGAAGAGGATGTGATCCGTCCGGACCATCCCGTAACGGGTGTTCACGGTCGATCCCTCCACGATGGGCAGGAGGTCCCGCTGCACCCCCTCCCGGGAGACATCCGGACCGTGCGTCCCGTCGCTCCCCACGATCTTGTCGATCTCGTCGAGGAAGACGATCCCCGACTGCTCCACCCGTTCGATGGCCGTCTTCGTCACCTTGTCCATGTCCACAAGACGCTGCGCCTCCTCCTCGGACAAGAATCTCCAGCGCCTCCGGAACCTTCACCCGCCGCTTCTTTTTCTTCTGCGGGAAGAGATTTCCCAGCATGTCCTTGACGTTGAGCCCCATATCCTCCATGCCGGCGGAGGAGAAGATCTCGATCATCGGTCCGCTCCGGACCTCGCTGACCTCCAGCTCGACGAAACGGCCGTCCAGACGCCCCTCGTGGAGGAGGCGACGGAGCTTCTCGCGGGTCGTATCCTGCTCGGGGGCGTACTCCGCCTCGACCGTCGCGCCGTTTTCATCGGTGATCATGTCCGTCACCTTCTTCTCCACCGGTTTCGGCGGGAGGAGAATGTCGAGCAGCCGATCTTCCGCCAGTTCCGCGGCCTTGGTCCGGACGCGGCTCCTGTTCCTCCGATTTGATCATATTGATCGACAGTTCCACCAGATCGCGGACCATCGATTCCACGTCCCGGCCGACATAGCCCACCTCGGTGAATTTCGACGCCTCGACCTTGATGAAGGGAGAGTTGTCGAGTTTCGCGAGCCGCCGGGCGATCTCGGTCTTGCCGACGCCGGTGGGCCCGATCATGATGATGTTCTTCGGGGAAATCTCCTCCCCCAGCTCCTGCGAGACGTTCTGGCGCCGCCAGCGGTTCCGGAGCGCGATCGCCACGGCCCGCTTGGCCTCCTGCTGGCCGATGATGTACTGATCCAGTTTTTCGACGATCTTTCTCGGTGTCAAATCATCCGGTGACATAGTCAACTTTTTTCCTTATCCTTTCCCGGTGTTTTCTCCGGTTCTTCTTCGAGGTCGATCTCCTCCACGGTGATCCGGTCATTCGTATAGATGCAGATCTCGGAGGCGATCTTCACCGATTCCCGCGCGATCTCCGTCGCCGTGAGATCGGAATAGCGGACCATCGCCCGGGCCGCCGCGAGGGCGAAGGGTCCGCCCGAGCCGATGGCCATCACGTTGTCGTCCGATTCGATGACATCGCCGTTTCCGGAGATGATCAGAAAGGAATCCCGGCTGACGGCGATCATCAGGGCCTCCAGGTGACGGAGCACCCGGTCCGTCCGCCAGTCCTTCGTCAGCTCCACGGCCGCCCGGAGCAGGTTCCCCTTGTACTGTTCGAGCTTCTGGTCGAAACGGTCGAAGAGGGTGAAGGCGTCGGCGGTCGCCCCGGCGAACCCGACGATCACCTGATTGTGGTAGAGCCGGCGCACCTTTCTCGCCCCGTGTTTCATGACCGTCGTATCGAGCGTCACCTGGCCGTCTCCGGCCACGGTGACCTTTCCCCGGTGTCTTGACCGCCAGGATGGTCGTTCCCCTGATCTTCATCGTTTACGTCTTCCCTCCTCCGGCCCGCGGGTGGGACCGGTCATAGATCTCCATCAGACGGCTCACACTGACCGTCGTGTATTTCTGCGTCGTCGAAAGGCTCTGGTGTCCGAGCATCTCCTGGATGGAACGCAGATCGGCGCCCGCATCCAGCAGATGGGTCGCAAAGGTGTGCCGCAGGGCATGGGGGCTGATCTTCCGGCCGATCCCGCTCTCGCGGACCACCCGTTCCACCACCCGGGCGACGCCCCGCGGATTCATTCTCATCCCCCGGGTGCTGAGGAAAAGGGCTTCCTCGGCGCCTGCTTGCCGCCCCTTCTGCCGCAAGCTCCGCCCGTCTGCTTCAGATAGGCTTCAATGGCCTGCAAACGCCGGCCTCCCCACCGGGACGATCCGTTCCTTCCGTCCCTTCCCGCGGACCTTGATCAGGCCTCCGGCGAAATCGATATCCGCGATGTTGAGTCCCGTCAGTTCGCTCAGGCGGATCCCCGCGGAATAGAAAAGCTCGATCATCGCCCGGTCCCGCAGTCCCGGCCGCATCTTCGGGAAAATTCACCCGGAGGAGCGAGAGCATCTCATCCGCCGACAGGACGACGGGGATGTACTTCTCGCACCGGGGGAGCTGCACGAGCTCCGCGGGGTTGAACCGCACCTTTCCCTCCCGGAGGAGATACCGGTAGAAAGAGCGGAGCGCCGCCACCTTGCGGGAGATGGTCACCTTCCTGAGCTTCTCCCGGTAGAGCGAGGCCAGAAAGGAACGGATCACCATCGGATCCGTGGGAATGCCGTCCCCCCCTTCGGCAGATTCGCCGCGGCTTTCGAGAAAGGCCCGGTACTGCCGGAGATCGGACAGATAGCTCTCTCCGCGTCTGATCCGAGAGATTTCTCTCGACCGTCATGTGCCTGTCGAATTCTCTGATGGCCTGCTCCAGGATCATCAGTCTGCCGCCTCGAGAAAAATAACAGCCACGAAAAGGCGCCCTTCAGCGGACCTCTCGTGGCAAAAGGATCTTCGCGCCCCTATTCACATCTTGTACTTTCCGAAATCCTCCGGAGAGAGATTTTCAAGGAATTCCGCCAGTTTTTCCTTCTTCAACCGGTCGAGATCGGTCATCTTCGTCCCGAAATCGACATTCCGGGATTTTTCGATCACCTTGTCATCGACGAAGATCGGTGCGCCGGCGCGCAGGGCGATGGCAATCGCGTCGCTGGGACGGGCATCGACGATGATCGACTTCCCTTCGCGCAGCAGGTGGATATTGGCAAAGAAGGTGTTGTTCCGCAGATCGTGGATCTCCACCCGCGTCACCTCGGCCTTCAGGACCTTGAGGATTTCGTTGAGGAGGTCATGGGTCATGGGACGTGAAAAGGTGATCTTCTCGATCTCGGTCGCGATGGCGCTCGCCTCGAAGATGCCGATCCAGATGGGAATCGCCTTCTTCTCTTCGAGGTCCTTCAGGATGACGATCGGGGTATTGGTGATCGGATCCATGGTCAGACCCGAAACCTTCATCTCAATGAACATCCGCCCCTCCTCTCTCCTCCATCTCCCCCCGCAGGGAATGGAGGAAGGCCTCCGTAATCCGCACGGAAACCGTCTTCCCGATGAGTTCCCGCTCCCCCGGGAAATTGACGATCCTGTTTCCCCGCGTCCGACCCGTCATCTCCCCGGACTCCTTTTTGCTCGGTCCTTCGACAAGCACCTTCTCCGCCTGTCCCACACAGGCCCGGTTCTTTTCCAGGGTATGCTCCGCCTGGAGGGCCTGGAGGATCCTCAGCCGTTCCCGCTTCACGCTGCCGCACACCTGGTCGATCCATCCCGGCAGCGGCCGTTCCTTCCCGTCTCTGAATACTGGAAGGAGAAGAGATTGTCAAACCGGACTTCCCGCATCAGCGCCAGCGTCGCCTGAAAATCCACTTCCTCTTCCCCGGGAAATCCCACGATCACATCGGAGGTGATGCTGATCCCCGGACAGGCCCGCCGGAGCGCGGCGACCTTCTCCAGGTAAGCCTCGGCCGTATATCCCCGGTTCATCCGCCTCAGCACCCGATCCGATCCCGACTGCACCGGCAGATGGATATGCTCGCAGAGAGAGGCCACTTTCCCGAAGCAGGCGATCAGTCGCTGCGACAGATCCTTCGGATGGGAGGTGGTGAAGCGGATCCTCTCGATCCCGGGAATCTCGCCGATGGCGCGGATCAGATCGGCAAAATCCTGACCCTCGGCACGCGTCTGCCCGTACGAGTTCACGTTCTGCCCCAGGAGCGTCACCTCCCGGATGCCCCGGCGGCCAGCATCTCAACCTCGCGGACGATCTCCGGCAGGGGCCGGCTCTCCTCCCGTCCCCGGAGATGCGGCACGACGCAATAGGCGCAGAAGTTGTTGCACCCCTGCATGATCGTCACAAAGGTGCTGACCGCCCCTGGCGGCGGCTGCGCCGGGATGTCGAGCGAGCGGACCCGGTCGCAAAAGTCCGTCTCGACGATCCGTCCCCCCGTCTGTTCCAGGGCGCCGACCATTTCGGGAAGCCGGTGGATCTGATGCGTACCGAAGACCAGATCGAGATAAGGGACCCTCTGAAAGAACCGGTCGCCCCACTGCTGGGCCAGGCAACCGCCGACACCGATGAGCAGACGCGGATTTTTCTCCTTCAACGCCCGGAAACGTCCCAACTGACTGTAGATCTTCTGTGCCGCCTTTTCCCGGATGCTGCACGTGTTGACGATGATCAGGTCCGCCCGCTCCCGGATCATCCGTCGTCTCGTATCCCGACTCCTGAAGCAGGGCCGCCATCTTCTCCGCATCCTGAACGTTCATCTGGCAGCCAAAAGTTTGAATATAGAGCTTTTTTTTCTCCAAACCGTTCCTTCCATCCTGAAACATCATAGAAATGCATTAATATATGGAGGGGGGATAGTCAATACCTTTTTATGACAAATTTTTTCTGGCAATTGACAAAATGGTGAACCTGCGTCATAGTGCCCACCGACTGCCCGCGTACCACTCGAAAAACACATTGCCGCTCTGCCGGCACGTTTTTTATCCGAGAAGCCTTCGCCTCGGGCGGAGGATATCGGCAGGGAAGTTTTTTTGCGGCAGTGGTGGATGACGCTCCCAGTCGGAAGGAGGGATGAAGCGATGCGACTTTCATGGGATGATTATTTTCTGAAGATGGCCGAAACGGCCTGCCTCCGCTCGACCTGCCTGCGGGCCCAGTTCGGGGCCGTCCTCGTCAAGAACAACACGATCATCAGCACGGGTTACAACGGCGCCGCCGCCGGCGTCCGGAGCTGCCTGGAGAGGGGGGAGTGCGTCCGCGAGCAGCTCAACATCCCCAGCGGCGAAAACTACGAAATCTGTCACTCGGTCCATGCCGAGGCCAATGCGATCATCCGTGCCAGCTTCGATCTGATGAATGACGCCACGCTTTACATCTTCGGCGTCCAGGGGGATAAACCGCGCAACGGGCATGCCCTGCTTCATGTGCTGGCGGATGATCTTCAATGCCAGCATCGGCAAGGTCGTTTTTCTCGATGACGAGGGGCAGAAGCAGACCGTCAACGTCAAGGTCGTCGACCGAGGCCGGATCCTCTCCTACGCCTCTAAGGACGTCTGAAAAGCGGTTTCAGTGGACGGTAAATATCCTTATTAACCCGTTATATTTTATAAAAGGAGGTCAGAAAATCATGCAGGCTTTGTTTACGTTAACGTCTTCGGAATCGAAAAGGCTGCTCGGCAAGGCGGTGGCGGCGCTGCCGGAAGTTCAGCAGGCAAAGGACAACGGTTATCTCGTCGTCGGCCGCGGTTCGACGAACGCCTTCATCATCGAAGAGCTCATGAAGAGCAAAATGGACAAGGAGAGATACGTCGCCGGCCAGATCATCAAAGGCGTTCTGTGCGTCCTGGGTCCGGACCAGAGGAACAAGCCCGTGACCTTTCACAAAGGCGAGATCCAGGCGGTGGAACCCGGTGCGGTGATGGACAAGCTCGTTCCCGGCGATATCCTCATCAAGGGGGCCAATGCCGTCGATCCGTTCGGCAATGTCGGCGTGCTCATGGCGGGTCCGGGCGGCGGTACGATGGGGCAGTTCTATATGGCCCTGAAGGCGCAGGGTGTCGCGACGATCTATCCGGTCGGTCTCGAAAAGCTCATCCCCTCCGTGGAAGAAGCGGCCCGCTACGGAGGCAAGCTGATGCTGGGCCGGACCATCGGCTGCCGCGTGGGGATGGCCTGCGTCGCCGACGGCCGGATCGTGACCGAAATCGAAGCGATCGACATTCTCTTCGGATTGAAGGCGATCCATTACGCCTCCGGCGGCTGGGGAGGCGCGGAGGGATCGGTCACCCTGATCGTCGAAGGCGAGGAGGACGATGTGAACCGGTGTCTCGATCTGATCGAGCAAATCAAGGGAGAGCCGCCTCTGCCGGCCATCAAACCCGCCTGCAAAACCTGCGGCGCCCCGTGCAGTTTCAAGGGGAAGGACTTGGAGGAACTGCCCGCCTACCTGAAATAACAGCCTTCAAGTTGAAGCAAACAGCGGCTCTCAAATGGAGAAGGGACGTCCCGCGACGTCCCTTCTCCATCATCGACTCATAAAAGTGATATTGCGTGTAAGGGTCAAGGCAGATGGCAACCAATCGATTGCAAGACCGGACAGGGTTCAGTTCCAAACTCGTGATAGGCTATCCTACTCCTGCCCGAAGTTCCCTGCCGGGACATCGACCAGAGAGGGAATTTTTCGTACTTCGGCTCTTTTTTCGGCGGGATGGGTTTGCCCCAGCGCCAGCGCCGCGGCATTCTTCTCATGGAAGGAAACGGGTTCATAGGTCCAGCCCGCGGCGAGCCTCTCTTCTTCCCGCTTCAGTGTGAAATAGGCAAACCGACCGATAAACGGTGTAATAAGCCTTGTGATCCAGCCGAACTCCGCATAGATATCCTTCAGTAATTTCTCCGCCTTTTCTCTTAGCCGCGGATCGTTCCGATACCACTTCTTCATCGCCCAGACGGCGCCGGCATAACTCGAACGCAGGGGAAAAACCTCCCAGGCGATCCGCTTCCGGACGTGTATACAGGGATCATCCTTGTACCTCTGCCAGCCGTTCAGAAGCACCCGGATCAACCTGAGCAGGCTCGGGCCGTTGACCGCAAAGTCGCGCCGGAAGGCCTCCAGGAGATATTCTTCTTCCTGGCCGTCTTTGATGTGGGGGTGGCGGTAATTGAAGCGGTACTGCCCGTGGGCGTCGGCAGCGGGAAATTCCGTCTCCGGAAGGAGCGATCCGTCCTGCCGGTGCTTTTCATACAGGGGCGTTCCCGGAATGGGCGTATAGAGCATGAACTGATGGAAGACCGTCTCGTGGCTGACGGCATAATCGATGATCGCATCCATATTTTCCGGCCGGTGGTCTTCGAGGCCGATGATCGAGGAACCCAGGACGCGGATGCCGTGAGACTGCAGATCGTTCACCAGGGCGCGCGTATCCACCCCCTGGAGCTTGTCGTAGGCGCTCTCCTTGCCTTCCAGACCCATCCAGACCCAGCCGATCCCCAGTCGCACCAGCTGATCGATGGTATAGGACTGCAGAACCCGAGCGGAGCTGAAGACATAGATGGCCCAGCTTTTGTCGTATTGCCTCCATCAGTTCGAGGAGCCGGAGCGCCCGCTTCTTGTGGAGGAGAAAATTTTCGTCCAGGGTGAAGAAGGATTTCACCTTGAGCTTCTCTTCCATTTCGCACATGACGTGGAAGAGTTCATCGCCCGTTTCATAGAAATTGATGAACTTTCCCTTGCCGCCGAACAGGGCGGATGTCGAACAGAAGTTGCATCCCATCGGGCAACCGACGGAGGGAATCAGGATCGCCGCCGTACCGCCGGGTCGGTTGCCGAGATCGATCCCCATCATCCTCCCGCCGAATCCCGAGATGGCCAGGGGGTGTTTGATGGGTGTCCGGTCGTCCTGACCCAGATAGCGCTGAAACCAGCGGATCCCCTCGCCGCGGACGATATGGTCCGCATCGATCATCCGATCGAGCCCCTCTTTGTTGCTGATGTGCCCGCCGATGACGATCGTCGCGGCCGGCTGATGCCGACGGATCAGCTCGCACATCTTCCTGACCTTGCCGATATTGGGGATGATGGCGCCGATCCCGATGACGTCATAGGTGTTTTTGCCGATCTCTTCCGTGAAACTCTCCAGCGTGGGGAAATCCAGGAGGGTGCAGGGGGCATCGAGATTGGTCTGGATCATCATCAGTCCGAAGGAACGATGAAACATCCGGAGCGAGAATCCCCCCTGGACGCGGGTCACCTGATTCTGATACAGTTCCATCGGGTTGATCTTGCGGCTTCCGTACTCGTCATCCCGGGCGTAAGGACCGAAGACGCTCGTGAGCAGGACGCGGGCGCGGCTTCCGAGGGGATGGACTGGCTGAATTTTATCGATCATGCTATTCTCCTTTTTTGCGGCCATCAATGGCGGCATGGAGACACCTTAAAAGATATTTCGGAAGAAGAAAAGTCCTAAGTTGTTGTTTTACAATACTTTTACAATTCTTGAAGGCGACACGTTCCGCACGAAGACAGAGGGATAAACCACGGTACGCACAGCTTCAACCCGATGCGAGGCATCATGAAACAGACAAAATGGTTCATTCATCCGATTTTTGTCTTCATCCTGTCCACGGTGGCCCTGGCGATCTCCCTGTTCCTCTATATCTACTGGTATGTCCGGGTCAGCGCGGGGCTCAAATCGGTGATCGACTACTACCGGCTCGATGCGAGCCAGTTTTTCGAGGCGCAAACCTGGGTGGTGATCCTCATCCTGTCGCTGCTGGTCGGCGTCATTCTGGCGGGAATACTCATCATCTTCATTTACAACCTCAAGACGCTGCAGCTCTATCGCCTCCAGCACACCTTCATCAATAACTTCACCCATGAGCTCAAAACCCCCGTCACATCGCTGAAACTCTATCTCGAGACGTTCGCGAAACACGAACTCCCCCGCGAAGAACAGCTCAAATATATCGGGTTCATGCTCCAGGACGCGGAGCGTCTCTCCGGAAACATCAACAGCATCCTGAATCTCGCCCGGATCGAGAGCAGGGTTTACGAAGGGAAAGCCACGCCGGTCGATCTGATGAAAACGATCCGGCAGTTCATCGCCGGCAACACGCACCTGTTTCGTAACTGTGATATTCGGATAGAGAACCCTTCAAATGAGACCTATACTTACCCCGTCATCGTTCCCCTCTTCGAGATGCTCCTGATGAATATCCTGACCAACGCCATGAAATACAATGCACTCGGGTAAGCCCCGGGTTGACATTTCTTTCGAACGGAGCGAACATCATCTTCTGATACGCTTTCGGGACAACGGGATCGGCATTGTGAAAGAAGAGCGGAAACGGATCTTCAGGAAGTTCTATCGGGGTCACAGCAATGATCTGCGTCGCCGTAGGGGGGAGCGGCATCGGTCTTTATCTGGTCCAGCAGATCGCCAGGCTTCACGACGGGAAGGTGGTCGCCGACAGCGAAGGGCTGGGGAAGGGTTCCGTTTTCACCCTGATCCTGCCTAAGAAGACGCCGAAAGGGAGCATGGATGAAACAGACTGAAAAATCACGGATTCTCATCATCGAGGATGACGCGCACATCGCCGAAGGACTGAAGCTGAATCTCTCCCTGCAGGGTTATGAGGCGGCGATCGCCGGCAGCGGGACGGAGGGGCTCCGGATGTGGAAGGAGTACAATCCGCATATGATCGTTCTCGATATCATGCTGCCCGGTCTGGACGGCCTCGCCGTTCTGCGCCACATCCGTCTGGAAGACGAGAAGCTCCCCGTTCTGATCCTCTCCGCCAAAGGGGCGCCTGACGACCGGATCAAGGGTTTTTCCTGCGGCGTCGACGACTACCTCGCCAAACCCTTTCACCTCGAGGAATTCCTCCTGAGGATCGAACGCCTTTTGACGAGGGCCTCCTGGAACCGGGACCGTTCCGCCGGTGTCGGACCGGAAGCAACCGGAGAGATGCAGAGATATGCCTTCGGCGGCAATACGATCGACTTTACGACGCTGACGGCGGAGTGCCGGCAGGGAACGATCCAGCTGACGGAGCAGGAGGCGAGGCTGCTTCGGGTCTTCATCGCCAACCGGGGCAAGCCCCTGTCGCGCAAGATCCTTCTGGAAGTGGGATGGGGCTACTCCGGTGTGACGACCACCCGGACAGTCGACAATTTCATCGTCCGCCTGAGAAAATATTTTGAGGACGACCCGCAGAATCCCCTCTACTTCCGGAGCCTCCGCTCCGTCGGGTTATCTCTTCGATCACCCATGACGGATTCCCTATTGCCGGAACATCGCCGCCGGATTTTCTCTCCATCGACAGATTTTCGCATGAAGCGCAATCGGCAAAAAGAGCATGAACACCCTATCCCACGGCGAAAATCCGTTGACATGCCCCTTTTTCTTTCCTATAGTCCTATTGCCCGCAAGGGAATTCCTATCAAATGACTTCTGGAAAACCGAGGATTTATGAACATCATTGTATCCGGATCGCTTGCCTATGACAGGATTATGAATTTCCCGGGACACTTCTCGGAACATATCCTGCCCGAGAAGATCCATGTCTTGAATGTCTGTTTTCAGGTCGACGGAGTGAAGGAGAAATTCGGAGGCACGGCAGGCAATATTGCCTATTCGCTGACCTTGATGGGCGAAAAGCCATTGATCTCCGCCGCTATCGGCTACGATTATCAAAGATACTTTGAATGGCTTTCGCGAAACGGCATCCGTACCGAAGGCATCAAAATCATAGAAGATGAACTGACGGCCGGCGCCTACATCACCACCGACAAGGCCGACAACCAGATCACCGGATTCAACCCGGGCGCCATGAAGTATTCATCCTGCCTGGACTTCGACAAACTCGACCCCAAGGAGACCCTCATCATCGTGTCGCCCGGCAATCTCGGAGATATGGTGAATTACCCGCGTATCTGCAAGGAGAGAGGGATCGACTATATCTTCGATCCCGGGCAATCCCTGCCCATGTGGGATGCGAAGGATCTGGTCCGATCCATAGAGGGGTGCCGGATCCTGATCGTCAACGACTACGAGCTGGATCTGATCTTGAACAAGACCGGGTTAAGCAAAAAAGAGTTGCTGAAACTGCCCAAGGCCATCATCACCACCCTGGGAGAGCATGGATCACGGATCTCGATGCCGGACGGCGACATCGGCATTCCGGTCGTCAAGACGGACAAGGTCAAGGATCCGACGGGCGCCGGCGATTCTTACCGGGGCGGTCTGATCAGCGGCCTGATCTGCGGCAAGGACATCGAGCAATGCGCCAGGATGGGCAGCGTATGCGCCTCATTTGCCGTAGAGTGTTACGGCACTCAGGAATACAGCTTTACCACCGAAGAATTCAATCAAAGACTCAATTATTCCAGCCGGAGGAATAATACACCTTGACTTTGCCGAGAATGGGAGTAACTTGAAATCAACATACTGATTGACGTAGAAAAATTGCATAGTTGTCCTTCCCATATAGGGAAGTGAAAAAAGATCTCCCTGCCCTGTCTATGATGATGTGACAGGGTTTTTTATTTCCGGATGACAGGAGCAACAAGGGTCTTGAACTGTCATGACGTTTCCTAAGAAAGAGGATGAAAACATGAATATACACCTGGTTGAACCTTTAAATCATTTTGTGAAGCTGCAGGACAATGTTTGGGAAAGCGGTTCGTGGAAACTGGACGAAGGTCAGGCCAAGAAATTGGTTGGGGGCGAAATTTATTTTCATAAAAAGCGACTGGAACCCTCTTTTTATGGCGGGACGATCCTCGGATACAGGGTTCATCAAGAGGGAGAGAACCAGGGAAGGATCGTTTTCAAACTCCAATACAGCCTCTCATGCAGAAATGTCAGCACGGGTAAATCCGGCTGGAACAAGCTGATGAAGATCACGCAGCTTGAGCAGTAGCAACCATTCAAATCGATGCTCATGAATAAATCACCTGAGATCACGAAAAATGTTCTCAGGGGGGTCGGAAATAAGGGGCTAAGCTATTCGCTTAACCCCTTATTTTATATCCTAACTGAGGAAGCTGCGTGATAGGATACGCTCCCCGGCGGCGATGACGACCGTACCTGCTGAGATAATATCTCCTTGACATACAAGACCATTTTCCTTAGCCTCAGTCCATGGAAAAGCAAGTTCCTCTTAATCAATCGGTATCGGGCCATCGAGGTCCGCAGCGGGCTCTAACACCAAAACGATAAGGAATCGAGAGAGTCATGGCGACTGACCACGTAATTATCGGCGCTCAAAGCAACGATCATTCGGCTCATCTGGCCGGCATTTCACCCAGGCGCTTCCTCACCGATGCGCTCCTGTTTACGCGCGTGCAACTCCTCGTCACCGAGTACTACGGGTTCGATGCGGCGCTTAACTTCTGGGATGTCTATAACGTCGAAGCCGAGGCCATGGGACAGAAGGTCGTGTATCTTCCAGGGAAGCTGCCGGACATTGATCGTTCCGAGGCGTTGATCAGCACCCCGTCGGACCTGGATCGCATCAAGCCCCCCGATCCGTATAAATCAGGCCGACTGCCCTGGCTCCAGCAAGTCAATAAGCATTACCTGGAGATGACAGGCCGGTTGGAGCGGGCCTATTTTACCGCCCCCTTCAGTCTGGCGGTAAACGTCCGGGGATATGAAAATCTTATCGAAGATATGTATATGCGGCCGGATTTTACGCATCGCCTTTTTTGTTTTCTCTGTGACGAGGTCCTTGTTCCCCATCTCGAAGCTATGCGAAGCGCGGCCGGCATGCCGGACCTGCTCATGGACGGCCGCGACGCCTGGGCCTCACCGCCACTGATCACGCTCGATATGATGGATGAATATGTCGTGGCCTACACGGAGAGACTGCGCGACCGATTAGGAGACAAACTGGTCACGCGGGGCAACTGGGGGGATGCCAAAAGCCGGGACATAGATCGCTTTTTTTCCCAAAAACTCCGATGCAGCCCCGGCGCATTAAGTGTGCTTGATCCGGACCTGCATGCGGTCGGGCCGGAGCGGGTAAGGAAATTTGCGGATGCGCACAACGCCTCCATCACCGCCGGTGTTGATGCAAAGCTCCTTCAGGAGGGGCCTGTCGAGGCCATTGTGGAGCGGATCAAACTTTACATCGACAAACTGGCGAGAGGTGGCCGCTGCATGATTCATCTCAACCAGATTCCAGCCGAAACCCCACCGGAACACATACACGCTGCTGTGGCGGCGTGCCATGCCTATGGCCGGCTGCCTATTCCGGAGGATTTAAGCGAGGTTCATTTCGAAATTCCGAAAAGAGAGAGCTTTGAAGAATTCTTGCGAGTGAAAGGGGAACGCATTGACTGACATCAGAGTCATGACGTCGGGCGCCTTTACCGCGGCGCATCTTGAACTCATCCCCCGGTTGGAACTTCTAACGGAAAGAAAGATTGTCACGGCTTCAACTTCCATTGGAACGGGAGAGAACTCCATCCCGAATCGATTAAGGCGCGGCGAGGTCGTGGACATTGTCATCGTAGCGGATGGGGTCCTGAGGGAATTCATCCGGGACGGCCTGATACTGGCTGAAACCTATACACCTCTCGTGCGGTCGGCAATCGGAATGGCCGTCCGCGCGGGGGCGCCCATCCCGGACATCGGCACGGCCGAGGCGCTGAAACGTACGCTTCTCCAAGCGAAATCCATCGCTTACTCCGCCAGCGTGAGCGGTCGATATCTCACCACCGAGCTGTATCACCGCCTGGGAATTGCCGACCAGGTAATGGGCAAAAGCCGGCTCATCGGAAAAGGCGTGCGGGTCGGCGCCGTGGTCGCGCGGGGAGAGGCGGAGATCGGCTTCCAGCAGATCAGCGAGCTGCTTCCCGTACCCGGAATTGCGCATATCACACCACTCCCGCCGGAAGTTCAAAAAATCTCGGTATTTTCGGCCGGCGTCGCCGCAAGCACCACGGATGCGGCCCTGGCCCGTTCAGTGATCAGATTCCTCGCCTCCCCCGAGGCCGCCCCCGCAATCAGGAAAAGCGGGTTGGAGCCCATCGGCAGTTGACGGGCCTGCCTTGGAAGTGCTTCGCCGCGTCTTATCGCCGCCCCTACCGACCAAACACAAGTCGAACCGGAACGCTCCGGAAGGGTATGCCTCACGGGAGGAGACTCAAATCGGTCGGACCGGCTGCGTAATTTGCCTCATCGCATCGCCGATCTCAGCCGCGCCCTGCGGCCTGACCAGCCGTGCGACCTCCTTGCCATCCTTGAGAAACACCAGCGTCGGCCAGAGCTTGACGCCGAAGGATCGTCCCAACGGCCGGCCGCGGCCATCTTCGACTTTGATGTGGGATACCTGCGGATAATCTGCGAACGCTGCAGCGATGAGGGGCTGCGCCTCTTGACAGTGGCCGCACCAGTCGGTGCCGAACTCCAGCACCGTGGGTGCATTCAATGCATCGATTTCAGCGCGTGTCGGTTCTTTTGTGACGAAGTTGCTGCTCAAAACCATGGCCGATCTCCTTCTGATCTCACCGGCACATTCCGGCAAATTCATCGCGGTCCTGCCGGAAAAATCTCGCGACCGGTCATTTTTCCTCCGGAACCGCCGCCAGTTCAAAGATCTTTTCCATCAGTGTCCGGGGAAGGAGGGACGATCTCATCTGCCGGGTCAGATCCTGAAGACCGTACCACTGACCGGAGGCGCTGACCACCATCTCCAGTCTCCCGTCTTTGCCGACCGCCGCGGCCCCGCCGGACGCCCAGTAGAGAAGACGCGAGGAGGTCCGTCCCCGGACCCGGTCGCCCCGTCCGAAGAAGAGAAGCTTCTCGTCGCAGGAAACGGGCCGGTAAAAAGTGAAGCCGATCCCGACGGTGACAGCTCCGCTTCCGGAGATCAGGAAACCTCCCCATCCCAGGATCTCATCCAAGAGGGCAAGAACGGGGAGCGGGTGAAGAAGACCATCCCGGCTGAAGCGGTAAAAAGAATCCCGGTCCGCACCGGAGAAGCCTGTGGATGAAACGACAATTTTATCGGGTGAATCCCAGAGGCGAAATTGCCTTTTCAGGCCTGGGTGATTTCGGTCGACGCCGCAGACAAAACAATTGCTGTAAGAGGGAAACAAGGCGAGTTCGTCCAGGGAATCGCCGCATCTCTCCGGCATGAAGGCGGAAAACGCCCGTCCGTGCCCCCCGTCGCTTTCCCCGTATCGGATCGAAGAGGTCATATAGGGGAGCGGATCGCGATCCACGGTTGCGCTGCCCTCGGCGCCGCCCGGGCAGGGCAGGACTTCGAAGTGCAGGAGATCGCCGATCCCGATGCTGGTGCCGGCCAGCCGAAAATCGGCGGACAAGGGGAAGCGCAGATCATCCCGGCGCGGATAGGCATCGAGGGACATCGCCAGATCCATCATGATCCCCATGCTGATTCCGCCGTGGGGGATCCCTATCCACCCCTCCAGGCGTTCGTCCATGAGGACATCGGCAGTCGCGCCGCCGCCGGCATGAACAACGGCCCCTGCCCCTGGTCCGTAAAGGAACTGCCGGACATAGTCATCGCGGTGATCCATAGGCTTCATCGTATCCTTTTTACCTCTTCTGCCCTTTGCTGTCCCAGCAGCTCCGCTTCGTAGATAGTCGAACGACTTCAGTAGACGCGTTTTCGGTGCTTTACGGTGAGGACGGTGATGATATGGGCGGCAAGATCATAGACGATCCGATAATCACCGACCCGTAAGGAGAATTCTCCTTTGTGGTTGCCGACAAGGGGCTTGCCCGCCTTGGGATTCTCCTGAAGGAATTCGATCTTGTTGATGATCCGCACCAGTAGGCGTCCATCGGCCCGGGAGAGAAGATCGATGTCCGAAGCGGCCTCTTGGGAGAACTCGATCGAATGGCTCATGACAATTCATGCTTTTTCTTGATGGCAGCCAGAGATACGGTCTTGCCTTTCTTCACCTGTGCCTTTGCCCGCTTGATTGCCGCCCGTTCCTCCTTGCAGGAGAGGATGTCGAGCGTCTCAAGGAGTCCGTTATACTCCTCATTGCTCAGAATCACCGCCTTACCGACGCCGTTTTTGGTGATGGTAAAGCGGTCGAACTTCTCTTCCACGTCCTTGATGATCGCGGAAAATTGCCTCTTTGCCTCCGCCAGCGGGATCATCCTGCTCATTGCCGTCCTCCTTTCTCAGCTTCAAAGTGATCATAATTATAGTCTATCGAAACGCAAAAGGCAAGGTTAAACCGGCCTTGCTGCACATCAGCCGGGACCCCAAACAATACAAGAACGGCAACGAACAAATACCCACGCTCAGAAAGGTTTATCGCAACAGGAATTGGCGAAGCTCATGGGAACAAGCCTGGATAACGATGTGAAAGGCGTAAAAATTTCGAGTCCGATTTTAGGGGATGATGACGTTATCCGCTCCTTCCTTGTACTCAGTGATTGACGATCTTTGAGAAATGTGCATAGTTTCAAGTCGAAGTCAGTTCATACCCCTATTCCATAGTAGATATCCTCGGACTTATGGAGGAGTCCGCCGAAAAGCCTGACCAGCGAGTTTTCCCTCTAACTTTCCAATACCAAGAGTTCCCGCCAGTCTGCCATGATCGGTAACACGTAAGAGCTCAATACTTAGGCCGTACATTGGCTGACCCGCTCACCCTCAGCCCCATTAGTGACTGAATTGCGGAATCAATCAAAATTGATCTTAACATACAAGACATCTTCACTCATACCAAGATCGCATGAAAAGCAAGTCTCTATCAATACTTATCAAGCCGGTTGTCTAACATGCCCCCATTCTCACATGGGGTTCAAGGAGAATGCTCTATGCCGACTTCAAAGCAGCGACTTTCTGCAGTTTCATTGACACGAGGCTATCTCGCGGCGATTCTGATCCTGGTCATTGGCCTCGGAGGGTGCGTGGCCCCAGACGGCCCAAAGGTCGTTTCCCTGGAGGAGGCCAAGAAAATTACGGCAACATTCGAAGAACGCGTTTTTTCCCCGCCACCAAGAACCATCGGCGACATCACGAGGGTCCTTGCCCAGGAAAAGCCCGAGGATCTGCAATTCTTTCAGAAGTCACTGGAGATGGCCGATGCTAAACAGCCTGATACCACGGACCCACTTAAACTCGCTGAATTCTACCTCCAAAAGGGTCATGCTGCCCATGAGGTGGGACGCGCCAAACAGGAGATCGAAGACTATGGTTTGGCGGTTCGGTACGGAAAGCAAAGCGGTTTCAGTTGTCTTTGGGTGGCCCTGACAGGACTTGCTGCGGCTGAGGAACGGGCCGGAAGCCTTTCCCGTGCCGTAGAGATCATAGAGGAGCTTCTGTCTCACCTGGCCAAAGGTACCAATACGCAAGCAAACACCGCGATCTACAGCGGAGTGAAGGCCTTTTACTGCGTAAGAAAAGGAGATCTACAGGCGGCCCAGCAGGCAGTCAAGCAAGCCGAAATGGCGGCGATGGCGACGGAGAACCGGCTTCATCCACTCCTGCGGAATGCAATGAACTCAACCATATGCAGAGCTCGCGCATCGGTCCTGGAGGCCATGGGAAATCTTGCCGAGGCAGAGGTACAGTACACCAAGGCAGTGGCACTCTGGGAGCCTCTCAAAGATGAACGCGGCCGAGAATGCGACACGCCCAAATTGAACGCCAGGGTATACAACTTGGAGGTTTACGAACTGGGTCAGAACCTGCTTCGCCAGGGCCGCTTGGTGGAAGCGGAAATCCAGGCTCGTAAGGCCCTGACAGGCGCACTCAGGTCTCACGGACGGTATTCAGCCCACACGGTCGTGGTTAGCCAAGGACTCAACGAGATCATTTTCGAACAGGGCCGCTACGAGGAGGCCGAGACCCTTGCAAGGGCAAACCTTGCCATATGCAGGCGCACTGAGACATCGGGGGATTCTACCACCATGGCCTTCACCCGTTCCTCCCTGGCAGATTCCTTGCTTGCCCAGAAGCGCTGGAAAGAGGCTCTTACCGAATACGATGGGGTCTGTGATGGCCTCAAAGCGGACCGTGCCGCGTATGAGCATTTTATCTCCACGAGGGTGAATCTCTGGCTGGCCCTGATCAAGGGAGGCCGGGGAGCCGATGCGCTGAAGATAGTTCAGCCGGCCTTGGAGCGCAAGAGGACGCTCCTGGGAGAATCGCACTACGATACGGCAGAGGCCCGAGGGATCATGGCCATGGCCATGGTGAAAACGGGCGACCGGGAAACTGCCCTTGCAGAATTTGCTAAGGCAATGCCGGTTCTTCTCGAAAGGGCCAGCAGGTCGGAGACCGTTGGGGAGAGACAGACGGCTCTGGAGTTCCGCCTAGGTCTCATCCTGGATGCCTATATTCAGCTTCTCGCCTTTGGGCACGGAACGGTCCTCGACGGGGCATACGGTGTCAAGGCTACCGAAGAAGCCTTCCGGCTCGCCGATGCGGCCCGGGGGAGAACCGTGAAGCGGGCCCTGGCTGCCGCCAGCGCCAGGGCTGCCGCCAAAGATCCCGGTCTGGCGGATCTGGCGAGGGCGGAACAGGACGCCCTGGCTCAGATCGGGGCATTGAACACTCTTCTTTCCAGTGTGCTGTCTGCACCTTCCAGGGAGCAGAGTTCTGAGGGCATCAAGGATATCCGGTCCCGGATCGACAGCCTGCGGAGTGCCCGGGATGCGATCAGGAAGGAGATCAACGGCAAGTTCCCGGACTACGCAAATCTCGTTGAACCAAAACCGATGTCCATCGAGGAAGCGAGAAGCAACCTGAGGCCGGGCGAAGCCCTGATCGCGACCTATGTCAGCGAGGACGGAAGCTATGTGTGGGCCATCCCCCAGCAAGGGGCCGCGGCCTTTGCTTCTACAGGATTAAGGGAGAAGCAGATCGCCGAGATGGTCGGATCGCTCCGACAATCCCTTGACCCCCAGGGAGGGACCCTGGGGAGCATTCCCGAGTTCGATTTGAAGAGCGCTCACCGGCTTTATGAGGCCCTGCTCAAGCCGGTGGAGAGTGGGTGGAAAACCTCCAAGAGCCTGCTCGTTGTCGCACATGGGGCTTTGGGGTTCGTCCCCTTTTCGGTCCTTACCACGCAAGCCGTCACTCTCGGTAAGGAAGCCGATCTACTGTTTTCCAATTACAGGGCCGTGCCCTGGCTGGCGCGCACCCATGCCGTGACGACGCTCCCATCTGTGGCCTCTCTCCGGACTCTGAGAAGCCTGTCCGCCGGCGATCCGGCACGCAAGGCTTTTACCGGATTTGGGAACCCCTATTTCAGCCGTGATCAGGAAAAGGAAGTTCAGAAGGAGATCCGGGTGTCATCAGCCGGAACAACACGGGGCATGGCGATTCACAGGCGTGGATTGACGGTGACCGCATCCAAACAGACACCGACAGCGCAAAGATCGAAACACTGCCTCCTCTGCCGGATACGGCCGAGGAGGTACAGAGGATCGCCGCTGCCCTCAACGCGAACCTGGGGCAGGACGTCTTCCTGGGAAAGAAGGCCAGCGAAGAGCAGGTGAAGTCCATGGATCTTTCCAGGGTCAAGGTGTTGGCCTTTGCCACTCACGGTCTGCTGGCTGGCGAACTTGACGGCCTGTCCCAGCCGGCCCTGGCCCTATCTTCCCCGAGAGTCACAGGAGGCAAGGAGGATGGCCTGCTGACCTTGGGCGAGATCCTGGGGATCAGACTGAATGCGGATTGGGTGGTGCTCTCAGCCTGCAACACCGGGGCGGGCGAAGGGGCGGGGGCCGAGGCGGTGTCGGGTCTGGGGCGGGCCTTCTTCTATGCAGGAACGAGGGCTCTGCTGGTGAGCAACTGGGCGGTGGAGACCACTTCCGCGAAGACCCTGATGACTGATCTTTTCCGAAGACAGGCGTCCGATCCCACGCTCACTCGTTCGCTGGCTCTGAACCTTACCATGCAGGATCTGATTGACAAGTCCGGGTATGTAGATGAGCAAGGGCGGACCGTGTTCAGCTATGCACATCCGCTCTTCTGGGCACCCTTCAGCGTAGTGGGCGACGGGGGATAAAACGACCTATCATCGCAATACCATCCCCGATACACACTTCACGGAAGCCTTGGCTGGCAAGTATGGCGCATATCTCCATACTCAAAACGGATCATGGATCATGTCGAATCGAGAAAAATCTTGAAAGGCAAGAAGGTCATCATCCGGTAATGCGTCTCTGGAGTTTGCATCCGCGATACCTTGATCGGGCGGGGCTTGTCGCCCTCTGGCGGGAGGCGCTGCTGGCTCAAGCCGTCCTGCGGGGAGAGACCCGGGGTTACCGGTGTCACCCTCAGTTGGTCCGTTTCCGGAACCACCCGGATCCCGAAGGGGCGATCGCCGCCTACCTGGAGGAGGTCTGCCGGGAAGCGTCGAGACGCGGATACCGATTCAATGCAATGAAGATCGGCCGCGAGCCGCACAAAGTCCTGTTCCCGTGACACGTGGACAGATCCAATACGAGCGTCTGCACCTGCTGAAGAAGCTCCTCGTCCGTGATCCCTTTGCCTATAAGGCACTGATGACCGTCAGCGAACCGGAGCCCCATCCCCTGTTCACGATCATCGAGGGAGGGATTGAACGATGGGAACGGATCTCGGAAATGAGAACGGGCGGAAGACTCCTCCGTTCCTTGCGATCAGCCGGAAACAAGACGCCTCGGGAAAAAGAAAAATACCCCAGACTGATCCCTCTGTGGGCAAAGCGGGTTGGAAGGAAGATCCGGTTCATTGAGAAAGAAACGTCGGACCCAGAATTCCCAGACGATTCCTCCCGCACACTCTTGGACCGAAGGTTAGATAAAAGGGTCAGGCCGCGGATGGACTTTGTCTGCGGCCTGACCCCCAGGCTTGCTAATAATTCTCGGCCAGGACCTCGTAGTAGGACTGGGGGTGCTGACAGGCCGGGCAGAGTTTGGAGGTTTGGCGCCTTCGAAGATGTAGCCGCAATTGAGGCAGTGCCACTTCACCGCCTTGGCCTTCTTGAAGACCTCTTTCTTCGTGACGTTCTCGATCAGTTTCCGATAGCGGGACTCGTGGAACTTCTCCACCTTGGCAATCTGTTCGAAGGACCGGGCCACGTCGGCGAATCCCTCTTTCTTGGCTATCTTGGCAAAGTCGGCGTAAAGGGTTGTCCATTCCATCTTCTCGCCGGCCGCCGCCGCATCGAGATTCGCCTTCGTCTTTCCGATCACGCCGGCGGGATAACCGGCGGTGATCACCACTTCGCCCCCCTGGAGATGCTTGAAGAACACCTTGGCATGCTCCTTCTCGTTTTCCGCCGTCTCGATAAAGATATTGGCGATCTGTTCGTACCCCTCCTTCCGGGCCGCGCTGGCAAAATAGGTGTACCGGTTGCGCGCCTGGGATTCCCCGGCGAAGGCGGCCAGCAGATTCTTCTCCGTCTTCGATCCCTTGAATGATTTTGCCATGCTTTGATCTACCTCCTCTTAAAATGATGTTTTTCTCCTCGAATCAGAACGCGTCGTTCTCCCCTTTCGACAAGCGCGAAGTAATGACTCCATCCGTTCATTATACAGATTGTCGAGATCTTATGCAAAGAAATCTTTTCGCACTCCACCCTTCGCATTCGGATTTTCCTGGAAATCGCGTAATCTTCCGGATAAGATGACTGCAGGAAGGAGAATCAACCGATGAAATATGTGGGCGCCCATGTGAGCACGGCGGGCGGCGTCGACAAGGCGCCCCGGAAACGCCGAAAGATCGGCGCGCGGGCCTTTGCGCTCTTCACGCGGAACCAGCGGCAGTGGAAGGCGAAACCGCTGTCGGCGGAGGAGATCGAGGCCTTCCGGGCAAACTGCCGGGAGACGGGGTACGCCCCGGCGCAGATCCTCGCCCACGACAGCTACCTGATCAACCTCGGCCATCCGGAGAGCGGAGGCCCTCGCGAAATCCCGGGCGGCCTTCATCGCGGAGATGCGCCGCTGCGAGGCGCTCGGCATCACCCTTCTCAACTTCCACCCGGGAAGCCACCTCCGGCCTCTCCTCGGAAGAGGACTGCCTCGACCGGATCGCCGAATCGATCGACATCGCCCTCGCCGAAACCGAAGGGGTGACCGCCGTCATCGAAAACACGGCGGGCCAGGGGAGCAACCTCGGTTTCCGCTTCGAGCAGCTCGCCCGGATCATCGAGCAGGTCGATGCGAACAACC
The DNA here is from genome assembly GCA_963842685.1 of uncultured delta proteobacterium. Taxonomy (GTDB): domain Bacteria; phylum Desulfobacterota; class Syntrophia; order Syntrophales; family UBA5619; genus JAKAFS01. Next base: position 300 of record CAWJHT010000062.1, on the reverse strand, counting down.
GGGTGGGGGTCTGCCTCGACACGGCCCACGCCTTCGCCGCCGGCTACGACCTGCGGACGCCGGAGGCCTTTGCCGCAACCCTCGCCGAGTTCGACCGGATCGTCGGTCTTTCGCTACCTCCGAGGGGTCCACCTGAACGATTCCAAGGCGGAGCTTGGAAGCCGTGTGGACCGCCACGCGCCCATCGGGAAGGGGAAGCTGGGGCTGGAGCCTTTCCGCCTGATCATGAACGACGCCCGTTTCGACGGGATCCCGCTGATTCTGGAGACCCCGGAAAGTGAACGGTGGGCCGAGGAGATC
>CAWJHT010000061.1:0-7522 GCA_963842685.1 uncultured delta proteobacterium | reverse complement strand
AAGATAACACATTATACCCTGTTCTAATATCTTTTGCAGACCAAAACAAATTCTGATCATAAAACCATGACCCTATCTCAAGGAAGTGCACCCCATGCCCATGAAACCTGCCCGACGTGATCGCAAGTGTGGCAGGATCATACATTTGTAACTGAAATAAACCATCCCCGCCACAAGCAGCGGGGCATCAACCTGAAAGTTCCGTGGACCGACTCACAGCAAGCTGCTTGGAATATAACCCATAGCGATTCAACAAGTTAGCAGATTTAGTCTCAAAGAACATCGGGAAGACCCTATTTTATATGCGTCTTCTTGAACTAAATTGTTGACAGGGTTCAAGAAAAGAGATATTTCTCGTTTAAATTGTTAAACGTTCACTCTGCCTTTTCGTTGTTTCAATTAACCATGAGCACCAGTGACAGGAGGTTTCCTCTCATGAAGGTTTCTCGACTATGGTTATTGATTGTAGTGGGAACGCTGATCTGTTCCGGATGTGCGGGCACTGGCTCCAATCTGGTGGAAAACTCCCCACCACCACAAAAAGGGGAGCAGGAACTTTCCGCAGGCATCAAAAGCTATGAAGAAGGAAACTACAAGGACTCCATAAAGCTCCTACAGGAAGCCCTGACTAAAGGATTGCCTAACAAGGAGAGATCAAGTTGAGGCTCACAAATATCTCGCCTTTATTCATTGCATATCGGACCGCGAAAAAGGAATGCACCGACGAATTCAAAAAAGCGTCTAGAGCTGAACCCGAATTTCGAACTTCAACCGGCTGAGGCCGGACACCCCCTCTGGGGCCCGGTATTCAGCAGTGTCAAGGGTGCAACTACGACATCCGCGACAGTAAGCGCTAAATCTCCCGCGAAAGAGGCAGCACCTCCTCCCACATCGCTGCCGTTCCCAAAGAGGCCCAAGCAGCAGGAGCGCCTTCTGCACCGGGGACATCTCCCAAGATCCTGGTCGTCATAAAAACATCCAATATGAGGGCAAAGGCGGATAGCAAAAGTAAAATTATACACATTTTAAAAAAGGGTGAAAAGGTTGAGTACCTAGGTCAGTCGAAGCCTGGAGACTGGATCAATTGCAAGACAGCTTCAGGAGTGACAGGTTGGGTTTTCAAGGATTTGGTGCAGGAAGCTAAGTGACTTGATTTTCCGAGAATATGCAGCCTTGTCGTTCTTAGATGTTTCGCATGAGTAATATTATTTATTGGGTCTAGACCAGTTGAGTGGTTTTCCCTCGGTAAAGCACTTGTTCATATTCCTTCGTGACCTGCGCCGAATCTTCTTGGTCAGGTCCGGGATTCACCTCATCATCACACATTTCATGTCGACCTGGCATTCCATATCTTCCCGCGTCGCCTGTTTCCGGAAGATCTCTTTCACCTGCCGGCACTCGGCCGATTCGTTTCGGTAGATGACGCCGATCGGGATCTTCTCGCCCCAGAGCTCCGCCATTTTCAGGGCCTCGTAACGGTCCGTCAGGGGGTTCTCCAGATGGAAGACCCTCTCCTTGTACCACTGGTAGGTATTGATCTTGTTGAAGCTGACGCAGGGCTGGAGGATATCCACCAGGGCCGTCCCCTTGAAGAGGATCGCCTGCTTGATCAGTTCCTTGAGATGTTCCTTCTCGCCGGCGAAACCTCGGGCCACGAACGGCGCGCCCATCGTGATGGCCAGAGCGAGAGGATTCAGGGGGATGTTCCGGCTCCCCTCGGGGGAGAGGGGATTCTTCACGTCGGGGTCCGTCGTGGGCGAGCTCTGCCCTTTGGTCAGGGCGTAGACCCGGTTGTCGGAGACCAGGATGGTGAGATCCAGCCGCCGGCGGATGGTGTGGATGAAATGATTTCCCCCTTCGCCGTACATGCAGCCGTCGCCCGAATAGGCGACGACGGTCAGATCGGGACGGGCCAGCTTGATCCCCACGGCGAGCGGCAGGGACCGGCCGTGGAGGCCGTTGAAGTAGTTCACATCGAGGTAATGGGGCATCTTGGCGGCCTGCCCGATCCCCGAGGTGAGGACGATCTTGTTCGCGGGCACGGGAAGCTCCTGGAGGGCCTTTTCCAGAACGTCGCGGATGGCGAAATTGCCGCAACCGGGACACCAGGCGGTATCGACTTTTGTTTCCATCGTTTTTTCTCCTTCAGGACAACAAACCCTTCAGGGCTTGATAGAGTTCTTCCACGGTGAAGCAGTCGCCGTCGTATTTCAGGACGGAGCGATCCACGGCCAGGCCGAGCTCGCTCTTCAGAAGACGGGCGAACTGGCCTCCGGCGTTGTTTTCCACGCCGATCAGTCTCTTTTCTTCGAGCCTGTACGGGGCGACCATCTCCGGCGTCAGGGGGTAAACCTGCCCGAAATGGAGGACGGCGGCCGGGATGCCTTCACCGGTGAGCCTTTCGGCGGCTTCCTTGACGATGTGCTTCGTCGAACCCCAGCAGAGGATGAACGAAGCGGCGTCCCGATCTCCGTAAAACGTGGGCGAAACCGCCTCTTTCCGCAGGAGGGTGATTTTCTTCCGGCGCTTGTCCACCATGCGGATCCGCAGGCCTTGATCCTCCGTGATTTTCCCCTCTTCGTCGTGCTCGTCGGAGTCCAGCTTTGACCAGGGCCTCCGAAAGCCCGGGGAAGGTCAGGGGAGAAATGCCGTCCTCGGTCAGTTGGTAGCGCTTGTAGGTCCGGTCGAATTCCCGGTATTCCCGGCTCGCCGACATCCAGCGGGATCTCCTCCTCGTGGATCTGGACGGAATCGGCAAAGTACTGATCCGTCAGAATGAAAACGGGAATCTGGTAGCGGTCGGCGAGTTCGAAACTCTTCCTGGTCAGGGCGATCATCTCCCCGATGGAGCCGGGGGCGAAGATGATCCGCGGGAATTCTCCGTGACCGGCGTTGAGGACGAAGTGGAGATCCGCCTGCTCGGTCCTTGTGGGAAGACCCGTGGCCGGGCCGGGCCGCTGGGAGACGGCGATGACGACGGGTGTTTCCGTCATGCCCGCCAGGGAGACCGCCTCCTGCATGAGCGCGAAGCCGCCGCCGGACGTGGCCGCCATGGACCGGACGCCGGCGTAGGATGCCCCCAGGACCATGTTGATCGCCGCGATCTCGTCCTCGGCCTGCTCGAAATGGATGGGGAGTCCCGAAGCGGCCCTGGAGAAGTAGTCCAGGATGGAAGTGGCGGGCGTCATCGGATAGCCGGCCATGAACTGGCAGCCGCCCAGGATGGCGCCGAGGGCCAGGGCCTGGTTGCCGTCGAACTTGCGGTGCTCTCCCGCCATCGCCGAAACGGGAAAGGCCCCCGTCAGTTTCCACCGGGCAGCGAACTCGATACCCCTTTTTCAGATATTCCTCTTTCCCGGGTTCGGCCGCCTCGGCCAGCTTTCTCGGGACTCACCCCGATGACGGCCAGAACGATCCCGACCAGGATGGAGTTGCTCGCGGCGATGTTTCCGAACGCTTCCTTGGCCGCCGCTCCGATCTCCTTCGTCATCTCCCGGGAGAGATAGATGCCCCCTTCGCGGAGGTTCGGTTTGTGCAGCCTCTCCGTCTCCCCGTCCAGGGCGACGACCATGTCCCATTTTCCCCCGCGGAGCGCATGGACGGGGTGATCGGCGATGCGGATCATATGGAAGTTGTGCCCGCCGCGAACCCGGGACATGTAGTGCTTTGTGGCGAAAAAATGGGTATTGAGCCGCGACAGGGTTTCCGTCAGCTCCAGCTCGACGGAGAAAGCCCCCTGCCCCGCCTCTCCGGCAATCACGATATTCATTTCCATGCCTTCCTCCCCCGGCGCTCATCCCGTATTGATTTTGAAAAGGCAGACCCATGATACAGAAGGTCCTCAGCGCCTGCATGTTCATGAGAGCGTATCATCATCGGAAGCGCTTTTCATTTCAAACGAAGTTCCTCCCGGATGGCCTGCCCGATCTTTTCCAGGACATAGGGCTTCTGCACATAGGCCCCGGCCCCCAGTTGCTGGGCCTTCTTCACCTTGTCCGTCTCCGAAAAACCGCTCACAATCACGGCCTTCTGCCCGGGACGGATCTCCAGGATTTTCCGGTAGGTCTCCAGACCGTCCATTCCGGGGTCCATAATCATATCCAGAACAACCAGATCCGCTTTGTTGCTCCGCAGATAGTCAAGGGCTTCCTCACCGCTGGAGACGGCACTGACCTGATAACCCAGCCTGGTCAGCATGCTTGTGGCAAGCTCCCGCTGCTCCTTCACGTCATCCACCACCAGGATCGATTCCCCCTGGCCCATGAACGCCTCAGACGCGACACCCTCCCGTTTTTGGGACAGCGCTTCACGGGTAACGGGGAAATACAGGGTAAAGACGCTCCCTTTTCCCTCTTCGCTCTGGACATCGATATACCCGTGATGATCCTTCACCGTCCCCCAGACGACCGTCAACCCCAATCCCGTACCGCTCCTCCCCATCACCTTCTTTCGTATAGAAAGGATCGAAGATCCTCCCGTGATCCGCGGGAGAAATTCCTATTCCCGTATCGGTCACCGTCAATACGACATAGTCCCCCTCCTGCATGTCGTCGTATCCCCGGATGGGCCGGTCCAGATAGCGATTTTCTGAACGTAACGTCACTTCGCCCTCTTCGGAGATGGCCTCCACCGCGTTGGAGATCAGGTTCATGACCGTTTTTTCCAGATGAACCGGAGAGCCGTGAATGTTCAGCAAATCCTTCTCCAGATCGGTTTTGAAGGTGACCAGGGGATGATGGGACTTGAGGTCCTCAAATTCAGGCGATCTTAAATAGTCCGAAATGACCTTGTTGAGATTGATCACCTCGGAAACCGCCACACCCCTCCTGGCCAGGGTCAGCAGATCCTGAATGATCGCAGCCCCCTTTTGACCGGACTGCAGGATATGGCTCACGTACCCTCTCAGACGGCTCTCCTCGGGAATCTCCAAAAGAAGAAGCTCGGAATAACCGACCAGAACACCCAGGACGTTGTTCAGATCATGGGCGACACCGCCGGCCAGTTGCCCAAGGGCCTCCATCTTCTCGGCGCGATGCAAACGCTCCTCTAGACTCAGGCGCTCCTCCTCCATCCGCTTACGCTCGGTGATATCCAGTGCGATGCCCGTCAGAATATCAGGATATCCTTCGTGATCAAACGTCAACTCCCCGGCTTCCTCCCAGACATAGTGTACCGATCGATCGGCGATCACCCGATACTCGACGGGGATGCGCTTCTCGTTTCTGATGATCGAAAGGTATGACCGTTCGACAGCGGCGCGATCATCCGGATGGATGGCCTGGATGCTTGCTTGGCCAAGGTCGCCTGTAAGATGATTCTTATCCAGGCCGAAGATGCGGTACATCTCTTCCGACCATTCCATTTCGTTCTCCTTGATGCGCCAGGTCCAGTTTCCGAGGCGTGCGACGCGCTGCGCTTCTCTTAGTCGCGACTCGCTCCGGCGCAGCGACTTTTCCGTCTTGTTGAGGTTGCCGAAAAGCTGCGCATTGGCCATGGCCCCGGCGATCTGCGCTCCGATTCGCTCCGCCAGACGGAGATCCCGTTCGTCGTAGGCGTTATGCTGTACCGTCCGGAAAATGGAGGACGCCGATGATCTCGTCGCGGGTAATCAGAGCCTACGCTCTACACAACCGAACGCATCCCCACCCGGGATACTTGGTAAAAAGAGTGGGATATAGTTGTGACAGATTCTCCAAAACTTTCCCGAACGGTTGGATTAGCCCTTTGCGCGTGCGCATCACCGACTTCCGTCATCGATCCGGCCAGTGGAACAGAATCGCCCGGACTGCGATCAGGGATGTCCGTTCCGTATGCCGTAGGCGACAGTAACCCTGTGTGTTGCACGGGGTTGATGAGATTGACATTAAGCTTGTCGAACAAGATGAGTTTCCGGGTTTCGACAGCGAATCGTTCATACACCTCTTCTATGTCCAGACTCGAGGAGACCACGCGCCCGATCTCGGCGATCACCGCCGTTTCCTCTTCCATCTGTCTTCGTTCGGTGATATCCCGCGCCACCGCATAGATCCTTTTTTCGACCGGATAGGAGCGCCACTCGATCCACCGATAGGAGCCGTCCTTGTGGCGATAACGGTTGACAAAGTTCAACACCTCCTTTGCCTCCGTCAGCTCGCCAACCGTTTTCAGAGTCGATTCCCCATCGTCCGGATGGACATAATCGAGAAACCTCTTCCCCTCAAGCTCCGACAGGGCATAGCCGAGTGTTCTTTCCCACTCCAGATTCAGACGGCGGAAATAACCCTCCGTATCTGCGATGCACAGCAGATCGAGACTGCTCGTGAAATACTTGTCCAATTCCTCCGTCTTGGCATGAAGGGCCTCTCCGTCTTTCTTCTCCGTTCTATTTCCTCAACCAGTATCCTGGTCTTGAACAACATATAAAAGAACAAGCCGATGCCGATCACGAAAAGGACAGCGATCAGCATAAGCCTGTTCCGGAAACCGTCCAGGGCGCTCAATGCCTCCTGCTCGGCGTAGCGATGGCAATGGACCAGAAGTTGTTTCCCAGATCGATCGGCAGGAAAACCGATTGTTTTTTCGTATTGTCGACGATATCCCCCCGGAGGTGATCATACGGTAAACCGTAACACCCTGCTCGCCCTTTGTCATCCTTTCGGCTACTGCAAGGATGTCGGGGAAATCGCGGCAATTGTCGAAGACCGATTTGCCTACATGGCCGGGCACTGGGCAGAGAGCTCGATCCCTTTTGCTGATCACCCAGGCGTAACCGCCCTGTCCGATCCGGATATCCTCGACATAACGCTTCGCGATGAAATCAAAGGGGAGCAGAAACGCCAGTGTACTGAGAAGGAACCCTTCCGAAAGAGGGGGGCATGGACGATGATCGTCTTAAAACCGCGACGGTTCGTGAAGACATCGCTCACCGCGATCTTGCCGGTACGCTTGGCTTCATTGAAATCATCCATGCTCGTCACAGGCTGGCGGACCACGCGGCGTTGTAAGGCTCGGCATGAAGAATCCGCCCCTCTCGGTCTATGCCGGCTGACGATGCTGACCTCTTCCTGGTGGGCAAGATGATAATCGCGTATCAGCCCGATACCGGTCTGATCGAAGGTCGCAATACGCTCGTTTTTCGCGAGATATTCAAGCCTCCGGACATGGTCGTTGAAGAAAGTCTCGATGCCGATCGCGGCCTGCCTGGCGTAAATCATCTGCCGCTGATTGAGGCTCTCGATCATTTCTTTTTTAACATTCTCGTAGGTCAGGTAAAACAGGAGAAACCGACCAACATGAATAGAACCAACATGATCATGTATCGTCCGTATCTCTTCTAACGTCTCCCGCTTTCCCTTCCTTTAAAAAAGAAGCCGTTCATATGAAAGAGGTATGCGGTTGAATTGTACACGGATTTTGTATCGCGTGCAAATAACAGTTGCACGGGGGAACGGATGGCTATGGGCAAGGGGGAAATACATGTAAACGGACCGACCGGAAGACGACCGATCACCCTTGCGGAATCATCGGTCCGCACTCGTTGTTG
>CAWJHT010000060.1:0-16838 GCA_963842685.1 uncultured delta proteobacterium | reverse complement strand
CAGACCTTTCGCGGGGGCTGGCACCACACGGGGGATATCGGTCGCCTCGACGAGGAGGGATTCCTGTGGTTCGTCGGGAGAAAGGCGGAAAAGGAGCTGATCAAACCCGGCGGGGAGAATGTCTACCCCGTGGAAGTGGAAAAAGTGATCATGGAACATCCCGGCATTCGGGAAGTTTCGGTGATCGGCGTGCCCGATCCGAAATTCGGCGAGGGGATCAAGGCCGTTTGCGTATTGCATGCGGGAACCAAATTATCCGAGCGGGAACTGATCGATTTTGTGGCCGGACGAATCGCCCGCTACAAGAAACCGGGCTATGTCGAATTTGCCGATTCTCTCCCGAAAAAAGAAGACGGCTCCATTGATCGGCCGAAGGTAAAAGCGCTGTACGGCCTGCTAAGTCACTTCAAAAGTGATGACTAAGGGATAGCACAGCACCCCTGAGAGCGCGTGGGTCGCTCATCGCCGCCGGCGGGCATAAAAACAGATCGTCCTGCCGGATAAACCGGCAGGACGATCTATGAAGACATCCGCTTGTACGAGGGCTTTCGGCTTTACTCCCCCGAGCCCATGGCCAGTGCCGCCCTATTTTTCAAAAAACCATCGATCCACGTCGCGACTCCAGGAGACCAGTTCCTCCTGTTTGAACCACAGCCCAATTTCAAGCTTACCGTTTTCAGGACTGTCCGAGGCGTGTGTGATGTTGCGACCCACTTCCAGGGCGAAGTCATGGCGAATGGTGCCCGGCGCCGCTTCCAGGGGGCGGGTGGCGCCCATCGTCTGACGGATGGCAGCCACCGCATTGGGGCCTTCCCAAGCCATTGCCATCACCGGAGCAGAGGTGATATAGGCAATCAGACCCTCATAAAACGGTTTGCCTTTGTGAATGGCATAATGCTCCTCGGCCAGCGCCTTGCCGACCTGCATGAACTTCGCTCCCACCAGACGCAGCCCGCGCCGCTCCAGGCGGGCAATCACCTCGCCGATCAGACCGCGCTGCACACCGTCGGGTTTCACCAGAACCAGAGATCGTTCCACTTGTTCCTCCTGAGAATTCTTTTAATGCCCACTCCTGCGATAGGGATGGATCCTCACAGATCCTTGAAGTCCCTCGTGAGCTCCAGCCGTCCTTCCTTGATCAGGGCGGCCTTACTCCCCTCGATCCAGGCCTTGAAGGTCTCGCTCTTCTTTTGCTGTCCAAGGTATTTCGCGATGGCGTCCTTCTGGGCGGCAAAATCCGCATCGTTCAGCTTGCCCTTCTCCTTGAACCGGACGATGACGTAATTTCCCTCGACCGGATAGGCCTGCTCCGGATAGGGGTTCTTTTCCGAGATCTGGAACAGGGCTTCCGTCAGTTCCACCGAGGAGCCTAAGTTGGGAACGGCGCCTCCCGGCTGAAAGAGTCCCGTCTCCTTTATTTTTAAACCTTTTTCACGGGCCACCGCATCCAGAGCATCGCCCTTCTTCAAACGGGCAAGGAGGGTTTCGGCCTCCTTCTGCGCCAGTCGCTTCGCCTCCGTCTCCCGATACTGCTTCTCCACTTCCGGCTTCGATCTCCTTCAGAGAGGGCAGGTAGGGCGCCTTCCGGTCGACAAGCATGATGACATAGTATCCCTTCTCCCCCTGAAGCACCCGGCCGATCTCGTTTTTCTGCAGACCGGAGACAAACTTGCCGAAATCCGCCATCGCCCTGAACTCCGGGGGCGGATCGTTGAGACGGAAGAGCCCGGTCGTCCGGACCGTCAGTTTCTGCTTGGCGGCGTAGGCGTCGAAGTTCTCCTCCTGATAGATGGTGTCATGGGCCTTCTTGGCCTCGTCCGATGCCGCATACATCCCTTTGACCAGACGGAGCTCGGCCGTAATCCTGTCCTTGACCTCGGCCAGGGGCTGCACCTTTTTATCCTTCGTCCACTGATCCTTGTGCCGCTCGTAGTAATCGGCCACATCGGCATCGGAGATCTTGGCGGCCGCCGCATAATCCTGACCCATGAACGCCAGGTACTTGATCTGCACCTGCTCGGGGATGCGGAACTGTGCCTCATGGGCCTTCAGAAACGCCTCCAGATCGGCCGGTGTCGTTTTGATCTCGCCGGTGAATGTCTTCGGAGAAATCTGAATGAAATCGATATTGATCTTTTCGCTCTGCATCCGGTAGATGTCATGGACCTCCTGATCGGACACCCTGACACCACTCTGGATCAGGTCCTCCACTTTCAGAGTGATCAGCATTTTCCTCTGGATACGTTTCGAATTCATCCGGAGTCATCTTGTTCGATCGGAGTGTCTGCTCGTAAATCCGCTGATCGAAAGCGCCGTTTCTCTGAAAGCCCGGATAGGCGAGAATCATCGCCTTGATGTCCTCATCGGTCACCTTGATGTTCATCGCTTCCGCCTTCTTGAGGACGACGGCCTGGTTGACCAGGTTATCGAGCGCCTGCTGCTTGAGGTTCAGGCTTTTGAGCATCTCATCCGTCAGCCCCTGGCCGAAACGCTGGCGGTACACATCCACCAGGTTCTGGTACTCCCGCTGAAACTCCGCATAGACAATCGGTTTCCCGTCGATCATCGCGATCCGCTCCGCCCTTTGCTTGTCGCCCATCGAGCCGAAATAGAAGATAAAAACGACGATGATGATCCCCAGGATGACCTTCATGAGCCAGTTTCTGGCGTGCTTCCTCATGAGGTTGAGCATTTACATCTTCCCCCGTGTTTAATTTTGACGACTTCGTCCCAAATTCAAGGCTTTTGCGACTTTTACGAGGTCGTCAATTTAGCTGGTTCTGAAAAAAAGTCCAAAAGCATCGGCGAATGCCAACCTCGGACCTTTTTCCCGGTATTTAAGATTACGTTCGGCTAAGTAATATAGTCACCTGTAAAATGCAATGATTTTTTGGAAAAATGGATTGATAAGGGGTGGAGAATGGGGTATAGAAAAAACCTAATTGAAACTATCCTTTCGATTGTGCAGGTGAAGCTTCCCGCTTACAAGGCGAGGCTTCCCGGCAAGAGAGAAATCTGTTGTCATGGCGCCCCTTGTCCCCGCCCGCCGGGCGGGGCTTGCGGGATGCAGCCCCGGTCGAGTGACCGGATTTTCAGGAGGAAACGGACTTGCTTTTCGATTTTATTTTGGGGAAATTTTCGAACGATCTGGCCATCGACCTGGGGACGGCCAACACCCTGGTGTATGTCAGGGGAAAGGGGATCGTGCTCAACGAGCCGTCGGTCGTCGCCGTCCACATGAACGCCAAGGGGGAGAAGAAGGTCCTGGCCGTCGGTGCGGAAGCCAAGAACATGCTGGGACGGACGCCGGGGAACATCGTGGCGATCCGGCCCATGCGCGACGGGGTGATCGCCGATTTCGACATTACGGAGGCGATGCTCAGACACTTCATCCTGAGCGTCCACAACCGGCGGGCCCTGGTGCGTCCCCGGATCATCGTTTCGGTTCCCTCCGGGATCACCCAGGTGGAGAGGCGGGCGGTCCGGGAGACGGTGGAGTCGGCGGGGGCGCGGGAGATCTATCTGATCGAGGAGCCGATGGCGGCGGCGATCGGGGCGGGTCTGCCGATCACCGAGCCGATCAGTTCGATGGTGGTGGACATCGGCGGAGGGACGACGGAGGTGGCGGTGATCTCTCTTTCCGGGATCGTCTATTCGAAATCGGTCCGGGTCGCCGGGGACAAGATCGACGACGAGATCGTCCAGTACCTGAAGCGGAAGTACAGTCTTCTGATCGGGGAGAGGTCGGGCGAACTGATCAAGACGACGATCGGCAACGCCTTCCCCGATCCCGGACAGGAGGTCCGCAGGATGGAGGTGAGGGGGCGGGATCTGATCTCCGGGATTCCGAAGACCGTGGAGATCAATTCCGATGAGATCCGGGAGGCGATCATGGAACCGGTCAGTCTCATCGTGGACGCAATCAAGGACGCCCTGGAGAATACGCCTCCCGAACTGGCCGGGGACATCGTCGATCGGGGGATCGTCCTGACCGGCGGCGGCGCTCTATTGAAGAATCTCGACCTTCTGATCCGTCATGAGACGGGGCTTCCCATCACGATCGCGGACGATCCCCTCTCTACGGTGGCCAGAGGCGCCGGCATGGCCCTCGATCAGCTGGGTGTCCTCAAAGAGGTGACGTTTCAGGTCTGACGGCTTCGTGAAAAATCCATATGCTGCGTTCTGTTTCCCCGACAAGGAGTGCATGATGAAACTCAGCAAGAATGACGAAACAGCCAATCAGATTGAGATCGGACCGGGGCGGAAGCGCCGTATCCTGCATACGGACAAACTCATGATGGTGGTGATCGATTTTGAAGACGGTCCGGCCGCGAAGCCTGACACCCCCCACGCCCATCCCCATGAACAGGTGACCTATGTGGCTGAAGGGGAAGTCCTTTTTTTCATCGGCACGGATTCCCGCCGGCTCTCTCCGGGGGATATGGTGGCCGTACCGCCCGATCAGCCCCACAGGGTTCAAACGATGACCCCGCATGTCCGTCTGATCGATACGTTCACTCCGATACGTCAGGATTTCCTGTGATGATTCGGTGATGTCCCTGCGCGGCGCCGCGCAGGGAGCGAACCGATTTTACACCCACACGTAGGAGCCGTTCAGATACTTTCTGACCCTGCCGTGTTTCTCGGCGTCCTTGATGATTCCCTCGATCTGATGTTGGGATAATCCGAACTTCTCCTTGAGTGAAGTGATCGAAATCCCCTCCGGGGTCCGTCCGATGAGACCAACGGCTTGGTCTTTACCAATCGATGTATCTTCGCTCCGGATAGGTTTGCCCAGTGTGTTGAAATATTTCCGAACCGGCGGCCGGGTCGCTTTTGGCGCTTCGGGGACTTTCTGAACTCCCGGTTTGGTCGCCGCCGGTGTTTCAGGCGCTGAACCTTCAGACGCCTTGATCACTTGGGTGGCTTGAGGTTTTTGAATTTCATCCGATAACCGGATTTCCCTTTTTGCAGTGGTCTTTCCTGATGCCTTCTTCATTGTTACAAAACTCTCCCTTACGATATCCTCTATCTTATGAAAATTGGATTCGATAAATGAATCCGGACCCTTGATCTCAATTTCCTTCGTTGTCTGATTGAATGTAATGCCGTACATGTGATTCCTCTTTTTTATGTTTCTTAACGATGATCATCGGGGATGATAAAGTGACGCTTTCATTCTGCAAGGCGTGTTGGTTCGGCAGTGCGGGGAGGGGGCGCTGATCCTATCCGAAATACGGGAGCCTTTAAAACATGAAAAGCCAAACATCCTCTCTCGGCATAAAGGACAGGAACCATTGGGATCCTCTGTTCTTCAACCGATTACCTTATACCCTGGGATTGGGAAATCTTACGATGATTTCGATATCGGGCTTATTATACGCATCTATTTTGCAAAGTCAACGAAAAAGATGATTTCCGTCCTCATTCCAGAACGACAGTCCGAACCTGTCATAGATGTATAAGAAGCGCAGACAGAGGTTTTGAGACCGTCCATCTGCGCTTCATCAGAAAGGAACTTCAGGATAACCAATCGGGATTGATTAGAAATCCTTGAACTCCCCATCATTCATGGGAATCACCTGTTCGGGATCGGTGACCTTCGCAGATTCCTTGCCGCGGACGGCAAGCTGCCGACCGGCACCTCTTCTTCATCGGTAAAGAAAGTGCCTTGCGGTCAACTGCTTTCTCACGTCGGACACCACCGCCTTTCCCTCCCGAACCTGCCTCCGTTCGCTGCTGCCGCCGACGACCGCCACTAAATCTCCCACATACACCTTCATCTGCTCCGCCTGGGCGTTCAACTCCTCCGATGCCGCCGCCGATTCCTCCGCACTGGCCGCCGTCGACTGCGTCACCTTGTCCATCTCCGTCACCGCCGTGTTCACCTGGCTAATCCCGTGCGCCTGCTCCTCGGATGCCGTCGCGATCTCATCCACCAACTGTCCGATCTTTTTCGAAATCGTCGCATTCTCCTTGAACGCCTCCTGCGTGGCATTCGTCAGTTCATTCCCCTTGCGCACCGCCTTGATCGTGTTCTCGATCAGATTGCTCGTGTTCTTCGCCGCCTCCGAGGCCCGCATCGCCAGATTCCGCACCTCATCGGCCACCACCGCAAACCCGGCCCCCGCCTCCCCGGCCCGGGCCGCCTCCACCGCCGCATTCAGCGCCAGCAGGTTCGTCTGGAAGGCGATCTCGTCGATCGTCTTGATGATCTTCCCCGTCTCCTCGCTCGATCGGGTGATCTCACCCACGGCGCCGGCCATATCCTTCATATGGCGATTCACCTTCTCCACAATCTGATTGGCCTCCGTCATCATCGCCTTGGCCTGATTGGCATGGTCGGCATTCTGCTTGGTCATGGACGACATCTCTTCCAGTGAAGAGGAGGTCTCCTCCAGCGACGAGGCCTGCTCCGCCGTCCCCTCCGCCAGGTGATGACTGGACGAAGACACCTGACCCGCCGCCGAGGACACCTGATCGGCGCCGTCCGTGCAGGCCGGCGATCACTCCGTTTGAGTAGGTCCGTGATCGAACGGGAGAGAAAAATTCCCAAAGCCAGAGCGATAATGGCGCCGACTGCTCATTCCCGCCAACGACGTGTATTCGGCCCTTGCCGCGGCGGCATTAGCCAGATGCTCAAACTTCTCTGCGTCGTTTCATTTTGTTCCGACAATTCGTTCAGAGTTTTTTCGGAACTCTTGTAGAGTTCCCTGGGCTTTACCGTGGGTCAGTTGATACGCGTTCCTGCGGGCAGTCGTCATCGCCTTTTTTTACCAAAGCGAGAACTTCCTGATGTGATTTCTTCCATTCTTCCACATCTGCCGGTCAAATCTTTCCAGAGCTTTTCTTCTTCCGCTCCTTTGTGCAAGAATCGAATTTTTTCCAACCTTCCTCGATCTGTTTCCGGCCACCTCTAAGTCTTCATACTGCCGCTTTGTCAATTCAGCATCTTTCTCGTAGACAAGCACTCGCTCGGCCCCCAGGATTGTTTTCTGGGTTTCGTTGAGCTCTGCGAGCGTTTCAGAAGCTCTCAGGTGAACCTCGACCGCCTCCTTCAAGGCATCGTCGGTCTTGCTAATGCCCCACCATCGAACCGCACCCACCACCAGGGTGATGCATTGCGACAATTATAAAACCACCAATCAACTTTACGCTTAAGTTCATGTTCTTATTACCCTTATCCTATCATTAATTTTCATTACGTTACGCAGCCTTGTCGACAACTTCACTCTTCCGTACTGAGCACAGGGCTGATGTCGAGGAGGATCTTGACCTTCCGCCTATTTTGCCATCCTCAAAATGTATTTAGTATTCAAGGCTGCCGAGTTCAGCCATGACGCCATTTATTGTTACGCGTCATACCAGCGGTAACTCACCGTCACTGAGCACCTTGCCGATATCGAGAAGGATCTTGACCTTGCCGCCTATCTTGGCCATCCCCAGGATGTATTCCGTATTCAAGCGGCTGCCGAAGTTCGGCGTATCCTCGATGTCGCCGGCCTTGATGTTCATCACCTCCGACACGGCATCCACCACGATGCCCATCTGGATCTTCCTGTTGTCTTCTTCAATCTCCACCACGATGATACAGGTTCGCTCCGTATACTCCATGGCCTCCATCCCGAACTTCAACCGCAGGTCCACGACCGGGATCACCTTTCCCCGCAAATTGATCACACCCTTCACATAATCCGGTGTCTGGGGAACCGTGGTTATACCCATGATGCCGATGATCTCCTTCACCTTCAGGATGCCGATCCCATACTCCTCCTCGGCCAACGTAAATGTCAGATATTTCCCCTCTCGATTCACCATGGCCTTCATCGCCTGATCCACCATTCTTGTTTCCTCCATGTCTCCACCTCATTTTCCAACTTATGGATATTCGCTGCGCAACATTTAAAAACACTTCAATATCTGTAACGATTCGCTCAGAAATCCTTGAATTCTCCATCCTTCATGGGAATCACCTGTTTCGGGATCGGTGCCCCTTAAAGCTTCCTTGCCACGGACGGCTAGCTGCCGACCGGCAACCTTTTTCTTCAGCGGTAAAGAAAGTGCCTTGCGGTCGATTGTCTCTTCATGTCGAGCACCGCCGCCTTCCTTCCTAGGTCTTCCCCGCTCGTTCTGCCGCCGACGACCGTCATCCAAATCGATCACGAGCATCTTCATCTGCTCCGCCTGGGCGTTCAACTCCTCCGATGCCGCCGCCGATTCCTCCGCACTGGCCGCCGTCGACTGCGTCACCTTGTCCATCTCCGCCACCGCCGTGTTCACCTGATTGATCCCTTGGGCCTGCTCTTCGGACGCCGTCGCGATCTCATCCACCAATTGGCAATCTTTTTGGAAATCGCCGCATTCTCCTTGAACGCCTCCTGCGTCGCGTTCGTCAGTTCGTTGCCCTTGCGTACCGCCTTGATCGTGTTCTCGATCAGGTTGCTCGTGTTCTTCGCCGCCTCCGCGGCCCGCATCGCCAGATTCCGCACCTCATCGGCCACGACGGCAAAACCGGCCCCCGCCTCCCCGGCCCGGGCCGCCTCGACCGCCGCATTCAGCGCCAGCAGATTCGTCTGGAAGGCGATCTCGTCGATCGTCTTGATGATCTTCCCCGTCTCTTCGCTCGATCGGGTGATCTCACCCACGGCGCCGGCCATGTCTACCATATGCCGATTGACCTTCTCCACCATCTGATTGGCCTCAGTCATCATCGCCTTGGCCTGATTGGCATGGTCGGCGTTCTGTTTGGTCATGGATGACATCTCTTCCAGGAGGAAGAGGTCTCCTCCAGCGACGACGCCTGCTCCGCCGTCCCCTCAGCCAGGTGCTGGCTGGACGATGAAACCTGACTCGCCGCCGCCGATACCTGGTCCGCGCCATCCGTCAGACCAGCTACCACCTGATTGATGGGTTTGGTGATCGACCGGCTCAGGTAGACGCCAAACACGATAGCGATCACAAAACCCAAACCCATACCGGATGCAGACATGCCCTTGGACAATGCAATATTCGGCTTCTGCAGATTTGCCCGATTCCGCAAGTTCCCGCTCCACTTTTCCCCTCACTTCACCCAGGATTTTCTGTACATCTTTGACAATTTCCCGCGTGTTTGTCCGATAATACTGAATGGCCTCAGAACGGGATTCTTTTCCTTTTTGCAGAAGTTCTTCCAGAGTAATGGCCGATTGATGGAGTTTCCGATGCGGTTCCTCAATCTGTTTCAATAAACCGACGATATCCGGAAAGTCGGCCTCTATCTTTTTCCGTTCCTCGCTATAATACCATTGTCCAAAACCGCATTTATGTTCATCTTTTTCTCACATCCAGCTTCGTCATCGCTTCGTCCCGCTGGAAATCGCCGACCTTCAGGACCCAGACCATATGGTCCATTTCTCTCTGTGTCAGCATTTTCGACAGGTTAAGATCAGTTGCCATTTTACCCGCTTTGGAGATCCCAAACCAGCCAACAAAACCGACCGCCAAGATAATCATGGCGACGGCTAAAAAACTCCCAATCAATTTCGTGCTCAACTTCATTTTTTTTCACGAGATGCTTCCTCCTGTGTTATTTATTATTCCGATGAGGATAAAGCCCTATCTACCCATCTGAATATTCCTGTTGTCCCCATCAATTTCCACCACGATGATACAGGTTCGCTCCTTATAATCGATGGCCTCCATCCCGAACTTCAACCGCAGGTCCACGAGGTCCACGACCAGGATCATCTTTCCCCGCAAATTGATCACACCCTTCACATAATCCATCCATTGTACTACGCATCCTTTGCAGTATTCTCCCGATCCCAATCCTGCCGGTCCTTGTCGATATGCAGGACTCCGGCAAATAACCGTTCTATCCTCTCCATGTCGAACCGCCACGATTTCCCCAGTTTGAACCCCGGCAACCTCCCCTGCGACGCTAAACTGCACACCGTGCTCTCCTTTAACCGCAGGAAGGCTGCCACCTCCTGGACCGTTGCTATCTGAATCCTTGCACTCATAGATATCATTCTACCTCTGATATGACGGATCTTCTGAATGCCTTGCCCTAGCGAACGCTCCTGTGCCGATCCAATCCCTCTTCACTCTCCGGTAGAGAAGGATCCGATCATGGCTTCATATCCGCAGATCCGATCCGTCTGTCGTTCTCCCCCTGGGGAGCATCGTACAGATCGACCATCCGCTTGGTGACTGTCACAATATCAATCAGATCACAGTCTGCCCAGGTGACATACCGCGGCCGCAGCAGGTGCGCCTTCATCATTGTCTCCTTGTCTTCATCCAAATCCGACAGGACAAGGATAGTTTTCACATCGGCGATCAAGTCGCAAAACGAGAGGATTCGATTGATGTCCTTCCGGGTTACAGCAAAAAGAACCGCTACTTTAACATTTGAAAACGGCATGCCCAATCTCGTGGACAGTTCTCCAATAGAATAGCAAACCTCAAATCTCTTCTTTGGGAATTGCCATTTCAAGCAGCGTAAGAAAACGACGCTCCAGTTCATTTATTGAAGGTGTATAGACGATCGATGCCATTTCCCTGACCTCTATGAAAGTTCTGTTTGTCAGTCAGCAGTGTGCTTCAAGATGAAGCAATGATCGGGCCAGGAAGGATGATATTACATATACATAAATGAATACGGTAATGATAGACTGTTTTGTCCTGTTTGATAAAGGTTGGATTTCCTCGGCACAACCGCAGTAGTGCGGTGGCGCCGCAGTTTGTGCGGAAAAACCGCAATTTTGGAAAGGGTCTTTCAGGAGAATCAAACGAGTGATTCAATCCTTGGTGGGGATTCGGTGCTTTTTCAGAAGCTCGTACAACCGCCGTTGACTGAGACCGCAAAGCTCGGATGCAAGCGCAATGTCGCCTGCGGTATGTTTCATCAGATCTTGCAGATATTTCGTCTCCACATCTAATAGGTCGCCTCCCGCAGATCCTTCAAATTTGGAAAATTACGAGAAGATACGCCATGATCCGAAATCGCCCGACCGCGTCGACTCCGTACCAGCTCTTGGCCAGATGGACACGCAGCTCGCGGGGAAGATGTACTTTAAACAGTGTGGAAGCGGATGAAGCCGCGGCAACGGCTCTTTCAATCGCATTGACCAGTTCCCGGACATTTCCCGGCCAATGATAGGAGAGCAGGGCCTCGACGAAATCGGGGGAAAATGTCTTGGGATCGAGGCCGCTTCGTTTGCAGATCCTTTCCATGTGGTAAACGGCGATCGGGACGATATCCTCTCGATGGTCCCTCAACGGAGGAAGGGCAATCGTATGGGCGCGGAGCCGGTAGAGAAGATCTTCCCGAAACTGTTCCGATTGCATCATGTTTTCCAGATCGCGGTTGGTCGCCGCGATTAACCGGAAGTCGCTTTCAACTTCCTTCCGGCCTCCCACAGGGTCGGAAGCGGTGTTCCTGGAGCACCCGGAGAAAAACCTTCTGGAGAGAAAGGGGAAGTTCGGCTATCTCGTCAAGAAAAAGGGTTCCCCTGTCTGCCTGTGCAATCAGTCCCTTACGGCTCTGAACGGCGCCGGTAAAGGCCCCCTTTTCATGCCCGAAAAGAATGCTTTCTATCAGTGTCCCTTGGAGTGCGGCGCAATCGACCACCACAAAACTCTCTCCCGCACGGCGGCTGTTATCGTGGATGGCTCTTGCAAAGAGTTCCTTGCCCGTGCCCGTCTCACCCGTAATGAGAACATTGACGTCCGTTGATGTCGCCTCGGAAAGCAGATCATAGGCGTTCTTCATTCCGGAACTGTTGCCGATGATCGCATCGATCTTCAGTGTCTTGGCCGGCTTTTTCGTTCGCCGCTCCTCCCGGTACTGGAGCGCCCGCATAAGATGAAGTTTGATCACGCTGAGCGGAAAAGGCTTTTGGATGTAGTCCCAGGCGCCGCTGCTCTATCGCCAATTCCGCACCGTCAGTCGTCCCGCCGCCCGTAAGAATAATGACCTCCGGTTCCGAAGAGACAGACCGGATTTCCGAAAGCAGATCAAGTCCGTTCCCGTCGGGAAGCATCACATCGAGAAAGACCACATCGAAAGAACCTGATGCGGCAAGCCTTCGTCCCTCTTCGATCGTATGGGCGCAATGGACTTCATTGCCGCCGACCGCCATCGCTTCGGCCAATCCCCGACAAAACAGTTCGTCATCATCAATGATCAGGATTTTTGCCATTGGAGTTCTCCACAAGAACAATAGTGTTTTTCCAGGCCGGCTGCTGCAATTCATTTCATCGGTATGGGACCCGGGGCGCAAAACGCATTCCCTCTCCTCGATATCTTGATGAACACTACACCTTCCGCAGCTCATCCCGGACGGCGACACCGATCTTTTCCATGAGGTAGGGCTTCCTCACATAGGCCCCGGCGCCCAGATCCTGGGCCTTCTTCGACCCGCTCCGTCTCCGAAAAACCGCTGACGATGATCGCCTTCTGCTTCGGGTTGACCTCCAGAACCCGCTCATAGGTCTCCAGACCATCGATCCCCGGATCCATGATCATATCCAGAACCAGCAAGTCCGCCTTTTGCGTCTTTAAGATACTCCACCGCCTCTTCTCCGCCGGAAACCGCTTCTACCCGGTATCCCAGTCGCGTCAGCATTCGTGTGGCGATCTCTCTTTGCTCGGCCGTGTCATCCACAACCAGGATCGATTCCCCTTGGCCCATATACTGTTCTACCGGGATCTTCTCCTTTTTCTCTCTGCCATTTCTTCTCTCGTCACCGGAAAATACAAGGGTAAAGACCGTCCCTTTTCCCGCCTCGCTCTGTACGTCGATGTACCCGTCATGATCCTTCACCGTTCCCCAGACGATCGCCAACCCCAGCCCCGTCCCGCTCCTCCCCATCACCTTCTTCGTATAGAACGGCTCAAGATCTTTCCGATGTCGGCGTCGAAATCCCCTTGCCCGTATCCGATACCGTCAGTACCACATACTCCCCTTCCTTCACCGTATCGTAGCCCTGAACCGGCCTGTCGAGATACCGGTTCTCCGTCCGAATCGTGATCTCGCCATTTCCGGAAATCGCCTCCGCCGCATTCGATAACAGGTTCATCACCGTCTTTTCCAGGTGGACCGGCGATCCCTTGATATTCAACAGCTCCTCTGACAGTTCCTTCCTGAAGGTGACACTCGGGTGGCTAGGTCTCCATCCTCTCAAACACCGGGGTCTTGAAGAAACCGGAAACGACGCCGTTGACGTTGACGACCTCTTGCACCATCACACCCCTTCTGGCCAGCGTCAGACAGGTCCTGGATGATGGCCGCCCCCTTTTCACCGGACGACAGGATGTTTTCAACATAGGTCCTCAACGGGCTTCCCTCGGGAATCTTCTCCAAAAGAGCTCCGTGTAAACGAAAATGACCCCTAAAACATTATTGAGGTCATGGGCCACACCGCCGGCGAGTATCCCCAACGCCTCCATCTTCTCCGCGCGTTGCAGCCGCTCCTCAACGCTCCGCTTTTCCTCCTCGCCCGCTTGCGGTCGGTGATGTCGCAGACGGTGTGTACAATGCGCACCAATTGACCGGAATCATCGAGAACAGGTTCACTTGATACGTACAACCATTTGTTCGAGGACTAGGTTCGAAGAATTCCGCATGCTCCTGCCTTGCAGTGTTTTCCTTGTCCGTTCGATAGGGCAGTTGGCAATCGGGTTCTCCGTTCCATGAAAAATGGCAGTAGCACTTCTTCCCGACAAGTTCTTCTTCTCTCTTTCCCAGCATTCGGCAGAAGGTGCGGTTGACTCTAAGAACGGTATGATCGGTGTCGTGTATCGATACGCCATCCAACATGGCATCGAAGGAGGCCGACCATTCACGGGCAGCGTTCCGAACCACTTCCTCCGCACGCTTGCGGTCCGTGATGTCTTATTATCTACGCCCCGGTAACCTTTGAGATTCCCCTTTTCGTCCAGTATGGGCACACCATTGGTGAGGAGATAGATTCTATCGCCATTCCTTGTGATATTCAAATTCTCGAGATCCCTTATGGGCGCCTTTTTGCCACGATTCAGAGAATATCAGCCGCCGTTCTCTTCGCTTCATCCGGCGGCATGAAATCGAACGGTGTCTTCCCGATGATGTCTACCACGGGATTCCCCAAAAAGGTCAAAGCCCTTCTGCGAGCTGACGGTATAGACGCCGTTCTCGTCTACCTCCCACACCCAATCGGCGATGCTGAACAGGATATCTCTCGCCGCTCGCTCTCGGCCAGGGCTCGTTAGAGCCTGCTGCCGTGCCTCAGCTTCTCTTAAGCAACTCCTCATACGCCTGCGCGGCATTTTTTCTCGGATTCGATCAGTTGACCCTGTCGATGAATGAGCCGAGCGTAGCTGGCCTCGATACCTGACTTCCCTGCAAATCCGATCGCGCACATGACGAGAGAAGGACATAAGGTATCTGAGTTCGAAGCTACGAAAGGCATCCGGAGAGAAAACATCCGGACGGGGGTAGAACGGCATCAGAACTCATACTCGCGAGAAACAAAACCGCCCAGCAAAAGCCCTCTCTTCTGCCCAGGCAGATAAAAGCCACAAGTGGGAAAGATGCACGACCATTGGACCCGGTCCAGTTCGCTCTTCCATCCGACAGTATAACGATGAATATTAAAAAGATAAGGAGAAAACCTCGGATGGCGTTTTGATAGATTCTTGTACTGTTTTTCCGGGGCTATGGACCTGTCCCCGGGTTTGCGCGTCAGCAAATACGCCCGCAGAAGCAGGATCGCCCATGCAACAGACGAGGACTGCTACTATGAATCGAGCCAAACAGGAGGTTCATAACCACTAAGATAATCAGGATCGGAAAGGCGATGACAAAGAAGGCCTGTACGATGTATTTAAGACCGATGAATTCTTGATTAAGAAAGAAGGCATCAACGTCCGCGGAAACAGCCCTGCCAGGGGTTCGACCCCTTGCCGTCCAGCCTTTTTCGTCAGGGTCGAGCTTCATTAAATCCCATATGTTTCCTCATCACCTAATGCGTTGATCTGAATATCTCTTTTCATTTGAGGTCAATGCTTGATCGCGTCGGGAGTTCTTCTCTAGATGTGATTTTGCTAGTCAATGAAATCATGATCATGGAATCATCACCCAGAAGAAGAAATAAACAATTGTGGATTTCACCGATCATAAGGGGTAAAATCCAAGAAAAAAGAAAGGAGGAAGGGATATGCTTAAAGCCAAAGATATTATGACGAAGGAAATCCTTACCGTTCATCCGGACACAGAGGTCATTCAGGCTGCAAAGCTAATGCTTGATCAGCACGTCAGTGGCCTGCCCGTGGTTGACCAAGAAGGACATCTGAAGGGAATTATTTGCCAGTCCGATCTGATGGCCCAGCAAAGAAAGATTCCCGTGCCTTCCTTCTTCATCCTGCTCGACAGCGCTATTTCTTTGACCTCCCCTCAACAGATTAATAATGAAGTAAAGAAAATGTCGGCTGTTAGAGTGTCTGAGGCCATGACCCCCGATCCCATAACAGTGGATCCGGAAACCGGCCTGGAAGACATTGCCACACTGATGGTCAAGCATAATATCCACACACTGCCCGTTTTGGATCAAGGCTGGTTGGTCGGTATCATCGGCAAGGAGGATATTCTCCGCACCCTGATGACCGGTGAATACAAGCCGTCAGAGAAGAAGCGGGACAAAATGGCGTGAGATGGCCCGCACAGCTCAGGGCCTTTAGGGGCTCAGATATTTGGCCGCCCACTCGATCTGAAGTTCGGCAAGCTTGGAAAGCGTCGGCACGCCGGACTCATCCCATCCCATCATCCGGTAATACGTTTTCCGGGCCTCGGCAAACCTTTCCGGGTCGAGCCCTTTTAACGGTCCATCGGTCGGTGTGACCTCAAATCGTTTCGGCAACGCATCGTCCTTTTCCGAGAATCCCTCGCGGATGTTGAATATCCGCGCGAGGATGACCCCTCGCTCGACGACCTGCATCAGGTCCTGGGCCGTCAGCGGCCAGCCGGTGACATATTCGACCGCCTCTCGAACTTGAGCGTCGCTCCAGGGGATGAATTTGCAGAGTCCCAGATAATTGGTCAACTGCGACGAAAATCCCTTCTGGTAGAGATTGGCTCCCGTATCCTTATCCAGGGCCTCTGGGTCGTGAATCCCCGTGCTGTGGTCGGCCCCGGTCACATGCATACTGTAATGAAGTCCCATGGCCTGTTTATGACGCGGCTCGTGCATGGGGAGCTCCTCCCCTTTGACCTGCATGGCCAATTCCCCGGAGCCTTTTCCGATTTTTTCCGATGCCCGTTTGGTTCCTTCCGCCAGGAGGTCTCCGAACCCTTTTCGCAGGGCGATTTGCTCCACCATCCGGACCATCGCTTCGGCATTTCCAAAAGTGAGATCCAGCCCGTCCGTATCCTCCCGGCTGAGGATGCCCTTTTTCGACGCACTCCATGGCAAAAGAAATCGCCACTCCTGTTGAAATCGTATCGATCCCGTAGCGGTTGCACATTTCATTGGCCTTCATCAGGGCTTCCAGGTTGTCGATGCCGCAGTTGGAGCCCAGAGCAGCCAAGGTTTCATACTCCGGCCCGCCGTAAACAGGGTCGACGGCATAGGGTTCCTGCAGTTTGACCACCCGTTTACAGCGGATGGGGCATCCATAGCAGTTGTCCATTTTTTCGAGGTATTTTCCGCAGAGCGTCTTTGCGCTGATCTGTTCCACACCGGGGAACCTGCCCCCTCTGAAGTTTCGGATCGGCATATTTCCGGCGGCTTCATAGCCGGTCATGTCCGACCCGGTCCCATAGCGCCAGTGCTTTGAGATCTCTTTATAATTCTGGTGCATGAAGCGGTTCAGCGCG
>CAWJHT010000059.1:0-81108 GCA_963842685.1 uncultured delta proteobacterium | reverse complement strand
ACGATGATGTGCCCTCGGCGCCCAGAGACCAGCGGGGGAAACGCCGTGGCGTGGCCGGCGAAATCCTGATGTGGAAAGTGGGCGGCGCCAAGGCGGCCATGGGGGCGGGTTTGGACGAGGTCATTGCCGAGGCGCAAAGGGCCATCGACAATACCCGTAGCATGGGGATCGGCCTCACGCCCTGCACCATCCCGGAAGTCGGCCATCCCAACTTCACGATCGAAGAAGGCAAGATGGAGGTGGGAATCGGCCACCACGGCGAACCCGGGCTGGAGGTGGTCGCACTGGAAACCGCCGCACAGATGGCGAGGCGCATGACCGACATCATCCTGCCCGATCTTCCCTTCAAGGCAGGGGACGAGGTGGTGGTGCTGATTTCCGGCCTGGGATCCACCCCGCTGATGGAGCTCTACATCCTCTTCAACGAAGTGGAGAAGATTTTTCAGGAGAAGCGGATCCTGATTTACCGGCCTTACGTGGGGAATTACTTCACGTCGCTGGAGATGGCCGGCGTCACCCTGACGGTCATGAAGCTTGATGCGGGGCTGAAGGCCTGCATCGATTATGAAGCTGAGTCCATGGGGCTTTTCCAGTTTTCCAGGTAGGAGTTCGGGCATGGAACAATTTGCGAACCGGGATGGAAGTCCGATCCTTTTCGATCTGATCGCGTGCGATCCAGTGAAAACAAGCAGTACCTCAGCGACATCGACGGCGCAATCGGCGACGGCGATCACGGCATCAACATGAACAAGGGCTTCACCCTTTGCGGGGATGAGCTCCTGGCTAACCCGGGCGACCTGTCGCATGGGCTGAAGACTCTGGCGAAGATCCTGGTGATGAAGATCGGGGGATCGATGGGGCCCCTCTACGGCAACTTCTTCAAATTCCTGGCGGTCGCCTGTGACGGGGTGGATGCCATCGACCGGGAGGTGTTCGGCAGGATGCTCTCTGCCGGCAGGGAAGGGATACAGAAGATCAGCGAGGCCAAGCCGGGCGACAAAACCCTGATGGATGTTCTGCTCCCGGCGGAGGCGGCCTATCAGGCCGCGGCACAGGCCGGTGAACCGTTCAGCCTCTGTCTGGATCGGATGGTTGAAGCCGCGAGGCAGGGACGGGATGCCACCAAGGAGATGGTGGCGAAACTGGGCCGTTCGAGCCGGCTGGGCGAGCGGTCCCGCGGCGTTATCGATGCCGGGGCGGCGTCCTGCTGCCTGATTTTGGAGACCATGGCCAAGTCGATCGGCCGTTTGCTCTCTGGCCAACCGGAAGCAAAAGTATGAAATCAAAGAGGAGGTCTATTTCCCATGGCTGTGCCGGGTGCAAAGACCATTCAACAGGAGTATCTTAACTTGTTCTACCGTTCCGGATTCCCGGTCACGGATGCGGAATGGAAGGCTATGGAGATCAGTGATTTCGGTCTGGGAAACCTGCGTTCCGAGGGCTTTGCATTCATCGATATCCTCCGTTCCGAACGCCTTAGAATCACGCTGATCGCTTTGCTGCCGAATCAAGCCCTCCCCCAGCACGTGCATCCCCCCTATGAAGGGGAACAGGGAAAGGAAGAGACCCTCCGGGTCATCTCCGGACAAACAAAGGTGTACATCAAAGGCGAAGCAACCGATCCCGACACGCTGATCCCGGCGGGGAAGGAGCCCTTTTACACCGCACGGCAGCAGGTCTGCCTGAATCCCGGCGAGCAGTTTACCGTCCGTCCCGGCATTGAGCACTGGTTCCAGGGCGGGCCGGAAGGTTCGGTCAGCATCTGTTTCCAGAACCGGGTGGATGAGAACAAAAACCTCTTCTGGGATCCCCGGAGCCTCGGCTGCCCCATAGGTCCGAATGACCGTTGAATCCCTCTCCTGGTCATCCCCGAAGCTTGCTGCGGAGATCTTCAATCCTCGGCTGTTGTTACTCCGGCAATCACAAAGGAAAAACCTTGCAGAAAGATAAATCGGTAAAAATACACGCGACGAAGGGAAACCAGGGTCCGGTCGACGGGGAGAGAGCAATACAGGCGCCTCCGACAACGGGGAAATTTCTTTTGATATCGAAATTTTGCAGGAGACGGCATTGGGCCGGAGCTGATCGACGGCGCCGCCCGGATCCGCTCAGCCGCAGAAGCCGTGCTCGCCGACCCGGCCAACCGTACGACCGAGACCGGGGGGCGGTTGTCGACGCAACAGATGACGGAAAAGATCATGGAGAAGCTATGAACGGGAATCCAAACAATGGTGCTTCAACCCCCCTGGCCGGATCTGGCCGGCCGGAACAGCAGGAAAGCCTTTCCTTCCCTCGAATCATCGACCTTACCCTTACGTTGTGTCCCGGCATGAGGGGCGTTGCCTGTGAGCCGAAGTTCAACTTCAGGGAACACGGGTGAACGCCCAGACGCTTCACCTCTATTCCCACTGCGGAACACACATGGATGCGCCCACCCACACCGAGGCGGGCGACCGGACAATCGACGAGGTGCCTCTGGCGCAGTGCATGGGCCCAGCCTGGCTGGTGAAGCTCGACGGCATCGCACCCAGGACGCTGATCACGGTGGCCGATCTCGGTGCCGTCGCAGCGAGGTTCGCACCCGGGGAGAGTCTGATCCTGCGCACAGGCTGGAGCGCCTACGTCGACGAAGCGAAATGGCGTGACGAACTGCCGCGCATCAGCACCGAACTCGCCCGCTGGTGTGTCGAACATCGCGTGAAACTTCTCGGCGTCGAGCCACCATCGGTGGCGGACGTGAACGATCTGCCGGAGCTCATCAGGATTCACCAGACGCTGCTTAGCGGAGGCGTCTTGATTGTGGAAGGGCTGACCAACATCGAGGCGATCTTGCAGGAGAGTCTTCTTCGCCGCGTTGCCGCTAAAACCATTACGCGGGGACGGTTCACCCGTACGGGCGTTTGTCATCGAAGGCGGACAATGGTTGAAGTTCTGAACGAACTTCAGGTACCTTTACAGGCACCGATCGCCTTTCTCGGGGATCCTTTTCCAAGCCAATACTCCATTCGGCAGATTGCAAGAGGCGTCGATTTAAGACATCAATAGTCCCGTTAATATTGAAGACCGTTCGAAATGTAGCATGGAGGAACAAATACGGAAAAACAACATTTCAGCGAAGCTATGCATCAGCCGGATGAGTCACTTTTAGCTTATTTGATTTCGAGAAGTTTTGCCCGCGCGGTCCGCGCCTGACTTGTATTGGGGAAATCTTTGATCACTCGCTGTAGGATGATTTTGGCGCTCGCCTTGTCCCCCAGTATTTGGAAGGAGAACCCCTGTTTCAGGAGGGCGGAAGGAATCTTGTCACCATCAGGAAAGTTCTTGGTGACTTTTTCGTATTCAATAATCGCTTTTTCATATTTTTTCTCGAAGTAGTAACATTCACCGATCCAGAACTGGGCGTTATCAGAAATTTCCGTCTTGGGATGCTGCTTAAGAAAGTTTTCGAACCCCTCCCGCGACTTCTCATACTTCGCCTCTCGAAATAGTTCATAGGCAGCTGCGTAAAGGGTTTCTTTATCCGTCTTAATCTTAACTGGAGTATCTTTAGATGCCGCAACCTGCAGTTTTTCATTCTTCTCCACAGCGGGTTCCGCCGTCTCTTTCTTCTTGCCGATTTTGAGGAGATACTCTTCCTCTAGCCTGCTGGTCCTTATAGCAATAGCAGCCAAGTCCTTTCTTATACCATCGATGGCTCCCCTGATTTGCTGCATCTGTTCCCTTATCTCAGTCACATCAGCTCGTGTTTCCGCCTGTACGCTCCGAAGGGACTTGAATTCTTCGGAGGTTTTTTCGTTCGTTTTTTCGACATCCTTGCGGAGACTCGTGACTTCGCTCTTTATAGCAATCGATCCCCTCTCGACATCAACGATCTTATCGTTGGTTCGCTGAATCTGCTGGTTCAGCTCGTTGTGAAGGAGTCGCTGATCATCCGTCGTGGCACATCCAGCCACGGATAGGATTGTGATGAAAACCAGTATAGTTAGATGTAGTGGCAATATCTTTCCTTTTGCGGTTGCTTTTGCGCGGAATATGGATCTGCATCCATCTCCAGGCTTAACAGGAGTAAGGCACTATCGTTACCGGGCAGGGAGCATGATGCAGGACCCCCGTACTCACACTTCCCAGCACACTTCTAAGAACTGCGTTCAGACCACGCGATCCCATCACAATCATGCGCATGCCATGGTCTTTGCATGGCGTCTCTTCCGCGACATCAGCCCTGGCCTCCAGGCAAATCTGTTCACGGGTATCGCCAACCCGCATCTTAGTAATAAAACTAACACCGGACTGTTTCAAAATGTCCTCTCCCGGCTTTATTGCCTCATCAGCCATCTGGATCCGGAATTCATCAATCTGTTTGTGATTGAAAAATCTTTTGGCATGCGGTGTCTCGTAGCTCGGCTGAACATTGAGGAGAACAATCTTTTCGTTGAATGCTTTAGCCATGTCGATTGCCACTCGCAACGCCTCCGTAGCAGTAGCCGAACCGTCATAGGGAACCAGTATGTCTTGCTTCATTTGCATTCCTCCAAATCAGTATGGTTTATGATGAAAGGTTGGATTCGCCCCCTCACTACAATGCTTCGCCCACGGCTGCTGATTCTTTTCGGACTGTTTCTCTGATCGAGAGATGATTCAGTTGAGCTTGCTTTCGTGACGATTGAGGATACGGAAGGGGGTCTTGTATGTCAAGAATAATTTTAATACGTGAGATTCTGGCGGGACAGGAAATTTTGGCACGCGCATCACATGCTGTTTACCGTCTAAAACCATCCTGTCATTCATCTGAAGATGGCATTGCCTGCCTCACATTCATCCGACATCCGGAAGGACATGCGTGCTCAAATCGATCCACCTATAGTGCAATATTCTTGAGAACCCCATGGATCGAACCCTAATGCATCTCGCTTACTGGGGCAAATACCAGTCAAAATTTGCTTTATCCGGGGTAGCGTCGGCACCTCTGCGCGTCTTGCCGGGAGGCATTTCCTTGGCTTTGGTCTCGAAACATTTCTTTTCTTCCTCCACCAGCGTGGTGTTTGTCAGTCGAATGGAATTGCCGGTTGTGAAGGAATCATCGTCGCCTTCGTAATGTTCGAGGATGATGCTGACGGAATTCTTGTCGGCACCTTTTAGGGACCATTTCCAGATCTTGAGAGTGCCGAAAGGATTTCCGCGCCACTCCAACGTTTTGCCGTAACGCTTTTCCAGCAGCGAATGCAGGCGGTTATAGAACTTCTCGCTAGAGTTCTCATAGCTCATCTTGATGCGAACGATGCGCCCCTTGTTCTTACAGTTGCCGTATACCACATAGCCGCTACGGTATCCCTCGATCGGTTTGAGAGAAACCTTGGCGAGGTATTCCGATCTATACAGCGGCAAGGCCGAGCTCATGTCGACCTTGTCTGAGATTTCGCTGAGATTGGTCCCCAACGTGACTCCCGCAAGGGACTTCGGCGCAGCGGCTGAGCTAACTCCCGGCAGAAAAAACATGCAAATCAGAGAGATGAACAGCCGAAACTTCATGGGCGGACCTCCTTGCTTGCTGCCAATGTCAGCGCTTAATGTCAATGGACATTTCTTTGAGGCGTACTATGGGGTTCGTGATGTGGTCTCCGAATTCATCAAGAAGAGCCGACCAATAAGCCATGGGAGCTACCTTGACCGACCGATTTCGACCACTCCCTTTGATAAGACATTGCTTTTAATTCGTGAAAGTATAGGAGGGCTGTTTTTGCCTGTCAAGGGATATTTTGACAGGGATATTTTGCATCCGAAAAGCAGGGCTACCGATGCGGTTGGGAGCGGAAGGGGAGAATCGGATGGTACCCATGACTGCACCTTGTAAATTATCCTCTGTGAAATAAAAAAATTGCTTTTTGTTTCGGTTGAATATAGCTTATTTAGGATACTGCTGATTCTTATGCATCAATAAAAAGGAGAGAAAAATGAGGATTCGCGCTTTTCAAATCCTAGTAGTCATCGTGATTCTTTCCTCGGGATTAACATACGCAGAACCCACTAGTATCTCGAATCTCCGGTTCTCAGACGACCCAATTACATTGGGAGAATGGTTTACGATTTCATTTGAGTATGAAGGGGCGGTAGCGAAATACGCAATTGAGAATACATATGAGACTAGAAGCGGTGAAGTCAAACGGGAGGTAAAGGAGTTTCTGTTGAAACCGGAAGAGAAGGGGAAGTTAAGAGGACAGACCAGCCTTCGGTGGAAAACAGAGAACCCAAATGTAAAGCCCTACAGGATCTTCAAGGTCTGGGCGATAGGTGGGGAAGGAATAAGG
The DNA here is from genome assembly GCA_963842685.1 of uncultured delta proteobacterium. Lineage (GTDB taxonomy): Bacteria > Desulfobacterota > Syntrophia > Syntrophales > UBA5619 > JAKAFS01. Next base: position 74,803 of record CAWJHT010000059.1, on the reverse strand, counting down.
AGCAATGTCCTCTCGGGAGAAGTAAAGGTTATAAAACCACTGCCAGAGGAAGACGTCAAAATTCCAATGGAATTAAAAACGATTTTCGGGACAAAATTAATAAAACTTTCTACCACAATCTTCAAACCCGCGGGAGGCGAAAAATTGCCTCTTCTAGTTCTGAATCATGGTACGCCACTAGGAGGGGACGCACGCAAGAAGGTCACTCCGGACAATGAACAGGGAAGGGCTTTTGCCCGGAAGGGGTTCACTGTGGCCCTCCCCATCCGACGGGGTCATGGGACATCCGAGGGTGACTATGCCGAGTATTCAGGAGATTGCAATAACTCCGATTATGACAATGTGGCCAGAGAGGCTGTCAAAGATATTCGAGCCGCTGTTGACTATATGAAAAAAGAATCCTACGTCGACATAGGAAGAAAAATCCTACTGGTCGGCCAATCAACCGGAGGATTCTCCTCTTTGGCATATGCAAGCACCTATCCTGAGGAAGTCATGGCCGTTATCAACTTCGCAGGAGGGAAAGGCCGGGTGGCACCCTTTAAAGTCTGTGATGAATGGCGACTCATCAATACGATGGGGAATTTTGGAAAGACCTTCAAAGGACCGACCCTTTGGGTCTATACGGAACAGGACGACTATTTTGAACCCAGGTTATCCAAGAAAATTTTTGAAGCGTATAAGAGCGAAGGGGGAGCGGGGAGGTTCGTCTCTTTTTCTTCGGAGTTTGGCCACGCTTTCTTCGCAAAAGCAACAAAGACCTGGGAACCTGTCATTGACGAGTTTTTGAAAGAGATCAATTCAAAAAAGTAATTCAGGGGACAAAACTGACCTCATATTAGCCTCGCTGATTCTTAGAATTCTCAAAGTGTTAGGTCCGGATGTTTTCGTTCCAGAAGTGATCGGGGTTCCGATAAGGTGATCGTTATTCATTTCCGATTGAAAAGGTGCATACTCATCAAAATATCTGCATGCATGACGAGGAAGGAGTTTACATTTACATTGACGAGAAATACGCTGTCAAGCTGTCGCATTGTTCGAATAAGCGACTCGCAGCTAAAAACTTTTTGTATCAACTATTGACAGCAGATCTCAAGCTGAGAGTATACCTGGACCCTCCGTGTGATCCGGAAGATCTTCCCCATGTTCGAACTCTCAATATCGATTTGAAAAAAGAGAGTTGCTAAAAGGCGTCGCTCCGGAGGAAGGCGGCGGCGTTCCGGAAGAGGGCGAGGCCCATCCCCTCCTCGGGGAGTTCCTCCCGGGTCCAGCGGGGGTGGTTGGTCCGGTGGAGGAAGGCCTCCGGGTGGGGCATCAGGCCGAAGATCCGTCCCGTCTCGTTGCAGATCCCGGCGATCCCGTCCACGGCGCCGTTGGGGTTCGCCGGATAGTCCAGCGTTGCCTCGCGGTAATTCTCATCGCTGTACTGGACGGCGATCAGGTGCTCCCGGTGGAGGCGCTCCAGAATCTCCTCGTCCTGGGCGATGAACTTCCCCTCGCCGTGGCGGACGGGCAGATAAAGGCCCCGGAGCCCCCGGGTGAAGATGCAGGGGGAGGCGGGGTCGACGCGGAGATGGACCCAGCGGTCCTCGAACCGTCCCGAATCGTTGAAGGTGAGCGTGACGGTCTGCCGGTCGTAATGCCCGTCGAAGCCGGGGAGCATCCCCAGCTTGACGAGGAGCTGGAAGCCGTTGCAGACGCCGAGGATCAGTTTCCCCGCGCCGATGAACCGGAGGAACTGGTCGAAGAGCCTCTCCTTCCCGCCCGGCGACGGAGGCATGCAGAATCCGGTTTGCCCCCGCCTTGGCCGATCCGAGGTCGTCGCCGTCGAGGAAGCCGCCGGGCAGGTTCAGGAAATGGTAGTCGTCGAGCTTCTTTTCGCCGCAGAGGAGCTCGCTGATGTGGACGATCTCCACCTCGTCGAAGCCGGCGAGCCGGCAGGCATGGGCCATCTCCATTTCGCAGTTCGTTCCGTTTCCCGTGATGACGATCGCTTTGATTTGCTGCGGCATTGTGTTCAATCCTGTTTCTCGGATCTGTACTGCGATCCTGCGATGGGCATCGACGCCCATCGTCCGTGGGTTCACCCCGTCAGAAGGCGAGCGGCTTTTGCCAGGCCGCCTTGAGTGCGGCCAGCTCCTCTTCGATGATCCGGTTTCCCCCGAGGCCGTCGATCCTGAGCACCCCTTCGGGGATGACCGTTCCGATCCTGGCGAAGGCCGAGCCGGCGAGGAGCGCCTCGAAGGCCTCCCGCGACTTCGGGCGAGACGGTCACGACGAAGCGGCTCTGTGATTCCGAAAAGAGGAGCTCGTCGTTCCGGGCGATCCCCTCCGCCGGCACGGCCCTAAGATCGACCTCCAGGCCGAGGCCGCCGGCGAAGGCCGTCTCCGCCAGGGCCACGCCGAGCCCCCCGTCGGAGCAGTCGTGGCAGGAGGCGACGAGCCCCGCCATGATCGCCCGGTGGAGGGCCTCGTAGAGGGCCTTTGCCGTTTCTGCATTCACCTTCGGGACGCCGTTTCCGATGGCGCCGTGGAGGGCGTACCACTCCGAGCCGCCGAGCTCCGGGAAGGTCTTTCCCAGGACGTAGACGAGGTCCCCCGGCTTTTTCACGTCCATCGTCACGGCCTTCCGGACGTCCTCCATCTTCCCCAGCGTGGAGAAGAGGAGGGTCGGGGGGATCGAGATCCGGACCGCGCCGATCTGGTAGTCGTTCTTCATGCTGTCCTTCCCCGAGATGCAGGGGACGCCGTAGGCGGTCGTGAGGTCGTAGAGGGCCTGGTTCGCCCGGACGAGCTGGGCGAGCTTGTACTCGCCGTCGGGGGTCTTCTCCGACCGGACCGGGTCGCACCAGCAGAAGTTGTCCAGCCCCGCCAGGCGGTCGAGCGGCGCCCCGACGGCGATCGCGTTCCGGACCGCCTCGTCGATGGCGCAGGCGGCCATGTGGTAGGTGTCGATGTCGCTGTAGCGGGGGCAGATCCCGTTGGCGACGACGATGCCCTCGAAGGAGTCGAGGAGCGGCCGGATCACGGCGGCGTCGCTCGGGCCGTCGTTGACGACGCCGGTCAGGGGCTTGACGACGCTTCCCCCCTGGACCTCGTGGTCGTACTGGCGGACGACCGACTCCTTGCTGCAGATGTTGAGCCGCGAGAGCATCGCCTTCAGGGCCTCGCCCAGATCCGCCGGTTCGGGAATCGCGGGTTCCGCATGGCGCGGGGGCGTCCAGGCGGCCTGGAGGGTCATCTGCGGGAGGCCGTCGTGGAGGAAGTCCATGTCGACATAGACCACGGTCTCTTCCCCGTAGCGGATGTGGAACCATCCCGAATCGGTGTAGCGGCCGAGGACCGTCGCCTCCACGTCCATCTTCCGGGCGAGGTCGAGAAATTCGTCGATCGTTTCAGGCGGCACGGCGAGGGTCATCCGCTCCTGGGACTCGGAGATGAGGATCTCCCAGGGGTTCAGCCCCGGGTACTTGAGCGGCGCCTTCTTCAGATCGATCTCGCAGCCGCCGGAGAGCCGCGCCATCTCGCCCACGGAGGAGGAGAGGCCGCCGGCGCCGTTGTCGGTGATGGCGCGGTAGAGGCCCCGGTCCCGGGCGACGAGGAGGAAATCGGTCATCTTCTTCTGGGTGATCGGGTCGCCGATCTGGACCGCCGTGACGGGGGAGCCCTCGTGGAGCTCCTCGGAGGAGAAGGTCGCCCCGTGGATCCCGTCCTTCCCGATCCGGCCGCCGGTCATGACGATCAGGTCGCCGGGCAGGATCTCCTTGGTGTGGGTCGGCTCGCCGTTGAGCCGGGCGGGCATGATCCCCCCCGTGCCGCAGTAGACGAGGGGCTTTCCCGAGGTAGCGCTCGTCGAAGACGAGGCAGCCGTTCACCGTGGGGATGCCGCTCTTGTTCCCGCCGTGCTCCACCCCTTCCCGGACCCCCTCGTAGATCCGCCGCGGGTGGAGGATCCGCTTCGGCAGGGGCTTGTCGTAGTCGGGCGGCGCGAAACAGAAGACGTCCGTGTTGAAGATGAGCTTCGCCCCCTTCCCGCAGCCGAAGGGGTCGCGGTTGACGCCGACGATGCCGGTGAGCGCCCCGCCGTAGGGGTCGAGCGCCGAGGGGGAGTTGTGGGTCTCCACCTTGAAGACGAGGTTCCAGTCGTCGTTGAAGCGGATGATCCCGGCGTTGTCGGAAAAGACGGAGAGGCACCAGTCGTCGGCCCCCATCCGCTCCCGGATCTCCCGGGTCGACCGCTTGATGCAGGTGTTGAAGAGGGAGTCGATCTCGCGAGATGCGTCCCTCGCCGTCGTCATAGGCGATCCGGGCGTTGAAGATCTTGTGCTTGCAGTGTTCGGACCAGGTCTGGGCGAGGCATTCCAGCTCCGCGTCGGTCATCCGGGCCCCCAGGCCGACCTCCTTGCGCCGGGCGAGGATGGCGTCGTTTTTCAGGTAGTCCCGGAGGATCCGCATCTCCTCGAGGCTCAGGGCGAGGACCCGCTCCTGGCTGATCCGGATGAGCTCCTCGTCGGGGCAGTCGAGGTCGATCTCCTCCGTCCGGGGACGGTCTTCTCCCGATGACCCGCGGGACGTAGGGCTTGATCCCCTTCGCCGGGTCCCAGGTGTGCGCCGTCGATGATCTCATAGCGCTGGATCAGGTCGTTGGCGAGGAGTTCGGAGGCGATCCGCTCCGCATCGGCCCGCGTGAGGAGATCGAGGGAGCACCGGTCGCGGATGCCGGTGATCGCATACTGCCGGGAGGTGTAGACCCGGACCGGTTTTCCGGTCAGCAGGGCGATCGCCTCCGCGGCGGTCTTCCCCACGTTGTCCGTGACGCCGGGGCGGAACCCCACCTCGATCAGCCAGTCGAAACCGCGGGCGAGTCCCCGGTCGATGGCGTATTCCTGGATGACGGGATCGGAGAGCGGGCCGCGGGCGGCCTCTTCCAGATCTCCGGGGGTCAGGTCGCCGTCGATCGTGTACACCTCGATGGTCTTGACGGAATCCACGTGGATCCGGAGATGCTCGACGATCCTCTTTTTGATCTTTTCGCCGAGGGCGTCCCTGATCCCCTCTCTGAAACCGATCTCGATGCGATTGGCCATATCCCACTCCCGATCTCTTCTGCCGGCGATATTCCGGTGTGATCCGTTCATATCAGATGCCGGCGGAAAAAACAACGGAGAGAGAGTTCTGATCCTTACTCTTCCAGGACCCTCCGAACTCCATCTTTACTTTTACAATTTGACAAACCGTGGCACAGGTGCGAATATACCCTAATTCCCAATAATCCTGAACGTCACAGCATCATAAACCCCAATGAGGTGAGAGTATAGCGATCATAGACTCCGTGTCCATCCCCCTCCCCTTAATCCCCTCCCGCCAGGGGAGGGGAAATGTGTCTGAGACCCGCCCGCCAGGGGAGGGGAAATGCGTATGACCCTTCTGCCAGGGAGGGGGAAAGTTACCTTTTTACGAGGTCGTCATTATTAATGCATTATTTACGAGACCCATGGGGAGAGGTTTGCAAATTCACTTGGGAAAAATATCGATTATCATTATAGTAATTTTTTTTGTATCAGGTTGCGCTACTGCTCCGCAGTCAACTGTCGAACAAGCCAAGGAGCCGTCATTTCAGGAAAAATGCAAGTCGAAGAGGTCTGTGATCGGGATTTTTCTTAAAGAAAACAAATCAAAACATTTGGAAATATCTTCTCTTATTAAGAATTCACCAGCCGAGAAAGCTCAATTAAAGGCTGGGGACATTATCACAAAGATGAATGGCACTCCAATAAAATCCCGATATGATTTTCTTAGACTTCTTGATGAAATACCCACAGGAAAGAGTGTAAATCTGACAGTCCGAAGACACTCAAATGTTATTGAAAAAACGGTTTTAGTGCAGGAAGGATTTATTTATCATGATGCAAAAGCAATTCAGTCTATCCTTGCAAAAGGCAGGGCTGTTAGACTAGCAATAATCATTGTTGACGTTAATAGCAAATTAACAACGGCCGATGAAAAAAAACAATACGAAAATTGGAAAAATAAAACGAAATCTGATATTTTTTTGACATTGGCCACGGGGTTCCTCAATACGTACCAGGGAGAAAATAATTTGCTCATTATTGACAGAGTCAAGACGGAACAGATTATGAAAGACACTGGATTTCAACAGACTGGGTTGGTTTCGGACAACGATAAAATAAAACTTGGTAATATGTTGGGTGCTACACATTTGTTATTGGTTGATTTTTCGCTCCAGCATCCAAGCTACCCCTTTTTAAAATTCATGTATGTTGAAAATCGTAAGTTAATAGAAGTGAAATCTGGAAAAACTGTGGCAGATGCAACCTGCAGTGATGGACAATGAATCGCATTATTAGATACGATCCACCCACCGTTTCGAGAAAAACCACAGGAGCCCATCGAATAAGGAGAAAGAAAAATGAACGACGAAATTGAAATCGAGCGGAAAGAGCAATATCAAACACCTTCACAAGGGAATCCCAAAAACTACCTGGCAGAAAAGCGAAATCTGATCCTCATCGGGGCCGGCGTTCTAATCGTCGTGCTCATCTTCTTTTTTTTCAGATTTTCAGGAAAGGACAAATCGGCTGAGACCTTGGTCCAAATGGAGCAAAAGCTGACCGCCATTGAGCAGAAAATCGCCGCCCTCGAAAAACAGCAGGAAGATCTGGCCAGCGGTCCGGTCAAGAGCCTCGCAGAAAAAGTGGAGAGGCTGGAGAAACGCCCGACCGAAAAGCCCAAACCCCCTGCTTCGCCAAAGGCGCAATCCGCTCCCCCGGCGAAACACTATCACACGATGAAAAAAGGGGAAACCCTCGCCGGCATCGCAAAAAAGTACGGGCTCTCCGTCGAGGAGCTGCGACGGATGAACAAGCTTTCCCCGAAAACCACCCCGACTGTAGGCCAGAGGCTCATCGTAAGCCCGGGTGGAAAAAACTGACCCATTCGCCATGGGGGCTTCTCTTCCTTTGTGGTTCCTGTGAAACCAAGTGTGTGACTCAGCGGTCGACGGCTTGTTATTTCGATTGGAAATGGAGAATTAACGGGGTATGAAGCCCCGAGTGAGAGCAAGCCAAGCGCCGATCGATCTGCACCGTTGAAATAGAAGATGAGGAGATGGAGAATGAAGGCAGCTGTACTGAGGGGACCCTATGCATTGACCGTGGAGGATGTTCCCCGTCCGAAAGTGCGGCCCGGCTATGTCGTTGTGAATGTGAAGGCCACGGCCGTCTGCGGGACGGATGTCGGCATCTATAATGGAAAAATAGCCGTGCCCCGGTTGCCGGTGGTCCAGGGGCATGAATCGACCGGTGAGATCGTGGAAGTCGGTCCGGATGTGGCCGATTTCAAGGTCGGGGACCGGGTCGTCTTGAATTCTCTTATTTTCTGCCGTCACTGCGCTTATTGTTATGCGGGGAAAGTCAATCTCTGCCCCAACGGCGGCCTGATGGGCAGGGAAGTGGACGGAACGTTCGCCGAGTATGTCGCCGTTCCCGACTACAACTGCATCAAGATTCCGGAGAGCATCTCCTATGAAGACGGGACCAGCTTGATCGCCCTGGCGACGGTCTTTCGTTCCCACGAGAAGATCAACATTACCCCCGGCGATACGGTCGCCGTCATCGGCCAGGGAGCGGCCGGCCTGCTGCAAACCAGACTGTCCGTCATCAGCGGCGCGGACCCTGTGTTTGCCATTACCCGCAGCCGGTGGAAACTCGACATTGCCGAAAAATTCGGGGCAAGGATCATCAACGCCGGTGAGGTGGATCCCGTTTCGGCGGTGAGGGAGGCCACCGGAGGGCTGGGCGTCGACCTGGCCATAGAAAGCGTCGGCACCAGTGCCACGCTTCGCCAGGCCATGGACATGGTGCGGCTGGGAGGAACCGTGCTGTTCTTCGGGATCGGCCCGGCCGTCATGGACAACTTCAACGGTTACGCGATGTACTTCAAGGAAATCAAGTTGATCGGCAGCAAGGGGATGGTGCCGAAGGATTTCCACATGGGCATCAAGGTGGTGGAAAGCGGGAAGATGGATCTGCACACCCTGATCACCCACCGTTTCGATCTCGACCACGTCAAGGACGCCATGGATTTGGTGGATAAAAGACCCGGAGACGGCCTGCGTGTGGTGGTGAACATCTGACCAGTCAAATGGTGCAAGGACCATTCGGTCGTGGAAATAGATATGAAGAAGCGTGAGAGCTTCTTCATATCAGAGATCCCATCCACATTGATTGACGTTTTGTAGAAAACATCAATATTCGGTATTCGATCGATGACCGGCTATTGGTCTTGTCTTTCTTTGGCCAACTGACTCGGGGTCATGGTCCAGAAAGGGGTGCCGTCTTTTGTCAGTCTCACTTTCAGGGAATAATCGTCTTTTGATACTTTTGAGCCCATAAAAACATCTTTTTTGTTGATTTCGGCCCACACCCCTGAGACTTTTACTCTGTCCCCTTTTTTAAGTCGGATGCTTTTCTTGTTTTCGAACGAAGCGGGACACAGGTGAACGGTAATCGTTTCTCCCTTTGATTCACTGACCTCCAGGGCAAGCCCCGGGGACATGCCGGGCATCGGCACTACCTCTTTTATATCGACAACCGTTCCCTTGAATGAATCCATCTCACTGGCCTTGTATAATTTATTGTACGGGCTGTTCAATTCCCAGCCGATCATAGCCCGATTTTCAGCAGCAAAGCCTGATCCTGAACCCAATAGACATAACCCCACAACGAGGATCACTCCCAGCCCGATTTTTATTTTACTGTTTCCTTTCAACATAAAACCCCCTATTGTGTTAATGCGTTAAAGCAAGAAGACCTTGCCTCTATATAATACAAAGATAGGGATAGCAGTCCTATATGTCAAGGAGATTTATAAAGCCTGTCAGACGAGGAGTTGTCAGAAGGGGTTGACATGGGGAACACCTCCCACTATAGTGCCCGCGAAATTCAATCATACGCCAATGACCGGAAAGGAGCTCGCCAAGATCATGTGCGATAAGAAGGAAGCGAGCCGGTGGATGCACTTCCGTATTCATTGGAATCAGCTTCCGGAGGTTACATCATGATTCTTGATTTCAAGGGGATACGTCCCAAAATCGATCCGACCGTTTTTATTGCCGACAATGCCCTGGTCATCGGCGATGTGGAGCTGGGAGCCAAGGCCAATGTCTGGTTCTTCTGCCTTGTCCGCGGGGATGTCCAGTCTATCCGTGTGGGAGCGCGTTGCAACATCCAGGACGCCTGCATCCTCCATGTGGCAAGCCACGGTTTCCCCCTTGTGCTGGAAGACGATGTCGTCCTCGGTCACCGGGTGACCGCCCATGGGTGTCATATCGAGAGGGGGGCATTTATCGGTATCGGCGCCATCATCCTGAACGGGGCCCGGATCGGTGAGGAGGCTATCGTCGGGGCCGGTTCGGTGGTCACACCCGGAACCGTCATTCCCCCGAGGTCGCTGGCATTGGGAACGCCGGCCAAAGTCGTTCGGGAGCTCACAGAGAAGGATTTCGCCATGATGCATCGGACGCGTAACAACTACCTCGATCTGATGGAGATATATAAAAATATCCCATCTCACGACAAGAAGACCTCATCTTTCCTCAAACGGGGCTTGATCCTGAAGGGTCCCTATCGTTTTCCATCGATACGCAGGCGATGAGGAGGGGCAGACTACTAACTCTTCCGAATCTGTAAGGCTTTCCGAGTGTATGACGCCGTCAATATGATAAAGTCACCGGCATTCCGCTCTCCACCGACTGCGCGATGGCTTCGAGAACGGCGATATTTCCGATCTTTTCCTCGCGTGTAAACGGATAATCGGCCTCACCGGCCACGGCGGCGGCAAAGGCCTCGATGTTGGCGACCACCGAATTGATGGAGGGGAGTTCTCGCGGGATGGGGTTGCCCCCTTTTCGGCGGACGGTGAAATGAACCACCCCCTCCGCCTCGGGGCGCACCGTGTCGCGCGCTTCCACCCAGGCCTCCGTGCCGAATACATGGTAGCGCATGAAGAAAGGGGTTGCGAGGATCGAGTTGAGATATCCCGTCACACCGCTTTTGAACCTGAAGCTGACGGAGATGATGTCGCCCGCCTTCCATCCGGTCACCCGCCGTGCCGGCTGGGCATAGACCCGTCTCCACCGGGCCAAACATCTGGATGTAGGAATCCGTCAGATGAATTCCCATTCCGGTCATGCCCGCGGGCACGAAGGGGTCGGATACCCGCCAGTTGTCGGGGGGGAGGTCTTTCAGGATATCGTGGCTGAAATTCGACTCCACATGCAGAACGGCGCCGAGTTCACCGCTGTCGATCATTCGCTTGATTTCGATCATGGCCGGCTCGAAACGGCGTTCATGACCCACGCCGAGGATCACACCGGCATGTTCACAGGCGACGACTGCGCGTTCGGCGGCGGCCCGGTTCATGGCGAGGGGCTTCTCGCAGAACACGTGCTTGCCGGCTCTCGCGGCACGGACGATTTGTTCTTCATGCAGGTCCTGGGGAGAGGTCAGAAAAACAGCCTCGACCTCCGGGTCGTCGAGGGCATCCTGATATTCGGGGGTCAGGAGGAACCCTTTTTCTGCGGCAAAGGCGCCAACCGGCTCCGGACGGATCTCGACGCCGCGCACGAATCGGATCCTGTCGTTTTTGCCCTGAAGGTGTCGGACGAGAAGCTGGCCCCACCACCCGAGGCCGACGATCGCTGCCTTGATCAAGATGCCCTCCTCATGACGTGTCGATCCTGACCCGATCTGGATCCGGTCGGAAAGGCCCGTGTGGAGCCACGCCTAACAAAAACGGTCCTATGTGTCAAGGGTGTTTTGGTAAACGCTTGCTTTTTGTGTAAGCTGAGTCTATGAATACGGCGTTCGTGTGGATAAAAGAGGGGCTACAGGGCAGGGAACTCATGAGAAGCAGGACATTGACCGGTAATGCAGAAGCCATCCTGGCTCGGAAACATTGGGTATTCGACCTGGATGGGACCCTCACGCTTCCCGTCCATGATTTCTCCGTCATCCGGCAGGTCCTCGGCGTCCCGCAGGGGATCGATATCCTCGGCTATCTGGCGTCCCTTCCCGATGCGGAGGCGCAGCCGCTTCATGACAAGCTCAATGCCATCGAGACGGAACTCCTGGCGCGGATAGAACCGGCGCCGGGAACGGTTCAACTCATTGAAGCCCTGCGGCGTGGGGGTTCACAAATCGGCATATTGACCAGAAATACACGGGATGTGGCGACCAGGACCCTCGAATGCCTGGGCGTCGGCGGTTATTTCCCGGAAGAAAGCATCCTCGGCCGGGGCGATGCACCGCCCAAGCCTGACCCGGAAGGGCTCTTTCGCCTTTCGGTCCGGTGGAAGACGGTCCCTGCCGAAATGGTCATGGTGGGAGACTACCTTTTCGACTTGCAGACAGGACGGAACGCAGGGGCTGCTACCATTCATGTCGACAGAACCCGCAGTTTCCTCTGGCCGGAACTGACCGACATCGGCGTGAGTACGCTGGAGGAACTTCTGCAGATGTTGCCGACTTAAATCATAGACTTGCCAAAGGAGTACCCAATGAACAAGAAGGATGCCATCCGAATCGTGGCGGTAGGGGCCAATGCGGCCGGCCTCAGAGCCGCCGCCCGGGCCAAGAGGCTTTTGCCCGATGCTGCTGTCACCGTCATCGACCGAGGTAAATTACATTTCTTATGGGGCCTGCGGGATGCCCTATCTGGTTTCCGGAGACATCGAGGCTGCCGACAAGCTCCGCGAGACGGCCTATGGCGTGATCCGGGACCCGGATTTCTTCCGGAAGGCCAAGGGGCTTGAGGTCGTCATCCAAACCGAAGTGGAACGGATCGACCGGGAAGCCCGCAAAGTCCTCTGCAAGTCCCTCCTGACCGGGGAGACCAAAGAGTATCCCTACGACAAATTGATCCTCGCCACCGGAGCCGCACCGATCATGCCTTCCGGAATCCCCGGGAACAGCACCCGTGTATCCACCTTCAAGATTCTCGAAGATGCGATTGCCTTGCGGAAGGCTCTCCAAACCGGACAGATAAAAAAGGTCGGCCTTGTAGGCGCCGGGCCCATCGGCTGTGAGCTGGCCGAGGCGTTCACGGCCCTGTGGGGCGCCAAGGTGATCCTTTTTGACGCGGCTCCCACCATCTTGCCTGCCATGCTCGATCCGGAGATGGCCCGGCTCGTGGAAACCTATATGAAGGGCGAGGGGGTGGAAATCCACACGAATTGTCCGCTGCTGGGCGTCGTTGAGTCAAAGGAAGGGGTCACCGTCAAAACACCAAAAGGCGACTTCGAAGTGGATCATGTCATCATCGCCATAGGCGTGAAGCCCGATAGCACGCTTGGCCGCCGGTTGCGGACTGAGGATCGGCAAGACGGGCGGAATCGTCGTGGACGAGAAGATGACCACGAGCGACCCGAACATCTTCGCCGCGGGGGACTGCGTGGAGCTGAAGCATCTCGTCTCGGGAAAGGCCGTGGTGCTTCCCCTCGGTTCGCTGGCCAATCGGGAGGGGCGGGTGATCGGTTCGAACCTTGGCGGCGGTGACGAGCGCTTCAGGCCGGTGGTGGGCAGTGGAGCGGTGAAGGTCTTCGACATGAACGTCTCCTCCACCGGTCTTACGACGAAAGCGGCGGAGGAAGCCGGTTTCGATGTGGGCGCGGCGTGGGGGAGCTTCACGGATAAAGCCGATTACTATCCGGGAGCTGAGAACCTCCATTTGAAGCTCCTGTACGACAGGAAGACGACCCGACTCTTGGGGCTTCAGGGCTTCAGCAAGGGGGAAGTGGTCAAGAGGGTGGATGTGTTTGCGTCGCTCCTCAGGCATAACGGAAAGCTCGAGGACCTGCTCGATGCGGAGTTCGCCTATGCGCCGCCCTTTGCTCCGGCGGTCGACCCTCTGTATTCGATCGCCTGCACGGCCCGAAACGAGCTCTTGGAAGGGATTCAGTCCCTCCCGCCGGATGCCGATCTCGGTGACCGGTTCATCGTCGATGTCCGCAGGACCAGGGAGGCCTCGGATCGGCCCTTGCCGGAAAAGGAAACGAAGAATGTGCCCTTTGAAGAGTTCCGTGTGAACTGCGATCAGGTGCCGAAAGATAAGGATGTGGTTTGCATTTGCTCCAAAGGGGTGCGTTCCTCGGAAGCGGCGCGTGTCCTCAAGGATAAGGGGTGCACCAGCGTCAAATACGTCGGCGGCGGATCTTTGATGAAGCCGGCTCAAAAGGCGCAGTAAAAAAAGATTTGATCAATAGACCAGGAGAAAGAAATGGAACTCACCTTGGAAGAGAAAGAGATGCTCACCAGAATCGCAAACAATCCCTACCACGGCGGCGCCTATAATCGCGCGACATGGATCGACATCATCTGCCCCACCAAAGTGGAAAAAGCAGTCCTGGAGACTCTCCGTCATAAAGGTCTGATAGAAACCGGATTGGGAGGAACCGTGGCGGGTGATCCCTATGACGCCTGCTGGTTGACACCGAAAGGGAAAGAAGCGGTCGCCTAAGCGTTAAGCTTCTTTTCCACAACGTCTGCGATCTGTCTGCAGTAAGCGCCCGTCTTTTCCTGCGACGGCCCTTCCACCATGACCCGGCACATATTTTGAGTGCCTGAATAGCGGACCAGGACCCGTCCCTGCTCCCCCAATTTCGCCTCCACGTCTCGGATGGCGGCCATGATCTCGGGCACCGTGTCGATGTCGGGCCGTGATTTGACGGTCACGTTGATCAGCACCTGGGGAAAGACCTTCATGATCTTGGCGAGCTCGGAAAGGGGTTTGCCTTCCTTTTTCATGGCCGCCGCCACCTGCAGGGCGGTGACGATCCCGTCTCCCGTGGATGTGGTGCTGGAGGAAGATCAGGTGTCCCGAATCCTCGCCGCCGATGGAGGCGCCGCGGGCCTGCATCTCCTCGAGGACATAGCGGTCGCCGACCTTGGTCATGAGGGAGTCGATGTTCAGTTTCTGGAGGGCGACGCTCAGCCCGATGTTGCTCATGACCGTCCGGACGACCAGGTTGTTCGTGAGAGAACCCTCCTTCTTCATGACGCTGGCGCAAATGGCGAGGATCTGGTCTCCGGTCAGGACCGTCCCCGTCTCGTCCACGGCGATCAGGCGGTCGCCGTCGCCGTCGAAGGCGAAGCCGACGTCCGCTTTGGTCTTCAGGACCTCCTCCGCCAGGGACTCGGGATGCTGGGAACCGCAGTGGAGGTTGATGTTCTTCCCGTTCGGTTCATCGAAGAGGGTCGACACCTCGGCGCCCAGTTCGGAAAAGGTATCCGGGGCGACGCGGTAAGTGGCGCCGTTGGAGCAGTCCAGGACGATCCGGCTTCCCTCCAGGGAGTATTCCTTGGGGAAGGTATGCTTCAGAAAGACGATATAACGGCCCCGGGCGTCGTCCATGCGGTAGGCCTTTCCCAGTTCGGAAGGAGAGGGATGGAGCGTGTGCAGGTTGTTCGCGAAGATGATCTCTTCGATGGCCCCCTCCGTCTCATCGGGGAGCTTGAAGCCGTCGCTGCTGAAGATCTTGATGCCGTTGTCCTGGAAGGGATTGTGAGAGGCCGAGATGACGATGCCCGCGTCGGCCCGCATGCTGTTGGTGAGAAAGGCGATCCCCGGCGTGGGGATCACCCCGACCAGGATGGCGTTGACGCCCATGGAGCAGATTCCGGAGACGAGGGCATTCTCCAGCATGTATCCGGAAAGACGGGTGTCTTTACCGATGATGATCTTGGGAACATGTCCCTTTTTCTTGAAGAGGTGTGCCGTGGCGCGGCCGATGTTCATGGCCATTTCCGCCGTCATGGGGTGTTCATTGGCGACGCCCCGGATTCCGTCCGTACCGAATAATTTACCCATTGATGACCACTCCCGCGATGATTGTCATGATGAGCTAACGCCGCTCCCGCTGCCGGTACAGTGCGGTTTGTCAAAGAAATTTCTCCTTGATATCCGGGGAAGCATATGTTAGCGTCACAGTAACGGAAGCTTATATAATACATGCATTTAATATGCAACAGAAAAGCGTTCCGGGTGTTTTTTCGGTGAAACCGGAGGCCTTTTTGTGTCCGGTTTGTCGGATCTGATGACTTCGGCTTGCCGATCCACTGGGGATCGGGTGCGCGGGGTTGAAAATAGCAAGAAGAGGAGGAGTACCATGGATAAGAAAGTCACCGTTGTCGGTGCAGGCAATGTCGGCGCGACCGCGGCGCAGCGTCTGTGCGAAAAGGCATTATGCGATGTGGTTCTGGTGGATATCATTGAAGGCGTCCCGCAAGGGAAGGCCCTCGATCTGACGGAGGCGGCGCCGGTCGAGAAGCATGACGCGCACCTCATCGGCACCAACAGCTACGAAGAGACCAGGGATTCGGACATCGTCATCATCACCGCCGGCATCCCGCGGAAGCCGGGCATGAGCCGGGACGATCTTCTGGCGACAAACAAGGGGATCATGACCAAGGTCACCGAGCAGGTCGTGAAGTATTCCCCCAACGCCACGCTGATCATCGTCAGCAACCCCCTCGATGCGATGTGCCATGTCGCCCATGACGTCAGCGGCTTCCCCAAGAACCGCGTGATCGGCATGGCGGGCGTCCTCGATTCGGCCCGTTTCCGCTCCTTCATCTCGATGGAGCTCAACGTCTCCGTGGAAAACATCCACGCCTTCGTCCTCGGCGGACACGGGGACACGATGGTGCCGCTGCCCCGTTATTCGACGGTGGCCGGTATTCCGATCACCGAACTGATACCGAAGGACCGACTGGAGGCGCTCGTCACCCGGACCAGGAACGGCGGGGCGGAGATCGTGAGCCTCCTGAAAACGGGGAGCGCCTTCTATGCCCCCGCCTCCTCGGCGGTGGAGATGGCGGAATCGATCCTGAAGGACCGGAAGAAGATCCTGGCCTGCGCCGCCTATCTGGATGGCGAGTACGGGATCAAAGGCCTGTTCATCGGCGTACCCGTGAAGCTGGGCAAGGGAGGCATCGAAGAGATCATCCAGATCAAACTGACCGCCGAAGAGGATGCCGCCTTGAAGAAATCGGCGGCTTCGGTGCAGGAACTCGTCAATGCGATGAAGAAGATGGCGTAAGCATTTATAAGAAATTCACCAAAAAGAAGGCCGTCCCGAAAGGGAGGGCCTTCTTTTTGGGTGTCATTGACCTTTATCTGTCGCTATAGAGGAAGGGAGAGTGATTCGCTTCCCTTGCCGTCGGCGGCATCGGCGGCAGGAGGGGGCGGCGAACTCTTCCAGCCTTGATGGGTTCCGAATCGGGTGACGAGGGTGGCTCCCAGGCCGATGACGATGGCGACGGCCTTGACCATCCAGCCGATGTAAGGGAGCCAGCCGATCAGCCAGAGGATGATCAGCCCCCAGAAGGTTTCGCGGACCATGCCCGGGTTCGGGCGCTTGAGGAGCTGGTAGACCTTCCTGCCGATGAGCTGGCCGACGGCGATGAACCCGAGGAGGATGGAACAGACGACGACGATCACCTCCAGCGGGATGAGAGCGATCCCCACGACCGATATGGTCAGAAGGAGCGCCAGGGGGGCGATCAGGACGAGCCCCAGAAGGCCGCAGAGGATCACCTTGAAGGTGTTTTCGCCGATCGCATCCGCGACGATGCGGACCGGTTTCGGCAGGAGGGCGACGATCAGGAGCGCCAGGACCAGGATGACGAGGAAAATGGCGAGTGAGATGACGGCAAAGATCCAGGACCACCCTTCCCATTCCGCGCTCATGGCTGTCGTCAGAGTGTCGTAAAGGTTGGAGGAGTTGATTTCCGTCAGACTCCCGCCGACCTGCGAATCCCTTGCCATGACGATGACCCCGCCCAGGGAGACGACATTGCCCCCCACGAACGCCGTCTTCGTCAGGACCACCGAGCCGCCGACGGCCACGATATGGTTATCCACGGCGCCGCTGACGGTGATCTGGCCGCCGATGGCGACCACATTGCGGACCTTCTGGCCCGCCTCGATCATCACATCGCTGCCGATTTTGATGATGCTCTTGTCTTCTGCCGCGCGGGCCGCCACCGGTCCGAGCAGCAATGCCAGGATGAGCGGCAGTATGATACTTGATTTTATTCCTTTCATATCGATCTCTCATAGTCACGCGGGATGGCTCCGCCTACCGGTCTTTGCCGATTGCGGCCTTCCGACGTCACGTCGTTTCCCTCCGCTGGCGGAAGTATTCGATCACCCCGGGCATGACGGACAGGATGACGATCGCGATGATGACCAGGGTGAAATTGTTCTTGATGATGGGGAGATTTCCGAAGAAATAACCCCCGAAGATGAACATGCCGATCCAGGAGATGCCGCCGATGACGTTGTAGGAGATGAACCGCGAGTAGGTCATCGCGCCGATACCGGCCACGAAGGGGGCAAAGGTGCGGATGATCGGCATGAACCGGGCGATGACGATCGTTTTGCCGCCGTGCTTTTCGTAGAACCGGTGGGTCCGATCCAGATACTCCCTCTTCAGGAAGCGGTATTTCCCGTCCTGAAAGACCTTGGGCCCGATGTAGTGGCCGATTGAATAATTCACCGTATCCCCGGCGATGGCCGCGACCGAAAGCGTGATGAAGAGCCACTCCACCTCGAGCGGCCCCTTGAGATAGGGATTGGCGGCAAAGGCCCCCAGCCCGAAGAGGAGTGAATCTCCCGGGAGGATCGGCGTCACGACCAGTCCCGTTTCGCAGAAGATGATCAGAAAGAGCAGGACATAGGTCCAGACACCGAAGTATTGAAGGATGTCCCCGAGGTGCCGGTCGAGATGGAGAAAAAGATCGATGAAGGTGATGAGCAAATCTGGCATAGGTTGTGTTTCCATTCTCCTTATGTGTATTGGTCGACTTCCCGCAGGATGCATGGAAACCTGCCTGAAGACTGAAATAGTATAGGTGAAGGGCGCAGCGCCTGTCAATGACAAAGGGATTGAAGACTGGAATAATGAAACTCCTAAGTTATATCGTTAAGTGTATGTCCGAAATGATACTGAAGCTCCTTGGAATCTGCGGGGATCCGTTAAGTCCCCGTAACTGGATCGATTTGCCGAACATAGAGACAATGAGCCTGGAGAAATTGCAGTCGTGCCCGAGTCAGGTTATCTTGCCATGCCTCTCAGTCCATTCCCGCGTATTTCCGACTCTTCAACAGATCGATGATCTTATGATCGGCGGCCGGAAGGGCGAATCCGTCGAGTTCCCGTGGGAGGATCCATCGATAATCATCGATTCCGATGAGCCGGATGCGTCCTCCCCGATACCGGCATTCGAAGGCATGGAGGGTGATCCTGAAGTGGGTATAGGCATGATCCACCGAGGTCAGGTGAACACCCACCTCGATATCGATTCCGAGCTCCTCCCGGATCTCTCTTTTCAGGCAACCCTCCAGGTCCTCGCCCGCTTCGAGCTTTCCCCCCGGAAACTCCCAGAGTCCCCCCAGCAGCCCTTTCGGCGGACGCCGCGTGATCAGGAACCGGTCTTCCCGCCAGATGATCCCGGCCGTGACCTCATAATGGGGAACGGGCTTCCGCGGTGATTTGACGGGAAGCTCTCGCTGAATGGACAGCCGGTTGGCCTCGCACATCCTTGATACCGGGCAGTCCGAACAGGCGGGATTCCTGACCCGGCATGTCAGCGCGCCCAATTCCATCAACGCCTGGTTGTAATCCCGGATGCGCCGTTTCGCGGTAGAAGGCTTTCCGAAAGGGACCAAAGCATCTTCTGGGTGGAGGTCTTCCGGACGTCTTCCGTGATATGGAACATCCTGGACAGCACGCGGATCACATTCCCGTCGAGGACGGCCTCGGGTTTTCCGAAGGCGATGCTCAGAATCGCGCCGGCCGTGTAGCGGCCAATGCCGGGAAGAGAAATCAAATCCTCTAAGGTATCCGGTATGCGGCCGTCGAACCGATCGACGACTTCGCGTGCGGCCCGATGGAGATGACGCGCCCGGCTGTAATAGCCCAGCCCTTCCCAGGACTTCATCACCTCGTCCGGAGCGGCCTGAGCCAGATCCTGCACCGACGGGAATCGGCCGATAAACCGTCCGTAGTACGCCTCCACGGTCTTGACCTGGGTTTGCTGGAGCATCACCTCCGAGACCCAGATTCTGTAAGGATCCTTCGTTTCCCGCCACGGCAGGGATCTTGCCTGCTGATCATACCAGGAAAGCAGCTTCTTTTGAAACTGACGTTTGGCGGGAAAGTCGACGCTCATCGATCCAAAGCCCCTTTTTTGATTCAAGGCTCACACCATAATGAAAAGGAGGCCCGAAAGCAAGGGGCGCGTGAATGAAGGAGAGGAAGGGACTACTGAGCTGCGCCCTATTGCCGACCCTCCGGTACGACGGCATGAAAAAAATCTTTCAATAAACCGCCTTAACGTGATAGATTAAAGTATTATAGGATGGTTTGAAACGGCAGGCTTGCTTCCGGCAAGGCCATCACTAACGATACCGGGGTAAAGAAAGGAAGCGGGAATGAAAAAGAAAAACAACATTCTTTTCAGCGGCGGAGCGGAAGGGGCGGAAGCGGAATTCGGCGTGAATGCGGAGCGCTTTGAAATCGAAGAAGTGAACTTTACGTTCGAGGGCCACAATATCGTTCGCAAGAGAGGTCTGCGCGTCCTGAATCACGAAGAACTGAAAAACGGCGACGTCAGCCTGACCTATGTCTCGAAATTGATGAACCGCCGCTACACGGAAGGTCCAACCATGCGGAAGATCCTGCAGAGCATCTGGTATCAGATCAACAACGGGCAGGAGATTTACGTGGTCGGAGAGATTCTGCCGGACAAGACCGTCAAGGGGGGTACGGGATGGGGCGCCGAGTTCGCAAAGATATGCAACAAGCCCCTGTACGTGTTCGATCAGAAGCGCAATGCCTGGTTCCGCTGGAATCAGGAGGACTGGGTTGAACGGGAGAAGGGAGACGAACCTGTCATTACCCACCTTCATTTTGCCGGTACGGGGACGCGTTACCTCCAAGAAAACGGCAAAAAAGCGATCGCGGAATTGTTCGAGCGAACCTTTTCCTGATCGGGCTATCTCTGCCTTACCCCGGAGTCCGGCGATGCCTGGCCGGTTCGCGCATCGGCCGGACAGGGTCAGGGTCGCGACCCGGGATGAAATTTCAGTGGCCTGCCAGCTCCTCCTTCTTCCAGGGCGGCAGGAGCTTTATCAAAATCGAGAGGATGACAAAGGGAATGATCAACAGCGCCAGGGCGACGAGGAAACCCTCGATGCCCATCAGTTCCATCTTGTAGGTGGTCAACCCCCGGAAGCTCTTCGAGAACAGCTGCCCGCCGATCACCACATTCCACCTCGTGCTGAAGATTCCCGATCTGGATCAGCACGCCGCAGACGAAATACAGCAGCTTCCTCAATTCTTCCTGAAGCCTGAATACCTTGATGACCACCATGACGCCCAGGGGCAGCAGCATGCCCAGGAGGATCTGGAGCACGACCAGACTCATGAAAAGCTTCGTGGTCACCAGCTGGGACAGGATCTTGATCGATTCCTCGCTTTCGTACAGGCGATGGATAAAGTCGAGGACCTCGATAGAAAAGTCGACGATGACGGCGTAGAAGAGAAAGGAGGCCACCTTGTCGAGACATTTCATGTCGATTTTCCCGCCCCGGATCGGGATGATGATCATGTAGAGCAGCATGACGATGGCAATCCCCGAGACGATGGCCGAAAAGAGAAACACGACCGGCATCATGACGCTGCTCCACCAGGGATTGGCCTTGATGGAACCGAAGATGAACCCGACATAGCCGTGGAGCAGAAAGGCCGAGGGGATGCCGATGATCGTGATGACCTTTACGGTCTTCTTATCGAAGGCGACGGCCTTTTCGCTGATGTCGGTGGAAAAAAGGGAAAGGATCTTGAGCACCCACTTTTTCATGCCTGTCGACTCGGAGGACCACACGATCATGTCCCGGCGGTATTCAAACCAGATCTCCAGCAGAAGGACCAGCATCAGATACCAGAGATAAACGAAACCGAACATGGCCATGGCCGAAGTCAGGTTGGGGGTCATGAACATCTCGTAGGAACGCTCCGGCCGGCCGAGGTGGAGCTGCAAGGGCAGGGGGGCGATCAGGAGAAAGGCCAGCGCCGTCAGCAGGGCCAGCCGGTACGTGGGTTGTAGTTCCTTGACGTTGAAGACCTTGACGAGCGAGGCGAGGATGAAGGCCCCGGCGACGAGTCCCGTGATGTAAGGATAGACCACGATCAGGATCGACCAGTGGATTTCGATCTCGTTCGGGTAGATGAATCCCACCACCTGTTTGGAAAGTTCCATAAAATTCTGGGCGGCTTCCATATCAGTTCACCTCGCCATCAAGATTTGCGTAATACACCTTGGGATCCGTATTCAAGGACGGTTTGAGGACATGGATCTTGTTCATCCGGATGAATCGTCCCAGCGGACTGGCAATGCTCTTCATGTCGCCGAAAAGCCGGGCCTGTGTCGGACAGACTTCCACGCAGGCGGGCAGCAGACCTCTCACCAGGCGATGATAGCAGAAATTGCATTTATCGGCGACCCTCGTTACCGGATGGAGATAACGAACCCCGTAAGGACAGGCCTGGATGCAGTACCGGCAGCCGATACAGCGTTTGGTGTCCACCAGTATGACACCGTCGTCGGAGATGAATGTGGCGCCCACCGGGCAGACCTGGACGCAGGGGGGGTGGTCGCACTGATTGCAGAGCTTCGGGACGAAAAAACTGCGCAGCATGTCCTTTTCCACGAAGACATCGGCCGGTTCATCGAGACTCGGTGCTGATCGTGTTGACGGTCACGCTCTTGTCCGTCTTGATCACATATCTCTCCACCCAGGTGCGGACGTAATAAGGGAGCGCTGGGGACATCGTTTTCCGTCTTGCAGGCCTGCATGCATCTGCCGCAGCCGATGCACTTGTCGACGTCGATCGCCCATGCCGTAGTAGTGTTTGGCGGCATCGTAGTCCTTATGGATGATTCTTGCCCAGGCGGCCGTCGGATAGTCCTCCGACGATGCCGCTGGAAGAGATAAACAGACAGAGCTGTTTCAAGAAGTCTCGTCGATCCATTAGATCCCTCCTAACATATGCGGGTAGTGGCACTGCCAGCAAACATATTTTTCTCCATGGGTGGCCATGTCAACGGTCGGCACCCCCTTGCCGCCCGCGCCCTTGGCGTGGCACTTTCCGCAAAATTCCCGCTTATCCGGTTTTGTCGGGGTCACCACCCGGGGCTCCGTTTTGTGCTTTTCCGGCGTGGTGTGGCAGACGGTGCACGCCAGGAGGGCATGATAGGAGGCCGCCTTGGTCCTTTCAATCTGGGCATGACAGGCGGTGCAGGAGCGCGGCGTCTGGGGCGGTTTGGGGTTGTGCGGATTATGACAGGTGATGCAGGGCTTCCGCGGATTATGCGTATCCGGATTGATCTGAGGGAAGCCGGTCGGTCGCGAGGAATTGTAGGTATGGCAGTAACCACAGTAATCGCGTTTTTTCGGTGAAGTCGGCTTTACCTCCGTTGGATTATCGACGTGTTTTTGCGCGGCGCCGTGACAGGACTCGCAGGAAAGATCCCGATGGTAGCCGGTCTTGTTTCATCTCCTGCTGCTTTTCGTGACATTGCGAGCAGATCGCCGCACCGGCATACTTGATTTCCTTGTTCGCTTCCCTCTCCATGGTCGCTGTGTGTATCAACGGCATCTCTTTCATCTCGGGAGGGATGATGAATTGTCGGACAACCAACATTCCCGCCGCCAAGACCACAAAGACAACAATAACCCTCACCGCCTGTTCAGGAAGTTTTTTCAAGAACTCTTTCATGCCGTCCCTCCCCTTCAATCATACATCATGAAAGCCATCTTTTCCTTCGCTTGTAATGCTTGGCGTCTTTGAAACTCTTTTTCTTCCCCACGTCGGAAAGACCGAGGTAGAACTCCTTGACATCCTCGTTTTCCATTAATTTGGAGCACTCGCCGTCCAGCACGACCTTGCCCATCTCCATGACGTATCCGTAATGACCTATGGAAAGCGCCAGATTGGCGTTCTGCTCGACAAGCAGGATCGTGGTCTTTTCTTCGGTGCAGATTTTTTTGACGATCTCGAAAATTTCCTTCACCAGCAGGGGGGCGAGCCCGAGGGAAGGTTCGTCCAGCAGCATCAGCCTGGGGCGCGCCATCAGCGCCCTCCCGATGGCGAGCATCTGCTGCTCCCCGCCGCTCATATACCCCGCAACCTGATTGCGCCGGGACTGCAGTTTCGGGAAATAATCGAAGACGATGTCCATGTCCCTTTTGATATTTTGCTTGTCCTTGCGGGTAAAGGCGCCGGCCAGCAGGTTTTCCGTCACCGTCAGGTCCTTGAAAACCCTTCTTCCCTCCATGACCTGAAAGATACCCATCTTTACGATATCTTCGGCATCCCTGTTGTTGATCTTCTGCCCCATGAATTCGATGGAGCCGTCCGTCACCTCTCCTTCCTCCGACTTCAACAACCCGGATATCGCCTTCAAGGTCGTGGTCTTGCCGGCGCCGTTCGCGCCCAGAAGAACGGTGATCTCTCCTTCTTTCGCCTCCATGGACATCCCCTTGAGCACAAGGATCACATCATCGTAAATCACGCCGACGTTGTTCAGTTTCAACATATCACTCTCTCTGAATGGCAAGTAAACCGGAGCAGGCCACGGGCCTGCTCCAGGAAGACACATCAATACTTCAGGAAATCCGTCAACGGTTCGATCTTGCCCTTCTTGATGACATACATCTTTGCCGATACGTTCGGTTTTCTCAATTCCGGTTTGTAGGCGATGTCCGCACACAGTCCCATCATGTCGAATTTGTTTGTTTCCAGCACCTTCTTGATGTTCTCGCCGGTCAGGTTGTTTCCCGCCTTCTTGAGCGCTTCCACGAGCAGATAGGCGCCGATGAAGCCCTGGGTATAATTGACGGGCTGCGCATCTTCCTTGCCGGTCACCTCTTTCCGCACCTTGTGCATGAACTGGACGCCTTTGACCTTTGTCTCCGTCCAGAAGGCGAAGGGCATCGGCGCCATGAAGCCTTCCGACGCATCTCCCGCCATCTCGATCAGCTTCTCGGAGAATGCCCAGTTGAGACCGATGAACTTGTTCTTCAGACCGAGTTTCTTGGCATCCTTCAAGATCGTGCTTGTCGCCATGAGGGTATGCTGATTGATGGCGAAATCGGGATTTTTCTCCTTCATGTTGAGAAGCTGCGTCGTCGCGTCGAGGGCCTGCAGTGCGACGATTTCCTTGTCCACGATCGTGACGCCGATTTTCTTGGCAAAATCTTCGGCGTCCTGGATGGGCGACCGGCCGAATCCCGTGTCATTGTAAATCAAGGCCACCCGGGGCGCCCGGCTCTTGTCCTTCCAGTTGTCCTTGATCCACTGCAGGGCAAGTCTCGCCTGATCGGAATAGGTCGTGGCGCCGATGAAGTTATAGGGCGTCTTGTCAAAGACGAGATGTTCCGAATAGGAAGCGGAAATGTAGGGTATCTTGTCGGTGGCGATCATGGGCGCCATCGCTTCCGTATCGCCTGTACCCCAGCCGAGGATGGCGATGACGCCCTTGGAAACCTGGTCCTTGTAAGCGGAAACCGCCTGGGGAATCTTGTAGGCGTAATCCGTGTCGATCAGTTCTATCTTCTTGCCGTTGACCCCGCCCTGTTTGTTGACATAGTTGATGTAGTCCCTTGCGGCAACCGCATAGGGCGCCCCGACGTCGCCCGTGGCGCCGGTGAGGTCGAAAATGCCGCCGATCTTGATGGTCTGCTGGGCAAAACCGACACCGCTGAGTAAAAACACCGATAAAACGACCAACAAAAATCTTTTCATGGTTCCCTCCATTTTTGGTTATATCTTGTTTGTGTTGAATAAAGTTTCACCCTTTGCCTGACGCCCACCTCCTTTGCATAAAAGATACATCGAACATTCTGAAAACTTTTTCTCCAGATTCGCTGACCATCAGTAAGAAAACGGCCACAACTTCCAATAGTTCTGGATCGTTTTCCATCGGGCTGCCAGTCCGTCCGGTTCGAATATCAGAAAGAGGATGATCACCAGCCCGAAAATGCCTTCCCGGATCGCGCCGAAGATGTTGACCAGTATCGGATACTGATTGGAAAAAAGACCGCTGATCAGCCGGAGCACTTCCGGCAGCAGCGTCATGAAGACGGCGCCCATGATGCTTCCATAGATGCTTCCCAGTCCGCCGATGATGATCATGGAGAGATACTGGATGGAAATCATCACGTTGAAATGTTCGGGCGTGATGATGCCGATATAGTGCGCCCATAGACTCCCCGCGACACCGGCGAAAAAGGAGCTGATGCCGAAGGAGATCAGTTTATACTGGAAAATCGGGACGCCGATGATCTCCGCCGAGATATACCGGTCCCGGATCGCCATGAACGCCCGGCCGGGTTTTGTGCGGACGATGTTCTTGGCAACCAGGACGGCAAGGATGGTGAACGCCAGGGCCAGGAAATAAAATTTGAAATCGCTGTTGAAGGCGAACCCGCCGATGGTTGCAGGCGGCACCAGCATGCCCTGGCTGCCGCCGGTCACCACTCTCCAGCGGACAAAGACAAATTCGAGGATGACCTGCGCCGCGAGGGTGGCGATGGCAAGATATAATCCTTTGAGCCGGAGCGACGGTATGCCGAAAATCATGCCCACGATCGCCGTGACGCAACCCGCCGCGACGACGCAGACGATAAAGGGCATGCCCAGATGGGTCATGAAATACCCGGAGGCATAGGCCCCGACGCCCATGAAAGCGCCGTGTCCGAGGGATATCTGTCCCGTAAATCCGGTCAGGATGTTCAGCCCGATGGCGGCGATGACGGCAATGAGCACGCTGTTGACGACGTAGAGCAGATATCGGGAGCCCTGAAACACGAAGGGGAAGGCGATAAGGGCGATCAGAAGCAGGGCAAGCCAGAACTTGGACACCTTGGTCTGCCAGATGGCCGCATCATCCTTGTAGGTTGTCTTGAATACGCCGCACTTGATGGCCATGATCTCTCTCCGTTAAACCTTTTCTATCTCTTCGGTGCCGAACAGTCCGTAAGGTCTTATCATCAGAACAACGACCAGGACGACAAAAGGCACGACTTCCTTGGATCCCCCTTCGAAAAGGGGATCCAGATAGATGCCGCTGAGCGCCTCGAGGATCCCGATGATAAAACCGCCCAGGATCGCGCCGGGGATGCTGTCCAGGCCGCCCAGGATGACCGCCGGGAAAACCTTGAGCCCGAACGAGCC
The DNA here is from genome assembly GCA_963842685.1 of uncultured delta proteobacterium. Lineage (GTDB taxonomy): Bacteria > Desulfobacterota > Syntrophia > Syntrophales > UBA5619 > JAKAFS01. The sequence goes on along the minus strand of CAWJHT010000059.1, from coordinate 48,480 downwards.
GAGGCTGGCGTTGACGCCGTTGATATTTCCGATCAGAATGCCTCCGACGCCGGCCACCACTGCGGCGATCGCCCAGGCGATGGCGAAGATCTTCTTGATGCTGATGCCCATGGACTGCGCGGCCTGCTGATCGTTGGCCACCGCCCGCATCGCGATGCCGGAACGGGAAAATCGGAAAAAGAGGTTAAACAGGACCAGGCAGATCACCGCAAAAAATACGCTGTACAGATAGACCTGGGAAACGACGATCCCGCCGAATCTCAGCGGTTCCGCGGGGAAGATGGCGGGATAGACCAGGGTCTCCGAGCCCCAGATCACGTGGATGATGCCCTTGAGAAAGCTGGCCAGACCGATGGTGAGCATGATGATGGAAATGGCCGGCTCGCCGATCATGGGCCGCAGGAACAGCCTCTCCAGCAGCAAACCCAACAGCGCCGCCGCGATGAGCGTCGCGAGAAAGGCCAGCCAGAAGGGGATCTTCAATGCCACGACCAGGGTAAGGCACAGATAGGCCCCGAACATCAACAGCTCGCCCTGGGCAAAATTGATCACCGCCGTCGATTTATAGATCAGCACAAATCCCAGGGCGATAAGGGCATAAATACTTCCCACCACGATGCCGCTGATCAGCGATTGCAGTATGGATTCCATTGAATCTCTCCTTATACGTTTCTCACCGCCATGACGGTTCTGATCGTCGAGGTCTTTCCATCCTGAAATTTGATGATCGCCTCGATCTTTATCGAATCCTTGCCCTCGTACATCCCTTCGATGATCTCCCTGTACTTCTCCTCGACAAAATGCCTCCTGACCTTTCTGGTGCGCGTCAGCTCATCATCATCGGGATCGAGCTCCTTGTACAGCAGGACAAACCGTTTCACCTTGGCGTTGTCGGGCAATCCCTTGTTCACCTTTTCGACCTCCCGCTGGATGAGATCGACGACCTCCGTCTTGGAGGAAAGATCGGTATAGGTCGTATAGTTGATCTTGTTCTTTTCCGCCCAGTTGCCCACAATGCCGAAATCGATGCAGATCATCGCGATGATGAAATCCCGGTTGTGGCCCACGGTCACCGCCTCTTTGATGTAGGGGCTGAATTTCAACTTGTTCTCGATGAACTGGGGAGAAAACTTTACCCCGTCGATCAGGCTCATGACATCCTTGATCCGGTCGATCACCACGATATGCCCTTCGGGGTGAGATAGCCGGCATCACCCGAGTGGAGCCATCCGTCGATGACCGTTTTTGCGGTCTCCTCGGGCTGTTTGTAGTATCCCGGAAACACCGCGGGGCTTCGGGAAAGGATCTCCCCGGTTTCGGATATCTTCACTTCGGTCTCCGGGATCGGCTCTCCCATGGTATCCGGATTGATATCGCTGTCTCTATGGACGCAGGAAATGCCGCTGATTTCGGTCTGCCCGTAGATCTGTTTCAGCGATATGCCCAGGGCGTGGAAAAACTTGAACGTGTCGGGGCCCAAAGCCGCGCCGCCGGTGGTGGCGGAACGGATATTGCTGAATCCCAACCGGTCTTTCAACGCCTTGAAGACCGCCAGGTAGGCAAGGGTGTACAGAATTCTGAAATAGAAGGGCGGGGTTTTCTTTTCGAACTTGTATTCCGACCATTTCCGGCCGATGGGAACGCAGGTGTTGAATACCCACCTTTTCAGGAACGAGGCGTCCATGACCTTGACCTGCACGCTGGAACACATGTTCTCCCAGACCCGCGGCGGAGAAAACATGATATGCGGCCCGATCTCCCGCAGGTCCGCCTGGGCCGACTCGACGCTCTCCGGGAAGTTGACGGTCAAGCCGAACAGAAGTCCGCTTGCCACGGCCATCATCTGCTCGCCCACCCAGGGGAGAGGGAGGAAGGAGACAAACTCGTCGGTATCGTACTTGGGATCGAATGTGCCGAGATTGGTCGCCATGGAAATCAGGTTTTTGTGGGTCAGCATCGCCAGTTTCGGGAATCCCGTGGTTCCCGATGTGGTGCAGATCCACGCCACATCTTCCGATTTGGTATTTTCCACATTTCTTTCGAACTGTCCGGGATGGGTCTTTTCGTATTCCTTCCCCATCTCGATGACATCGGGGAAATAGGCGAGCAAGTCCGAATCGTATTTGCTCATCCCTTTCGGGTCGTAGTAGATGATCTTTTTTACGTTCGGCAGTTCTTCCTGCATGTCGAGAATCTTATCCACCTGTTCCTGGTCCTCGGCGATGACGAATTTGGTCTCCGAGTGGTTGATGATGTAGGCCACCTCCTTGAGAATCGAATCCTGATAGATTCCGGTACCGAATCCGCCGGCCGCCTGGGCGGCGAGCTCGGCGATGATCCATTCGGGCTTGTTGTCGCCGATGACGGAGATCTTGTCTCCCGGCTCAAAGCCGAGGCTGATCATGCCGAGAGAAAAATATTTCACCTTTTCCAGGTACTCCTCCCAGGTAAAGGACTGCCAGATGCCAAGGTCTTTTTCCCGCAGCGCGATTTTTTTTGATCCGTATTTCTTTGCCTGTTCCATGAACAGTTTGGGAAATGTATCTGCCGACATGCGTCCTCCGTTACCTTCCGAGAAATGCCCCATCCGACTCGCCCAGATAGGCCTTGGCAACCACCGCGTTCTGCTGAATTTCTTCGGGCGTCCCTTCGGCGATTTTTTCGCCGAAGTCCAGAACCATGATTCGGTCGGAGAGGTCCATGACCACGCCCATATCATGTTCGATCAGGAGAACCGTCATCCCCCATTCGCTGTTGACATCGATGATAAACCGGGCCATATCCTCGGTCTCTTCGAGGTTCATGCCTGCCATGGGTTCATCCAGAAGCAGGATTTCCGGCTCAAGGCACAACGCCCGGGCCATTTCCACCCGTTTCTGGAGTCCATAGGGAAGAGTTCCGACATGCTTTTTCCTGATATGTTCAATCTCCAGGAAGTCGATGACATCCTCCACCCGTTTCCGGTGCTGAACCTCTTCCTTCAGGCAGGGGCCGAAATAGAACAATGACTTCAAGCAGGCCGTATCGGATATGGATATGACGTCCGAGCATCAGATTTTCCAGGACCGTCATGTGCTTGAAGAGCTCGATATTCTGAAAACTCCTCGCGATGCCCATCCTGGCGATCTGATAGGGTTTGAGGTGCGTGATGTCCGTTTCCTTGAAGATGACTTTTCCCTTCTGGGGCCTGTAAAAACCGTTGATGACGTTATACAGGCTGCTTTTCCCCGCGCCGTTGGGGCCGATGATGGAAAAGATTTCTCCCCTTTGCACGGCAAAACTCACATACAAAAGCGCAGTTATCCCGCCAAAGCTCAGGGTGATCTCTTCACCCCTCATGACCACTTCCTCTTTAATGCGGCCTTCTCCCACTCATGCCTCCTGAGACACCTTGTTTGAAAGGGAATAAAAATCCATTGTACATCCTCTTTTACTCTACTAATTCAGTAGAATTAGTTTTGCAAGTGTAAAAAACCTATGGCTTTATCCGCTGGTATTGGGGATCGGGCGATGCGGTTTCGTATATCTTGAATGAATAAAATCGCCTCGCTGAATGGGTATGGCGATTCTCATGAAGAAGGTAAAAATGAGAAGCCCGAAGGCCCATATACCCAAAGAAATCGATATTTCCGTTGATGTTCGGCATATATTCGTAAATTTCACCGAGCGGATCGGGGATGAAACCGGGTACGATAAGGCCGAGACCCTTCTCAATCCACACGCCCACGATGATGAAAAGAGAACCGATGTTGAGCGTAAGGAGATTTTCTCGGGTTTTGGGAATCAAGAAAATGACAAAAGCCGTCACGTTCATGAATAACGCCGACCAGATCCAGGGAACCAGTGAATGATGTCCGTGCAACCCCTGGTAGAGATATTCCATGGGCGCCAGATGAATGGTGCCGGTGTAATACTCCTTGAACAGCTCGGCGCCCAGCAGAAACAGATTGATGAACATCGAATAGGCAATCAACTCGGAAATCTTGAAAAGGGCCTCGTTTTTAATCTTCATCCCGGCCGTTTTTCTCAGGATCTGGAAAATAATGATGGCCATTGCCGGCCCTGAGCAAAAGGCGCTGGCGAGAAAGCGGGGGGCCAGGATGGAGGCGTTCCAGAAGGGCCGGGCGGCCAGTCCGTTATAGAGGAAGGCGGTCACGGTGTGGATGCCTACTGCCCAGGGAATGGACAGCAAAACCAGAGGGATGACAAATTTCTTGTTGGGTTCGGCGCCAAAATAGATTTTCACCAGGATATAGATCGGGACAATGGTGTTCAGTACGAGATAGCCGTTGAGTACGATCACATCCCAGGCCAGCAGGGAGTCGGGGAAGGACAGGATCCCGATAAAGGGGATGAGGTGCCAGAACCTGTCCGGTCTGTCCCAGGTCGGCAAGGACAAACATCAGGGCCATGATGATCGCCGAGGCGGCGAGGAGCTCACCCAACACGACGATTTCCTTGATGGGATCGAAATGATAGATGTATGCCGGAATAACGAGGAGCACGGCCGCGGCGGCCACGCCGACCAGGTAGGTGAAGTTGCCGATATAGAGCCCCCACGACACCTGATCCCGCATATGGGTGACGATCAGTCCGGCATCCAACTGTTTTATATAGAAGGTAACGGCGATCCCGATGATCGTCAGCAGAAAGGCGCACCACAGGTAGTAGGCCTTCGTTCCGAAAAAAACCATGCCGACCGTTTTCTTGAAAAATCTCCAGGCTTCCATGTCACCCTCTGGGCGCTATGCGGAAAAGAAGTAATAAAACTTAGGTTCCGTGTTGAAGTCTTCCTTCAATCGGAACACCCTTTTGTTTTCTATCAGGTATCTTATTTCGCTGTTCGGATCGAGCAGGTTTCCGAACTTCCTTGTCCCGGTCGGGCAGATCTCCACGCAGGCCGGATAGCGTCCCTGCCTCACCCGCTGGACACAGAAGGTGCATTTTTCCACCACATTTTTCATCCGGGGTCTGTTGCCCAGATAATGCACCTCCGTATTCAATTCCGCGGCGGGCAGGTTCGGCTCCGCCCAGTTGAAGACCCGTCCTTTATAGGGGCAGGCGGCAATGCAATAGCGGCAGCCGATGCACCAGTTGTAATCCACGACCACGATGCCGTCCGGTTCCTTCCAGGTGGCCTTCACCGGGCAGACGCGCACGCAGGGGGGATTTTCACACTGCTGGCACTGAACGGGCATGTACATGAACCCCGGTTCGGGAACGGTTTCGGGATTATAGTAATGTTCGGCATTTTCCAGGTTGATCAGGCTTCCCTTCTTCAGTCTGATGACCCTTATCCACTGCAGCTGAGGGTTGACGCGGGACTGATTGTTCTCTTTCACGCAGGCGTACACGCATCTGCGGCAGCCGATGCACCGGGAAAGATCGAGGCCGTATCCCCAAAGGGCCCCGGTCTCGGCCGGCTGTGTGCTGATCTGGACTTTTCTGCCGTACTTTTTTAAATACTTCTCTTCCAGCCGCCGGATGACCTGTTTCTTTTCGTCTTCCGTCATTTCGCGGAAGTGCTTCTGGAGAAACTCTTCCACTGCCGGCCTTGGTGCACGAAAGATTTCCCAGGGACAGCCCGGCCAGGGCGCCTATAGACATCATTTTAATAAAATCTCTTCTTGAATGCCTATTTTCCATATTGCAGTTCCGGTCTTATCGGAGGGGGCTCCGGTTTCAGGGGTTTGAATTTGGGATCATGGGGATTATGACAATTGACGCACAGGAAGTAGGTCCGTTTCCCTCCCTTGAATGAGCCGACCCTTTTCCCGTGAATCCCGGCCTTCCAGTCGCGATAGATATTTCCGTGGCACTGGCCGCAAAGCCGGTATGATTCGGTAAAATCGATGATTTCCCCGTCGGCAAGCTTCAATTTATCGCGGTTGCGGGCTATTGTGACAATCAAGGCACCATCTCTCCTTCTCCGCATGATGCAATTTGATGGAGGTATGCTCGTCCTTTAATATCCCTTTTTTTGGTGTTTAATTCGAGCCCGGCGTGACAATTGCTGCAAGGAAAGATTCCCTCGGAGAAGGGGGGCGGGGAAACGGGATATTCGTCGTGCTGGGCCGCAGAAGCCGGGAGCCCAAAAGCAATGGTTATGATCGATATAAAAAGCAATACCCTCTTCATAGGTTGATCCTATCAATCTTTTGCTTTCTAAGTTTTTTATCCGTTGAACGTCAGGAAGCCGGCCCCTGCGGATGTCCTGGAGGTTCCGGCCGGAGGGTAACTTCTATATAAACTAAATAATATCAAGAATATAACAAAGTGTATGTTTTATATGTACAGACGAAGAATATGAGGATCGATCCGATATGTCAATCTTTTTTTTCAATCATGACACCTCTAAAGTATTCTCCTGGGGAAGGAGATTAATGATATCGACGGGCGTTGCGGGAGGAGGCGCTTCCAGGCGGAAGGTCGGCCTGGAAGAGGGGGAGCCCCAGGTGCTTGCGGCGGGTCTCGCCGTAGAGCTGCGTCTGCTCGCGGACGGTAGGGGCGCCCCGGCGGCCTCTGCCCTGGACCTCGATGGGGTGGGAACCGCCCAGGTGGAGGGTGTGCTTCCCGTACTTGCCGGAGAGGGCGTCGACGGCCTCGTAGAGTTCCCGGATCCTTTCCGCCTTCAGGGGGTCCTCGAAGAGGGAGTACTGGATCTGCGTGTCCCGGACGAGGTCCAGAAGGACGACGCCGGTCGCGCGGTAGAGGTCGTGGCGCCGGTACATGTCGTTGAACAGACCGCGGAGGAGAGGGGACAATTCCAGCGGATGGGCCGAGGGGCGGTTGAGCTTCGCCTCCCGTCCCTCCATGTCGAAGTTCTGCTTCTTCAGGAAGAGGGCGATCCGGTGGGGGGCGAGGCCGTAGCGCCGCGCCTTGATGCAGGCCGACTCCAGGTTCCGGAGAAGATGGGCGAAAAGGTACTCCCCGTCGGAGGTCGGCGGGGCGAAGGTCTTCGTCTTGCTGATCGAGGCGTAGACGCTCTTCTCCTCCGTGGTGACGGGGTAGACCGACTCCCCCCGGAGCTCCTGCCAGGTCTCGACGCCGGGTTTCGTAAAGCGCTCCCGGACCGTCTTTTCAGGGAGGCGGGCGAACTCCAGGGCGGTCCGGACCCCCATTTTCCCCAGGTAGTTCGTCGTGGCGTGGCCGATCCCCCAGACCTTCTCGACGGGCAGATCCGCCAAATAGGAGGCGATGGCCCGCCCGGGGATGAGGGTAAAGCCCGCGGGCTTCCGGTGCTTGGAGGCGACCTTGGCCAGGACCTTGGTGATGCTCAGCCCCGCGGAGACGGTGATCCCCAGCTCCCGGGCGATCTCCGCCTGGATCTTCCGGGCGATGGTTTCGTAGGAGGCCTGAAGCGCCCGCCTCATCCCGGTCAGGTCGGCGAAGGCCTCGTCGATGGAGTACTCCTCCACCTGGGGGGTGAAGCGGCGCATGATGTTGAACATCCGCCGGGAGAAGAGGCTGTAGGTCTCGTAATCGGAGGGGAGGACGATAAGCGAGGGGAAGATCCGCTTCGCCTCGTGCAGGGGGACGCCCCGCTTGATGCCCAGGGCCTTGGCGGCGTAGCTCGCGCAGGCGACGATCCCCCGCTCGCCCCCCGTGATGATCGGCTTTCCCTTCAGCTCCGGATGGATCGCCTCCTCGCAGGAGGTGAAGAAGGCGTCCCCGTCGACGTGGAGGATCGCCCGCGGCCAGCTGTGGAGGCTGAAGATCGTGTCGTTCATGGTCCTGCCCTGTGTCCTTCCATCCAAAATCGGTTTCCGAAATCGCTGGCCTCACAAAAAACCGCTTGCCTTTTCCCGGTTTCAGGTATAATAGAACAATCGTTCTATTGTCAAGGGATTTTTTCAACCCCCGGGCCGGTTTCGCAAAATGCGGCAAGTCGTCATTGACAGGACGGGGTGAAAAGGTTAATTTACTTGCTTATGCGGGGTTTCCCGCCCGGATCCGTTGAGAAGAGGTGTCTCCTGAACGAAAAATTCATCACGCTCGCGGCCACAGGTTTCGGGAGCGGGTACGCGCCCCTGGCGCCGGGGACGGCGGGAACGCTGGTCGGCATCCCCCTGTATCTGGTCTTTTCGGCCATGCCCTGGCCGCTCTGGCTGATCACGATCATCGCCTTCACCTGCCTGGCCTGGTATGTGTCGGAGGAGGCGGAGAAGCTGTTCGGCCGGAAGGATGCCCAGTGCATTGTCATCGATGAAATCGCGGGGCTTCAGTGGAGCCTCTTTCTGATCGCGCCGACGGCGCTCCATGTGGTCCTGGGATTTTTTCTGTTCCGCCTCTTCGATATCGTGAAGCCCTTTCCGGCGCGGCTCTTTCAGGACCGCCTGCCGGGAGGCCTGGGCGTGGTGGCGGACGATCTGGCGGCAGGCGTCTATGCCAATGTGGTTCTGCAGCTTTTGATCCGTCTGGCCGGGATTTGAGGCCGCTGGATGTTTTCAAATTGCAAAGGATCTGACCTTGCGGCGTTTTGCCGGGGTATGGAGATAGATGATGAAAATCGGCATATTGACGATCGGAAATGAGTTGACGAGCGGCCGGATTCAGGATACCAATTCCGCCCTGATCGCCCGCGCCATGCAGGAGCAGGGCTGGCCGGTGGCGGCGATGCTGTCCGTGGGCGACGACGACGGCGCCATCCATGACGCGCTCGATTTTCTCCTGGCGCGCGCCGAGGCGGTGATCGCCACCGGCGGCCTCGGCCCGACGGCGGACGACATCACGACGGCGGCCATCGCCAGGGCCTTCGGTCTGTCCCTCCGCATGGACGACTCCGTTCTGGCCCATGTCCGGGACCTGTTCGCGAAACGCCGGCTCCCCTGGACGGAAAACAACGCCAAGCAGGCCGTCTTCCCGGAGGGGGCGGAGATCATCGCGAATCCCACGGGAACGGCGGCCGGGTTTGCCGTGCGGCGGGAAGGGAAAATCGTTGCGGTCATCCCGGGCGTTCCCGCCGAGGCCCGGAGGATGCTCCCCGAGGGGGTGATCCCGCTGTTCCGGAAGGCCTTTCCGGAAGCGGCGCTCCACGTGGAGACCTCCACCTTCAAGCTCTTCGGGATTCCCGAGGCGGCGGTGGACGCGGCGATGGCCGATGCGGATCTCGCGGGCCTCGGTCTCGGTGTCGGTTTCTACCCGAACTTTCCGGAAAACCACCTCGTCCTCACGGCGCGGACCGCCTCCGCCGAGGAGGCCGGGAAGAAACTCCGCGAGGCGGGGGCGAGGGTCGAGGCGAGGCTCGGGAAGTATATCTTTGCCCATGGCCAGGAGACGCTCGAAGGGCTCGTCGCCCGGATGCTGACGGAAAAAAAGCTGACGCTCGCCGTGGCCGAGTCCTGCACGGGGGGCCTCATCACCGACCGTCTCACCGACGTTCCCGGCAGCTCGGTCTTTCTCGAACGGGGCGTCGTGACCTACAGCAACGCCTCCAAGACAGCCCTGCTGGGCGTTCCCGGAGGCGGTGATCGCGGCGCACGGCGCGGTGAGCGCCGAGACGGCGCGCCTCATGGCGGAGGGTGTCCGGCGGCTGGCCGGCACAGACCTGGGGCTTGCCGTGACGGGGATCGCCGGTCCCTCCGGCGGGACGGAGGCCAAACCGGTGGGGACGGTCTATATCGCCCTGGCCGACGGCGAGAAGACCCTCTGCCGCCATCACGCCTTGCGCTGGGACCGGCAGGCGGAACAAGATCGCGGCCGCCCAGACCGCCCTCCTGATGCTCCTGGCGCCATCTTTTGGGGGATGCCGGCGATGACCGATGAAAAAACGATCCGGTCCTTTCTGGCGATCGATCCGCCGGAGGAGGTCCTCAGGGGGATCGAGCAGATCCAGAGACCGCCTGCGGAAGCTCATCCAGGGGGATATCCGCTGGGTCCGTCCGGAGGGGATCCACCTGACGCTGAAATTCTTCGGCGATATCTCTGCAGCTGACGTCGCGAATATCGCGACCGTTGTGGAGAAGGCCGCGGAGAAGGAGAGGCCGTTTTCCCTGGCGATCGGCGGCGCGGGTGTCTTCCCCGATCCGCACCGGCCCCGTGTCCTCTGGCTCGGGATGAACGGCGATGTGGAGAGGCTTCTGGTCTTTCAAAAGGGGCTCGATCAGGCGCTCCATCGAGATCGGTTTCCCCCGCGAGGAGCGGCCCTTTCGGCCGCATCTCACCCTGGCGAGGATCAAGACCTCGAGAGGGCTGATCGGCCTCGCTCGGGCGCTGGAAAAGGGATGAGGAGTATACGGCGGGGCGGTTTGTCGCCTCCGGGTTCAGCCTGATGCAAAGCGAGCTGACACCCAGGGGCGCGATTTACACAAAACTCAAATGGTTCCCCTTTGCGGGGTAGAAACGGGAGGTAAGGCCGAAAGGCTGAAATGGCAATCAACACAGACAAAACCACAGGACAAAGGCAGGGGAGGCGGCTATGGGAACGGATACGACAGAGAGGGAAAAGGCGGTCGATCTGGCGATCACCCAGATCGAGCGGCAGTTTGGAAAAGGGGCGATCATGCGGCTGGGCGGCGGAGAGGTGATCTCCGATATCCCGGCGATCTCGACCGGGTCGATCAGCCTCGACATGGCGCTCGGAACGGGCGGGGTTCCCCGGGGGCGGATCATCGAGATCTTCGGCCCCGAATCGGGCGGAAAAACGACGCTGGCCCTCCACATCGTGGCCGAGGCGCAGAAGCAGAACGGCCTGGCCGCTTTCATCGATGCGGAGCACGCCCTCGACGTCACCTATGCGCGGAAGATCGGCGTCAATACGGACGATCTGCTCATCTCCCAGCCCGATACGGGGGAGCAGGCGCTCGAGATCGCCGAGACCCTGGTCCGGAGCGGGGCGCTGGATGTCCTCGTCGTCGATTCCGTGGCCGCCCTCGTTCCGAAGGCCGAGATCGAAGGGGAGATGGGGGACGCCCAGATGGGGCTCCAGGCGCGCCTGATGTCCCAGGCCCTGCGGAAACTGACGGGGAGCATCAGCAAATCGAAAACGACCGTGATCTTCATCAACCAGCTCCGGATGAAGATCGGCGTCTTCTTCGGGAATCCCGAAACGACCACCGGCGGAAACGCGCTCAAGTTCTACTCCACGATGCGCCTCGACATCCGGAAGGTCAACGCGATCAAGCTCGGGCAGGATGTGATCGGCTTCCGGACCAAGGTGAAGGTGGTCAAGAACAAGGTCGCCCCCCCGTTTCAAGAGACGGAATTCGACATCATCTTCGGCGAGGGGATCTCGAAGGAGGGGGATGTCCTGGATCTGGCCGCCGACAAGGGCATCATCGAAAAGAGCGGCGCCTGGTACTCCTACAAAGGGGAGCGCCTCGGCCAGGGGCGCGACAATACGAGGATCTTCCTCAAGGAAAATCCCGAGACCCTGACGCAGGTCGAAGCCGAGGTCCGCGAGAAGCTCGGTGTGAAACCGAAGGCGGCCGCGGCGAAGGAAGATCCGAAATAGATGAAGGACGAGCCTCTGCGGAAGAAGGCTGAACAGAAGGCCTACCGCCTCCTCGCCCTTCGGGCGCACAGCGAAAAGGAATTGCGGGCAAAACTCCGGGGAGGCGGTTTTGCTGAGCCGGTTGTGGAGGCGGTGATTGAAAAATGCCGCGAACTCGGCTATCTGAACGACGGGAATTACGCCCGGCAGCGGGCGCGGGATCTGGCCGTCAACCGGCTTGCGGGAGACCGCCGGATTGCCTTCGATCTCCGCGAACGGGGGATCTCCGAGGAGCTCTGCCGGCAGGCGATCGCCGAGGTCCGCGGAGAGCTCAGTCGAGGAGGAGGCGGTAGATCGTCATCCTCGGTAAGTATTCCAAAGAATCGGCGATCGCCGGGATGGATGTGCGGGAGAAGGCCAAGTGGATGAGACGCCTGATGGGGAAGGGATTTCCCACGGGCCTGATTTATAGAAAGATTAAAAGGAACAGAGGAGGAAGGGGTTCATGACGATGAAGGGGAGTGAGATCAGGGAGAGTTTTCTGAAATTTTTTGAGGGGAAGGGCCATACGCGGGTCGCGAGTTCCTCCCTGGTTCCGAAGGACGATCCGACACTCCTTTTCACCAACTCCGGGATGGTCCAGTTCAAGAACTGCTTTCTCGGTCTGGAGGACCGGGGCTACCGGCGTGCGACCACCTCCCAGAAGAGCGTCCGGGCCGGGGGAAAGCACAACGACCTGGAAAACGTCGGGGTGACGGCGCGCCACCATACCTTCTTCGAGATGCTGGGAAACTTTTCCTTCGGGGATTACTTCAAGAAGGAGGCCATCGCCTGGTCCTGGGAGTACCTCACCGACGTCATGGGGCTGCCGAAGGACAGGCTCTGGATCACGATCTACAAGGACGATGACGAGGCCTTCAAGATCTGGCACGAGGACATGGGTGTGCCGGCGGAGCGGATCGTCCGCATGGGGGAGAAGAGCAACTTCTGGATGATGGGGGAGACCGGCCCCTGCGGTCCCTGTTCCGAGATCCTCTACGACCAGGGGGTGGGGACGGGCTGCGGAAAGCCGACCTGCAACGTGGAGTGCGAATGCGACCGGCATCTCGAGATCTGGAACCTCGTCTTCACCCAGTTCGACCGGGACGCCTCCGGGAAGATGACCCCCCTGCCGAAACCGAACATCGATACGGGGATGGGGCTGGAGCGGCTGGCTGCCGTGGTCCAGGGGGTGACGAGCAACTACGACTCCGACCTCTTCACCGGGATCATTCGGTCGTATTGAAAAGCTCAGCGGCCGGACCTACGGGAAAAATGCGGACGATGACATCTCCATCCGCGTCATTGCCGATCACAGCCGCTCCGTGACCTTTCTCATCGGCGACGGAGTCCTTCCCGGCAACGAGGGGCGCGGCTATGTCCTCCGGAGGATCCTCCGCCGGGCGGCCCGTCACGGGAAGCTCCTCGGCCTGAACCGGCCCTTCCTCCACGAGGTCGCCCAGGTGGTCATCGACGAGATGAAAGGGGCCTATCCGGAACTCGTCGAGAGGGCGTCCTATATCCGGAAGGTCATAGAGAGCGAGGAGGAGCGCTTCATCGAGACCCTCGACGCGGGCCTGCGGATCCTTCAGGAAACGGTGGCCGGCCTGAAGAAGGACGGTCTGAAAACGATTCCCGGCGACGCCGTCTTCAAGCTCTACGATACCTTCGGCTTCCCCACGGACCTGACGGCCGACATCGTCCGGAAGGACGGCTTTTCGCTCGACATGGAGGGCTTCGAGAAGGCGATGGCGGCCCAGCGGGAAAAGGCGAGGGAATCCTGGAAGGGGAGCGGCCAGGAAGCGATCTCGGAGGTCTACCACCGCCTCTCCGTCGAAGGGATCGCGACGGAGTTTGCCGGATACGGGTACGACGGCAAGCCGGTCATGTCGCAGGTGACGGCCCTCCTGAAAGAAGGACAGGTCGTGGAGGAGATCGGCGAAGGCGACGAAGCGGAAGTGATCGTCGCCCGGACGCCTTTCTACGGGGAGACGGGCGGCCAGGTCGGCGACATCGGCGTGATCACGGGCGGCGACGGCGTCCTCTTCAACGTGACGGATACGACCCGGCCCCTGGAGAATCTCATCTCCCATATGGGCAAACTCGAAAGCGGAAAGCTCAGGAAAGGGGATTCAGTCGCGCTGCAGGTGTTCGACGAAACCCGCCGGGCGACGGAGGCCAACCACTCCGGGACCCACCTCCTCCAGGCCGCCCTGAAGACGGTCCTCGGGGAGCACGTCAAACAGTCCGGCTCCCTGGTGAACGCCGAACGGCTCCGGTTCGACTTCACCCATTTCTCCCGGATCGACGAGGAAGAACTGGCAAGGATCGAGAACGAGGCCAACCGGATGATCCGGGCGAACTGCCCCGTCGAGACCCAGGTCCTTCCTCTGACGGAAGCGATGAAAACGGGGGCGACGGCGGTCTTCGACGAGAAGTACGGGGCGACGGTCCGCGTCGTCGGGATGGGCGACATCAGCCGGGAGCTCTGCGGGGGGACTCACGTCAGAAGGACCGGAGATATCGGTTTTCTGAAGATCGTCCATGAATCGTCCATCGCGGCGGGCGTCCGCCGGATCGAGGCGGTGACGGGGAGCGGGGCGGTGGCCTATGTCCGGCGTCTGGAGGACGAACTCCAGGGGACGGCGGGTCTTCTGAGGACCGGCCTTCTGGAAACGGCGGAACGGACGGATAAGCTCCTGAAGCGTGAACGGGAGCTGGAGAAGGAGATCGAGACCCTCAAAGGAAAGCTGGCGGCAAAGGATTCCGGAGATCTGCTGGGGCGCGTCCGTCAGATCAATGGCATTTCCGTTCTTGCGACCGTGGTCGAGGCCTCCGATGTGAAGACGCTCCGGGACTTCGGCGACAAGCTGCGGGACCGCCTCCGCTCCGGGATCATCCTTCTCGGCAGCCGGGCGGACGGCAAGGCGATGCTCCTGTGCCTGGTCACGAAAGATCTGACGGAGAAGTACCACGCCGGGAAGATCATCCAGGCGATCGCCCCGATCGTCGGCGGGAGCGGCGGCGGCCGGCCCGACATGGCCCAGGCCGGCGGCCAGAAGCCGGAGCACCTGGAGCAGGCCATCGAAAAGCTGCCGGATCTCCTGTAAGAGAAATAGGTCCGATATTTATGACAGCATAGTTATCAAAGTTTTAAAAGTTATTGACAAAACTCATAAAGGGTGATCAGTTTTTCGCGATAGTGCTCAGCTTCCCAAAATGATGGGGCATGGAAATGACCGTTTCCGGAGCGCCGTTCAAAACCGATATTCCACCGCGAACAATCATTTATAATTTACACTCACGTGCTAAACAAAGGCGGGTTCGGCAAGAAAGAAACGAACAACAATTAATCGCTTGACGTTTAACGCTCTTCGTTATATCCTTCTTCTATGATCAAGACATTCCAATGCAAGCACACCCAGGCATTGTTTGAGGGCAAATGTCCACGCAAGTTCAAGGCATTTGCCGCGGTTGCAGAACGTAAACTGCAAATGCTGGACGACGCATATGCACTTGAAGACCTCCGTGTCCCGCCGGGTAACAGACTGGAAGCCTTGCGCGGTGACCGTAAAGGTCAGTGGAGCATTCGCATCAATGATCGGTGGCGCGTCTGTTTTCGCTTCGAGGATGGCAATGCTTTCGATGTCGCGATCGTAGATTACCATTGAGGAGATAAACCGTATGAATCCGACAAACAAAATGCGCCCCATTCACCCCGGTGAAGTGTTGCGTGAAGAGTTCCTTGTCCCATTGGGAGTGAACGCACATGCACTGGCGATGGAGCTCAAAGTTCCGGCTCCGCGAATCAATGACATTGTGCGCGAACGCCGATCGATTACCCCCGATACAGCACTGCGGCTTGCTCGTTACTTTGGTACGACACCCCAGTTCTGGCTGAACCTGCAGACAAGTTACGACCTTAAGATCGCCGAACGGGAAATTGGGCTCGAAAATTGAGCGCGAAGTGCATACGCGGCTCGTAGCGTGAAGCGTGCCGAACCAAGAAGTCCAGCGGATAAACCGCTGACTTCTGCCGTTGGCGGACCAAGAAGAGATGAACCCTAAATTCACAGAATGGGCACACTGGCGAGACCGGGCACAACTTGCCGACTTGTCGTACCCAGGTGTCTACGCACTCGCGATCACACAGGAGGATCTTTCAGGCATCCAATTTTCGTGGATGCCCCAGATTGTGTATGTCGGAATGACCAACGCAAAGGGTGGACTCAAGTCCCGGCTCGGGCAGTTCGAGAACACGATCAAAGGTGGAAACGGACACGGTGGTGCCCACCGTGTCCGTTTCAAGCATACAGATTACGCCAAGCTGACCGCTCGGCTGTACGTTGCCGTCTGCACCTTCCCCTGCGACGTGACATCAGACGAACCATATGAACTCCGGGTTATGGGCGAAGTAGCGAAGCATGAGTACGAATGTTTTGCCATCTTCCGGGAGAAATTCGGCTTTCTCCCCGAGTTCAACGACAAGAAACGATCACCAAAGAAATGACTATCGCGAACCATGCCATGCACTCGGGCGTGGTGTTCCGCTGCCACTCCACACCACGCCGGTGATAGCCCCGTTCAAGGCAAATTATGACTGCTGAGAGAGAGGAAACAATAAGGAAAAGCCTTGTTGAAAAATTAAGTGGTCTCTTCGATATTAAAGAAGAAGTCATTGGTTCTTGGCCCCTTGATCGTCGTCCTTTGCGTTTAGATTTACTTTTGAGGCCCAATGCAAAGGCAAAAGCCCTTGGATTTGCTTTAGATGCGATTGGTGTTGAAATAAAAGATCCTGAATCAAAAGAAAGTGTCAAAAAACTACTTGATTGTGTAATTCAAGCTTATACTTACACATTCTGCGAGTTTGATGGCGTGAGACCATCTTTTGTTCTAATATATCCAGAAGTCGAGAAATTTTTCATTCATGATTGGCACAATAAGTATTCAAAATCAGAGAAGGAAAAACCAATAATTCGAGAGATGAATCTTTTGAAAAGGCTGATGCAAAGAGCAAATGTTGGGGAGCTTATGAATTTCTGAAGATAAATACACATTCAAGTTCGCGTCTTCTCGATTTTTCGATTCTAAAAAAGGGCGTTCTAAAGTTGTAGGCCTTGGTTTAAACAGATATGTCGGTTCTCAAATATCGAAAACATAACCCGTCGCTTCACCCGATCGCAACCCGTTGGGCTGCTCCGGGTGAGCTTTGCGTCATTCGAAGGAGGATGATGAGATTCGTCAAGTACCACGCCCTTGGGAATGACTACATCGTGATATCGGCGACCGATTGGACGGGCGACTTCCCGAGAAGCCGCGTCGAACTGATCTGTCATCGAAATTACGGGGTGGGATCGGACGGCATCCTGTTTGGCCCCCTCCGGAGCGAAAAGTGCGACTTCCGCCTCTGAATCTTCAATCCCGATGGCAGCGAGGCCGAAAAAAGCGGGAATGGGCTTCGAATCTTCTCGCGATTTTTATGGGATGAGAGTCGGATGGGTTTGATGCCACCATGAAGGGACCTGTCGTAAGGATTTGCGGCGGTCATATCGACGACGAAATGTTTAAAGGTTAGAGAACTTCGAACCAGGCGGTGGAACAATACGTATCGTTGGAAGTTACCCCAAAGGCGGTGTTTAAGTGACCCCAATTCAGTCAACAGATGAGGTTATAGTCCCCATTCCGCGTGAAAAAGTATGGCGACTTGCTCTCCGACATCAGAGGATATTCTCGTTGGTGGCCGACATCGCTCGGTTTACGCATACTATCGGTTGGCGATGATCCGGTCGGCGCGGAGCTGGGAGTGAACCCAGCCAGAGGACGGCCGTTCAGATGCCGTATCGTATCGGTCGAACCTCCGTCTCGGATGAGAATTCAGTATTTCGGCGGATTTATTGACGGAACCGGCGAGTGGCGGCTGGAGCAGGCCGACTCTGGAACCCGTCTCACCTACAGCATCGATGCGCAAGCTCGCGGTTGGCTCGTATTGCTGTTGAGCCTTGTAATGAATCTCGGTGAAATGCACTCTCGGCAGATGCGCGGAGTTTTCGAGAATCTGAGCCACATACTGCAGGAACCGCTCCAGAGTAAAAAGACTCACTCGTGAGAGCGCCGCATTGCCTTTCTGAGCAGGTGTGCTTCTATGCTAACGTTGATCGTCAGAACACACAACAGCGGAGATCAAATGAAAACAATAGGACTGATCGGGGGCATGAGTTGGGAGTCCGTGGTCGAGAGGGTATAAAAATGAAAGGAGCATTACTATGGCACAGAATCCGGTAAGGTGGTTCGAGATCTATGTTCAAGACGTGAATCGTGCAAAGAGATTCTACGAAACCGTCTTCAATGTGAAGCTCGAAAGGCTCAACAGCCCAGGCGTTGAGATGTGGAGCTTCCCGATGCAGATGGATCAAATGGGGTCCGCGGGGGCTTTGGTAAGAATGGAGGGAGTCCCCTCCGGGGGCAACAGCACAATCGTGTACTTCGCATGCGCGGACTGCGCAGTTGAAGAGGGCCTCGCCGAAAAACACGGCGGAAGGATTCAAAAGGGAAAAACGTCCATAGGCGAGTATGGATACATCTCCCTGGTGTACGATACCGAAGGGAATATGATCGGTCTGCACTCCATGCAATAGACAGCATAGCCTTACAACTGGCTCTGCCCGATCGTCAAGAGCGCCGGGTTAGCCGGAAGTTATGCCTTGTCCGGTCTAATGGCCGATCTTGTTGAGGATGCTCTTGGCGAAAGCTTTCCCGTCGGCCAGGTCGGCATCGGTGGGATGGTCGACGGCCCCCTTCGCCTCTTTGACCCACGTCTGTTTGGCAAGGATTCCCTTGGCGAATGTCTTCCCGTCGGCCAGGTCGGCATCGTTGGGATGGTCGATGGCCCCCTGCGCCTCTTCGGCCCAGGCCTGGTGCTCCAACGATTTCATCAGGGCGTCGATGACCTTGGGATTGACCTTTCCCCGGACGCCGAAGGTGCCCAGCACCTTGGCCCGTGAGGCAAGGCCGATGGCATGTTCGATCGCCTGTTTGGGAAGATGGCCTCCCCGGATCGAACCGTGGGTGCAGAAGAGGGCGATGGGTTGCTTGTCGGGCAGGTTTTTGAAGAAGGGATGGACCGCGGCGGGTACGCTGTGGGCCTGGACGGGGAATCCCACGAAAATGATGTCGTAGCCCTGGCTGCTCTTGACGTCCTGAATGGGCAGGAGTTCTTTCTCGAAATGGATCGCATCGTAGATGGCACGGGCAAGCTTCTCGGTGTTTCCGGTCTGGGAGTAATAGGTGACCAAAGCCTTCATGGGGTACTTGCCTCCTCTGACATATTTTCGAAGCACTTAGCGGATATTCCGGCAAATTGCAAGAAGTAAAGAACCCCTTCCTGCAGCGGATGGTCCCTCGCTTCAGTCATGTCAATTGTGATCCATCCTTCTAGACTCGAACTTTTTCGTAGGTGTCAAGCTCGGGCGTATCGATCCTGACCGTTCCATTCTCTTGCATGCGCAGGAAGGTCCGGGCCGTCAGGATGGAATACCAGACCCCGATCGGCCGGCCTTTGTCATCCGACATCTCAAACCCGTATTGATAACCGGCGATACTCGTCGGCCTTGGTTTTCATATTCTCGACGATTTCCTTCATCTTCGTCGGGGTCATCGTCACCTCTTTCCAGAGGGTTTCTGGGTCGAGACGGTAGTCCCGATGCAGACCCATGAGGGCGTTGGGGTAGAGATCCGAGCCGCTGATGTAGTAGCGGAAATCTGCGTTGACCTGGTAGCTTTCAAAGGCCCGGGTCATCTCCTTGCTCGGGATCGATCCGGCCATAGTTCTTAAAAAGCGTACCGGTGCAAGCCACGGTGCTCAGACAGACTGCCAGCAATAGATAAAAACGGACGTTTCTTTTCGAATTCATGTGGATACCTCCTTCTTTTATACAGCGTTGGTTTGTCGAATACTCATACCAGTTTTTCCAGCGTCAATTTGTCCTGCAGGGACTCGTTGGCCTTCTGCAGTCGCTCCTCGGCCGCGCAGACTGCGACTACCGCCGCTTCCGCAGCCGGTGGAAAATAGCGCCGGGCCGCTTCCTGCAGCCGTTCCGGTGTGACACTGAGCACCTCCTCCCGGAAACGGCGCCGGTCGGCATCGGTCAGGCCTGATAACTCCCGGATCAGGGCCGTGTATCCCCTGCCGGCAGGATCCAGAGGCCTGTCCAAGGCGCCGATTGCGCCGATGACGGCCTTTTCCAGTTCCTCCTGTGTAACCGGTTTCTGTATGGCGGATTCCACCGCGTCTCCATAGATGGTGAGGGTTTCCGTCAGGTGAGGATCCCTGTAGGAGAGAAAGGCGAACAGACCGCCGAGCGGTTCATACCGGCAGGAGCCGCCGTAGGCCCCGCCCTGAACCCGGATATGCCGGTAGAGATAGCCGTTGGACATTTGTCTCGCCAGGACGAAGAGGGCGGCGGAAAGCGGATCGCGGTAGGGCGGAGCGGTCAGGACTTTCGTGACGTAACAGACCTGGGCGGGGATGGCGATACCGATGTGCTCCGCGCGACGGGTCTGTTCCTGAAGCGCTATCGGGCGGATATCCCGCCGGCAGGGTGTCAACCATTCGACCGGCCGCCCCGGTCAGGCGCTTAAGCCCCTCCTCATCGGCGGTCAGATTCAGATGCAGGCGATTCCTGACGAAGACCATCTCCCGGAGACGCGTCAGATTTTCCCGGAGCTCCTCACGGAAATCGTTCAAGCGGTCGGCCGTGCCGGCGATGAAGCGAAGCTGGGTCCGCCCATGCCACTGCTCGTTTCGCCGGGCCGACAGGGACAGGGCCGCTGCAGCGGCCATTTGGGCGAAAAGATGCGCCGAGGGGATGACCGAGGCATGGAGGCCGTTCCTCTTTTCGAGGATCAGATCCCGCATCCGGTCGGCATCGGCCAGGTCTCCCGCCGTCAGGATATCCCGGACGATCCCGATCGCCTCATCCACGTTCCGGTAGAGGGCCTTCACGGAGAAAAACATCTTCTGCCAGTTCTTCTTACCGTCGGCGGTCAGGCCGGCGGCAAGATTGGCCCCCAGTCCGCCGGTTCGCAAGGCGATCCGTTTCGCCATCGCCTCGTAAGAGAGACCGGCCGCCCCCATCTGGACGGTGAGTTTACCCAAGAGCGGCAGGTAGGGCTGCAGCTCCTCGGGGACGTCTGAGACGTCGAAAGCCAGATCGAGATAGGCGATCCCGTTGGTGAAGAGGTCGTGTTTCAAGACCGGAACGCCGCCGATGGCCGTACGGTCCGTAGGGATCGTTTCGATCTCACGGGAGATGTCGCCGATCGAGAGTTTCGGCAGGGTAGCAGACCGCCTCGGGAGGGTCGGGTTCCGTCTGAAACCTTTTCATGGCCAGGGTTTCCTCACGGATCCGCTCCTTTTCCTCCGGGGAGAGCGATTCCTGAAAACGGGCCATTTGGTCACGGATGACCTGCTCCCCTTCCTCCTGAAAGGTCGCGGCTCGGTTCCATGACGGAGAGGAGTCGGTGGGGATTCTCCAGAAACCACTTCCGGACGCACTTCCTGGAAGAGGGCCGGATCGGTCTCCCACTTCCGGCGGATTTCGAGGATGGTGCGGGGGAAATTCATGTCCGTCAGGGGATCCCCGTCATAGAGCCAGGTGTGGTAGGCCCGTCCCATGAGAACGATTCCGTAGGGGTAGGCGCCGCGGACCATCTCCCGCCCGTGGAATTCGATCTGGTGGAGGGTGCCTTCGATCAGTTCGCGGTCGAAGCCGTTTGCCGTCACATCCCTCAGCGTATCGAGAATCAGGGCCTCGATCCGCGGGGCTTTGTCCGGTTCGGTTCCCCGGAGGCCGACGGCGAAGGCGATCTGCTTGAGGTCCCGCTCCAGACCCGTGACCGGCGAGAGATCCTCCCCGAGACCGGAATCGATGAGGGCCTTCCGCAGAGGTGCGGCGGCGCTGCCGACGAGGAGGTCGGAGACGATCGTCAGGAGCATCGCCGTCTCGCCGTCGGTGTTTTCCGCCGTCATCCAGGCCAGGTTGACCGTCGTTTTTCCTGCGAGTTTTTCTTCCCGGTCGATGGGATAAAAACCGTGAATGGCCCGTGGTTCCCGCCACGGATTCTGGTCGAGGATGGAGGAATCGACGGCGACGCGGTCGAAACCGACGAGCATCTCCGCCAGAAAAGCGATGTGCTCTTCCGTCGGGATATCTCCGTAGAGGAAGAAGCGGGCGTTCGTCGGCGAATAGAAGATCCGGTGGAATTCCCGGAACTGCTCGTAGGTCAGAGTGGGGATCGCCTTCGGATCTCCCCCCGAGTCGAAGGCGTAAGGCGTCTCGGGGTAGAGATTTTCCTGGATGGCCTTATACATCAGGGTGTCCGGCGAGGAGTAGGCCCCCTTCATCTCGTTGTAGACGATGCCGGAGACGTTCAGTTCCCCGTCGTCCGTCGAATTCGAAATGGTGGCCTTCCTGGAGAAAGGTCTCTTTCAGCAGCCGCGGCCGGAGGACCAGGTCGGTATAGACGCGGGCGAGGTTGAAGAAATCGCGCTTCTCCTGGCTGGCGACGGGATAGATCGTCTTGTCGGGATAGGTGAAGGCGTTGATGAAGGTCTGGAGCGTTCCCTGGAGGAGTTCGTTGAAGACGTCCTTGAGCGGATAGCGCTCGGAACCGGCCAGGACGGAATGTTCGAGGATATGGGGCACGCCCGGTCGAATCGCGCGGCGGCGTCCGAAAACCGATGGAGAAGAGGTTCTCCCGGTCGTCGCAGTGGAGGTGGAGGACTTTGGCCCCTGTTTTTTCGTGTTCGATCTCGTAGGCCGTGACCCGGATCTCCGGGATCTGTTCGATCCTCCGTATGAGAAAACCATGCCGCCTGTCCCCTGCGGCGAGCGTCGGAGGCGGACAGTTCTCTTTTATGGTCATTTATATTCCTTTCCGATATTTGTATGTTCAATTTATACCGGAAGGGAAGGAAAAAGTCAAAAAAAAGGGGGGACGCAAGCGCCCCCCTTTTCCTGATCATCGGGCAGTGTTATGCCCAGCCGCGGAGCTTCATCGCTTCGACGACGCGCTCGACCGCCACGACATAGGCGGCCTGGCGCATGTTGATGTTGTACTTCTTCGAGGTGTTGAGGACCGCGTGGTAGGCCGTGGTCATCTTTTTGTCCAGCCGTTTGTAGACATCTTCCGCCTCCCAGTAGTACATGTAGAAGTTCTGGACCATCTCGAAGTAGGAAACGGTCACGCCGCCGGCGTTGCAGAGGAAGTCCGGGATCACGTGGACGCCGTTCTTGTGGAGGATCTCGTCGGCCTCGGGTGTCGTGGGTCCGTTGGCGAGCTCGGCGACGATCTTGGCCCTGATCCGCGGGGCGTTCTCCTCGGTGATCACGTTTTCCAGGGCCGAGGGGAAGAGGATGTCCACGTCGAGTTCGAGGAGTTCCTTATCGCTGATCGCCTTGGCGCCCGAGAAGTTGCAGACGGTGGAGGTCTTCGCCTTGTGCTTCCCGACGGCCTCCGCGATCGAGCCCGCCGTCGCACAGGATGCAGCCCTTCGAGTCGCTGACGGCGACGACCTTGGAGCCGAACATCGTCTTGGCGAGGCAGGCCGCATAGTAGCCGGCGTTGCCGTAACCCTGGACGGCGATCGTGGCCTTGGAAAGGTCGATCCCCAGTTCCTTGGCCGCCTCGCGGACCGTGATAGAGGCCGCCGCGGGCGGTGGCGTCGCCGCGGCCGGGGAGCCGCCGAGGGCGAGCGGTTTTCCGGTGATGATGCCGAACTGGTTCTTCCCGGAGATCTTCGAATACTCGTCCATCATCCAGGCCATGATCTGGGGGTTGGTGTAGACATCCGGCGCCGGGACATCCTTCTCCGGGCCGATGATCCGCCCGACCTGGTCGATGTAGGCGCGGCACAGCCGCTCCAGCTCGCCCTGGGACATCTCCTTGGGGTTGCAGATCACGCCGCCCTTTCCGCCGCCCAGGGGCAGGTCGAGGAGCGAGCATTTCCAGGTCATCCAGGCGGCCAGCGCGCGGACGGTGTCGATGGTCTCGTCGGGATGGAAACGGATTCCGCCCTTGCAGGGTCCCTTGGCGTCGTTGTACTGGACGCGGAATCCCTGGAACACCTTGACCGAGCCGTCGTCCATGCGGACCGGCATCGAGACGTGGAGTTCGCGCGAGGGAACCCTCAGGATCGCCTGAATGCCGGGATCCAGATGGAGTATCTTTGCGCACTGATCGAGCTGCTTCTGTGCTACTCGCAAACGGATTAACCTTGGCCATAACATTTTTCCTCCTCTTTCTTAAATAAGTGTTTAGTGAAATGCCTTCCGGTGATCTCTATCTGCTCTTGCAGAGTTCCCAGAAATTCTGCAATTCCTGATAATCCATGACGGTGGACATCGCGCGGTTCTCCACCTCGATTCCCGTCTCGTGGGCGCAGGCGACGGGATTCAGCCCCCCGTAGAGGATCATGCCGACCCGGTTCATGTCGACCGGGATCTGGCAGATCGGCTCGCCGATCTCGCCGATGGCGAGCACCCCGCCGATTCCCGCGTTCCGGAGGTCTGGTGATCAGTTCATCGACGAGCTTCAGCGCCGGAACGGGAATCTCCCTGAAATTGGCCAGGATCTTCCCCTCGCCCTGCTCCGCCGCCTGCCGGACGGAGGTCATCCTTCCCCGGATGAAGACCTCCGACGGATCGAGGGATGATCCGGAATAGTTGATCAGTTCGACGAAGCGCAGCGGTTTGCCGTCCTTGACCTGCAGAATGCCGCCGAACCGGGAATCCATCGGGATGCCGTTCTTGAGGAGAATGCCGTTCACCACGATGCTGCAGACCGTGGCGAAACCGATATATCCCGCCGGGACCGTCAACTCGCCGAGCCGGTCGCCCTCGTCGGCGCAGGCGACCAGTTCGCTGACATGGATGCCGGCGCTGAAGGCGGGCTTCATCAGCTCCAGCGCCTTTTTGAAAACCTTTTTGGGGAAGAAGGAGACGTTGACGGGGATGAGTCCCTGCCGCCGGTCCAGATCGAGGGATGTTCGGAAGGCGAGGATCTCGATGCGGGAGATGGCGAAGCCGATCTTGTCGTGGACCCGCGCGTTGCCGATCTCCTCGATTCCCTGCTCCGTGATGGCCCGGCCGTCATGCCGGCCGATGAGCCGGGTCAGCCCGCGGTCGTCCATCAGCTTCAGGTGGTAGCGGACCCCCCGCTCGCTCAGCGTCACCCCGTGATCCTGCATGCGCCGGGAAATGAGACGGGCGCCCACCGGCTCCGGCGACTCGTGGAGAATCCGGAGGATGAGGAGGATCTTCTTCTCGATATCCTCGATGTTGAAAATTTGATTCATCGGCATCGGTAATCCTTTGCCGATGCCTCTAACATGGCAGAAGGCCGGCTGTCAATAAAAAATATGTAAAATGGTCTAATCCAGGAGATTACATGAAGGAATAAGTGGAAAGAAGATTTCACGAGCGGTTCCTGACGAGGACACCGTCGCGCGAGTCCTCTTCGGGCGAGTAAGGGTACGAGTGAAGGTTTTATAAAACCCCGAGTCTCGATGAAGAAGAGGGACCGTCCGGCATTCCGCTACCGGTTGGCGGTCGGCACGGCCGATACGGCCCCTCGTTTCTGCAAGCTTGTACCGCTCAGAATTGTCCGGCGTCGTGAACGGTTTTGGAAGTCGTCAACCATACTGCCTTCGGGAAAAATCCCGTCTTGGTCAGGACCTTCCGGAGCTCTTCCCGGTCCGCCTCTTTCAGGGGAAGCAGCGGCGGGCGGGGATCTCCGCCGTACAGACCGATCATCTCCATGGCGGCCTTGAGCCCGGGGATGCCCCACCTGGCGGTGACCGCGTTGTTGCTGTCGATGAGAATCATCTGGAGATCCCGGGCTTCCTTCATCTTTCCGGCCTCGAAGAGCTTCTGGAGACGGGCGCATTCATTCGGGAAGACATTGGCCAGGGCGAGCGTTCCCCCCGTGGCGCCGAGGGCGAGGCTCGTGAAGAGGTAGCTCGCCGAACCGGCGAAGACCGAGAAACCGGCCGGCGCGTTCCGGATCATGTCCGCGATCTGGACGATATTGCCGCCGCTGTCCTTGATCCCGATGATATTCGGATGTTTTGCCAGCTCGACGGCGAGCTTCGCGGAGATGTTGATCCCGGCGTTGCGCGGCATGTTGTAGAGAATGACCGGCAGGGGCGAGGCGTCGGCCACATCCGTGTAGAAGCGGGCCAGAACCGGATCGGTCATCTCCCCCTTGTAGTAGTTCGGGGTGACGATGAGGACCGCATCGGAACCCGCCTTGGCGGCCATTTCACTGAGACGGATCGTCTCCGCCGTGGATTCGGCGCCCGTCCCGGTGATGACCGGTTTCTTCCCTTTCGCCTGCTTGCAGACAAACCGCGTCAGCTCTTCCTTCTCCTCGGGCGTCAGCAGGACGAACTCGCCGTTGGAGCCCATGACGACGACTCCGGACAGGTCGGATTCCAGCCAGAATTTCAGATTCTTTTTCAGTTTGTCATAGGCGATCTTGCCGTCCTTGAACGGCGTCGCGATGGGTGCATACACTCCGTGCAGTTTAAACATAAAAGATACCTCCTTTTCTTCGTACATGTTTTGGGTTGAACATTTCCCGTTTCTTATTGTTCTCCTTTTTCCGGGACGGGGTATGAATCCCCGTCCGCGTTTCCCTTATATCCTCGTGATGCAGAACAGCTCGTCGTGCCCCAGCAGCTCCGCCCGGGAAGGTTCCCCGGATGCGACGCGGAGGATCTTCTCGAACAGCTCCCCGCCCACCTCCGCGATGGTCGCTCCCTCCATGATCGGGCCGGCGTTGAAATCGAGGTTGAATTTCATCCGGTCGAACGTGGCGCTGTTTCCCGTGATCTTGATGACCGGCACGCCGGGAAAGCCGGTGGGCGTCCCGCGGCCCGTCGTAAAGACGACCGCCTGGCAGCCGGAGGCGACCAGACCCGTGACCGCCTCTCCGTCGTGACCGACGCAGTCCAGAAGATAGAGACCCGGACCTTCCGGGTATTGGCCGTAAGCGACGACGCCGCTGATCGGTCCGGTCCCCGCCTTGTAGATCCCGCCGAGGGCCTTCTCGGCGACCGTCGTGACCCCTCCGTCTTCGTTTCCCGGCGAGATCAGGGCCGAGCGGTGTTTGAACTCCGCGCTCGCCGTGGCGGCGGAGAGCCTCTTTTCCATGGCGCCGATCGTCGTCAGGATTTCTCCGGCCACCTGCGGGGTCCTGCCCCTGCCGGCGAGGATCTGTTCCGCCCCGATCAGCTCCGTCACTTCGGTGAAGATCGCCCGGCCGCCGGCCTCGACGACCCTGTCGGTGACCCATCCCAGCGCCGGGTTGGCGGCGAGTCCCGAGGTGGCGTCCGTTCCGCCGCACTTGAGGCCTAATGAGAAGTCGGACAGGGGAAAAGCCTCTTTGGTCTGACGGGAGGCCTCCTCCACCAGACGGCTGGCGAAGACGACCCCCTTCTCGATGGCCTTCAGGGTGTCTCCCTCCTCCTGGATCACCAGCATCTCGACCGGTTTTCCCGCGGCGGCGATGCTGTCCGCCAGTTCCCGGGCGCGGAGACGTTCGCAGCCGAGGCCGACGACGACGACCCCGTAAAAGTTGGGGTGCCTTCCCAGCCCCTTCAGGCCGCGGGCGGTCAGTTCCAGATCCAGGCCGACCTGGCTGCAGCCGACGGGATGACAAAAAGCGATCGCGCCGGCGACGTGTTCGGCGATCCGCCTGGCCACCGTATTGGCGCAAAAGACCGAGGGGATGACGGCGACCGCGTTCCGGACGCCCGGCAATCCCTGAGATCTTCGGTATCCTTGAAAGGTCTTCATAAATTTCTCCCGCTACTCCTGATTTTCATGGCCCCGCCGGCAATAGACGTTGTGCAGATGGATCCAGTCGCCGGCCTCGATCGCCGTCTGGGCCCTGCCGATCTCTTCGCCGTACTTGATGATCGGCTGATCGGCGGCAAGACTCACGAGGGCGATCTTGTGACCGAATGCGATCGCACACCGGGCGTTCAGACTGAACACCCCCGCTTCGGTGCGCACCTCCACCGTTTCGCCCTTCTTGACATCGGCTAAAAGGACCGCGCAATTGTCGCGGGCGTTGATTTTTAATGCCTTGGCCATGCTCTCTCACTCCTTTTCCGCTGCGTCTCAAATTCAAGGCTTTTGTCACTTTTTTGCAAGGTCGTCATCTTTGGTTCCCAAGACGGCGCCCTTGTCCGCCTGCGCCGCGTGACGGCAGTAGAGGCCGAGAAATCCGGCGTCGACCGGCGCCGGCCGCTGCGGAATCGCCTTCAGACGGGCGGCGATCTCCTCCGGCCGCAGCAGGAGGTTCAGTTTCTTATCGGACAATGTCGATCTCGATCTGGTCGCCGTCCCGGACCGCCGCGATCGGGCCTCCCACATGGGCCTCCGGGGCGACGTGGCCGATGCAGAAACCGCGCGTGGCGCCGGAGTAACGTCCATCGGTGACCATGGCGACGCTCTCCCCCAGCCCCATGCCGGTCAGGATGCCCGCCGGAATCGACATCTCCCGCATTCCGGGACCGCCGCGCGGCCCTTCGTAGCGGATCACGAGGACATCTCCGGGAGAGACGCTCTTTTCCATGATCTGTTTCATCACCTCTTCCTCGGAGTCGAAGGTCTTTGCCGTTCCCACGTGGCGCGGCTTGACGCCCCGGATGCCGCTGACCTTGACGACCGCCCCGTCGGGCGCCAGGTTGCCGCGGAGGATGACGATGCCGCCCTGGGGCTGCAGGGGGTTTTCCAGCGTCCGGATGATCTCGCGGTTCTTCACCGCGCCGAAATAGGCGTCGATCGTTTCCCCGGTGACCGTCATGACCTCCCGATTGAGAAGGGGCTTCAGTTCTCCAAGGACGGCGCCCACGCCTCCGGCCTCGAAGAAGTCCCAGAAGGTATACTTGCTGGAAGGTTTGAACTTGGCGATGCAGGGGGTCGCTGCTGGAGATTTCGTCGATCTCCTGCGAGTGTGAGCGTGAAACCCGCCTCTGCGGCAATGGCGGGGAGATGAAGGACGGCGTTCGTCGAACCGCCGACGGCCATGAGAAACCGGACGGCGTTGAGGAGATTCTCCCGGGTCAGGATTGCGCGGGGGCGGATATTTTCTCTGACCAGGGCGACGCTCCGCTCGCCGGTCCGCTTGGCCTGCCGTCTTTTGGCCGCATAGACCGCGGGCGTCGTCGCGGTTCCCGGCAGGGCCATCCCCATGGCCTCGATGAGACACCCCATCGTATTTCCCGTTCCCATCATCCCGCAGACACCGGCTGTCGCGCAGGTATCCTCCTCAATCGCCTCGAATTCCTCTGCGGTGATCTTGTCGTCCTTCAACGCCCCCATCGACTCCTTGATGTCGCACAGGACCCGCTGTTCTCCGTTTTGGAAATGGGAGAGCATCGGCCCCGGGGGGAGGAAGATCGTCGGGATGTTGAGGCGCGCCGCCGCCATCAGCATTCCCACGGGCGATTTGTCGCAGGCGGGGATGAGGACCAGGCCGTCGAAGCCGCCCGCCCCGACCATCACTTCGATCTCCGCCGCCGTGACCTCGCGGCTGGGAAGGACGTAATGCATGCCGCTGCCCCTGCGCGACCGCATCACAGACCGCGATCGTATGGAATTCCACCGGTGTGCCGCCGGCCGCCCAGACCCCTGCCTTGACGAACTGGGCCAGTTCCTTGTTGGGATAACTGCCCGGGTGCATCTCCGACCAGGAACTGACGACGCCGATCACCGGTTTTTTGAGCTCATCACGGCGATACCCCACCGCCTGGAACATCGCTCGCGGATAGGCCCCGGTCATCCCTGAAAAGAGCTCTTCCGAGCTCCGTATCTTCTTTTTCATCTCTTTCTTTTCAACCCTTTCGAATCCGAAAAGTAAAAATACCTATCCGAGCCCTGCTTCGTTGTCAAGGCCTTTTCCTCACCGTTTTTCTGAGCGGATAAGGGACATGGTGCGGTTCAAAAAGTTCTTGACAACATTACCCTGAATTGATCTGATATACCTGAAGTACCAGGTCGATACCCTCTTTTCCCGTGCATCGGATCAGGCCGTTAAAAGCCATCGGGAAATCTTCAACTGCCTGAAAGCCCGGGACTGTGAAGGCGCATGCAGCGCCCTGACCGCCGACATCGAAAACGTCAGCCGACGGGTGGTCGACAACATGCCGAAGAACCTCGAAGAAAAAGAGAAATTTCAGATCTAAGAATATTGAACAGGAGATGACATATGTTCGGTTGGCAGGGTAAAATCCTGAGAGTCAATCTATCCTCGGGCCGAATCGACACGGAACCGCTGGATCCCGGGGTGGCCCGGGATTATGTCGGCGGACGCGGTTTGGGCATCTATTTTTTGAATCGACTTCTCGATCCCCGCTGCGATGCGCTTTCACCCGAAAATATCCTGATCATGACCACCGGTCCCCTGACCGGAACGACGACGCCCACCGGCGGACGCTACATGGTCACGACCAAAAGCCCGTTGACCGGCTCCCTGACCTGCTCCAATTCGGGCGGGCGCTTTCCCAGGGAATTCAAACTGTGCGGCTTCGACGTCCTGATCATCGGCGGCAAGGCCGCAGAACCGGTCTATCTCTGGATCAACGACGGCCATGCCGAGCTGCGCCCGGCCGCCCACCTGTGGGGGCTTGAGGTTCCGGAAACGACGGACCGGCTGCTCTTGGAGACCGACCCCAAGGCCCGCGTCGCCTGCATCGGCCCCGCGGGCGAAAGGGGGGTCCTGTTTGCCTGCATCATGAACGACAAGGACCGCGCGGCCGGGCGGGGCGGGGTGGGCACCGTGATGGGGTCGAAAAACCTCAAGGCGGTCGTCGTCCGCGGCAGCACCAAGGTCCGGGTGGCCGACCAGGAGCGGTTCGATCAGATCCAGGCGCGGGTGATGGGCAAATTCAGGGAGGCGGCCAAGGCCCATCCGTCGCCGCTCAGTCAGCACGGAACACTCGGAGTCATGGTCCCTCTGACCCAGAAGCACGGCGTATTGCCGACCAGGAACTACCAGAGAGGCACGTTCGACGGCTGGCAGGCCATCAGCGGTCAGACCCTGACGGAAAAGTACCTGGAAAAGACCAGCGCCTGCTGGGCCTGCCCGATTGC
The DNA here is from genome assembly GCA_963842685.1 of uncultured delta proteobacterium. Lineage (GTDB taxonomy): Bacteria > Desulfobacterota > Syntrophia > Syntrophales > UBA5619 > JAKAFS01. The sequence continues at coordinate 17,850 of CAWJHT010000059.1, read as the reverse complement.
CTGCGGCCGGGTCACCCGGGTGACGGAGCCGGCCGAGTTTGCAGGTCAGGGAGAAGGGCCGGAATTCGAAACCGGTTTCGCCCTGGGCTCCATGTGCATGGTGGACAACCTGGCGGCCGTCACCAAGGCCAACTACATCTGCAATGAGCTGGGGCTCGACACCATGACCATGGGGGTGACCATCGCCTGTGCCATGGAGCTCTACGAACGCGGCATCATCGATGAGGGCCACACGGCCAAACCCGTGCGCTGGGGGGACGGATCGCGGCTGGTCGAACTGACGAGGATGACCGGCCTGCGAGAGGGATTCGGCGACCAGCTCGCCGAAGGCAGCTACCGGCTGGCCGAGCGATACGGCCATCCGGAACTGGCGATGGTATCCAAAAAGCTTGAACTGGCCGGCTACGATCCGCGCGGGCTTCAGGGCATGGGGCTGGCCTACGCCACCTCCCCCATCGGGGCCTCACATTGCCGGGCCCACATGGGCTATACGGAGATGGTGGGCATCCCCCAGCCGACCGACCGCCATGAGTGGAAAGGAAAAGGCAGCCTCGTCAAACGCTGGCAGGACGTCTTCAGCCTGATCGATGCAACCGGCATCTGCATCATGTTCAGCATCCGCAACCTGCTGCGCCAGGATCTCGATATCCTGCCCGACGGCATCCTGGAATACCTGAACGCCGTCACCGGCGCCGAGTACACCCTGGAAGAGCTTACAACCGCCGGCGAGCGCATCCTGAACGCCGAGCGGCTGTTTATGGTCAGGGCGGGATTTGACCGACGCAATGACACGCTCCCCATCCGGCTGCTCCGGGAGCCTCAGGCGGAAGGCCCCAGCAAGGACAGGGTCGTCGAGCTCGAGCGGATGCTCGATGAATACTATGAAGCCCGGGGATGGACCGCACAGGGCATCCCCACCGCGGCCAAGCTTGAGGAACTGGGTTTGCCGACCCCCTGATCGCGAGGCCTTTCATGAGAATCGCCGTTGAGCTGTTCGGGTTTCTCGCGGATTACGGACCGGAGGGCAGGAGGGCGTTTCCGCTGGAGATCGATGGCGGGGCCACGGCCGGCTGGTTGATCGGGAGACTCGCCCTGCCCCGGATGTACAGCTGATGGTCCTGATCAACGGACAACGGGTGGATACCGGCCATCCGTTGAACGACGGCGACGAGGTCTTCATCTTTACCCCCGCGGAGGGGGGATGAGATCATCAATGTGAAAGTCGGGCTTAATCCGGATACAGGAGGTTTCGAACCGGGGGGCTGCGCTATTAGCCATGGAATCCCTCGGCGCTGTTCCGGATCGGGAAAGAATCCAAAGACTCAAAGGAAGCTGCGAAAAAGCAGGATCAGGGCATGAGAATAATGGCCCGCATGCATGTAGCCGGATCCTTGGACGTTTCAACCGCTTTTCCCCATTCCGGCAGAGAAAACCGGTGAGAAATGAGGTGCTCGACCCTGATAACCCCGCTGGCAAGCAATTCCTGGGCAATGATGCAGGCGTTAACCGAAGAGAAGCTTCCGATGACCTGAAGATCCTTCCGACAGATGTCGAATGGGTTTATACGGACGTTCTGGTCAGGCGGGACAATACCGTAGATGACGATTTTCCCTCCCGGGGCGATGTATTTAAAAGCCCGCTCCACAATCGGAGCAGCCCCTGTCGTCTCGAAGATCGCGTCAAAGCCCCGCGGCGCGATCCGCCGGAGGTTCTTTTCCTGGGAGTCGTCGGCCACAACCGTTTCATCGATCCCCATTCCCAAAGCCACGTCGAGACGGCTTTTCGTTCTTCCGGTGACGACAACCGTTGCGGCCCCCGATTTCTTCGCGAGTTCCGCCAAGATCAAGCCGTTCGCCCCTGTCCCGAAAACCAGCACCTTCATCCCGTGTTGAAGCTGTGTTCTCCGGAGTGCGTAAACGATCGTCCCCAGGTTGGCGATGAACGATCCGGCCTCGAAGGAGACATGATCGGCAAGAGGAATAAGATTTCTTACGGAAACCACCACCTGTTCGGAGAATCCGCCGTCAAGCTTCATTTCCGTGGATTTGGTATGGCCGATCACCATTCCATTGAGACAATGGTTGGTCTTTCCCGCTTTGCAGTAAAAGCAGTACCCGCACGAAATGAAAGGTTCAACGGCAACCCTGTCGCCCGGTTTGACATGGGTCACCTTCGCTCCAACCTCTCTGACCACACCGGAAAATTCATGACCCGGAATCAGGGGATAAACGGCTCCTTTGAATTCACCATCGAGAAGATGGCGATCCGTGCCGCAGACGCAGCAGGCCTTCACGTCAAGGGTAACCTCTCCTTCACCGGGATGGGGATAGGGGAATTCTCTGATTTGAAAGGAACCGGGTTTTTCAATGACGACCGCCTTCATCTTTTCCACCTCCTTATAAGAGGGTCAATCTCATAGCGGAAGAGGAATTTCAAGTGATATCTTACGGCCAATATTTCCTTGACATGCAAGTCCGTTGCTGCTTATACTTCACACTCTTCAAAAACAATGCCTTACCAAAAACGAAGTTTTATCCTCACAATAATATGTGAACTACTGAGAATTCAGATTACACCAATTCATGCTTTAACTCGCTTCATGGCCAAAATTCATCGGGGGAGGGAGGTGATGCGTCTCGGCAGGCTAAAATTTTTTTAGCCGCGTTTCACCAACGGGTCCTTTCGGGAACATCCATCAATTAAAGGAGGTATGGTAATGAAGAAGCTTTTCGTCATTTTTGTGGTTTTAGGGTTCGCTATGGTTTTTGGCATTTCAGCCTATGCCCAGCAACAGACCTATACTTTTAAGATGCAGAGCACCTGGACAGCCGGTGATTTCCATCATCAAAACCCGATAAAATTTGTGGAAATCGTGGAAAAGGCTTCGGGGGGACGGATCAAAATCACCCTCCTGGCTACCGGCGCCATAGTTCCCGCCTTTGAAGTTCTCGACGCGGTGAACAAAGGGATTTTGGATATGGGGCATGCCTGGCCGGGATACTGGTTTGGGAAACACCCCGCAGCAACCTTATTCGGCAGTGTGGCCGGCGGCCCCTTTGGGATGGATTCCTGGGATTTCACGGGCTGGTATTATTTAGGCGGGGGCAAGGAGCTTTACAACGAACTTCTCCAGAATGAATTGAAGATGAACGTGGTGTCTATTCGCCTCTGCAGGAGAAACCTGCTGAACCTCAGGGGTGGTTCCGGAAGCCGATTAAAACCGTAAAGGACTTCAAAGGGATTAAATTTCGCGCCGGCGGCATGGCGGCAGAGGTATTTAAGGCCCTGGGGATGACCGTTGTGATTCTACCCGGCGGTGAAATCGTTCCGGCTCTGCAGAGAGGCGTCATCGATGCCGGCGAGTTCAGCGAACCATCCTCCGATATGGCCATGGGATTCCAGGACGTGGCCAAATACTATTATCTGCCGGGAATCCACCAACCCACAGGGATCATGGACGTTCTCATCAATAAGAGCAAATGGGATCCGCTGCCTGCCGACCTGAAGGCGATCATTGAATACTGCTGCCATGGCTACCCAAACCTGGTGGGATGCGGCCATAAAATTGCAGAATTCGAAAGACCTGGAAACGCTGGTTACCAAACATAATGTGAAAGTCATGGAAACACCGAATGAGATTTTGGCTGAAGTTATAAAAGCATGGGATAAGGTGGCCGAAAAACACAGCAAGGAAAATCCCTTCTTCAACAAAGTCTATCAGTCGCAGAAGGCGTATGCCCAGCGGATTGTTCCCTATAAGCGGTTGAACGAACCTCCCTATGACAGTGACTGCCGATTATTACTGGAAAAAAGCGAACCCCTATAAAGTTCAGAAACCTTAAGGAAGGAAGAGAGATAAACAAACGTCCGCTCAAAGGGGTCAGAGCCTACCCAAAGCTTCGCTCTGACCCCTTTGATTAGCGCTTTGATCCCTTTGAGGTGAGGTTTTGGAGGTAAAAAATTGGAATCCTACTTGAAATGGGTTGAAAAAATTGACCGGTTATCCGACTGGGGCGGCAGAATCCTTTCCTATCTCGTCTATCCGCTGGTCGGCGGCGTGGCCTATGAGGTCATCGCCCGTTATTTTTTTAATGCTCCGACGGAATGGGCGTATGATGTCACCTACATGCTCTATGGTGCGATTTTCATGCTGGGAGCGGCCTACACCCTTTTGAAGAAAGGGCATATTCGAACGGATCTGCTCTACGGCAAATGGTCGCCGCAAAAACAAGGAAAAATCGACGCCATCTTGTACCTGGTTCTCTTCTTTCCGGCGATGATCTTGTATTTGATTGCGGGAATCGATTATGCGGCCCATTCCTGGATCACCCATGAGAAGGCCGCCAATAGTCCTTGGATGCCGATCATCTATCCATTTAAAGCGGTCATTCCTTTGACGGCAGCCATGCTCATCATCCAGGGTGTTTCGGAATTCATCAAAAGTGTTTATGCCTGGAAGAAAGGGGAATGGAAATGAGCAATGAACTTCTAGGCATGGTGATGCTGATTTTTCTTCTCGCGGTGATTTTTATCGGCTTCCCGATCTCTTTCACCCTGATTTTCGTTGCGCTGATCTTTGGATATGCAGCGTTCGGCAATATGGTTTTTCATCTCATGGTTTCTCAGACTTTCGGTTTTATGCAGGAAGAAATCCTGGCCGCGGTCCCTCTGTTTATTTTCATGGGGTATATCACCGAGCAGGCGGAATTGATGGAGCGTCTGTTCAAGGCCTTCCGGTATCTTCTGGCCCCTTTGAAAGGCTCGCTTTATCTGGGAGTCATATTGACCGCCACCGTTTTCGCCATGGCCACGGGGATCGTGGGCGCCGCGGTGACGGTTCTTGGAATCATGGCTGCCCCGATTATGATCAAATGTGGTTATAGCCCTCGGCTTAGCGCCGGAGCCATCACGGCCGGGGGAACCCTGGGCATCCTGATCCCCCCCAGCGTTATGCTGATCGTCATGGGACCGGTTCTCGGGGTGTCCGTTGCCAAACTGTATGCCGCCGCCTTTGGACCCGGGTTCGTACTTGCCTCCCTGTATGTTGCCTACCTTCTGATTCGGAGTTACCTGAATCCCGCGCTGGGTCCACCCCTGCCGATGGAAGAGCGGCTGGCCTCCAACAAGGAAAAATGGCTGGAATTTCTTAAAGGGATGGTCCCTCTGGGGGTCCTCATTGCCGGAACCCTCGGAACCATTTTGGGCGGGCTGGCCACTCCCACAGAGGCCGCATCCATGGGATCGGTTGGCGCGCTGGTGTTGGCCCTGGCCTACCGAAAGCTCACCTGGGAGAAATTCAGGAACGCGGCTATCGGCACACTTCAAACCACCAGTATGGTGATCTTTCTCGGCGTGGCCTCCAACGTGTTCGGTGCGGTGTTTGCCCGGCTCGGGTCGGCGGATTGGATGACCAGAACCTTACTGGCGCTTCCGTTGCCGCCCTTTGTGATGCTCCTGATCATCATGGTCCTGATCTTCCTCCTGGGGTGGCCTTTTGAATGGCCGGCCATCATTTATCTCTTCCTGCCCATCTTCATGCCTCTGGTCATTGCTTTGAAGTTTGACCTGGTCTGGTTTGGGATCCTCACGGCCGTAAACCTGCAGACGGCCTTCCTGTCCCCCCCGGTCGCCATGTCGGCCTATTACCTCAAAGCGGTCGTTCCGCAGTGGGAGATGTCTACGATTTACAGTGGGATGCTGGACTTTATGGTCATCCAAGTCATTGCCCTTCTCCTGATTATGTTCTTTCCCGACATTGCCCTCTGGTTTCCCAGATGGCTGTTCAGTAATTAGCCCCTCTCCGGCCTCCGGCCCAAAAGGCCGGAGGCGCTCCTTCAATTTGGCATTGTGGGTGTAACGATGTTGTTAAAAGATGCTTCTCTGGCAGGAAAACGGGTATTGGTCACCGCGGGCGCGAGCGGGATCGGATTGGCGATCGCGCGTGGGTTCGTGCAGTCGGGTGCCAAGGTGCTGGTGTGTGACATCGATGAAAAAAGTTTGCGCCAGACGCAAGACTCTTTGCCGGGAATCATGACTGCGGTGGCCGATGTCTCCGACGAGCAGAGTGTCGAGCGCTTGTTTGCGCAGGTGGATGCTCAGTTAGGCGGCCTGGATGTGATGGTGAACAATGCAGGGATCGCCGGGCCGACCGGTACGGTTGAACATTTGAATCTGGCCGACTGGAATCGTACGCTTGCCGTGAACATCACCGGACAGTTTTTGTGTGCCCGCTTGGCAGTGCCAAGATTGCGGCGCGGCAAAAACGCGAGCATGATCAACCTGTCGTCGGCTGCCGGGCATCTGGGTTTTCCGGGTCGATCGGCTTATGCCGCGTCGAAATGGGCCGTGGTGGGTTTTACCAAATCGCTCGCGCTTGAATTGGCGGCTGATGGGATTCGGGTCAACGCCATTTTGCCCGGTGCGGTCGACGGCCCGCGTATTCGCGCGGTCATCGCGGCCAAGGCCGAATCCCTTGGCAAGCCCCTTGAGGAGATCGCGCGTGTCTACGAGTCGCAGGCGGCGATGGGGTCGATGGTCTCGGTGGAAGATATCGCTAATATGGTGCTTTTTGCCGCCGGCGACTATGCGCGGCACATCACTGGTCAGGAACTTGTGGTTGACGGCTATACGCAGTCGCTGATCTAGTCGATAAGAGGATACGAAAATGAATATTGCAGTCGTCGGTTCAGGTTTAATCGGGCAGGCATGGGCCATCGTCTTTGCCCGTGGCGGCCATACAGTCAAAATGTGGGATGGGGATCCTAAAGCCGTTGGCAATGCGTTGACATTGATTGCGAGTCAGGTGGCCGACTTAAAGGCTGCTGGGCTCATCGATGACCCCAAGGCTTTGATTGCACGTCATTAGTGGGTGCCGGACACTTGAAGAAGTGTTGGCGGGCGCCGAGTATGTGCAGGAAAGCCTTCCCGAACGCGTTGAGATGAAAAAAGAGATTTTCGGCCGGATGGACAAGATCGCATCCCCGACGACTGTGCTGGCCAGCTCAACCTCAAGTATTCCGGCGTCCGCGTTCACGGAAGACTTGCCGGGCCGGGCACGCTGCCTGATCGCGCACCCGGTCAATCCGCCCTACTTGGTGCCGGTGGTTGAAATCTGCGGCGCACCGTGGACGGATGCAAAAGTTGTTCAGCAGGCTATGGACGTGATGCAAAGTGTGGGTCAAAAGCCTGTCAAAATCCACCGTGAGCTCAAAGGTTTTATCCTGAACCGTTTGCAGGGCGCACTGCTGCGCGAGGCATTCAAGTTGGTCGAGCAGGGCTATGTCGATGCCGAAGGGCTGGATGTGACGGTTCGCGATGGATTGGGGTTGCGCTGGTCGTTCATGGGCCCTTTTGAAACGATTGATCTGAATGCGCCGGACGGTTTGGCCGACTATGCCCATCGGTTTGGAGGCATGTACCAGTCCATTGCAGAAGAGCAGACATCAACCGAGCCATGGTCCGAAGCTTTGATCGCTAAACTTGAGGGTGAGCGGCGCAAGGTTCTGCCCAAAGACCAGTTGTTGGCCCGACGTCTGTGGCGGGATCGCCGACTGATGGCGTTGGCGGCTCATAAAAAAACTGCTGAGTAACGGAATTCACGCGATCACTTCAGCGCGTATGCATTGAACGATAAAAAAATCCGGAGGCATCCCTATGGCCAGTACATCTAAAGTCATTATTACTTGCGCCGCGACGGGCGCAATTCATACACCGAGCATGTCGCCTTGTCTTCCAGTGACGGCCGACGAGATTGCCCAGTCTGCCATTGATGCGGCAAAAGCGGGCGCTGCGATTCTGCATCTACACGCGCGCGATCCAAAAAACGGACGTCCTTCGCAAGACCCTGAGTCGTTTCGCCCCTTTCTTGAACAGATCAAAGCAGCGACCCATGCCGTGGTGAACATCACGACCGGCGGCAGCCCCCACATGACGGTCGAAGAGCGCATGCGCCCGGCCATGACTTTCAAGCCGGAACTCGCATCGCTGAATATGGGCTCGATGAATTTTGGTTTGTTTCCGATGCTTGATCGATTCAATGAGTTCAAGCATGAATGGGAACGGCAGCACCTGGAAAACAGTCGGGATCTGATTTTTAAGAACACCTATAAAGATATCGAGACGATTTTGCGCCGTGGCTCGGAAAATGGGACTCGTTTCGAGTTCGAATGCTATGACATCAGCCATCTTTACAACTTGTCGTATTTTGCAGAAAAAGGTCTGGTCAAGGGGCCGATCTTTATTCAATCGGTGTTCGGCATTCTGGGAGGCATCGGACCCCACCCCGAAGACTTGCTGCACATGCGCCGAACCGCCGATCGCCTGTTCGGTGATCAGTATCAATGGTCGATTCTGGGTGCGGGTCGCAATCAGATTCCCTTGGCAACCATCGGTGCAGCCATGGGTTCGCACGTGCGCATTGGATTGGAAGACTCGTTGTGGATTGGTCCTGGGTGCATGGCTGCGTCCAATGCCGAGCAGGTCACACGGATCCGGACTGTGCTGGAAGCCTTAAACCGCGAGATCGCTACGCCCGACGAGACGCGCCAGATTCTGAACCTGAAGGGCGGTGAGAACGTTAATTTTTAATCCGAAGATGTGTCATTAAAAGTCATTGCAAGGTCTTAGGCTTCTTCGGCACAATCAGCCACATTGCCAGGTAGGCGAGAATACCAAAGCCGAATGAAAATAGAATGGCCAGTATAAAGAGAATTCTTATCAGGGTGGGATCTTTATCAAAGTATTCTCCAATACCGCCACAGACGCCACCGATCTTGCGATCACTATCCGACAAGTATAATTTTTTCATGCCAGACCCTCTTCAACTCAATCGATGAACTACTGATTTTAGATTTCCAGATCCTTATTTTTCTGCCAGGATTCGCAACATCCGGCGCAACGGCTCAGCAGCACCCCACAAGAGTTGGTCACCACAGGTAAAAGCTGACAGATACTGGGGTCCCATTTTCATCTTGCGGACGCGACCGACAGGGATGGTCAACAGACCGGAAACCGCCGCCGGGGTGAGGTGCGCCAAAGAGTCGGCCTTCGTGTTGGGTATGAGCTTGACCCATTGATTGTCATTGGCAATCAAGTTCTCTATTTCATGGATCGGTACGTCCTTGTTCAGTTTGATGGTTAACGCTTGGCTGTGGCATCGCATTGCGCCGATCCGGACGCAGATGCCGTCCACGGGGATCGGCGTGGAAGAGCCGAGAATTTTATTGGTCTCGGCAAATCCCTTCCACTCCTCGCGGCTCTGGCCGTCCTCCACTTCCCGGTCGATCCAGGGCAGCAGGCTTCCAGCCAACGGATAGCCGAACTCCTTCTTCGGCATCACATCGCTGCGCAGAGTATCGGTAACTTTCTGGTCGATATCGAGGATGGCCGATGACGGGTTAGTGAGCAGCTTGGCAATCGAACCGTTCAATACGCCCATCTGGGCAAGCAGTTCGCGCATATTGGGGGCTCCGGCACCGCTTGCTGCCTGGTATGTCATGGAAGTAAGCCACTCCACCAGCCCGGCCCGGAACAGGCCGCCCAAACCCATTAACATCAAGCTAACAGTACAATTACCACCGATGAAGTCTTTTTGCCCTTTCCTTAGCGCAGCATCAATGACGTTACGGTTAACCGGGTCAAGAATAATAACCGCATTATCTTCCATTCGCAGTGTCGATGCGGCGTCGATCCAGTACCCTTGCCAGCCCTGCTTGCGCAATTCCGGGTGAACTGCTTTCGTATAATCCCCACCTTGGCAGGTAATGATCGTGTCGAGTTTCTTCAACTCTTTAATGTCCGATGCGTTTTTCAACATTCCGGCGTTCATCGGAGCAGGCTGCCCTGCCTGGGAAGTTGAGAAAAATACCGGCTCTATCCCGCTGAAATCATTCTCTTCCCGCATCCGCTGAAGAAGAACCGAACCAACCATACCACGCCATCCAACAAGCCCAACTTTCATAGTATGAGTTCCCTTTCTGATTTTTTTAGATGATGACTCCACTAAATTTCTTGCCTATTATACCGATCTATTTTTTTTATGATAGGGCCAATTTGATCAAGAAAATAATTGGTATCGTGTTCCCGGAATATCCCACATGGAGCGCAATGGCAACGAACAATTGCAAAATCAAGATTGTATATGGTGAGAGGATAGATTATCTTGTGCGTTAACAAATGATTGAGGTGGCATCATGAAAAAAATCGATTTGACGAAAGATGACAAACAGTATCCATCTCTCAAAAAAATTGGCCAATATCTGTGCCTTGATCCGGCTCGCCTGGAAGAAGCTTTGGCTCTTCAGGATCAACTCCAGGCCGAAGGTCAAAGGATCAGGTTGGGAGAGTTACTGCAATTGCAGGAAGGGGCCATCACATCGCAGGAGCTCACTAGTGCCCTGTCACGTCAGCGTCTTGATCGCCTCGCCTCCTGTCCCCTCTTTGCCGATATCAGCCCGGAGGAGCTGACCCATATCACCCCCTTCATTACGGAAATATCCCTGGAAGAGGGAGCAGAAATCATCAGTCAAAATACAAAGGGCGACTGTTTTTACATCTTGGCCAATGGCCGTGCCGAGGTGTGTCGTTCGGGAGATTATGGCGAAACTTTTTCTTTGGCTTTTGTAGGACCCAGCGAAATCATCGGCGAAATGGGGTATTTTTCCGACGGTTACCGCACCGCCTCAGTCTATGCCAGAGAAAGGTGCGACTTGACGAGGATCAATTATGCCGATCTCCAGAATATCTTCCGAAAAGTCCCTCCCTTAGCAAGAAACTTTTTGGATATGATAACAGGCCGGCTCAGAGAGACTAATATTCACTTTCAAGAATTTACGCTGGCACAGCTGATTGAAAAAGAACGACTCGAACATGAACTTCAATTGGCAGCAGACATTCAACGTAGTATTCTGCCTGATGAACTGCCGGAAGTGGATGGATTCAGTTTTGGCGCGTGCATCCTACCCGCGCGCCATGTTGGTGGCGACTTTTACGATGTTTTCAGGATCGGTGATGATAAGATGGGTTTATTGATAGGCGATGTGGCAGATAAAGGTGTGCCCTCCGCATTGTTCATGGCGCGGACCCATGCCTTGATCATGGCTGAAGCGGATAAAGGCATTTCTGCTGGTGAAGTGATAGAGCTGGTTAATAGGCATATTACGCGCATGCATAAAACGACTCAATTCGTGACGGTTCTTTATGGGATATTGAACCTTGAGACACGTGAACTTAATTATGCGCGCGCTGGTCATGAGCCGCCGCTTGTCCTCACAACAGATGCAAGAGTGGAACGTCTGCCTCATAGCAGAGGCATTCCGCTCGGATTGATGGAGAATATCGTGATCGACCAGCGAAGTGTCGTATTATCGCCCGGTACGACACTGCTGATGTATACGGATGGCATGTTAGACTGTCGTAACGCGAATGGTGAGCCATTTGGACTGGAACGCATCAAGCAGACCCTGAGCGGGCTTGTGGATCTCAATGCACAGCGAGTCTGTGATGTGTTGTTCGAAACTTTGAAAAACTATCAGGATGGCGCTAAACAGGACGATGATGTGGCGCTGGTCGCCGTTCATGTGGCAAAGGAAGAATCACCTGTCAAAAGAAAGCAGGCGAAAAATACATGATCAGCCTGCTTGATTAAAATAGTTTCTGTGCGTCATCACGACTGCCCGTAATGGACAGAAAAGAGTCGAATCCGGATACTTCAAAGACCTCTTTGACGTAATCGGCCATGGAACACAATACAAGTTTTCCTTCCAGGCGATTCAGGTCTGTTGTTGTCTTTAATATTACCCGTAATCCCGCGCTTGAAACGTACTCCAGATTTTTAAAATCAATAATCATCCACTTAACCCCCGTTGCGATCACTTCACCAACTTTTTCTTCAAATGCGGGGGCCGTATTTGAATCCAACCGTCCGTCGATAATAAATATTTGAATATCATTTTGTTTTTCTTCTCTGATTTGCATATGCTGTCCCTCCATACATTGATCTGTTTCTCTGTCTGCGAGTGGATCGACTGCAAAAATTCCCTTATATGTTTTTTGTCAGCACTAAAACATTTTTATTGTTATGGCGCTGGTATTTAATATCATCCATAAAATGTCTCATGAAATGAACCCCCAGACCTCCAATCTTTTTCTCTTCAACTGGCGATGTAAGGTCCGGCGCCGCAGTCGCGGTCGGATTGTAGGAAATGCCGTCATCTTCGATGCACACAATAAATTTCTTATCTTCGCTTGTAAGGGTTATCTCGATCCAATGGTCTTCATTGTCTTGATAACCATGGGATACAATATTTGCAAAGCACTCCTCAATACAAAGATTGATTCTTAAGACGTTCTGTTTAGACAGCCCCTGTGATAGGGCAAACACCTCCAGATGCTGAACAAACCCCTTGAGCTCTGCCAGATTGTTTCTGAGTTTGAATGATATTTGACTACGCTTCATCTCTGTATAAGACTGACCCCAATCTTCTGCCGGCAGTTATCACAGCCTCCATCCATTTCAGCGAGAAATATTTTCTCCCATGAAGAGATGCTGTTGACCAGCGCCTGCAAAACTTTCGGCACGATACCGGGGAACTGTTCCATTGTCTTGGTAAATTTTTGCCGGGTCAGAATCAGGCAGGTCATGTCGGTCCGAGCCTGCAGCGAAAACAGCCGCTGGGCATTGCCCAGCAATGACAGCCCCCCTAAAAAAGCGTTTGCCGTAAACTCCCGGATCACAACAATTTGCCCACCATCCTCACGCAGCAGGCTGGCCACGCCTGAAATGATATAAAATGCCTGTCCATCGTCGTCATTCTGAAGAAAGAGATAATCCCCTGCTTTATAATTCTCACGGGTACAGAGATAAGCCAGCACTTTCAGTATTTCCAGAGGCAGCTTCGAAAAAAAATTAATCTCCCGTAAGATTGAAAGATTTTCTTCAAACTCACTGGATGAAAAGATTTCATTTTTTCCCATGGACGAGTTCATATAACATCCCTTTTTTAGCCATTAGTTCATCGTATGTTCCCAATTCAACGATTTTTCCTGTTTTCATTACGACAATTTGGTCATAATTTTTAATGATATCCAGACGATGGACAACAGCGATCATCGTGCTTTTACCCTTCCAGCGGCTTTCCAGCAAATTCTGTATGCGCGCCTGTGAATTGTTGTCCAGCGCCGAGGTGGCTTCGTCCAAAATCATGATCTTTGGATCTTTAAGAAAAACCCTGGCAATGGCCAGCTTCTGGCGCTGCCCGCCGGAAAGTTTGTCTCCCTTGCTGCCGACTTGAAATTTCATGCCGATCTTGATAATCGACTCCAGGAGATCCTCGGCAATCAGCAGTTGGATGACACTCTGGTTGATTTTTTCCTGGGCCTGCGGATTTTCGGATTTGGTTTTTCCAAAAAAGATGTTGTTTAAGATGGTTTGAGAGTAGATGTATTCGGACATATCATAGAAGGAGAACGCCTTCGGATCATCCCGGGAAATCATTTCTCTAAACAGCGCCCTTCCCTCCAGAATCAGGTTTTCAAATACTTCCGGCAACGCAACCATTTTATGTTTGCCCGGTGTAAATCGGAGGGCCAGATCCAAAAGCTTTTCCTGATCTGTCGCGGACAGTTGATGCAGCTTGGTTTTTCTGAGATGTTCGGCCAACAGCTTATAGTCCTCCAGTTCGTCCGCAAGAATGGGGCTTTGTTGAAAAAACACCTCATCGTGAGGTAGATTGCCCAAAATGTCGACTGTCTGCCTGGATAAATCAGCGCCCAAACTCATCAAGGGCCGGGTCAAGTCCGCCTGATTCAGAAATTTTCTAAAATACTCGTTTTTCAATAAGTTATTTTTAGAAAAATCATCCCGGTTCGGCGTGCCGAAGGTAAGATTTTCGGAGACGCTGGAATAATGAAGGTATCGGTTTGCATCAAAAAATTCGACGTAATCGGCCAGCCCTTTCCCGTAATTGCGCTGGAATTCCTTACGGACCCGAATGATTTTGGAAACCAGTCCCTCATCATGATCATATGCCAGAACCGTATTCATGCCAAACCTCAAAACATCCACAAAAATACCCGTTTGCTGCAACACCTCAATCATATCATCTAAATTCGGCATGTCATTCTCTTGAGCGGCGCCGTTGCAACTCGTCTTGGCCCTGCAGGCATACAACAGGTTTTCTTCAATGGTGCCGTCAAAAATAAAGGGAGCCTGCGAAACAAATCCCACGTTTTGCACAATATCTCTCTTGGTAAGCGATGAAACTTCCTTATCATCGATACAAACACTTCCGCCGGTATACTTGTAAAGCTGTCCTATACAGAGAGCCAAGGTACTCTTGCCGCTGCCGGAAAACCCGACCAGGGCCATGTGTTCACCGGCTTGTAAGGAAAAGTTAATCTCATCGAGCAAACGAACACCGGTCTCGGTTTCAAATGATAAGTTCCTAACCTCAATGCTGCCATTCAGTTCAAAGGGTTTCCGGTCCGGGGGCTCAAGGATAAATTCAGGCTCGGCATCGAAATACTCCATTGTCCGTCTGTAACTGACGCTGGTGTCCTGGTAGGCCTGATAAAAACCGATCAGCTCCCGCCAGGGATCATAGAGTTTTTCCTGCGCAGATAAAAAAGCGACCAGAGCACCCAGTTCCAGCTGCCCCTGAATGGCCAGATAACCACCCAGGATAAATATGATAAACGGGCTTAAATTGTTAAAAAAATTATTGCTGACCTTGATGGCGAACCGGAATATATTCCAGCGAATACGGGTTTGGGTCAGCTTGTCCACCAGATGATCGTATTTGCTGTTTTCAATACGGAAGGCCCCATTGCCCTGAATTTCATGGATTCCGGTGATAGATTCAGCAATCTTGCTGGACAGGTCTCGGGCGGTGTCCACCCGTTGTTTGTTTTCACGGTTGGCCTTCTTCTGCAGCCAGGGTAGTACAAAAAGAACCAGAGGGTAAGTGGAAAGCGACAGGAGCGCCAGAAGCGGATTTAACCATATCAGATATCCGGTAAAAGCGGCCAGGGTCAAAATGCTGGTAACGGGAATAGCCACCGCCATCCCTATAAAATCACCGGCGGTGGCAAGTTCGGTAATAAGCGAAGTCACCACCATTCCGGGTTGTGTTCGCCTGAAGAAATTTAACGGCAGGGTCAAAATATGGTGGTAAAGCTCTTTGCGCATATCGGCAGCCGCCCGCTGGCCGATGACGCTCTGAATAACGTTGATGAGAAATTTCAGACCGCTGGCAAGAATGACCGCTGCTATATAGATGCCGCAATAAATAAACAAAAGATCAATTTTCTCTAACTTGATGGCCTGATTGACAATTCGCTTCTGCATCTCCAGGGGAAGTACCCGGACAAAAACCGTGGCGATGACTATAATCAGCAAAAGAACTTTGATTTTGATATTTCCGGAAAAAACCCATGAAAAGAGTGATCTTTTGAACACGGGAGGTTTGGTTTTTTTCATGAATGGCCTTTCATCCACGGTTTACGAAAGCGTTCCTCGCTAGGTAACACACCCGCTTCCCGATCCTTGGGAAAAAGCAATTTGAAAAGCCACAGAAAAAGACTATGGTTGCGAAAGCGCCAAAAGCTTCTCGTTTGTCTCTCTGAACCGTTTAACCACGACCGGCAGGATCTCCAGCGCAATTTCAGGATGTACCTTCATTCTGGCATTAAAATCCCAGGCCGAAAGAACAAGGCATTTGCTTTCTTCAAGCGCAATAACATCGGCCGATCTCGGGGCATTATCCAAGACAGCCATTTCTCCGAAAAAATCTCCCGGTCCGAGTTCGGCAATATCCAGTTTTTCACCGCCGGCTGTTTCCTTGACAATTTTCACCTTACCGGAACAGATGACATAAAGGCCTATTCCGGAATTGCCCTGTTTAATAATAACACCACCCTCCCTGAAACTTCGTTCGACACAGAATTCGGCTATGCTGCTCAGATGCGCCTCGCTCAAGTTGGAAAAAAGACGAACTTTTTTTAATAACGCTATTCTGTCCATTACGACTGCTCCTGTGAAAAGAAAGGTTAGACAATTGACTAGTTAAACTTCTCGATTCATGGTGACAGGGCAATAAGGAGATTGAGATTTGGCTATCTTCAATTCATTAAAGATGCGCCTATGGCCAAGGGGAGAGCGGAGATCAGATGGAATTTAAACCTGGATTGATTGGGGAATAAATAGAAAAACCTCCAAAAGAGTTTTAGGACTCCCTTGGAGGCTTCACATGATCAGTTTTTGGTAACCCCACCTTCTCATTTTCTTCACCTGGAGGTTAAAGGGTCAGGTTGATGAGTTTACAGTGGAATAACTACAGTTGACTGATACTCCTTAAGAGGGGAGCAGTCAAGGAAAAAATTGTAGCCAGAAATTGTTAAAATGCAAAATCAACTCAATGGCAAAGCTCTGCCGTCAGGTAATATCTGACTTACTTTCCCATGACCAGAGTGGGCAGCCAGGTGACCAGCGGCGGGAAGAAGGTGATCAGCACCAGGACCGCAAGAAGCGGGACAAGGAATGGCACCGTGGCCCGGACGACCCGCTCGAAGGGCAAGCGGGAAACCCCGGCCATGACAAAAAGGACGACGCCGAAGGGCGGCGTCAGGAGGCCGATCATCAGATTGAGCACCATGACCAGGCCGAAATGGAGCGGGTCGATGCCCACCTTGGCGATGACCGGCATGAGCATGGGAGTGAGGATCAGGATGGCCACCACGGTTTCCATGAAGCAGCCGATGACCAGCAGGAAGATGTTGAGGAGGATGAGCAGGACGAGGGGATCGTTGGTCATCTGGGTGATGCCGGCGGTGACCTGGATGGTCAGACCGGTGCGCAGGAGCAGCCAACCGAAGAAGTTGGCGGCGCAGATGATGATGCCGATGGCGGCGGTCTCTCTCGCCGTATCGATGAAGATTTGGCTCAGGTCCTTCAGGCGGATTTCCTTATAGATGATCACTCCCAGCACAAAGGCATACGCCACGGCCACGGCGGCCGCCTCGGTGGGGGTGAACTGACCGGACCAGATGCCGCCCAGCAGGATGACCGGGGTGAGAATGGGCAGAAAAGCGTGGGTGAACCCTTTGATCAATTCCCGAAAACCCGGGAAGGGGGTGCGGGGGTAATGGTTGCGCCGGGCGTAGAGGGCCACCATGATCATCAGGGCGACGGCCATGGTCAATCCGGGGACCACCCCGCCCAGGAAGAGCCGTCCCACGGAGACCTCGGCCACCAGCCCGAAGATGACCATGGGGATACTGGGCGGGAAGATCGGACCGATAGTCGAAGAGGCGGCGGTGACGGCGACGGCGAAGTCGTCGTCGTAGCCTTCGTCCCTCATGGCTTTCAATTCCACCTGGCCGAGACCGGCCGCGTCGGCCACGGCCGCGCCGGACATGCCGGCGAAAATCAGGCTGGCCACGACGTTGGCTTGCCCGAGGCCGCCGGGCAAGAAGCCGACCAGCAGGCGGGCGAAGTTGAAGAGCCGGGTGGTAATGCCGGCGGTGTTCATCAGCTTGGCGGCCAGGATGAAAAGGGGGATGGCCAGGAGGAGGAAGTTGTTGACTCCGTACTGCATCCGCTGGGACAGCATGGGGATGTTCACCCGGCTGCCCATCTCGTTGAAATAAGCCAGCAAGCCGGCCACGCCCAGCGAGTAGCCCACAGGGATGCCCAGCACAAAGAGGATGATCATCCCGGCGGTGACGATGAAAGTAGTCATAAGGTCAGCCTGCGATCGATTCCCGGCCGGCGTTGAAGCGGCCGGGGAAAAGGGTGCGGACCATGTTGAGCAGCAGGTAATAGAGGGTCAGTATTCCGCTGATCACCAGGGCCAA
>CAWJHT010000058.1:0-25967 GCA_963842685.1 uncultured delta proteobacterium | reverse complement strand
AAGGAGAAACACAATGACAGAACATTACGATCTCAACGAAATCCCCTGGACCGACGTCGCCGCCTCCATCAAGTCGGGCAACGACATGATCATGATCCCCGT
Organism: uncultured delta proteobacterium; assembly: GCA_963842685.1. Lineage (GTDB taxonomy): Bacteria > Desulfobacterota > Syntrophia > Syntrophales > UBA5619 > JAKAFS01. The sequence goes on along the minus strand of CAWJHT010000058.1, from coordinate 25,865 downwards.
CGGCAGCATGGAGAAGCACGGTCACCATGTGCCCCTGGGCGTCGACTCCTACACCACCATGGGCAGTGTCGAGTACGCCGCCAAGAAGGCGAAGGTGCTCTACACGCCGCTCCTCCCCTTCGGCGTTTCGACCCACCACATGGGCGAACCCGGCTGGGGCACCGGTACGGTCACCTTCGCCCCGGAGATCTTCCGCGAGGTCCTGTACAACATCGGCCGCAGCCTCATCTTCTCGGGCTATAACAAGCTGATCTTCGTTTCCCACCACGGAACCAACATGGGCTCCCAGGGCGACGCGCTCAGGACGCTGCGGGCCGAGACCGGCTGCTTCTGCGCCTACTACAAGACCCCGACGGAGCGCGATTGCGCCGTCGTGGCCGACCTGATGACGGGTCCCGCCGAAGAAACTCCCGGCTGGCACGCCGGCGAGCTGGAAACCTCCACGACGATGGCCTATCTGAAGGACAGAGGGATCTACGACGGAGCCGTCAAGATGGAGCGGGCCAAGCAGGACCGCGCCCACGCCCCCAAGTGGATGGGCCCCGCCTTCACCAAATCGGACGGAACCAACACCGTCAAGTTCCAGGGCTCCGAGAACATCTTCGTCCCGATGCTCCACCACGAGTATTCCGACACGGCCACGATCGGCAACCCGCTGCGCTCCAGCGTCGAGCAGGGCCATGCGGTCTTCGAGCGGATCGGCAACCACCTGGCCGCCTTCCTCGAAGAGGTGAAGAAGTTCGACTTCAAGGTCCCCATGGAAAGAGAGACTGGCCCGGCCGGTTCTGGAGAGGGTAACGGAGTAAGGCTTCTTCAAGGGGGCGTTGAAATGACCCGGAAAGGGAATATCGCCATTCTGGCGACGCTCGATACCAAGGGCGCCGAGGTGGCCGCCATGAAAGGGCTCCTCGAAACCCTGGGTTATGATGCGACGGTCGTCGACATCGGCCCCTTAGGTCCGCCCGCCATCCCGGCGGAGATATCGAACGAAGAAGTGGCCCGCCAGAGCGGTTGGGAGCTCTCGGCCCTGATTCGGACGGGCGAGAGGGACCGGATCATGGCAGAGATGGGGAAGGGGGCCGGCAAGCTCCTTTCCCGTCTCTTTTCCGAAGGCAGGATCGACGGGGTCATCGGCCTGGGAGGAAACCAGGGGACGGCCGTCTCGGCGATGGCCATGAGGGTCCTGCCCTTCGGATTTCCCAAGTTGATCGTCTCCACGATCGCCTCCGGCAACATTCGCCCCTACGTCGGCGACAGGGACATCGCCATGGTCTTTTCGGTGGGCGATTTCCTGGGAGGAACGAACCCCGTGACCGGACCCATCCTGGCCAATGCCGTGGCGGCCGTCGTCGGGATGGCCGAGCACGGAGCGCGGATCTCCGTGGAACCGGGGAAGAGGACCATCGCCGTAACGGCCCTGGGGAACACGGAGCCGGCGGCAAGCCGGGCTGTGAAGGCTCTCAAGAAAAGAGGATTTGAGGCGGTCGCCTTTCATGCCTCGGGCGCCGGCGGCTCGGCCATGGAAGATCTGATCGCCGAAGGCCTGATCCACGGCGTCCTCGACCTGACCCCTCACGAACTGACCGAAGAAGTCGTGGGAGCAGGGGTCTATCAGCCCGTCAATCCGGGCAGACTGACCGCGGCAGGAAAGAAAGGCATCCCCCAGGTGATCTCGACCGGCGGCCTGGAGTATCTCTGTTTCGGTCCGCGGGAGTCTATCCCCCCGAGATTGAGGAAAAGAAAAATAGTCATGCACAACCCCTACAACGCCAATGTCAAGGTCTCCCGCAGCGAAATGGCCCGGGTGGGACGGGTGATGGCCGAGCGCCTGAACGCCGCTGCGGGACCGACGGCGGTCATGATTCCCCTGAAAGGATGGTCGGTTTACGGCGCCCCCGGTGGGGTTCTCTACGACGGTGCGGGAAATCGGGCCCTGCTCAAGGCCCTGCGGGAACATCTTAAAGAAGGAATCCATCTCAGGGAAATCGATGCCCATATCAACGACGATGCGTTTGTCGATGCCTGCGTCGACCAATTGATCACCTACATGGAAAAAAAAGGAGCTGAAGAAACTATGAGCAACGAAATGGAAATCATCCGCCTGCGGAAAGAGCTCTCCGAATTTTCCAGGCGTTCGTTCGACCGGGGGCTCGTCAGCGGAACCGGCGGAAACATCAGCGTCCGGATCCCCGGCACGGACACCGCCCTGATCACGCCGACCGGCATCTGCCTGGGGGATATCGAGCCCGAGATCAACCTCCTGATGAAGATCGACGGCACCGTCATCGAAAATCCCTGCGGCCTGAGGCCCTCCAAGGAGACGGCCTTCCACCTGGCGGTCTACCAGCTCCGCCCCGAGGCGGGGGCGGTCTCCCACGTCCACCCCCCCTATGCGACGGCCTATTCGAATTGCGTCGAAAAGCTGCCGATGGTCACGGTTTCGGCCCAGGCCGTCCTGAAGGAGGTGCCCCGCATCGAGAGCGCCATGTCCGGCTCGACCGAACTCTACGAGTACGTCAAGGCGGGGCTCCTGAAATACCCCGCCGCCAGGGTGCTCCTGATGGAGGAGCACGGAATCCTGGCGATAGCGCAGGACCTGAAGACCGCCTTCTACCTCTCCGACCTCACCGAGGACACGGCGAAAATCGCCTTTATCGCCGCCAGATCAAACCATAGGAAGGAGAGCGCATGACCGGAAAAGCGCAAACAAAGAATCTCGCCGTTCCCAAGACGATGAAGGCCTGGGTCCTCGACGGTCCGGAACAGCTCCGGCTGACGGAAAAGCCCGTTCCGGAGCCGGGTCCCGCCGAGGTCCTGGTGCGGATTGACGCGGTCTCGATCTGCGGGACCGACGTGGAGATCATCACCAAAGGACTGCCGGCCATCGTCCAGGGCGGCTCCCCCTTCAACAAGAATTTCACCCCGGGCCACGAGTACATGGGCACCATCGTCAAGCTCGGGGCGGGCGTCGACGAGTACAAGATCGGGGACCGCATCGCCGTGGAGATCCATGCCGGATGCGGGCGCTGCGAGCGGTGCCGGCAGGGGATGTACACCTCCTGCCTCAACTACGGCCTGAACTACGAGGGTCACGACAAGGGTCACCGCGCCAACGGCTTCACCACCGACGGCGGCTTCGCCCAGTACGCCGTCAACCACATCAACACCCTGGTCCATGTCTCCGATGACGATGAGCGACGAGGAGGCGACCCTGATCGTCACCGCCGGCACGGCCATGTACGGCCTGGACGTCCTGGGCGGCCTGATCGCCGGGGAGAGCCTCGTCGTCACCGGCCCGGGGCCGATCGGCCTGATGGGGGTCGCCGTCGGCAAGGCCCTCGGCGCCGAGCCCGTCATCCTCACCGGGACGCGCGACTCGCGGCTGAACCTGGGGCTGAAGCTCGGCGCGGACCATGTCGTCAACATCCGCAAGGAAAACGCCGTGGAGGCGGTCAAAAGGATCACCGGCGGCAGGGGTGTCAACTACGTCCTGGAATGCTCCGGGGCGGCCGATGCCCTGAACGAGGCCATGGACATGACGCAGCGGGGCGGACGGATCTGCCTGGCCGCCTTCCCCGGCGAGCCGGCACTGGTCGATCTGGCGAAGATCGTCCGGAACAACATCTACCTCTACGGGATCCGGGGCGAGGGGAAGAGCGCGACCCACCGCGCCGCCGCCCTGATGAACCAGAAGAAGTTCGACGCCAAACTGATGCACACCCACACCTTCCCGCTGGAGGAGCTCCCGACCGCCTTCAAGTATGTCCGCGAGCGGATCGAGGATGCGATCAAGGTGGTCGTCAAGGTGTCCTGAACGAATTGTTCGAGCGAAGAGTTTCTTTATCGGTTGAAAGGGACTTCCGGCGGCTAGTGGAGAGGCGCCGCTTTTAAAACGCGTTGAAATCTAAAAGGAGACGGGTATGGAAAACTTTTCGATTTACAAATACATGAAACTCGGGATCGTCCACTTCAAGGCCTACCCGGAGGCGACCACGGGGGAGGGGCCGATCGTGGAGACGCTCCGGAAGATCGTCGAGGATGACTTCTGGACGGCCGTGGAGGTCGGATGGATGAAGGACCCCAAGGTGCGCCACGAGGCGACCAAGCTCCTGGAGACCTCGCACCTGGAGGTCTGCTATGCAAACCAGCCCCGGATGTTCACCCTCAAGCTCAACATCAACGACTTCGATCCCAAGGAGCGCAAGAAGGCGATCAGCGCGATGAAAAACGGCGTCAACGAGGCCTTTCAACTCGGCGCCTCCTGCATGCGGGTCTTCTCCGGAAAGCATCCCGGCGAGGAGACGGAAGGAGGAGGCCAAGAAGATCCTGATCGATTCGCTCAAGGAGATCTGCGAGTACACCAAAGAGCAGGGTCCCATGGGGATCTACATGAAGGTCTTCGATAAGGACATCGACAAGTGCTTCCTGATCGGCGACTTCCAGGACGCGGCGGATGTCGCCGCCGAAGTGAACAAGGAGTTCCGAAACTTCGGCGTTCTGGCGGACCTCTCGCATTTTGCGCTCTTACGGACAACCCCCGAGGAGGCGATTCCCCTGGTGAAGAAGTACCCCATGCACTTCCACATCGGGAGCGCCGCCTTCCGCGACAAGCGCCACCCGGGCTACGGGGATCTGCAGCCCCGGTTCGGCATGCCGGGCGGGGAGGTCGATACCCCCCAGGTGAGGGACTATTTCCGGCTTCTGCTCGACCTGAAGCTCCTCGACCCGGCGAAGCGGCCCGTCCTCAGCGCCGAGGTGAGACCGCTTCTTGCGGAGGAGACATCGGAAGCCGTCATTGCCAACACGAAACGGGTGATCAAAGAGGCATGGGCAATGGTATAGATCGATCGGAAAACAACGGATTGAATACGATGAAGGGAGAAAAACGATGAAGACAAAATGCCGAATTTTCAGAAGCACGCCTGGTCCTGGCAACCCTGTTTCTCATGGCGGCCCTGTTTATGTGGGGAGTCGGTCCCGCTCTCGGCGGCCGATGCCTGGCCCGTCAAGCAGGTGGAACTGATCAATCCCTTCGCCGCGGGCGCGGCGGCCGACATCCAGGCCCGGAAACTCGCGGAGATCATCTCGCGGGATCTGGGACAGCCGATGGTGGTCCGCAACGTCCTGGGCGCCGGCGGCGCCATCGCCTACAACGAGGTGAACCGGTCCAAACCCGACGGTCACACCCTGATCTGGTATTCCGGCGCCATCAACACGCTGGCGGCCAGGAAACAGATCGCCTTTGACTACAACGCCTTCGAACCCATCGCCGGGGTCGGCATCGAAACGGTCTCGATCGCCGTCGCCAAGAACGCCCCCTGGAAGGATTTCAAGGAGTTCATCGCCTACTGCAAGGCCAACCCCGGCAAGGTCACGATGGGCAACTCCGGGATGGGCAGCGTGACCCACATGGTGCCCGTCGCCATGGCCGCCAAGGCCGGGATCAAGATCATCCATGTCCCCTTCGGGACGGGGCTGGCCATGGCGGCGCTGATGGGCGGAAAGATCGACTCATCGAGCCAGCACCCCGCCGAGGTCTTCAACCAGGTCAAGGCCGGCGAGGTGCGCATCCTGGCGGTGAGCAGCGAGAAGCGGATCAACATCTGGCCCGACGTGCCGACGATGAAGGAGGCGGGCGTCGACCTCGAGTTCGATCAGTGGCGGGGAATCGCCGCCCCCAAGGGAACCCCCCAGGCCGTCGTCGACAAATTGAGCCCCCTGGTTAAAAAGGCCGTAGAAAGCAAGGAGTGGATCGATTTTGCCTCCTCGCTCGGTTCGACGCCGCGGTACCTTGCCCCGGCGGCATTTGCGAAATTCGTCGCCGCAGTCGACAAGGAGACGCGGGAGATCATGGAAGGATGCCGGTCTCCTGAAGAAGTAAACATGGTCGGCCTGTTCTCCCTCCCGGTTTCCGGGAGGGAGCAACGATTTTTCCTTCCCGGGATTGCCTCGGCGGAATGAGATGAACGTTAGGTAAAGGCCCATGACCCCGCGAAAAGAGATCGCCAGCAGCCTCGTGCTGATCCTCTTCAGCTTGACTTTCCTGATCTATACGACCCGTTATCCCCTCGATGACTGGGAAAACCCGGGGCCTGCGGTCTTTCCCCTGATCCTGGGAGGGGTATTGCTGTTCCTGGCCGCCTGGCAGCTGATCCGCGCCCTCCTGGCGCCCAAGACGCCGGACCGGTTGAGGGGAAAAGGGTCGACGGATCACAGCCGTGAAGGCATTCCTTCGCGACAACCAGGGGGAGGCGAAAGTCTTCATCCTGACCGTCCTGCTCGTCCTATACATCCTCATGATGCAATGGATCGGTTTTTTCGTCTCCACCTTCCTGCTCGTGATCCTCGCCAGCAGGCTCATGGAGGCGAAGGACTGGGTGCAGGCCCATCGTCCTTTCCGCGGGGGTCTGCCTCTTCTGCTATTTCCTCTTCGAGGTTTGGATCAAGTTGTCCTTTCCGAGGGGCATCCTGTTTTAAGGGAGGCTTGTTCACGTGTCCGACCAAGGTATCCTATCCTATCTGCTGATCACGCTTCAACCCGACAACGTGATCGCCTGCTTTGTCGGCGCGCTGATCGGCACGCTGATCGGGGTGCTGCCGGGTCTCGGCCCTGCGGCGGCCATGGCCCTGGTCATCCCCCTGACCCTGAAGCTCGGTCCCACCGCCGGTCTGATCATGCTGGCGGGGATCTATTACGGGTCCATGTACGGGGGCTCGACGACCTCGATCCTGGTCAATGTCCCGGGAGAGCCGGCCAGCGTCGTGACCACCCTCGACGGTTACGCGATGGCGAAAAAGGGAAGGGCCGGGGCGGCGCTGGCCATCTCCGCGATCGGCTCTTTCGTTGCCGGAACCTTCAGCGTGATCGCCCTGCAATTCTTCGCCCCCCTCCTGGCGCGAACCGCCCTCGCCTTCGGGCCGGCCGAATACTTCGCCCTGACGGTCCTGGGAGTCGTCCTCCTGTCCAACCTGACCGGAAAATCCAAGACCCGCTCCCTGATCATGATGATGGCCGGCCTGATCCTTTCCACCGTGGGAATGGATCCGATCGGCGGTCTGGAGCGCTTCTCCTTCGGCATCGAAACCGCCCAGGGGGGCATCAGCTTCATCGCGATCACCACCGGCCTCTTCGGAATTGCCGAGGTCTTCGAGGTGATGGCCGCCCGGGAAAAACCGGTGGAAATCCTGCCCGTCAAATTCCGCGAACTCTACCCCAACCGGGAGGAGATGAGGCGCTCGGCGGCCCCCATCGCCCGCGGTTCGGTCCTCGGGATTTCTGATCGGCCTCCTGCCGGGACCCGCGGCCACGATGGCCTCCTTTGCCTCCTACGGCATGGAACGGTCGATCTCCAAGCATCCGGAGGAGTTCGGGAATGGCGCCATCGAAGGGGTCGCCGGTCCCGAAGCGGCCAACAATGCGGCCTCCGGCGGGGCGATGATCCCGCTTCTCTCCCTGGGACTGCCCTTCACCCCGGCCACGGCCGTCCTTCTGGGCGGGATGCTCCTGCACGGGATCACCCCGGGCCCCTTCCTGCTCCGCGACCGTCCCGACGTCTTCTGGGGGGTCATCGGAAGTTTCTATCTCGGGAACGCCATGCTCCTGATCCTCAATCTCCCGCTGGTCGGGATCTTTGCCAAGCTCGTCCGGGTTCCCTCCCGATATCTGATGCCGGTCATCCTCGTTCTCTGTGCGATCGGCACGTACGGGGACAACGGCGCCCTCTTCGACGTCTGGGTGATGCTGGCGGCAGGGGTGATCGGCTACGTGATGCGCAAGTACGGGTATCAGCCGGCCCCGCTGGTGGTGGGGCTGGTCCTGGGACCGGTGATGGAAAGATCCTTCCGGCAGACGCTGATCATCTCCGGGGGCAGGGTCGAGAGCCTCTGGGAATCGCCCATCTGCATGGTCATGTGGGGCGTCGCCCTGCTGGCGATCCTTCTCCCGATGGTGATCCGGCTCATCAAGTCAGGAATAAAAAAGAATCTCTAAAACAGGATTGGTTTTCATTGTTCCCGGAATGACAGGATTTAATCAATAAGGAGATGGGTATGAAAGCATTGTACTATGTTGGCAATCGCACTATGGAGATGCGGGATATCCCGAAACCGACCGTCAAGGACGGGCAGTATCTCGTCCAGGTAAAAGCCAACGGCATTTGCGGTTCCGATTTCGAGGGCTATTTGGGAAAGACCGGTCGCCGAACCCCCCCTATGATTATGGGGCACGAGGTGTCCGGTATCATCGAGGAAGCGCCGGCCGGCGGGAAAATCAGGAAGGGCGAGCACGTTGTTGTGTTCCCGAAGCCGTTCTGCGGCGTGTGCGATTTCTGCAGGAAGGGCATGGTTAACGTATGCCCCGCGGGCATCTGCATGGGCGTCATGGATGTCAATGGCAGCATGGCCGAATACATCGCCGTGGATGAGAAGTACCTGATTCCCTTCGGCCCATCACTCTCTTTCCAAGAAGCGTCCATGACCGAGCCTCTGGCGGTCGCGTACCGTTCGGTACACAAGATTTCCGACCGGGAGATCGAGGAAGCCGAGTACTGTATGGTGATCGGTGCGGGTACGATCGGCCTTTTGGTCGTCGCACTCCTCAAGATGCGCGGCGCGAAAAACATCATCGTTTCCGATGCGACGAACTTCCGCCTGGAAACGGCCAAGAAGATGAAGGCCGACCACGTCATCAATTCCTGCGAGGTCGATTTCCTGGAAACCGTGAAAAAGATCACAAACGGAAAGATGTGCGATTTCGCACTCGAGGCGGTAGGTATCGCGCCGACGGCGAGCAATTCCCTCGATTGCTTGCGCATCGGCGGAACGGTCATCTGGATCGGCAACGCACAGAAGATGGTCGAAGTGAACATGCAGAAGATCGTTACCACCGAATTAACCATTAAAGGCAACTACGTCTACGATTTTCCCGGTTTCCGCGAGAGCCTGAGATTGCTCGAACAAAGGAAAATAGACATTTCGCCGCTGATGACGAACTCCTATCCGCTTGCCGACGGCGTGAAGGCTTTCAAGGTCCTGGAAAATAACAAAGACGGCAAAATGCTGAAAGTGTTTTTAGAAAGCTAAGCGTGATGCCCTCGTAAAATAGTCTGAAAATCCCTCCCCCTCCCCTTAATCCCCTCCCGCCAGGGGAGGGGAAATGTGTATGACCATCCCGGCAGGGGAGGAGAAATGTGTATGACCCTCCCACCGGGGGAGGGGAGAAATTACTTTTTGCGAAGGAGTCGCTTCAGTGATGTTTTGTTTGCGCGGCGGCGTGTGTTATAAAATCTCCCGTGCCTGATAAAATCTCCTTGACATGCAAGATTCTTTTCCGTATCGTCAGCCCGTATAAAAGTAACTTCTTATCAATATCAATTTATCAATCCGTGGGTTTTGCATGCATATCCTGATTATCGGAGCCGCCGGCATGATCGGCCGCAAACTCACCGCCGGCCTCGCCAAGGCGGGCCAGGTTGGCGGTAAGGAGATTGTCAAACTCACGCTGGCCGACGTGATCAAGCCGGAACCAGTGCTCTATACCGGCGCTGTCGAGACCATTGCCGCCGATCTATCCGCCCCCGGCGCGGCACAGGCGCTCATCGCTTCGCGCCCCGATCTCATATTCCATCTGGCGGCCATCGTTTCGGGTGAAGCGGAGGCCGATTTCGAGAAGGGCTACCGGATCAATCTCGACGGCACGCGCTTGCTGCTCGAAGCGATCCGGCTGGAGGGCATCAACCGACCCTATTTCCCAAAGCTGATGTTCACCTCTTCGATCGCTGTGTTCGGTGCGCCGTTCCCCGAAGCGATCGGCGACGAGTTCTTCTCCACCCCGTTGACCAGCTACGGCACGCAGAAGGCGATCGGGGAGTTGCTCCTCAACGACTATTCGCGGCGGGGGTTCGTGGACGGCATCGGCATCAGGCTGCCCACCATCGTCATCCGCCCGGGCAAGCCGAACCTGGCGGCTTCGGGGTTCTTCTCCAGCATCCTGCGCGAGCCGCTCTCCGGGCAGGAAGCGGTGCTGCCGGTCAGCCGCGACGTACGGCACTGGTTTGCCAGCCCGCGCGCCGCGGTCGGTTTTCTGCTGCATGCCGCCGAACTCGATACGCAAGCCTTGGGCTGGCGACGGACGCTCTCGGCTCCAGGCTTATCGGCCACGGTGGGCGAAGAGATCGAAGCATTGCGGCGCGTCGCCGGCGATAAGGCGGTCAGACTCATCCGCGAGGAAGCGGACGAGAAAATCATCAAGATGGTTGCCGGATGGCCGCGCAATTTCGACGCGCGCCGCGCTATCTCGCTGGGCTTCAGGGCCGAGACGAGCTTTGACGACATCATCCGTATCCATATCGAGGATGAATTGGGCGGCCACATCGCCGTCTGATCGGTTGGCCGATACCATCGTGGTATCCGGCCAGGACGCCTCAGACCGCGGGACGTCTTTTATTTCTTGTGAAAGGAGGTACGTGATGAAGGACCATCCGAAGAGGGGAAAGGAAAGGGTGAAGTTAAGCCGGCGTGATTTTCTCAAGGCAGGAGCGGCCGGCTTGGGTGTAGCTGCCATGGGAGGGGTGCCCGATATGCTTTTCGCCGCCAAGGCGCCGGCGTTTAAGAAGGGGACAAAACTCTCCATTCTGCAGGGTTCTTATTTCATTGCGCCCTCGCAGGATCTGTACAAGAGGCAGGCTCAGGAGTGGGGCGAGGCGAACGGAGTTGAGATGTCATGCGACTTCCTGAACTGGCCGGACCTGCAGCCCAAGATTGCGGCCTCCGTGCAGGCCGGCGGTTATGACATCGTAGAACTATGGGGCGGCTGGAACTATCTCTATAAAGACAACCTTGTAGAGTTAGGCGATATTGCCGAGGCTTTCGGAAAGAGAAATGGCGGGTGGGAAAGATATGTTGAGCTCTCTTACAAGGTTGGAAACCGCTGTCTGGGAGTTCCCCATGGTTACTCCAATGGTTCCATGGCCTACCGGATCAGTTGGTTCAAGGAAGCCGAATGCCCGAACGCCGAGGATGGGAACAAAATTGATTTGACCTGGGACGAGTACTTCGCCATCGGCAAGAAGTGCAAAGCAAAAGGGCATCCTTTCGGGCAGGCACTCGGCCACAGCACCGGGGATCCTCCGGGATACTGCTATCCGTACATGTGGTCCTATGGAGCCATGGAAGTGGAAAAGGACGGCAAGACCATAGCCTTCAATAAGCCCCAGTTTGTAGAGGGAATGCGGAAGTTCATCGAGGGCTGGAAGGATGCCTATGACGAAACCGGAACCTCCTGGGACGACAGTAACAACAACCGCGCGTATCTTTCCGGACAAATCTCCAGCACCTTCAACGGTTCCAGCATCTATTTCACCGCAAAGAAGAATCAACCGGAGATCGCCGCGGACACGCACCACATTCTCATTCCTAAAGGACCGGCCGGCCGGTTCTACTGGCTGGATACCCGGACATTTGCCATCCTGAAGAACTCAAAAAATGTACCGGCAGCCAAAGCGTACTTGAAGTGGTGGTTCGAAGATAAACAGTTCGGCGACTGGTGGCGCAGCCAGGAAGGGTATATGCTTCAGCCGGTGAAAAAATATTACACCGATCCTACCTGGTTCAAGGATCCGAAAATGGCCCCCTTCCGGGAACAGCCCAAATATGGAATTAATATGGGCTATTCCGGACCGCCCAATGAAAAAGCAGCCATGGCGTGGTCAAAGTATATCGTAGTGGACACTTTTGCCAAGGCAGTGCAAGGTGGAGATGCCAAAGCGGCGATTGAATGGGGCGCGGAACAGTTGAAACGGATATATGACAGATAATCCCTCATGAGATAGGGGATGGATTGAAAACCAATCCATCCCCTATATTTTTTTAAATAGGGACTCCTTAGAGATTAGAAAGAGAGAGGTTTTTTGAGCCGTCCCAAGGGCATATCTCCTATGGTAGCCAATCCTCGATTAAAATCCTTTTCCATGAGGGACTTTTTTGACAGGGAGAGGAATCTCGGCATCATTCTCATGTTGCCGGGGGCCATCCTCCTGATTGCTTTCATGGCCTATCCCTTTTTTCTCGGCATCTGGCTCTCCCTGACGGACAGCATGATCGGGCGAATCGGGCAATTTATCGGCCTCAGGAATTTTGTCGATCTGCTGACCGACACCATCTTTCACCAAACCGCCAAGAATACGTTCATATATGCCCTGGTCACCGTCCCCTTTAAAGCAATGCTCGGCTTGGGACTGGCTTTGGTCTTGAACCGGCATATGCGGTTCAGCAGCCCGATCCGCGCCGCAGTGATGATGCCCTGGATCATTCCCACCGCGCTCAGTTCTCTGGGTTGGTTCATGATCTTCGATCCTGTCTTCAGTCCGATCAGCTGGCTCTTCAAACATATGGGTTTGATCAGTAAGAACATCAATTTCCTGGGAGATCCCATTTTGGCGATTTCCTCGATTTGCTGGGTCAATATCTGGCGCGGAGTCCCCTTTTTCGGAATCACCATCCTAGCCGGGCTGCAGGCGGTTCCCCAGGAGCTGCATGAAGCCGCTGCGATCGACGGGGCCTCATGGTGGCATAGGTTCCGTCATGTGACCATCCCTTCGATCAAGGGAGTGGTCCTGATTGCCTCTCTCCTGTCCATCATCTGGACCTTCGCGGATTTCCAGCTCATTTATATTTTGACCAAAGGAGGGCCGGCAAACCAGACCCATATTTTTGGAACCTATACTTACCAAATTGGCTTGTCGGCAACGGAAATCGGCATGGGCGCGGCCATTTCCCTGTACATGTTCCCCATCCTCGCCTTCTTCGCCGTTCTGCTTCTCATTTATCTACGGAAGGAACAATGAAATGGTTGGAAGCAACGTCTTTCGTGCCAAGTTTTTCAGCCTCTATCTGCCTCTGGCGTTATATTTACTCTTTCTCCTCTTTCCCTTTTATTGGATGTTGATCGTTTCCTTCAAGCCCACGAACGATCTTTTCGAAATGAAATTCAATCCGTTCTGGATCCAACAATTCACCCTGGAGAATTACCTGTATCTTTTCCAGAATACCGATTTTGCAACCTGGCTTAAAAATACCCTCGTTGTTTCGGTAGTTTCTACAATCTTATCCTTGATATGCAGTATCTTTATCGGTTACGCCCTGGCCCGGCTGCGTTTTCCCGGGAGCAATTTTTTGGGGCTGGGGATCTTTTTGGCTTATCTGGTCCCCCCCACTCTCCTCTTCCTTCCCCTGGCGCAGGTGATTAACGAATTCGGTCTGAACAATACCTACTGGGCGCTTATTCTTACTTATCCCACCCAGTTGATTCCTTTTGCCTCCTGGCTCTTGATGGGTTATTTTCGCACGATCCCGAAGGAAATCGAGGAAAGCGCCATGGCCGACGGCTGCTCGCGCATCCAGATCCTCGTGCGCATGGTCCTGCCCCTCTCCGTTCCAGGCCTCCTTTCGGCCGGGATTTTTTGTTTCACCCTGTGCTGGAATGAATTTCTCTATGCCCTTATCTTCATGTCTTCCGGCTCCATGAAAACCATTCCCGTGGGCACGGTGAGTGATCTGATCAAGGCCGACACCCTGTTCTGGGGTGCGCTTATGGCCTCCGCGGTGTTAGGGTCCTTTCCCATCGCTTTCATCTATTCCTTTTTCGTGAAGCATTACGTCTCCGGCCTCACGGCCGGGGCCGTGAAAGGGTAGTTATCATGAGTCTATCCATTTCCTCCACCATGAAAAAAAGAAAAAACGTCTTGCGCAATCTTTTGAGAGCCGGGAAGCCTTCCCTGGGCGTGCATGTGCATGTCACCTGGCCCGGGTTCGTGGAAGTCATCGGGCAGACCGGTGTCATCGACTACATCGAGTTCGCGGGGGAGTACGCACCCTACGATCTGTATTCCCTGGAAAATTTCGGACGGGCCGTGGATCTCTTTCCGCAGATGTCCTCCATGATCAAGATCGATCAGGACCCCAGGGGATTTTTGACGAGCCGGGCGATCGGTTCGGGCATCGCGAACCTTCTGTTCGCGGATATTCGCGGCGTGGAGGACGTCCGGGAATCGGTGGCCGCCGCCCGGGCGGACACGCCCAAGACAAAAGGTCTTATGGGTGCGGCGATGCGGAGGGATGTCGGCTATGTTCTCGGACCCGGGTCCAAGGAATACGTGCAGCAGCTCGAAGAAGGCGTGGTCGCCCTGATGATCGAGAAACAAGCCGCCGTCGAAAACCTGGAGGCGATCCTTTCCGTGAAAGGGGTCGACATGGTCCAGTTCGGGATGGCCGATTACTCCATGTCCCTCGGAATCCCGGGGCAATGGAACGACCCTCGGGTTAAAGAAGCTGAGGAAACCATGATTAAAACCGCCATCAAAATGGGGGTCGCCCCGCGGGTCGAACTGATGGATTTCAAGGATGCCGGGCCCTACCTGAAAATGGGGGTCAAGCATTTCTGCATCGGATGGGATGTGTTCATCATCCAGAAATTCTGCCAGGAGCAGGGCGCTGCCTTTCGGAAGGCGTTCGGCAGGTAAACGCCGTAGAATTTACCCTGACTTGAATTTTATATAAACCGGGTTTCCGGGCGTTCGTGAAGGAGAGTCACCATGGCCAAAGTTGTGATGGAGAAGCTGAACAAGTATTACGGGGAAGTGATGGCGGTGAAGGACCTGGATTTGGAGATTCCGGACAAGGAGTTCGTGGTTTTGGTGGGCCCCTCGGGCTGCGGCAAGACAACGACGCTTCGCATGGTCGCGGGTCTCGAAGAGATCACCGCCGGGGATATTTACATCGACGATAAATTGGTGAACCATCTTCCCCCCAAGGACCGGGACATTGCCATGGTGTTCCAGAACTACGCCCTGTACCCCCACATGACGGTTTACCAGAACTTGGCCTTTGCGTTGACCTTGCGGAAGATCCCCAAAACGGAGATCGACCAGCGGGTGAAGGATGCGGCGGAAATCCTGAATATCGGCGAGCTGTTACAGCGTAAGCCCAAGGCGTTGTCCGGGGGGCAGCGGCAGAGGGTGGCCGTGGGGAGAGCGATCGTGCGGAAGCCGAAGGTCTTCTTGTTCGATGAGCCTTTATCGAACCTGGATGCGAAGCTGAGGGTTCAGATGCGGGCGGAACTCAAGAAGCTGCACGAGCGTCTGCAGGGCACCGTCATCTATGTGACCCATGATCAGGTGGAGGCGATGACGATGGGGGACCGGATCGTGGTGATGAAGGATGGGTTGAAGCAGCAGGTGGGGCCGCCTCTGGGACTTTATTTCAAGCCGGCGAACAAGTTTGTGGCGGGATTCATTGGGAGTCCGGCGATGAATTTCATCGAGGGGGATCTTTTATCGGAGGGGGAAGAGCTCTATTTTCAGGCGGCAGGGATGAAGTTGAAGGTGCCGAAGGATAAGGCGGAGCCGTTGAGGAAATACGGCAAGCCGCGGGTGATCTTCGGGATTCGTCCGGAGGATTTGCCGGAGGCGGCCTGTGCCTTGCCCGGGGAGACGGTCGGTGCGATGGTGGAGGTGATGGAGCCTCTCGGGTGCGATGTGTTTTTGGATGTGAAGGTGGGGGAGAGGAGTTTGACTGCCCGAGCGGAGCCGACGACGCAGGCGAAGCCGCATGTGGCGATCTGTCTTCAGCCGTCGCCGGAGAACATGCGGTTTTTTGACATTGAGACGGAGAAGGCGCTCATCACGTAAAGACGAAAAGCGCTGAAAGACAGGAAATCCCCTCTTTGAAAAGATGGCCGACACACAGAACAACAACAAACTGCTCCTGACGGGTGCGCAAGTCTTCGACCCCTCGACGTCGGGCTTTCAACGCCGGGATGTTCGCGTCGGCGACGGGAAGATCCTCGAGGTCGGCCCCGCGCTCGCCGCCCGGGCCGGTGAGCCGGTGCAGGATTGCCGAGGCAAGCTCCTGCTGCCGGGTCTCGTCGACTTCCACCTCCACTGTTTCCGGCAGGGGCAGCTCGTGAGCGTCGATGCCGAGGACGTGGCCCCCGGCGGCGGGACCACGACGTTCGTGGACGGGGGGAGCAGCGGCTCGATGAACTTCCAGTCGTTCCGCGAGCACGTGATTGAGCCCGCGGGGGTCAGGATCCTCGCCTTCCTGAACATCTCGGCGATCGGCCTGGTGTCGTTCGGGGCGGCGGGCGTGTCGTTTCTCGAGAACGACGACGACCGGCTGCTCGACGTGACCTCGGCCATCGAGGTTATCGAGAAGAACAGCGACATCCTCGTGGGCGTCAAGGTGCGGATGTACACGGGCCTCGCCTCCCTCGCCGCCCTGCGCAAGGGGCGGGAGGCGGCGGAGCGGACCGGGCTCCCGATGATGGTCCACATCGCCCCAGGCCCGCCCAGCTTCGAGGAGATCCTACCCTTCCTCCGCGCCGGGGACATCGTCACCCACATCTATCACGGCGGGGCTGATTCGCTGGTGGATGCGACCGGTCAGGTCCGTCCGGCCTTCAATGAGGCGCGCATGCGCGGCGTCGAGTTCGATGTCGGCCTCGACCGTGTCCACGCCAGCTTTGCGGTGGCTCGCGCCGGCTTGGCCGCCGGGTTCCTGCCCCACTACCTCGGCACGGACATGACAGTCCTGAATCGGCACCTCACGGTCGATGTGCCGACCACGATCTCGAAGATGGTGGCGCTCGGCATGCCGCTCGAAGCGGCGCTGACCGCGGCGACGGCCGGCCCGGCGGCCAAGGTGGGGCTGGGGAACATCATCGGTAGGGTCGAGCCGGGCATGGAGGCTGATCTCGCGATCTGCGAGCTTTGCGAGGGTGACTTTGTGTACGAGGACACGTACGGTAACGATTGCCGCGCGACGCGGCGATTGGTCCCGCTCCAAACCCTCCGTCGCGGAAAACCGCTGGAAAAGATCGTCCGAAAAATCAGGAAATATGACTTTTTAATGAAGTGAGGGTGCCGGGATGAGGTCGTTTGACGACGCGCCCTCCTTTCTTCTTTTGCGGCCTGAGCGAGACCCCACAGCTCGATGCGTCCATGTGCGCAACCGATACGTTCCGGGTCTCGGTTTTTGCTGAATCCGCCCGCGAGCGCATTTCCCTCGGCTTGCCGCGGGTTCAGTATCGCGGGAATAAACGCCCGCTAGGGAATCCGCTGGTTCGATTTAGCCTCGGGATTCAAGCAATTTGGCGGTATTTGACCGCTCAGCGCGGCAATAATGTCCCTGGCGCAAACGACGACCATCTCGATTCTCGTTTCCGTGGTCGAGGTGCCGACATGCGGCGCCAACACAACGTTGGGAAGTTCGGATAGCCCATCCATTAAATCAGGCTCTTTCTCGAAGACGTCTAAACCGGCTCCCGCAAATTGACCTTTCCGTAACGCCTCTACCAGTGCCTTCTCGTCAACAATCGGACCACGGGCAGCATTGATCAGTATGGCCGTTTTCTTCATCAGCTTAAACTCATCAGCGCCGAGCAGATGTCGGGTGGAGGGGAGCAGAGGAACATGCACGGAAATAAAATCTGCAGACTTTAAAAGCGTCTCCATGTCGACGAACTGACCGGCCGTCGCGGCTTCAAAGGCAGGCATTTTCTGGACATCCGTGTAAATCACCTTCATTTTAAAACCCTGTGCACGCCGGGCAACGGCTTGCCCGATTCGGCCGCCGCCGACGATGCCAAGTGTCTTGCCCGTCACTTGGGTGCCCACCAAATTCATCGGACTCCAGCTCTTTTTGCCGGACCGAACAAACGTATCGCACTCTATCATTCGCCTTGCCGTTGCCAACAACAACGTCCAGGTAAGATCAGCCGTGGCGTCGGTGACCACATCAGGCGTGTTGGTCACATAGATGCCCTGTCGTGTCGCACCCTCCACGTCGATATTATTGTAACCCACGCCATAGTTGGCGAAAATTTTGCATTTCGCTTTGACGGCGCGGCATATTTCCTCATCAATGGTGTTCGAAACCACGAGTACGGCATCCCGGCCTTTTATCTTTGCCAGCAACTCATCTTTCGTCAGTCCCCGGTCTTCACTGTTCATTTCTACGTCATATTCACCTAATAAATCGAAGCCTTGAACCGGTATGGGGCGAGTGACATAGACACTGGCTTTCGTCATCACATCACCTCAAATTGATAAGAAGTAGCTTTTGCGCGAGTTGAGAATAAGGAAAGGAGCCTTGCGTGTCAAGAGAATTTATCAGTATGCCCGTGTGAGATAGCTCAGACATGAAAACTAGAGATAACTCACTTCCCAAGTACGCAATCTACTTCCCTAGACTGGTATGAGACACCATTCAAACGCTCTGAATTGTGACAAAAATTCCTTGACATATAAGATTCCTTCCACTAGCGTCCGCCCAAGATATCTTCCTGTTGAAATGAGTTGTTCGCCTACCGGATTGGGTCCGTTGAGGGGCTATGGAGGAGTGAAGGGCAAGTGACGGAGACAAGATATATCAATTCGGATCTCTTGATCATCGGCGGTGGAAGCGCCGGATGTATGGCAGCCATTAGGGCTTTAGAGATCAATCCTAAGATCAAGGTGGTGATCTTTGAAAAAGGCGACATCAAGTACAGCGGTTCTATCGCGCGTGGGATGGATGCCCTGAACGTGGTGGTCATTCCCGACATCACTTCGCCGGAGCTTTATGTCGAGGCCATCTCGAGCAGTTGCCAGGGCGTTGTAGATGCCTCTCCAAGCTACGAAATGGCCCGTCGGTCCTTCGGCATGTTGAAGAAACTTGAGGGCTGGGGAGTCCGCTTCCCGAAGGACAAGAATGGCGACTATCGCACCTTAAAGTATCATGTCAAAGGACGATTTCAAACGGCCATGGAAGAGCCGGATCTCAAGGTGATGATCTCAAGAATGGCTCAGGAAAAAGGAGCCCTGGCCATCAATCGCGTGATGGGCCTTCGCCTGCTCGAAAACAACGGGAGAGTCGCCGGAGCCGTCGGTCTTCATGTCCGCACAGGGGAACTGATTGCATGTCGGGCCGGCGCAGTAATCCTGACCGCAGGTGGACAGGCCCGTTTCTCACTGCCAAACTCAGGCTACCTTTACGGCACATTCGACTACCCCGGAAACAGCGGCGACGGATACAGCATGGCTTTCCGGGCGGGCGCCAGTGTGACCGGAATGGAATACACGGACCGTTCCATCCTCATCAAGGATGCCAACATGCCCCTTCTGGCCATCACCGTAACCCGAGGCGGCCGGGTCATGGACATTTGCAACAAAATCATCATGGAGAATGAGTGCCACTCACTCAGTCAAATGGACCAGGCGTTAAATGAAGGCCGGGGTCCTTTGAGGATCAAACTCAGCCACCTCAGACCTGAAATTATCGATGAGATAGAGGGCATCCTGTTCAGCACCGAGCGTCCCGTTCAAGAACGATTCTTTAAAGGAAGAGGAATCAATTTCAGGAAACGGGATATTGAATTGTGGCCCACCGAGTGTCAGCTGTGCGGAGGTCATGGGATGTCCGGGGTGTATGTTAACGAAAAAGCCGAAAGTGATGTCCCAGGTCTTTTTGCAGCGGGTGATGTGGCGGCGGTTCCAAAGCAGCACCTTACGGGGGCCTTCGTGTTTGGGGAAGTAGCCGCTGAACAGGCGGTGGACTTCGTTTCCAGCGAGGCTGAGACGAGCTTTAATGACGGCCAGGTCCGGGCCGTTGAAGAAGAGCGGAACCTCCGATTTTCCGCTGCCGGAAAGGATATCGACGTACGCGAACTGGAGTATAAGGTCAGGCGGTTGATTCGGCGATTACGTGATTTCTCCGAAGAATGAATACAAGCTCAGGCGATGGATGGAATGGGCTGAGCGGTTCAGGTGCGAGGTCCAAGACCAGATTGCCATCCGCAGCGCTCATGAGCTCTCTAAACTTTATGAAATCGAAAACATCATCGAATGTGCCTGCTTTTCAGCCCGAGCCGCCATGGAGCGGAAAGAGAGCCGCTGGGGCGATGCTCACCACCGTACGGATTTCCCTGACAGAGATGATCGAAATTTCCTGTGCCATATGGTCCTGAAACAGGGACCCGATCCTGCCGAGATCAATGTGACCGCGCAAACCCGTTTTAACTCTGGATAAAAAGGAGATGGGACGATGATCTCGGACGTCAACATCAAAGTCAAGAGGGACCTATGTTATGCCTGTGGCGTGTGCGTAGAGCGGTGCATCATGGACAATCTACGCCTCTCGTTGGCTCCTTGCCGGCAGGCCTGCCCGCTCGACATAAACTGTCAGGGATATGTGCGGCTGATAGCCCAGGGTCGAGAGAAGGAGGCGGCTGAAGAGTTGCGACTCCATACCCCCTTTGGAGCCATCCTGGGGAGGGTTTGCTCGCACCCCTGCGAGGCGGTTTGTGAGAGAGGGGATATCGATGGTCCAGTCCATATCCGAGCCCTCAAACGCTACCTCGCCGACGCTTATCCCGAGATTTCGCATCGTGTCCCCCCTCTGGCCCCAGATACGGGACTGACGGTTGACATTGTAGGATCCGGCCCGGCCGGCCTCTCTGCCGCCTACGTGCTTGGTCAGCAGGGACATCGGGTCACGGTCCTCGAATCGGCTCCAGAGCCGGGAGGGCTCCTGCGGTACGGAATCCCCTCTTTCCGTCTGCCAACAGAGACGTTGAAACGGACCGTGTCCACTCTCGAAGAGATGGGTGTCCGTTTCCAAACCGGAAAGAACGTCGGACAAGATTTGGAACTGGACGGCCTGGAAAGGCAAGCGGACGCGGTCATCCTGGCCATAGGAGCGGGTCTTCCGAAGAAGCTTGACCTCCCCGGGATGGACCGGAGCAGGGTCTTTCAAGGGCTTGACCTCTTGAGACGAGTGCGAGAAGGAAATGCACCCTCTTTGGGAAGATCGGCGGTCATTATCGGTGGGGGTAATTCCGCGGTAGACGCGGCCTTGACCTGCCGAAGAATGGGAGTGTCGGAGGTTCGGATGGTCTGTCTCGAAGATCGCTCTCAGATGCCTGCCTTTGCCCTCGAACTGGAGGAGGCACGAGAGGAAGGGGTGGTCATCGACAACTGCTGGGGACCGACAAAACTGGTCCCGAGGGAGAATGGTCAAGTGGAAATCGAGTTCTCCCGTTGCCTCTCCCTCTACGATGAGTTGGGGTCGTTTTAATCCTGCCCTGCAGCAGACTTGCGGCCTGAGGTTTTCTGCCGACCTCATCGTGGTAGCCGTCGGCCAGGAGGTTAATGCTGACGGCATACCGGAGTATATGTTTGATTCTTCTACAAAACGACTCGCTGCCGATCCTATGACCAGGCAGTCGCCCGTCCGTGAAAAGATCTTTGCTTGCGGTGACTGTCACAGCGGCGTGGGCTCTGTTGTCGAATCGATGGCTTCGGGCCGTGAGGCTGCCATCTCAGTCGATCGTTTCCTGCGAGGCGAAGGTCTCCGGTGGGGTCGAGGGAACGGCAACGGGTGCATCAAAGAGTATGAGGTTGATCGATCCCGCATCAAGGGTGGAAAAAGGGGAAAGCTGAGGCGGCTGGCCGTGGAAGATCGAACGCTTCAGCTAGAAGTTGAAAAAACCTTGTCCGGTGACGAGGCCCACGGGGAAGCCGAACGTTGCTTGAGTTGTGGCCGGGCGGCCGAGGTGAATCGAACCTGCTGGTATTGCCTGCCTTGCGAAATCGAATGCCCGGTCAATGCGCTGGAAGTGCGCATCCCTTATCTGGTTCGTTAAATGTGGACTTTAATGCATGTTTCAAAGAGAAGCTCTGATGTGATAGGTTGAAAAAATGGACACAAAGGAGGAGTGACCCTGCAGCCTGAAAATCAAGAAAGGATGATCGCTCTTGAAGTGAGGGATCTACACAAACGGTTCGGTGCGCTGGAGGTCCTCTGCGGGGTCTCTTTGGTCGCTCAGGAAGGGGATGTGATCAGCATTATCGGATCGAGCGGTTCAGGGAAAAGCACGTTGCTGCGGTGCATGAATTTCCTTGAAATCCCCGATGCCGGCGAAGTCTGCATTCAGGGGGAATGCATGGCTACCCGGAAAAGGCGAGACGGTACCCTTGCAGCTGCCGACCGCAAGCAGGTCGACCGCTTGCGTGCCAACCTGGGGATGGTCTTCCAGAGTTTTAACCTCTGGTCTCATATGACCGTTATTGAAAATGTCATCGAAGCTCCCATTCATGTGAAGAAACGGCCGCGCGCAGAGGTCATCGCCGAAGCTGAGGAACTGCTTGCCAAGGTTGGGATTGCGGAAAAGCGGAACCATTATCCCTGCCATTTATCCGGGGGACAGCAACAGCGTGCCGCTATCGCACGAGCCCTGGCCTGCCACCCCCGGGTTATGCTCTTCGATGAGCCAACTTCCGCCTTGGATCCGGAGTTGGTGGGTGAGGTCCTACTGGTGATTCGCCAGTTGGCTCAGGAAGGACGCACCATGATCCTTGTCACTCACGAAATGGCGTTTGCCCGGGAAGTGTCGTCCCATGTTGTTTTCTTGGATGCGGGTAAGATCGAGGAGTCGGGACCGCCTGAACAGGTTCTCGTCGATCCCAAATCGGCACGGTGCCGTCAGTTTTTATCGCGGGAATTTGGATGATTCACAAACACGAAACCCATTACTTAAGGAGGCAGAAATGAACAAACTGATTCTCAAAAGTATCACATTGTTCGTGGTTTTGAGCCTGTGCGTTGTCGGCGCAACTCATGCCAAGGAGTGGAAAACCCTGCGTGTAGCAACCGAAGGCGCTTATCCTCCGTGGAACTCAACGGAGCCATCCGGAAAGCTCATTGGATTCGACATGGACGTCATCGATGAAGTTTGCAAAAGGGTCGGATTGAAATATGAGCTCAGCGCACAGGCCTGGAAAGGGATCATCCCCGGGCTAACGGCCGGGAAGTACGACGCCATCATCGCGGGGATGCAGATCACGGCGAAACGGCTAGAAGTGATTGATTTTGCCGGTCCTTACGCCAAGACACCAGGCTCCTTCGCCGTATTGAAGAAAAGTCCCTTAGCCAAGTACAAGAGCACGATAGACTTGGTCACCTTAAACGAGATCAGCGCCGATGAGCAAAAGACTATCGATGCCATGCGAGAGTTGCTCAAGGGCAAAGTCATTGGAGTACAGACCACCACCATACATTCCGATTTTCTTGACACCTATTTTAAGACGGTCGCTGAAATCCGTAAATACGACACCCAGGAAAACGTGCTGCTGGATCTGACGACCGGCCGTATCGACGCCGCCGAAGCATCCCTCTCTTACTGGATCCCGATCATGGCCAAGGACCAGGGGAAGGACGTCGCCCTCTTGGGTCCGGGCTGGCTCGGAGATATTTTCGGACTTGGAAACGGCATCGGTGTGCGCAAGGAGGATCAGGATCTTAAAGAGATCCTCAACCGGGGGATCAAGCAGATTATAGAAGACGGCACCCTTAAAAAGTTAGCCGTAAAATGGTTTGGATTCGACAACCCCCCAAAGTAACATCGCCTTTCCACACTTTTTCTCTCTAGCGGGCAGAGAGGAGAGTTTTCATTCGGTTCAGTCTCAGGGAAGGAACGATGCATGGATTTACTTGCTTTCGGAAAAACCGGATGGGGTGATGAGATGGCGTTGGCCACACTGGCGACCCTGGCGGTCGCCGTGTGTGCCTTCTCTCTGGCCCTTATCATCGGAACCCTCGGAGCCGCGGCCAAGCTGTCGCGCCTGCGGTTCATCCGAATTCTATTAGATTGCTATACCACCGTTGCCCGCGGGGTTCCCGAACTGTTGATCATCTATCTTCTCTTTTTCGGCGGCAGCGGCGTCCTGATGTTTGTGGCCGGGATGTTCGGTTACAAGGGGTATATTGAAGTCAATGCCTTTACCATAGGGGTGGTCGCCATTGCGCTGATCAACGGTGCATATCAGACGGAAGTGTTTCGCGGGGCTGTGCTCTCGGTACCACCAGGCCAGATTGAAGCCGCACTGGCCGCGGGTATGAGCGACCGTCTATTGTTCTTTCGAATCCTGGTTCCCCAAGTTCTGCGGTTGGCCCTCCCGGGTCTTGGAAACTGCTGGCTCAGCGCACTAAAGGAGACTGCCCTGATTTCGGTCACCGGCCTAGTCGAGATCATGCGTCAGGCTCAAGTGGCCGCCGGATCAAGTCAGATGCCCTTTCTCTTTTATATCGTGGCCGCCTGTCTCTTTCTATTCCTGACCTCCTTTTCCGGATACGGATTCCGGCGAGCCGAGCGCTGGGCGGGCCGTGGCACGAGGAGCGTTTAGATGGATCCGGCCTTCATGGTGAAAATTATCCCACGGATCCTCTCCGGCGCCTGGCTGACGGTTCTGCTGGCGACCCTTTCGCTTTCTACAGGGTTCTTGTTGGCAACCTTTGTCGCCCTCATGCGCCGTTCCCGGTTCGTTCTGCTTTCGGCCCCGATCCGGGCTTATGTCTTTGTGATTCGCGGCACCCCGTTACTGGTGCAGCTCTTTTTCATTTATTACGGGCTCGGGCAGTTCGAAATCATACGGCAGAGTTTCCTGTGGCCCATGCTGAAGAGTCCATTCTGGTGTGCGGTCATAGCCTTGACGATCAACACCACAGCCTACGGGAGCGAAATTATTCGGGGAGGTCTGGAATCGGTGACTTGGGGAGAGGTGGAGGCGGCCAGAGCCATTGGCATGTCAGGTTTTCTCCTGTTTAAGCGCATCGTTTTCCCGATCGCAATACGACAGGCCCTGCCGGCTTACGGCAACGAGGTAGCTCTGATGATCAAAGCCACATCGCTTGCCAGTACCATCACGATCATGGAAATGACCGGTATCGCTAACATGATCATGGCGGAGAACTATCGGCCCATGGAAGCCTTTGTCGTTGCAGGTGCATTCTATCTGGCTTTTAATTTCCTGATGACGCGCATCACCCAGTGGATTGAGTGGCAGCTTTCCGGTCATTTGCGCCCGCCTAAACCAATTGCCATCTCTTAACGGGTTCGGTTGTTTGGACCGATGGAGAAGGAGGATTATCCATCCAGGATATGCATGATGGCGGCTACGGTTAACAAAACAACGAGATTGAAGGCGGATTTCCTGCTGCTGGTGACGACTTTCTTTTGGGGGGTGACCTTTGTCCTCGTGAAGGAGGCAATTCAGAGTACGGGTGTTTTCGTCTTTCTCGCCCAACGCTTTACAGCTGCCGCTCTGATTCTCGTCTGCATCTGCCTGGTCATTAGGCGACCCTTCTCGCGCCGGTTTCTCAAGCAAGGCACGGTAATGGGCCTCTTCCTCTTCGGTGGTTACGCCTTTCAAACTGTGGCCCTCCTCTATACGACAGCCTCAAATACCGCCTTCCTGACCGGACTCAATGTGGTTCTAGTCCCCCTGATGGGGGCTTTTCTTTACGGCCACCATGTTAGCCGAAACATGATTCTGGGGGTGGTGATGGCCTGCCGCCGGCCTCTATCTGCTCTGCACGGACGGGGACTGGTTCTTCAACTGGGGGGATATGCTGGCCATCGTCTGCGCGGTCAGTATTTCCCTCCATGTGATCTACACGGGGAAATATGCTGGTGGAAATGATATTTACTGGCTGACGGCTATCCAACTCGGCGTGGTAGCGCTCCTGAGCATTCTGATGGCCTTGTCGTTGGGGGACCGCTTTCTCGTCTGGCATCCGGAGGTCCTAGATGCGCTGTTGATCTGTGTCCTTTTCGCTACTGTTTTTGCCTTTATCGTACAGACCGCTATGCAGCGCCTGACCAGTGCGACCCATACGGCGCTGATCTTCTGCATGGAACCGGTCTTTGCAGCCATGTGCGCCTATGTGATGCTCGGAGAACGGTTCGGCATTCCCGGTTTCATCGGGGCGCTTCTCATTCTCGCAGGGATGATCCTCTCCGAGGTCCAGAGCTAAGGTGAGATGAAGGACCCTCG
>CAWJHT010000057.1:0-46804 GCA_963842685.1 uncultured delta proteobacterium | reverse complement strand
TCTCAAAAAAAATGGCAAGAGCTTTCCTATAGATACCAATCATCAGTTTCAGGTGATCAGAGACAACGTCGCAAAGATGGGAAACCTCATCGACGACCTCCTGGCTTTTCCCGCCTTGGAAAGCAAGAGGTTAACAAGGTGAGCATCGATATGGAGGGGCTCGATTTCAGAGGTTTGGGGGGAATTGGTGATGATCGATCCTAGTCGGAGATGACCCTGAAGATCGGCCAAATGCCGGCAGCTTGTGGAGACAAGGCGCTGATCCGGCAGGTCTATGGTAATTTACTGGGCAACGCGGTGATTCGCCCAAGGAAGAAATCTGGCCGTCGTCGAGGCGGGAAGCTGCATCGAGGACGGCGAGGCGGTTTACTATATCCGAGACAATGGCATCGGCTTCGACATGAAATTCTACGATAAGCTCTTCGGTGTCTTCCAACGTCTCCATAGTGACGAAGAGTCTAAAGGCACTGGAATTGGCCTTGCGCTTGTCGAGCCGGATCGTCAATCGGCATGGCGGGCGTGTCTGGGCAAAAAGAAAGTGGACAAAGGAACGACAGTCTTCTTTTCCCTACCTCCCAAATAAGGGGGAGGGGCGGTTTAACGCAATTATATACTTAATGAATTTCCTGTGACGTGTTTTGACATCGTTTGAGATTTGTAAGATATTGACGAATTCCTGGGGAGATCCTAATGAACGATAACGAATGCGAAACCCCGGATCGACTACCCCTGCTTCTGGGTTTACAAGGTGATCGGCCGCGACGTGGAAGGGCTGCAATGCGCCATCGCGGAAATCATGAAGGGATGTAAACACACGGTGACTCCCTCGCGGAACAGCAAAGGCGGCGCTTACCACTGCCTGAATGTGGAGATGACCGTCGAGAACGAGCCGGTCCGTCTCGGCTTCTACGAGCGACTGCGCCGGCACACCTCCATCATCATGGTGATGTAGAGGTCCCATTCCCTGGAAGATCCTTATCGAAACCCTTCCCTCCGCGTGCGTTTGCTGATAAGATGCTGCAAACTTGGAAGAGAGGTCGCATCTTCAATACCTTTTCTTCGGTATCGCAACTGAGGAGGAATGCCATGGCCAACGAGCCCGCCAACAAAGTCATCTACTCCATGATCGGAGTGAGCAAGTTCTATGACAAAAAACCGGTCCTCAAGGACATCTATCTCTCCTATTTCTACGGCGCGAAGATCGGCGTGCTGGGCCTGAACGGATCGGGCAAGAGCTCGTTCCTCCGGATCCTGGCCGGCGTCGATACGGACTTCATCGGGAAGACGATCCTCTCTCCCGGGCACACCGTCGGCTTCCTCGAGCAGGAGCCCGAGCTGGATGAGACGAAGACGGTCCGCGAGATCGTGGAGCAAGGCGTGCAGGAAACGGTCGACCTGCTCAAGGAGTTCAACGTGATCAATGAGAAGTTCGCCGAACCGATGTCGGACGATGAGATGAACAAGCTCCTGGACCGACAGGCGAAGGTGCAGGAAAAGCTCGACCACCTGGATGCCTGGGACCTCGACTCCCGCCTGGAAATGGCGATGGATGCCCTCCGGTGCCCGCCGGGGGAAACCCCGGTGAATGTCCTGTCCGGCGGCGAGAAGCGGCGCGTGGCCCTCTGCCGGCTGCTTCTCCAGAGCCCCGACATCCTGCTCCTCGACGAACCGACGAACCACCTCGACGCCGAATCCGTCGCCTGGCTGGAGCACCACCTCCAGCGGTACGAGGGCACCGTGATCGCCGTGACCCACGACCGCTACTTCCTCGACAACGTCGCAGGCTGGATCCTCGAACTGGACCGGGGCCAGGGCATCCCCTGGAAGGGCAACTACTCCTCCTGGCTGGATCAGAAGCAGAAGAAGCTCCGGCAGGAGGAGAAATCGGAAACCGAGCGACAGAAGACCCTCCAGCGGGAGCTGGAATGGATCCGCATGTCGCCCAAGGGCCGCCATGCCAAATCCAAGGCCCGCATCAGTTCTTACGAGGAGCTGCTCTCGCCAGGAAACGGAGGCCCGCGCCAGGGAACTGGAGATCTTCATCCCGCCCGGACCCCGCCTGGGGAAGCTCGTCATCGAGGCGGAGGGGGTGAGCAAGGCCTACGGCGACCGCCTCCTGATCGACAAGATGTCCTTTGCCCTTCCGCCCGGCGGGATCGTCGGCGTCATCGGTCCGAACGGGGCCGGGAAGACCACCCTCTTCCGGATGATCACCGGCCAGGAGAAGCCGGATTCCGGAACCATCCGGATCGCGGAGACGGTCAAGCTGGCCTACGTCGATCAGAGCCGCGACGTCCTCGACCCGAACAAGACGATCTGGGAGATGATCTCCGAAGGGAAGGACATCATCTTGCTCGGAACCCGCGAGGTCAACTCACGGGCCTACGTCTCCCGTTTCAACTTTTCCGGGACGGACCAGCAGAAGAAGGTCGGGCAGATCTCCGGCGGAGAGCGGAACCGCGTCCACCTGGCGCGGATGCTCAAGGAGGGGGCGAACGTCCTGCTCCTCGACGAGCCGACCAACGACCTCGACGTGAACACGATGCGCGCCCTCGAGGAGGCGCTGGAAAACTTCGCCGGCTGCGCCGTCGTCATCAGCCACGACCGCTGGTTTCTCGACCGCATCGCGACGCATATCCTGGCCTTCGAAGGGGACAGCACGGCCCTCTGGTTCGACGGCAACTATTCCGAGTACGAGGCGGACCGCAAGGCCCGTCTCGGCGCCGCGGCCAGCCAGCCGCACCGGATCAAGTACCGGCAGCTGACGAGGATTTAAAAACCTCTTTCCCGTGGAGGTTAAGTTAAAGTTACCCGGATAGACTGCCGACAATAATAGTGATACTACACCAATAAAAGTGATAAGACATCAGTCATTTCATCCAAAGGAGAGATATCATGAAAAAAATAGGTTTGCTTTTCGTTTCTTTTTTGCTGTTTGGTGCTCTCATGAGCGGGTGTGAGGAAATCAAGGATGCGACGGATATCACGTTTAACATTACAAAAAGTGAGGTTTTTACACTTGATGCGGCCAACTTGACAACGGTTTCTTCCGACGTAGATTTGAATGAGAACTCGGACTATGCAAAGTACAGTGGCAAGATACGGGATATTGAAATTAATTACTTGAGATATCAGATCACCTCAAACACAGGAGGCGGCGGGACAGCTAACTTTTATGCCAATACTTACGGGGGCAGCTTCGCTACCGCTACAAAAGTGGCCGGACCCATCAACTTTGCGGCCGGCGAGCTTCGCGGCGTCACCGATGTCGTATGGATAAACAAAGACTACATGGAAGGCCTTTTAGTCAACGGGCGGCTGACTGTCTGGGCTGAAGCAGCGGGCACGAACGTACACCTTACAATACCGGCAGAGATTAACGTAAAGGTAACAGCTAATGTGTTGGAATAGCTTGACGATTCCAGACTTCATTATCTGATATGAAATATTTTTTCTTGCATTCGTAGGAGGGATAGAATAAATTTCCCCTGCAGAGCCGGAAGTATTACGATTTCTGGCCCCTCAAAGGGGCCTGATCGCAATCGCTTAAAGTCAAGACCCCCATATTTCAAATAGTTGATACATTTCTTGGAAGGAATTCGTCATGACGCGGGCATTCTATCTGAACAGGTGATGCAAGGTTAAAAAGATATATTCTCGGCACTGTCATTCACTGTAAGTCCCCCGGCAGAGTCGGGGGTTTACTCGGGAGTAAAAATCATCTGCAGGAGGGAATTGTGAAATTACTCTTTTTCGACGACTTCAAACTTGGTGTCCTCAAAGGAGAATCGGTAATTGACGTGTCTGATGTGGTTAAAAGTATCCCACACACCGGGCCACACAACCTTATCAACGGGTTGATCGAGCGATTTGACGAATACAAAGGTGCCCTGCAACAGGCGTCCGACCGTGATAAAAGGGTACCGGTCAGCGAGGTAAGGCTCAGACCTCCGCTGCCGAAGCCGACCAACATAGACTGTATGGCCGTTAACTATGAGGATGGAACCCGTAAAGTGCTGCCGCCCATCAACGCTTTTCTGAAGCCTTCCAACACAATCATCGGCGATGGCGATACTATGGTGCTTCCCGATGTTCCCGCCACTATCTTTGAGGGGGAGGCGGAGCTCGCGCTGGTCATTGGCAAACGGGCATCCAACGTCAGTGCGATGGATGCAATGAAATACGTCTTCGGCTACCTTAACTTCATTGATGGGTCCGCCCGTGGTCTGCCTCCTGAAAATAACTTTTTCTACCAGATGAAGGCGCGGGATACGTTCGCCCCCATCGGTCCCTATCTGGTGACGGCTGATGAAGTCCCTGACCCGCACAAGCTCCAGGTGCGGCTCTGGAACAACGGGGTACTCATGCAGAACTATAACACCAGTGACATGGCCCATAAGATCCCACGGTGCATTGAGTGGATCACCTCAGTCCATACCCTGGAGCCTGGTGATATCGTAGCCGTCGGGACCGATCACCGCGGTCTGAATCCATTCATGGACGGAGACCGGATTGAGATGGAAGTAGAGGGTTTGGGCCGTCTGCACTTCCGGGTGCGGGACGACCTGAAGCGCACATGGGCCAGGGAGACCCGGCTGGAGCGCCAGCAGAAGAATCTGGAGGGGCGGACGCCACAACTGACAGGGAAGTACGCCGCCAGGCATAGCTAGGCCACCGTCGTCCATCCGAGGTGGTAAAGTTCTTTGAAAATCCCATTGAGGATAAAGTCCTCGTCCGCAAGAGATGAGCGAGTTCCTTCAAGCGTGAAATTGAAAAAACAGTTTCAATCACCTAAAGGAGGTCATCATGACATTCAATGTTCGTAACATTCGGTTCATCATTCTGTCCATTCTTGCTGTGTCAGTTTTGGCGCTAGTCCCAGCCAACTTGGGGGCTGCGTCTTTTGTTCCCACCAGGCCGATCGAATTTATCTGCCCCTCCGCGGCGGGGGGCGGGCTTGCATTATTTTCGGAGACGGTGGGGAGCACCATGGAAAATGAGAAGATCGTTCCGGTAGCGATGCCCCGGATCTACAAACCCGGCGGCGGATTTGCCGTCGGCATGGCCTACATTGCCGAGAAGAAGGGGAATCCCCACTTCCTGATGAGCACTTCCGGTCCGTTCATCCTGACCCCGCTCGTGGTTGAGTTGTCCGGAAAAAAGACGATTTCCCACAGGGATTTAACTATGATCGCCATCATGGCCTTTGACGAGGTGGGGGTGATCGTCAAGTACGACGCTCCCTGGAAGGACATGAAGGAATTTATTGCTGCGGCCAAGGCCAAACCCAAAGGCATCAGGTTCGGCGGGTCCTACGTGGGCAGCCCCGATTCCCTGGTGGTCGCCAGCATCGCCAAAGCCACCGGTGTGGAGTTCAACTACGTCCCCTACCAGGGTTTCGGTGAGATGAATGCAGCCCTCCTGGGCGGCCATATCGACGCGATGAGCGACGCCCCATCCAACTCGCTTCCCCATTTCGAGGCCAAAACCATGCGGATGCTGGCGATCGCCTCCGAGAGAGCGTCTTTCCCGTTTCAAGGATATTCCAACCTTCAAGGATCTGGGCTATAACATGGTACGGCGCACCCACCGCGGGATTGCCGCCCCTCCCGGCATTTCGGCCGATGTGGTCGCTTATTACGAGAATGCCGCAAAGAAGGTCACAGAGACCAATGCCTTCAAGAAATACGTTGCCGACGGTATCATGACCCC
The DNA here is from genome assembly GCA_963842685.1 of uncultured delta proteobacterium. GTDB lineage: Bacteria > Desulfobacterota > Syntrophia > Syntrophales > UBA5619 > JAKAFS01. Next base: position 41,092 of record CAWJHT010000057.1, on the reverse strand, counting down.
TACCTTCATGGGCAGCGCTCAGGCGAGTAAATTCCTCAACGAGTACGCGGATCAAGCCCTGGCGACCATGCGGGAGCTTGGCCTTGGCAAAAAATAAGCCTACGACGGACGGGAAGGAGCGACGCAAAGCCCTCGTTTTAAAGAATAGCTTGTGCCGGTTCTGCGTCGCCGCCCAGTGGTGAGTTTGCAGCGAATGCAGTAAGCTCTAAAAGAACAGGGGAAACCGGATATGAAAAGAGCGGAACAAATCCTGGGAGTGGTGTTGTTGCTGTTTGCGATCTATATCGGGTACGAATCCACCCTGATCGAAACCGGCGCCGATTTGGGCAAATGGGGCCGGGCTTCATGCCCTTCTGGCTGTCGGTTGGCCTGGGGATCATCGTCCGCGGCCCTGCTGGTCCGGGCCATCGTTCTTCCCGCCGGATCGTTTCGCCTCGGTATTTTTCCCCGACAGGGCCGGCGGGATGCGGGTGATCTGGGTGCTCGCCGGTTACCTCCTCGCCGTCGTGGTCATGAAGCCGCTGGGGATGCCGATCTCCCTGGCCATCGTCATGGCCGTCACCATGCCGGTCTTCGGTGCCCGGAATTGGAAGGCGATCGCCCTCACCGCGATCCTCACTCCGGTCGGTGTGTATCTGGTCTTCGGGCGCTGGCTCAAAGTCGATCTGCCCATGGGCATCCTGGAAAATCGTCCTCTCCATCTACTGAGGAGTTGCGAATGGAAACACTGCAACAGCTGATGATGGGCTTTTATATCGCCGTCACCCCGATCAACCTGCTCCTGCTGCCTTCTGGGAACGGTCGCCGGGACGATCATCGGGGCGCTCCCGGGCATCGGACCCTCGGCGGGGCTCTCCATCCTGCTGCCGCTCACCTTCGGGATCAATCCCACCTCCGCCATGATCATGATGGCCGGGATTTACTGCGGGGCGATGTACGGGGGCACCATCACCTCGGTTCTCATCAACGTCCCGGGTGAATCCTCGTCCGTCATGACCTGCCTGGACGGTTACCAGATGGCCCTGCAGGGCCGGGCCGGGAAGGCCCTCGGCATCGCGGCCTTCGGCTCCTTCATCGCCGGAACGGCCAGCGTCGTCTTCCTGATGCTGCTCGCGGTCCCGCTGGTGAAGTTCGCCCTCTCCTTCGGCCCGCCGGAGTATTTCGCCCTCATGCTCATGGGTCTCAGCACCATCGCGGGTCTCACCGGCGGATCGGTGTTGAAGGCCCTGGCTGGGGACCTTCCTGGGCCTTCTGATCTCCACCCCCGGGATGGACGCCTTCTCCGGCCTCCCGCGCCTGACCTTCGACTTCACCGGGCTTTTGGGCGGCATCAATTTCCTCGTGGTCGCCGTGGGGCTCTTCGGGATCGGCGAGGTGCTCTACAACGCCGAGCAGACCCTGAAGCTGGAATTCGTCACGAAAAGATCACGATCAAGGAAGTCTGGCCGAACCGGGCGGAATGGCGGGCCTGCGCGATGCCGATCACCCGCGGCACCTTCATCGGCTTCATCGTCGGGGTGCTCCCGGGCGCCGGCGGGACCATCGCCTCGTTCCTGAGCTACGCGACCGAGAAGAGCTTCTCCAGGCATCCGGAACAGTTCGGCAAGGGGGCGATCGAGGGGGTGGCCGGGCCGGAGTCGGCCAACAACGCCTCCACCGGCGGCGCCATGGTCCCGCTGCTCACCCTGGGCATCCCGGGTTCCGGAACGACGGCGATCATGCTGGGGGCCCTGATGATGTTCGGGCTGCAGCCGGGTCCGCTCCTCTTTCAGAAGAACCCGGATTTCGTCTGGGGGGTCATCGCCAGCATGTACATCGGCAACGTCATGCTGCTCATCATGAATATCGGCTGTATTCCGCTCTTCGTCAAGATTCTCAAGATCCCCAACTTCCTGCTGATGCCGCTGATCATCGTCTTTTCCACGGTCGGCGTCTACTCGGTCGACGGCAACATCTTCGACGTCTGGATGCTGTATGTATTCGGCATCGTGGGGTACTTCATGAAGAAATTCGACATGCCCCCCGCCCCCGTGGTCCTGTCGGTGGTCCTGGGTCCCATGGTGGAACGGGCCCTTCGCCAGTCGCTGACCATGTCGCTGGGAAGCTACGATATCTTCTTCACCCGGCCGATCAGCGCCGTCCTGCTGCTGCTGGGTTTTGCGGCCGTGCTTTGGCCCTTGATCGACATGGTCCGGCTGCGACGCCGGGCGCGAATGGGCGGGGCATGAGTGGGACCTATTTCCCTTTGCTTATAAACCTTATAACCTCAATCAGCTTTTCCACATCACTCAATTTTGTAATCGACCAGGCAGTATCGATTAAAGCGGACTGCCTCTCTTCATCCAAGACACCTTCACAGCAGGAGCACACCTTGTCCTCAAGATCCTTATCGCTTAGCGGATTTTCCGGTCCGCCGCGGTAGCGCTCATCAGCCCAGCCCTCGATGGTATGTCCATCTTTCAAACGGATGGCGATGCGCGAACGCATCTTATCGAAGCCCATCTTTTCGATCTCGGCATCAAGCTCGGTCGATATGCGCCGCTGCATTTCTTGCATAGGAGCTGAGCCGACGAAAGCATCGGAAAACTCGCGTTTGCCGGCTTTGCGCCTGAGCGCGATCATGGCAAGCGCGGCGGGTAGCGAAAATTTCGCTTGGAGATGGTTTACGGCGATGGGGTACCGAATAGGTTTCAGAATGTTCGTGCCGGCGTAAACGTGAACCGCTTTGATGTCGTCCGGTTTCACTTTGTGCTGGGTGACCAATTTCAACAACAAGTCGATAGTGGGGTGTGTCAGTACACCGCATGGATACGGTTTAATTGATACGCCCGGATCAACGATGGTCCATGTTTTTCCAAAACCCTGTGCAGTCTTTTCAGCACTGACGCCTCCGCCTTGCACGGCATAAAAACCCCAAGGACCGTCCAGTGCATCCGGATCGGCAGTGAACCCACGCTCGGCAAGCAGTGCGGCGGTCACGCCATTCTCCGCGGCACGGCCGACATGAAGCGGCTTTGTCATGGTTCCAAAATTACAGCGAATTCCCGCAGCTAGACTAGCCGCAATCCCGAAGCCGCTGCGCAGATGGTCGCCCTTTAAACCCATGAGTTTTGCCGCCGTTGCATACGCGCCGAAGGTACCTACTGTACCGCTTGAGTGCATGCCGCGCATGTAATGCTGCGGCAACATCCACTCGGCAATTTTGCACTCCACTTCAAAGCCGGTAAGAAAGGCGAGCATAAAAGTCTTGCCGTCTATGCCGCCGAGTTTCTGTGCCGTCACCAGGGCGCTAGTTAACGTCGGAATGGTCGGATGCGTCAATAACCCGTAGATGTGAGCCGGGTCAATGCTCACCTGGCTGTCGTCCCAATCATGGGCATGTCCTGCCGTGCCGAGCACGCGCGCAGCCATTGGAGCCGGAACCTTGGTATTGCCGCGTCCCAAAAGAAGCGCGTCGGGCCTGCCACCCATCTGCGCCGCTTCCTCGATAAGTAGCGCCACGGAATGTTCCTCAGATCCCGCAACAAACAAGCCGAGACCGTCGAGCAAGCAGCGCGTACCGATCCTAATTGCCGCCGCAGGAATATTATTGAAACTTACGCTTTCTACGAAGGCGGCAGCGGCGGCTGTTGTTTTCAGTCTATCGGAAATAGTAGCAAACGCGTTTTCATTAGATGTCATGACTTAACCTCGAGAAAAAAATAACCAACAAACAGGTTGCACAAAACTGCAACATATTGCCTGTCACGCCCTCAGGTTCATTGGCTTGTATCTTTTGTCATAAACGGCCTCTCATGATCCGGATGCGGCGGCGGATGAGACGGAAGAAGAAACCGATCAGCACGATCCCCAAAATATGGAGCAGAATGCCGATCCCGATCGCCCCGTAGGTGATCCCGTTTCCGCCGGCGATGAGCCGGATCGGGTTCCAGGAGGGAGCCGGGGAAAAGCGCCCCTCCGGCTGCCGGTACCTTGCCGGGATATCCGGTATCCCATTTCCGTCCAGTCGGGAAAACTCTTCATGTACGTTGCCAGGGCCACCCATTCCTTGATCTCCTGGACGCCGGGAGCGATCGCAGTCGGCGTCGATGATCCCCTGCTTCGTATCGGCGACGGGGCGTCCCTCGCGATCCCTCGGCGTGATCGAAAGCAGCCCGTAGGAGGCATTGCGGACATAGTTCACCATCTGGGCGGTGTAGTAATTCATGCAGATCCGGTAGAGCTTCTCCGGGTCGACCGGCTCATAGACGCCTTTGGCATTTCTGACCTGGATCGACGTCACGCGGTCGAAGGGGATCCGGTGGGGGTTGAACGAGAAATTCACGCCGGAGAACTGAAGATGGGCGTCGCGTTTCATGTTTCCCACCGTGGTCTCCACCTCCAGGAGATCCTTGAGCTCCTTGCCGGTGATATAGTACGCGACAAGCGGATAGCCGGGGTCGCCGTCCGTCCCGAGACCGAGGGAGAGGGTGCGGAAGATGTCGGCGACGGTGATCGGCCCCTTCAGAAATGAATCCCGGATATTACCAAGCGGCTGCAAGGCAATGTCGATGTGTTCGTAATGGGGCCCCTCGGCCTTCTCTACGGCGAACCGGAAGGCGTCCGTGATCATATCCCCGATCCCCGTCTCGCCGGGATGGGCCTGGGCGTAATCCAGGGTCTCCATATCGAAGGCGCTTTCGGCGACGACCTGGTCGACCCGGCTGCCGTAGGCGGCCAGATACCCCTTGTCCACATCCTTCCTGTACACGGCAATCTCACGCGCGAGATCGGGATCGTCCGGGATCTCCTTGGTCACGGGTTTCAGTTCATAGCCGGCAAGCGTCACGCCTGCCCCTTTTTCATAATCCAGAGCCAGCCGGCCGAGAGAGGCGCCGTAGGAACCTGCCGAGACGATGAGGGTCTTTCCGATGACGATCGGTTTGGTCAGGACGGTGTGGGTGTGGCCGCTGATGATCACATCGATCTCGGGGACCGCCCGGGCGAGGTTTTCGTCCTCGGAATTCTTCTTCACCTTCGATGTGCCGGTGTGGGAGAGGCAGACGATCACATCTGCTTTTTCTTTATTTTTCAGGAGGTCGACCATTTTCTTGCTCGTCTCGACGGGATCGCTGAAGGTGACCGGTTTGGCGAAGGGGGTGTCGATCTGGGCGTCCTTCCCCAGGATGCCGAACAGGCCGATCCTGATGCCCCGGCGCTCGATGACCGTATAGGGGACGACCGGGTACTCCCGGAAGGCCTCCTTCAGATTGCCGTCTCCCTTCCCGTCCGGGCTGAAGACCACGTTGGAGGCGACCATGACGGGGAGTTTCTTTTCCGAGGTGCGGGCCTTGCGAAGCGCCTTCGCCAGGCCGTCCGGATGGAAGTCGAAATCGTGATTTCCGAAGGTCATCACGTCGTAACCCATCGCCGCCATGAGGCGGAGTTCCGCCGCCTCCGTCATGAAGGTCGTGTGGAAGAGGGTCCCCATGCTGAAGTCGCCGGCATCGACAAGGAGCGTCCTGTCGCCCTCGCGGTTCTCCCGGATGAGCGACAGAAGCTTCGCATATCCGCCTCGCTCTATAGGTGGGCCGTCCGGGGTGGCGACGCGCCGCGGGAGAAAATAGGAGTGCAGATCATGGGTGAACAGGATAACGAGCCGTTCGCGGGCCGCCGGCTCTCCGGCGGCGACATCCGTCCGGGGAAAGCCGGCAGCAATCATGAGCAGGACGACGATCGCCGGGATCATCCTCCGCAGAAATAAAGAGTGTCTCATGTCAGTTCCTCCTTTATTTCCTTCATGACTCCTGGATCTTCAGTCCGGTGATGAGAAAAGCGCTCAGCAGGATGAGGCTCCCGACGATGACGAAGGCAAGGCCGAAGGCCCCTGCATCCCCGAAGACGCCTAAGGCGATCGGGATGAGACCGCCGCCGATCAGGTAGGAGATGAACACCGTCAGCGAGATGGAGAGGTTCCGGGTGCTCGCCGGGACGATCCGGGAAAGGACCGTGAACCCGGCCGGAAAGAAGCAGACTGTCAGCATCGGCTGGAGAAAGAGCATCAGGATCGCCCACCTGCCGGGCAAGAGGCCCAGGAGGATCGTCATCAGGCCGCTGAACAGCAGGGCGACGGCCAGCGTCGGTTTCGTTCCGAAACGGTCCGAGACCCAGCCGGAGAGGGGGACCATGGCGAGGACGGGGAGCCGGGAGAGACTGACCAGCGTGTTTGCCAGACCCCGGTCGATCCCCCGTTCGGCAACGAGGTAGAGGGTCATCATGCTGTACAGGCCCATACTGGAAGCGATGGCCAGGCTGAACAGGACGACCATGATCCAGAAGGCCGGCTTGCCGATCAACAGACGGATATTCCCCAACGTGGGCGCTTCTCCCCTGAAGTCTCCCCCCTGCCCGAGGCGGAGAAAAGAGAGCCCCAGGATGACGGAGACGCCGCCGATCAGGGCCAGGACCCCCTGCCAGGGAAAGAAGACGAGGAGCCCTTCGACGATCAGCGGCGCGGCCATGAAAGACAAAGAAGGGGCGAGTTCGTGGATGGAGATCGCCTTTCCCCAGTGGGCGGGGCTGACCGAGGCGGTAATCGTCGTGATTCCCGATGGGAGATAGATCCCGGTGGGGATTCCTATGAGCACAAGCCCGATGCGGATCGCCCAGAGGGTGCGGCTCGCGGCGACGAAGAAACAAGGCGCAGCCGATGGCGACGGCGGCCAGCGCGATCGTTTGGCGGAAGGTCAGCCATGACGAGAGGTATCCCGATACGAAGAGACCCGCTGCATAGCCGATCGCGATCATCATGAAAAAGCTTCCGGCGCCGGCGTGGCCGAGGCCGAGGTCCTTCTCGATGACCGGCAGGAGCGGCGCGAGGGCGACCCGGGCGAGGAAATTGACGAAAAAAATGGTGGTTAAAAGCCCGATCAGGAAGAGCTGGGATTTTCGTGTAAGGGGGACGGCCAGTCATGCCTTGCCCTCGTCGGTAAGTTCCGGTCGGCGGTTGATCGCCATCTGCTTCCGGCCTTCCCGGAAAATAACCTCCATGCTGTCCGCGGAGACCTTTTCCACGAAACCGCGGCCGAATTGCGGGTGGGCGATCACATCGCCCTTTTCGTAATTTTCCGTCCATTTGTAATCCCAGACGACGGCATCCGATGTGGTCGTCGCATTTCTCTGTTCCCACAGCCGTGCATCCACGGGGCGGACCGGCCGCTGCATTTTGTAGGGTTCCTTGCCCGGCCGGCGTTCCGCCGGGACATCCCGTCTCTTTCCCGGCTTTGGCCCGTGATAGCGGTGTTCGCTCCCGCAGGTCTTGCACTTGACCCCGTGAACCGCTCCTCCCACTTCGTACAGGACGATATGGGCCAGTGTGAGCTGGCAACGGGAGCAGAAGGCGTCGATGTTTTTTCCGACCAGTGACAAATGAAAAACTCCTTTCACTTCTGAGTAACTTCAAAAAGTTACCCCTTGTTAAAGCGTCCATTTGGGGCGCGGGTCGTTATTTATGAGGTGGTGCCTTTATCATGCCCGTGTCTTTTTGGAAACCGCTTTCTCCGCCTCACGTCGCCGCGTACTTCCGGAGCTTCTGGTGGAGCGTCCGACGGGTGATGCCGAGACGGCGGGCGGCCTCGCTCTTGTTTCCTTGGGCGGCGTCCAAAACATTCAGGATCGTTTCCCGCTCGACCATTTCGAGGGAATGGCCTTCGGCGCCGGGGATAGACGCTGCTGCCGTTCCTGCAGAAGAGGGAACGGTTCCCGGCAGGAGGAGGGAGAGCTCCGCCTCGTCGAGATACTCCCCGCGGGAGAGGACGACCCCCCGCTCCACGGCGTTCATCAGCTCCCGGACGTTTCCCGGCCAGGAGTGGCGGAGGAGCCGATCCATCGCCTGCGGTGTGAATCCCTTGATCGTCTTGTGGTTCTTCTCGGCGAACCGGACGAGAAACTCCTGGGCCAGAAGCGGGATGTCTTCCGGTCCTCTCCCGGAGCGGCGGGACGTGGAGCGTGACGACGTTCAGCCGGTAGAAGAGGTCCTCCCGGAATCGCCCGGCTCCGATCTCCTTCAGAAGATCCCGGTTCGTCGCGGCGATGAGGCGGACGTCGACCTGGATCACCTCCTCGCCGCCGACGCGGGTGATCTCCCGCTCCTGGAGGACGCGAAGAAGCTTCACCTGCATCCCGAGCGACATCTCGCTCACCTCGTCGAGAAAGAGGCTCCCCCCGTCGGCCTGGCGGAACTTCCCCTCCTTCCGCCGGTCGGCGCCGGTGAAGGCCCCCTTCTCGTGGCCGAAGAGCTCCGATTCGAGAAGGGTCTCGGCGATCGCCGCGCAGTTGAACCTGATGAAAGGGCCATCCTTCCGGAGGCTGTTGAAATGGATGAGCCCCGCGATCATCTCCTTGCCCGTCCCCGATTCGCCGGTGATGAGGACCGTCGCCTCCGAGGGGGCGACCTGGGAGGCGGTGTCGAGGAGCCGGGTCATGGCGGCGGAGCGGCCGATCAGGTTCCGCCGGTCGAACCGCTCGCCGAGGCTTTCCTTCAGGAGGCGGTTCTCCTCCTTCAGATGGCTGTGGTCCATCGCCCGTTCCAGTGTGAGGCGGAGCTCGTCGAAATCGAGTGGTTTGGTCAGGTAGTCGTAGGCCCCCTTCTTGAGCGCCTCGACGGCCGTCTCCACGGAGGCGTAGGCGGTCATGATGACGACGGGGATCGCCGGGTTGAAGGCCTTGATCTCGGTCAGGCGCCGCGAGGCCCGAAACCTTGATCATCCGGATGTCCATGAGGATCAGGTCGAAGGGCTGGCGGCGGACGGCCTCGATGGCGCTCCCGCCGTCGTCGGCCTCCGTGATCGCGTATCCCCAGCCCGAAAGGAGCGTCCGGAGCATCGTCCGGTGGGCGAGGTCGTCGTCCGCCACGAGAATCGAATTTTTTGTCTTCATGAGTTGATCCATCCTTTTCATGGCGTCGAGGTTGGGTCGGGAGGAGGATCGTTGCCGTCGTTCCCTGTCCCGGTTCGCTCTCCAGCAGAATCTCCCCGCCGTGCGCCTCGACGATCTTCTGGACGATGGGGAGTCCGAGGCCGGTTCCCGACGGTTTGGTCGTGAAATAGGGATCGAAGACCCGGGGGAGGTCCTCCTTCCGGATGCCGATGCCGGTATCGGCGATCGTGATCCGGATCAGTCCGGTCGTCCTGCCGGGCAAGCGAGACGCGGAGGATTCCCCCCGCTTCCATGGCCGCGATGGCGTTCAGGAAGAGGTTCAGGAACACCTGGGTCATCCGGTCGGCGTCGAGGGGGATCTCCCCGATCTCCGGCGGAGAGGTCCGTTTCGATGCCGATCCCCTTTTCCCGCGCCTGGCCTTCGACCATCTTCAGGGCGTGGCGGATCACCGTCTGGAGCGAGGTCGGGACGCAGCGTCATCGTCAGCGGCCGGGCGAATTCGAGAAGCTGACGTGATGACGCGGTTCAGCCGGTCCACCTCGCGGATCATCACCTCGGCCGTCTCCCGGTCGTCGGGATTGTCCCGGTAGCGCTCCCGGAAATAGGTGGCGAATCCCTTGATCGAACTGAGCGGATTCCGGATCTCGTGGGCGACGCCGGCGGCGAGGCTTCCCAGGGAGGCCAGACGCCGGCTCCGGGCGATCTCCTGCTTGAGGCGGCGTATCTCCGTCATGTCCCGAAAGAGGATGACATAGCCGAGAAAGGCGCCGTCCTCCTCGCTCGAGCGTCGTTGCGATCACCTCCAGCGGAAGCGTCCGGCCCTCGGCAACGGTGCAATCGATCTCCCGTTCGATGATCCGCCGCTCCGACGGTAAGCTCCGGAAAATCTCCCGGAAGCTCCCCGGAAGGATCTCCTCCGGCCGTCTTTCCAAGGACCTCCCCGGCCCTCCGGTTGAGGATCGCCTCCGCCGTCTGGTTGAAGGCGGTCAGCATTCCCGCGCCGTCGATGGCGACGAGGCCGATCGGCATGTTCTCCACGAGGCTGTCGGAGAAGGCCTTGATCCGCGAGAGGGAGCTCCGCGCGGCGCGGTAGCCCTGGGCCAGGAGGAGCGAGATGATCCCCGCGACAGCCGATGAGGAGAAAAACGACGGCCATCCAGATCGTGTGGCGCTTGTCCTCCTCGTGGGCGGCCAGAATCGGTCCCATGTCCAGGCCGACGAAGATGACGAAACCCGGGATCTCCTGATCCGGTGGGCCGGGCGGCGTGAGCAGCGGATCGGGGAACCGCGGGAAGGGGGCCGCCCGTCGGCGCGAACCGCCGGTAGATCTCGAAGGTGTCGGCCCCTTCGCTGTTCGGGACCTGGCGCCAGGCGAGAGTTTCCGAACCGGCGATCTTCGCCAGATCGAGATCGTGGCCGTAACTCATGCCGAGCCGCGAGGGGTCGCTGTCGGCGAGGATCGTTCCCTGGGTGTCGGTGACGATCAGGTAGTCGATGTCCGGCTGCTGGGCCGTCTCCATGAGGAGCTTCTGGAGCTGGAAGCCGCCCCAGTGCAGCCCGATCCCCGTCCGGGCGCCCGCCTCGAAGGAACGGATCAGGGCCGCCCCCTTCTCCACGAGGAGGCGGGTCGTTTGCTCCTTCTGCCGGTTGATGTTCTCCAGGGTCATGAAGATGAAGAGCGGGACGAGGATCACGACCGCCCCGATGATCAGCCAGGGCGGGATCACCGCCCAGAGCCGTCCATTTTTCTTCTTTTGACCAAGCATCGATCGTATCTTCCTTCTCTGTCTGATTCCGGATACTTTTTGATCAACTGGATACCACAGGTGGATACTAATTATCCATCTATTTCTCTGCAAGGCGGTGAAACAGCCATGCTTTCAGGAGGGAGTACAATCATGGATACGTCATTTTACGTTTAGTATCAATGATATAAAAACCGTGCATCCATCCTGGCACGACTGTTGCTCTATAAGACAGCCAAAAGAGAAAATAACATTCTCAATAACAAAAAAGGAGAACAGATGATGAAGAAAGTAATGGTAACAGTCATGGCGCTGCTCGTGACGGCGATGATCGCGACTGCCGCCCTGGCCTTCGGCCCGGGGAGGGGGCCCGGTTATGGGTCCTGCGGGCGGGGGGATTTTGGGGGATTCGGGGAATTGAACCTGACGGCGGAGCAGAAGACCAAGCTCACCGAGACTGCGGGACGCCCAGTTCAAGGATGTCAAACCGCTTCGGGAACAGATGTTCACCAAGCGGGATGAACTGAGAAAGCTCTGGCTGGAGCCGAATCCGGATCAGGCAAAGATCACGGCGGCCCAGAAGGAGATGAGGTCGGTGCGGGATCAGATGCAGGACAAGATGACGGCATTTCGTCTGGAGTCGTTGAAGGTTCTTACGCCGGAACAGCGAGAGAAGGCGAAATCCTATGCTGCCGGATACAGTGCCGGTCGCGGATATGGTCCGGGGCGTGGGTTTGGTCCAGAATGTGGGTTCGGCAAGGGTCGCGGTTTCGGGCCTGGTTCCGATTGTGGCGGTGGAAGCTGCCAGGGCGGTGGTCCAGGACCGGGGGGCCGGGGCAGGTGGTAATCCATTAAAATACAACAGGGGGATCATCCGGGAGGTTCAGGCGCCCTCCTCCCCTCCTGGATGATGCCCCCTTTTCAGTTCCGCTTCTGCAAGGTTTTATCAAAAAGAGCTTGACAGGATCCGCGATTTGATTTAGTAATGCAACTCTTCCGGAAGAACCGGAGACAAGGTGGAGGGTTTTCTTGAAATGACAGCGGCTGCACAAAGAGCGAACACATCGGTATCGTTTTGCTGCCCATTCTTTTGGGCCTCGCTCTTCTTTGCCTGTCAAACAGGACCCGCCGCCCGTCGTTTTTAGGACTTCCGTAACAACCGATCAAAAGATCAAAACCTAAAGGCCATGGGCGACAAACCCATGGCCTTTTTTATTCTTGCATGAAAGGAGTCAGCAATGGAGGCAACGGGAGAGAGGGTTTTTATTTTTGACACGACGCTTCGGGACGGCGAGCAGTCGCCGGGGGCGAGCATGAACCCGGACGAAAAACTGCGGATCGCCCGCCAGCTCGAAAAAATGGGCGTGGATATCATCGAGGCCGGTTTCCCGGTCGCCTCGGACGGCGATTTTGCCTCCGTGCAGCAGATCGCCCGGGAGATCCGGGGCTGTCAGATCGCGGCGCTCGCCCGGGCGAATGCGGCCGACATCGACCGCGCCTGGGAGGCGATCGCCGGGGCGGCGGCTCCCCGGATCCACACCTTCATCTCGTCGTCGGACATCCACCTGAAATACCAGCTCCGCAAGACGCGCGCCGAGGTCCTCAAGGAGGCCGTCGCCGCGGTCACCCATGCCTGCGGCTACACGAAGAATGTGGAGTTTTCCCCGATGGACGCGACCCGGAGCGACCGGGACTACCTCTGCGAGATGGTCGAGGCGGTCATCGCCGCGGGGGCGACGACGGTCAACATCCCGGACACGGTGGGCTACGCGATCCCGGAGGAGTTCGGCGACCTGATCGCGACGCTCTTCGCGCGGGTGCAGAACATCCGCCAGGCGGTCGTCTCGGTCCACTGCCACAACGACCTCGGCCTCGCCACGGCCAATGCGCTGGCCGCCGTGAAAAACGGGGCGCGCCAGGTGGAGTGCACGATCAACGGGATCGGCGAGCGGGCGGGGAACAGCGCGATGGAGGAGGTCGTCATGGCCATCAAGACCCGGAAGGACCTCTTCGGTCTCCAGACGGGGATCAAGACCGAGTACATCCACCAGACCTCGCGCCTCCTGACGCAGATCACCGGCATCCCCGTCCAGCCGAACAAGGCGATCGTCGGGGCCAACGCCTTCGCCCACGAGTCGGGCATCCACCAGGACGGCCTGATCAAGGAGAAGACCACCTACGAGATCATGACCCCCCAGTCGGTCGGGATCTCGGAGACCCACATCGTCCTCGGCAAGCATTCGGGACGCCACGCCATCGCCAATCGCCTGAAGGAGATGGGATACGTGCTGGCCGAGGAGGAGATCAACCGGATCTTCGTCCGTTTCAAGGAACTGGCCGACGTCAAGAAGGAGGTCTTCGACGAGGACCTGGAGGCGATCGTCTACGAGGAGATCTTCCCGGCGCGAGGAGAAGTACCGCTTCCTCTATCTCAACGTGGTCAGCGGGAACGTCGCGGTGCCGACGGCGACGATGCAGATGGAGGTCGACGGGCAGATGGTCCAGGAGGCCGGTTTCGGCGTGGGGCCGGTGGACGCCACCTTTGCGGCGATCCGGAAGATCACGAAGACCAACTACCCCCTCCTGAAGTATGCCGTCAACGCGGTCACCGGCGGGACCGACGCCCAGGGGGAGGCGACGGTGCAGCTCAAGTTCAACGGCCGTTCCGCCGTCGGGCGGGGCGCCCATCCCGACATCCTGGTGGCCTCGGCCAAGGCCTACATCAACGCCCTGAACCGCCTGGAGTGGCTGAGCAAGGATATCAAGAAGGTCAAGGTTGCATAAACGGAGAAGTTCCGGTAAGAAAGGGCGAATAGCCGCGGTTTACAGCGATCAGACGAATCATCTAAGGAGAAGGAAGACATGGGAATGACCATTACGGAAAAGATACTCAGCCGGCATGCGGGGCTCGACGAGGTCCGCCCCGGGATGCTGATCAACGCGCGGGTGGATATCGCCCTCGGAAACGACATCACGGCGCCGATCGCCATCGACGTGTTCAGGAAGGCGGGGGGAAAAGAGGTGTTCGACCGGGAAAAGGTCGTCCTCGTCCCCGACCACTTTGCCCCGAATAAGGACATCGATTCGGCCGAGCAATGCAAGCTCATGCGGGACTTCGCCCGTGAACAGGAGATCACCCACTACTACGAGGTCGGCGAGGCGGGCGTGGAGCATGCGCTCCTGCCCGGAGAAGGGGATCGTGGTTCCCGGGGATCTCGTCGTCGGCGCCGACAGCCACACCTGCACCTACGGGGCGCTGGGGGCCTTCGCCACCGGTGTCGGGAGCACCGATCTGGCCGCGGCGATGATGACGGGCGAACTCTGGTTCAAGGTGCCCGAGACGATGAAGTTCGTCTATCACGGAAAATTGCAACCCTGGGTGTCGCGGAAAGGATCTGATCCTCTACACGATCGGCCGGATCGGCGTGGACGGCGCCCTCTACCGGGCGATGGAGTTCACCGGCGAGACCATCGCGAAGCTGCCGATGGCCGACCGCCTGACGATGGCCAACATGGCCATCGAGGCGGGCGCAAAAAACGGGATCTTCATCCCCGATGAGATCACGGAGGCCTACTGCCGGGGCCGGGCCGAACGCGAATATACGAATTCTACACCTCCGATCCCGATGCGGTGTACCATTCGGTCATCGACATCGATGTGGACGAAGATCGAACCCCAGGTCTCCTTTCCCCATCTCCCCTCCAACGCGAGAGGGATCAGCGAGGTCGGCGACGTCCGGATCGACCAGTCGATCATCGGCTCCTGCACGAACGGCCGGATCGAGGATCTGCGCATCGCGGCCGAAGTCCTGAAGGGGCGGCATATCGCTCCCGGGTATCGGCTCATCATCATCCCGGCGACGCCGGCGGTCTACCGCCAGGCGATGCAGGAGGGGCTCTTCGATATCTTCCTCGACGCGGGAGGCGGTGATCAGCCTGCCGACCTGCGGCCCCTGCCTCGGCGGCTACATGGGGATCCTTGCGAAGGGGGAGCGGTCGGTCGCGACGACGAACCGGAATTTCGTCGGGCGGATGGGACATCCGGGGAGCGAGGTCTACCTCGCCGGTCCGGCGGTGGCCGCGGCGACGGCCGTCGCCGGCCGCCTTGCCGGACCGGAGCAGTTGTAGGGGGGGCGGCGACGGGTTTCGCGGGCTCAGGATCTTTTTCGACCATGATCATCCTCGCTTCGCTGCCGGAAAAACTCGCGCTAAGCGCTCAGACAGTTTTCCCGGCGGCCGCTCCGCTGCGGTGTCATGGTGCCCGAAAAATCTCCAATCGCCCCTCGAAACCCCGCCTCGCCGGGAGTAGTCAGGAAGAATGAAGAAGATCAGAAAGGATGTGAAGATATGAAATTCAGAGGAAAAATCTGGAAATTCGGAGACAACATCGATACCGATGCGATCATCCCGGCGCGGTATCTGAACATCTGGGACCCGCAGGGGTCTGGCCGCCCACTGCATGGAGGACGCCGATCCTGAGTTCATGAAGAAGATGAAGCCGGGGGACATCATCGTCGGCGGGGAGAATTTCGGCTGCGGCTCGTCGCGGGAACACGCCCCGATCGCGATCAAGGCGGCGGGGATCGCCTGCGTCGTGGCCAAGAGTTTCGCCCGGATCTTCTACCGGAATTCCTTCAACATGGGGCTTCCGATCTTCGAATCCCGCGATCTGTGGGGGCAGGTGACCGAAGGCGACTGAGATCGAGGTGGACGCCGACGGCGGGCTGATCCGGATCATCGGCGGCGCCGCCGAACCTCTCCGCATTCAGCCGGTGCCGCCGTTCATGCAGGAACTGATCGCCGACGGCGGGCTGATGAATCACATCGCGAAAGGGAGGGCGAAATGAAAACGTATCGCATCGCGGTTCTCCCCGGCGACGGGATCGGGCCGGAGATCATGCGGGAGGCGGAGAAGGTCCTCGGGGTCGTGGCCGAGCGCGCCGGCGTCCGGTTCGAGATGGAGGAGGGGCTCGTCGGCGGCGCCGCCTACGACCGTTTCGGCACCCCCCTGCCCGAAGAGGTGATGAAGACTGGCGCTGGCGAGCGACGCCGTCCTGCTGGGCGCCGTGGGCGGGCCGAAATGGGAGTCCCTCGATTACAGCCTCCGGCCGGAGCGGGGTCTCCTCGGGCTGCGGTCGGGGCTCGGTCTCTATCGCCAACCTCCGGCCGGTCGTCGTCTTCGAGGATCTGATCGACGCCTCGCCCCTCAAGCCGGACGTCGTCCGGGGGATCGACCTCCTCATCGTCCGTGAACTGCTGGGGGACGCCTACTTCGGCAAGCCCCGCGGCGTCCGGATCGAGAACGGCCAGCGGATCGGGATCAACACGATGGTCTACACCGAGGCGGAGATCCGGCGGATCGCGAAGGTGGCCTTCGAGCTGGCCCGGGACGCGCCGCAAAAAGCTCCTCTCCGTGGACAAGGCCAACGTCCTCGAAATGACGGAGCTCTGGCGGGATGTCGTCACGGAGGTGGGCCGCGACTATCCGGACGTCGAACTCCAGCACATGTACGTGGACAACTGCGCGATGCAGCTCATCCGGAATCCCGGGCCAGTTCGACGTGATCGTGACGACGAACATGTTCGGCGACATCCTGAGCGACGAGGCGTCGATGCTGACCGGTTCGCTGGGGATGCTCCCCTCCGCCAGCCTGGGGGAGAAGACGGCGATGTACGAGCCGAGCCACGGCTCCGCCCCGGACATCGCCGGGAAGGGCATCGCCAATCCGCTCGCCACGATCCTGTCGGCGGCGATGATGCTCCGCCATTCCTTCGGGATGCCGGAGGAGGCGGCTGTCGTCGAGAAGGCCGTCCGCCTGGTCCTGAAAGAGGGCTTCCGGACGGAGGATATCCGCCAGGAGGGCGCCACCATCGTCGGCACCGAGGAGATGGGGGATCGTGTCGCCGAAAAGGTCGGGGCGCTCATGGCTTGATGCCTTCTTTGCGAACTCCATCGGGAGCGAAAAGGGCGCCGCTGACGCGCAATGTTGCCGCTGAGAAAGGGAGGAGAATGGACAACCAGGAAAGAAAAGAGAGGCTGATCGAGATCATCCTCGAGAGGTCATTCAAATACAGTGACGATCCGCCTTTTACACTCGTCTCCGGACGGAAGAGCAACTACTATTTCAACTGCAAGCCGACGACGCTCGACCCGGAGGGGATGAACCTCATCGGGGCGCTCGTCTTTGAGATGCTGGCCGATTCCGGGGTGACGGCGGCCGGCGGTCTGACCCTCGGAGCGGACCCGATCGCCAACGCCCTGTCGGTCATCTCCTTCCAGAAGGGAAGACCCATCAAGTCCTTCATCGTCAGAAAGGATGTCAAGGATCACGGGATAAAGAACGCCATCGAAGGGAACGTCATGCCGGGAGAAAAGGTCGCGATCATCGACGACGTGATCACCACCGGCGGCTCCACCATCACCGCCATCGAGCGGGCGCGTGGAGGCGGGGTTGGTGATCGACCGGGTCATCGCTCTGATCGACCGGGAGGAGGGGGGACGGGAGAATATCGTGCTCCATGTCCCGAGGGTGGACGCCGTCCTCACCCGCACGGAGATTATGGCCTGGTACCGGGGAAAAGCAAGTAGAGCCTCAGTCCGGAACGCCAATAAATCGCTTTTGGGATCTTAAGAGAGTGGATTCGGTATTCTCGCCGGACTGGGCTCGAATTCAAGGTGAACCTCGGCCGGTATGTCACGTCCCAGCGGTGGAGCTCCCGTATCTTCACGACCGAGTCGACCTGGGGAATCCTCCGTTTGCAGGATCTCACGGACCCGGGCGATGTCCCGGTCGATCTGGGCGATCAGTTCATCGGGGCCTGCAAAGCGGATCTCGTCGCGGAGCCGTTCGATGAAGAGGACGTCCAGAATTTTCCCGTAGATATTCTCATTAAAATCGAAGATGTGGACCTCGATGGAGAGCTTCTGATCGGCGAATGTCGGGTTGAAGCCGATGCTGAGGACTCCATGATGGCGGTTTCCTTCGAGGAGGACATGGACGGCGTAGACGCCGCTGGGCGGGGATCAGCTCCTTGTCGGGCCGATGTTCGCCGTCGGGAAGCCGAGATTGCTGCCCCGGTGGTTGCCGGAGACCACCTCTGCCTGCGAGGTTGTAAGGTCTGCCGAAAAGCGAGGCGGCGAAAGCGGACCTCCCCGGCGAGGAGGGCCTTCCGGATCGTTGTGCTGCTGATGATTGTGTCGCCGATCTGAAAGGCGTTCATCACCTCGACCTCGAATCCCAGGCGGCGGCCGGATTCGGTCAGAAACGCCTCGTTTCCCTCCTTCCCCCGGCCGAAGGTGTAGTCGTGGCCGATGAGGATCTTCCGGATCCGCAGCCTCTCCCAGAGGACGTCCCGGACGAACTCCTCCGCCGTCGTCCGGGCGTAGTCGAGGGAAAAGGGGATCAGGATGAGGGCGTCGATCCCGAGGCTCGACGATGAGGCGGATCTTCTCCTCCGGGGAGGTGATCAGGTAGAAGGGCCGCCGCTCCGGATGGAGGACCATCTTGGGGTGGGGCTCGAAGCTGATCACCACGGCCGGACAGCTCTCCCGGCGCGCCTCTTCGACGAGCCTCCGGAAGATGAAGCGATGGCCGAGATGGACCCCGTCGAAGTTGCCGATGGTCACGACGGCGCCCTGCAGACCGGCGGGGATATTTTCGCTGCCCCGGATCACGTCCATAAAACCCGTTTAAACCTCCTCGATTGTCAGCGCTACCATAGCATCAATCCCGGCTAATTTCAAGCACAATCTCGATTCCCGCCACCGCGTCGATTTTGCTTGACAATGGCCGGAGCCTCAGTGTAGATAAGCGCCAAGTTCCAGATATTGAGAGTATTGCCGAAGTGGCGGAATTGGTAGACGCGCTAGGTTCAGGGTCTAGTGGGTGTACGCCTGTCCGGGTTCAAATCCCGGCTTCGGCACCATAAGAGAAACAGGGGGTTAGCTGAGATATCGGTTAACCCCTTTGTTTTGGATAGGTGGTGTGGACTCTTGGTAAACTCTCTCAAGCATATCTGTGGAAAGCGACGCGATACCCACCATAACGTGGGCGAAAATCAACTTGACATAAAAAGATAATATTCTTATATTTATCAATAGCAAAGACATTAATGTCAATAACTGGCGTTATGTTGTTTGTTATTTATGGCGGAGGTGCGGAATGAAAAAACTATGGCTTACGGCTCTGATGCTAATGATTGCTTTGTCGGCTTTTGCGGCTGATGATGCGGGTATGATTAAGACCTTGAAGGGTTCGGTCGGGATCGAGCGTAGCGGGCAGACCATATCGGCGGCGGTAGGCATGCATGTTTTTACCGGAGACCTTGTGATCACGGGAACAGACGGTGCGGTTGGCATTACTTTACGGGACAACACTCTTCTTTCCGCAGGTCCGAAAAGTACGCTCGTCCTTAATCGTTTCGCCTACAATTCATCAACAAACAATGGTGTGATTGATGCCTCGGTAAAGCGTGGAACATTGGCGGTGGTCTCGGGTAAAATTGCCAAAAATTCTCCGGATTCAGTGCAATTCCGTACAGCTGCGGCAATACTCGGTACGCGGGGAACGGAATTCGTCGTCGACGTCGGGTCCGGGAAGGAAAAATAAGATGCGTTTACATTGTATTCTTACCGTTCTTGTCCTGACGCTAATCAGCGGCTGTGCGGCAAAGGAGAAAACGGTAGTCATTGCTCCTCATCCGGAGGAATACAGCCTCAGGGTGGTTTTGTTGCCCGATCAGGAGGGACATGCCGGATCTGTCATTGTGAAGGCCACCCAGGGAGACGTCACCCTTGATCAACCATACATGGCAGCAGATGTTTATAAGGATAAAAAAATCGAATCAAAGGTACTTGATCCTGAGACAGTGCAAAAGCAGTTCGGGCAGGCCTTATCGGCCCAGCCGCAACGGCCCGTCTCCTACACGCTCTATTTCAATGAAGGAAAAGATGAGCTCACATCTGAATCGAAACTGATGGTGGATAAAATAAAGGCAGAACTAAAACGCCGCACCTTTCCTGAGATTACCGTGATCGGCCACACAGATCGGGTCGGGAGCAATACTGTAAATGATGCTCTATCCTTGAAACGCGCTGAAGCGGTGCGCCGTATTTTGGTAGAATTGGGTTTCTCCGTATCGGAAATTGAAATCGCAGGTCGGGGTTCACGGGAGTTGCTTGTGCCGACAGGCGAAGGTGTTGCCGAACCGCGTAACCGGCGTGCCGAGATCAACATACGCTAAGTCGTGCGCGGACCATGCCAGCGCACGACGAGTAAAGACAGATCGTCAGCCTGCTCGGCACCATCAACAAAAATCCGTACATCATTTCGAATAAGGCCCAGAAGCTCGGACGCAGAAAGGCCCCTGCCTTTACTCTGCAGGAGTTCGGAAATGCGTGTGTCCCCGTAAAGTTCGCTCGCGGGATTCATCGCCTCGGTGATGCCGTCGGTTAAAACACAAATCGCGTCACCGGGAGCGAGTTCCATACGCTCCGTCGGATAGTCAATATCTTCCATTACGCTCAATGGAGGATTGCTCTCTCCTGTCAATCGCCCGACCGCACCAGAAGCATTGATACGCCAAGGGGCGTCGTGTCCCGCTATGCAATAAGCAAGCACACCGCTTTCCACATCAAGAATTGCCGCAAACGCCGTGACAAAAAGCATCTCCGGGTTTTCCCGGCAGAGCACTCCATTGAGACGATTAAACGGCAATGTGAAGTGAGAATTTTCCTTTGTGACAATACTTTTTGTCAGCGCTTTGGTCATCACCATCAATAAACTTGCCGGTAAACCCTTCCCGGCAACGTCGCCGACTATAAAAAAAAGTCGATGCACGGTCCAGCATATAAAAATCGTACAGGTCACCGCCGACCTCTCGAGCCGGCTCAAGCAGGGCATCAAGAGTGAACCGCGTCTCGCCGGGGAACGCATCGGTTGATTGCGGCAATGAACCCATCTGGATCCGGCGCGCCGCTTCCAACTCTCCGGCAACACGGGCTGCAGCTTCCCGTTCTGCCTGTAAAGCCTTTTGCGCAAGGTCTCGTGCAAGGTCTATTTCGATAAAAACACTGCCCAAAAGACTGCCAAAAATGCTGCTGAGGCCTATTGAGAGCGAGGCGGCGTCGAACAAAATACCGGTCGTGCGATACAGCAGAACGCCTATGCAGAACAGTGTTCCCAATAAAATTGCAGCAAGCATTAAGGAAAATCTGGGTTTGAGAGTCGGTACGGCAAAGAGTAGAAAAATACCGAACAAAAGCAGAATGGCCAGTTCAAGCACAGGCATCCAGGAAGGACGCTGCAGGTAACTGCCATCGAATATATTCTCCAGTAATTGGGCATGGACCTCGATTCCCGGCACTCGTTCGCCGCGGGGCGTGGTGTGATAATCATGCAATCCCAGTCCGGTAAGACCGATAAGAACCAGCTTTCGCTCTATCATGGCAGGGTTGACGCGTCCGGCCAATACATCGGCAGCAGAAATGTAGCGTTCGGGTAGAAACTTCGTAAAATGCACCCACGTTTCGCCATTGTCCTGGGTCGGTATCCTTATATCACCGAGTTCGATTCCGGTAATGCCGCACGATCCGACCGTCAACATCTATTGCCGGCAGTCCTCCGGCAACACGCAGCATTTCAACCGACAGAGTGGGTACAAGGACATCGCCGACGGCAGCAATCATCGGTATCCGCCTCACAACACCCTTTTCCAAATCAGCGTTCAGAAGCGCTTGGCCGGACGCGGCATCTTCCAATTCCGGCAAGCTCTTTAGTACGGAGGAAAATTTCCTCACATAAGGAATAGCGTCACCCCCTTTGCTCACAATCGGTGCAGTTCGCATTGTTTGAACGGTGGTCAGCGTACTGTGATCGAAACCGGCAGCTCCCAGAACAACCGGCTTTCCTGTGATTGCAGCAGCAAGAAAATGGTCATTATCCGGCAGAGACTTCAGGCTCCTCCGGAGCCCCGGAGAAATCTGAGGCAGTAAATCCGCCATACGGGAAGGGGATGTCCGGTCCGGTTCGGGCATGATGATGTCGACGCCGATGGCGGCCGGATCGTAAGACCTCAGGCGCTCAAGCAGTTCTGCCAGTTTTGTGCGCGGCCATGGCCACTGGCCGTACAATTTGAGGCTGGTTTCATCGATGTCTATAATGACAACGGGGGCTGACTTTCGTTCCCTGGGCATATAAGTCTGGTACGAGTCAAATACATCCAGGCGAAATGTTTTGAATGGTGAATGGTCAGGGAAAAACGTCAACAAGGCAAAAAAAGAAAGCATTGCCGCTGCCATCGGACGGCCGTGCCCGGTCCGGAACAGGAGCAATAAATAAGAACGTACACGTTTCATAAATTGATAAAGCCATAATAGCTTACGACACGTTCAGCAGTGAAGACAGTCCGGCAATTTTGAATATTTTTAGCACCTGCGGAGTGGCATTTATGATGGCGAAATTTCCTTTCGTCACACCCTTTAATGCTATAAGGGAAAGTCTGAGAAACGAGGACGCCACATAATCTACCCTTCCGAGATCAAAAATGATTTTCAACATATCTGTCTTACCTTTAAGTCCGCTTAATTCAGCGTTGAATTTCTCCGCAACGGTGCCGCATATAACCGTATCCATGCGCCCATCGAACCTGCATAAAAGTGTCTGTGTCGCTTCATCAAATTGAAATTCAACCATATTCATCTCCAAATGTCTCTATCATCTTATTACAGACGACTCTGTCAGTCTCAGAATATTTTTACCGTCCTCCCTGTGGTAAACAACCCTATCCATGAGTTTTCTTATCAAAAGGCATCCCAGTCCGCCAATTTCTCGTTCGTGAATGTCCGCCGTAATATCGGGTAAGTCCTGGGCCGTCATGTCAAAAGAAACACCGGAGTCGATGATCTCAATTACGGCACAATCGTTTTCTGAAAAACAATTCACCTCAACCTCCCCTCGTCCTCCTGCATAAGCATACCTGCATATATTGACAAAAGCTTCCTCCAGCACAACCTGAAAATCACCGGCCCTTTCCATTGCCATACCCAGTTCCTGTGCGCATTCAGAAACAAAAGACCTGAGACTTCCGAGGTTCTCCATATCCGCTGTAAGTTTTATATGTTTAATCTTTTGCACTGCTTATTATCCCTTTAAATATCCAGTTCCAGCCCGTCAAATGCCAGATCTATCTTCAAAGGGCTCGTATCGGAGTAAATTTTAAGATAATTCCGGGTATCCTCTAAAAATTTATCAAGATTCTCATCATCGCATGAGGGTTCGTTGTGGAACAGACAGAGATGCCTTACATTGGCAGCAACACTCAGTTCGACCCCCATTATATTGCTTGAATGTCCCCAGTTTTCCTTTACATGTGCCGCTTCTGAAAAAGAATACTGGGCATCAAAAATCAGCAAATCGGCATTCCAGAAAAAATTGATGATCTTCTGTTCATCATCCCAAACATCTTCCTTGTGTTCCGAATCGGTTGCATAGACAATCTTCTTGCCCTGTCTTTCGAAACAATACCCGTATGAATCTCCAGGGTGGTTTTGTTTGATGCCTCTCACACTGAATCCGGCAATGTGATATTCCCTGTCAGGTTCCAGAACGATAAATTTCTTTTCTGCCTGCATGCATTCAAGAGGCACCGGAAACGTGAGCGACTTCTGCTGGGATTGAAATACATGCTCAAATTCTTTATGAAAACTGTAGATATTAATACGGTTTCCGGGAATATATGCGGGTATAAAAAAAGGGAAACCCTGAATATGATCCCAGTGTGTATGGGAAAGGAAAATATTGTATTCTTTTATTACTCCGCACCCGGAACTCATAATATGGTTACCGAAATCCCTCAAACCGGTGCCGGCATCGCAAAGAACAAACTCATCACCGCCTCTGATCTCAACACACGACGTATTGCCCCCGTAACTTCCCTTGACGGCAAAGGGGAGCTTTTCATCAATAAACCGTTCTATGTCGTTAGCGCTGCTTAAATTGAGATGAACAGCTTCTTGAACTGCCGCGGCAATCTTGGACCGCACCTGTTTAGCGGTCAACGAAACAGGCACAGATCCCCTTGAACCCCAGAAATAAACCTTCATTGCGTCCTACGGTAAAGTGTGTTTCAGTGATTCCGAGCATCAAACTATCTTCAGTGCGGAATTCTACTCGACATCGCATCATAATAATTTTTTTAACATATTTTTATTTTAGGGAAAAAGCGCTGTAACGTCAAATGTTTTTTAATTAGATATTGGACACAAAAAATGAAGGGCGGTGTCGATCACCGTGGACAGGATTTATGCAGGGGTGTAGATGGCTAGTTTCATCTCATGTCTCAACAAATGGGCCGGTCCGCCCGAGCAGGCCGTCGCGCAATCCCGCCAGCATGAAACGGATGTTACGCAGGCGTGGACGGATCAGCACCGAGAACAGCAGGAACTTGACGGCTACGCGAGGGACATCCTGGGCGATCCATACGGCCGGTGTGTGCGGCAGACGGTACAGCAGCAAGCGATTGCGCATGATGTAGTAAAGCCGGATGGGATCGTGCACCACGATGTGGCCCAGGCCAAAGGGCAGCTGCCGACGGCTGTGGCCGAGGCGATGGTGCATCGTCGTCGTGCAGACCCCGATCAAGGCATAGCCCTTGGCCAGGGCGCGAAAACTCCACTCCAGATCCACATTGTCGATGAACAGTCCCTCGTCCATCGCACCGATGTCATCGAGCACGGCCAGCGGTATCAGCGAGCCGGAGCTGATCAGGAAATCGCAATCGACCAGACCGTCTTTTCCCGTACTGTATATTTTGCGGCTGACAGGAA
Source organism: uncultured delta proteobacterium (assembly GCA_963842685.1). Classification (GTDB taxonomy): domain Bacteria; phylum Desulfobacterota; class Syntrophia; order Syntrophales; family UBA5619; genus JAKAFS01. The sequence goes on along the minus strand of CAWJHT010000057.1, from coordinate 16,605 downwards.
AGCCGATGCGGACAAAGGGCGCGTATCGGTCTTCCCGTGCGTCGTGGAAGCGGGGGCCGACTGCGGCGACCCTTCGGCCGGCAGACGAGGCGGTAAATGCTTGCATCAGGGCGCCGACCATCCCTTGCGCCGGTTCACTGTCCTGATCGAGGAGGAGCACGTGCGAAAAGCCTCGCTCACGTGCCCAGGCGATACCGCGATTGAACGCGGCGGCGAGACCGATATTCCGGGGTTGTTTCAGGATGACGACTTTGTCATTTTCGACATGCGCGCAAAATTCGTCGAACGCCGCGTCAGAGGTGCCATTGTCGACAACCACCAGTGCGTCGACTTGCGGTATGGTCGCAACGAAAAGCCTCCGGAGCGTCGCCATGTCAGGGAAAAACGACACAACGATTGCGCAGACCTTAAGCGCCGTCTTTTCATGGGTACGTTGATCCTCTGATGGCGCCATCTCTCCTCACCCTCTCCGCAGCAGATCGCGCAACACCGAACGTATGCCGGCCCCGTAGCGCCGGTAACGGCCGCTGGCGGCTTCCCTGAGGATGGGGGAGATCCGTTTGATGCGCGAAACATCGGTGATATGCATCCGAATGCGGGTGTGTTCGAGCTTGTCCTGCACACGTGCCGGCATGTGCTTCGCCACCGCGACCGGCAACTGGTGAAGACGCTCCAGCAGCGACTCCATGCGCCTGGCGTCGTTGCGAAGCAGCTCTGCCCTCGACAGCGCAATCTCCTTGACCTTCACATCCAGCGTCCGACGACGCATGCCGAGCTGATTGGCGTCATGTTGCCGATAGTCGATCAGCTTGCGTTCGACCACGTCGATCTTGCCGATTGCAGAAGCCACGATGGCAAGCCACTCATCGTGGATCCAGCCGTCTCCGAAAGGAACTGCATCAGCGAGCAGGTCGCGTCGGAACGCCGCCGTGGCGCCGGTGACAATGCATCGCCGCAACAGCACATCGAAACCGTATCCATCATGCACACGTTGCAACTCGTCAGGTCCAAGCTCCAACGCGTCGAACAGGGAACAACCGAGATCGCCCAGGTGCGCGTCGACCAGTCTTGCGTCGCTGTGCAGCAACAGCAGGTCGGGATCGGCCGTAAAGCGCTCGTGCATGACTGCCAGTTTTTCAGGGTTCCAGACATCGTCCTGGTCGCAGGCGAATATCAGATCGGTCCCCGCGCGCTGCAATGCCGTCTCGAAATTGCGGACATAACCCAGGTTGTTGGGGTTACGCTGTGCGTCAACCGTGATGCCGCGCCCGCGTGCCTGCTCGGCGAACGCCTGAAGGATCTCCCACGTTCCATCGGTCGATCCATCGTCCGCCACCACGATTTGCTCGGGCAGGCGCGACTGGGCCAAGAGACTGTCCAGTTGCTGCTGCAGATACCGTTCGCCGTTGTACGTGCAAAGCACGATGGAAGCCGTGAGTTCGCGGGTTTTACTCATTGACGTCATACGCTCCAGCATGCGGTGTCGAATCGGGAAAAGATTCGGAAGGAGGTGCAGGCTGCGGTTGAGAGAACTGTGCTTTCATGTGAGGTGAGAATAGGAGATGCGGATGTGTAAGTCAAGGAGATCTTGTCACAACCGGGTAGTGAAATGAAGAGAGCGACTGCCATCATGAAGATCACGCCGCTATTGAAAAGTGGTTCTTATGCATTGCGAAAAACGAGGAATTATCATATGCATGGTTGAACCGATTAATAATCACATGTGAGTAAATAAATCCTTAAAATTTTATCTCAATTGCTGTACAATAGATCATCTATTGATCACATGTTATCCCTATCAAGAACGGCAGCAGTCCGGGACGCAAGTCAGGTTGTTCGGACGAAGGAGCGACGCATGAAAGTTCTGCAGATTGACCATCTGGGGATCGCCGTCGGCAGCATTGCGGAGCGTAAAGGCTTCTGGACCGACGTGTTGGGCCTTTCCCTTGCCGGTACGGAAACGGTTCCGGAGCAGAAAGTGACCACGGCGTTTTTCCCGGTGGGAGAGAGCGAGATTGAGCTCCTGGAATCCACCGCCCCGGACGGCCCCATCGCCGGATATCTGGAGAAACGGGGCGAAGGGATTCAACATGTCGCTTTCCGGGTCGAGAACATCGAGGCCGCGCTGGAGGAGCTGAAGGCCAAAGGGATACAGGCTGATCGATGAAAAGCCCCGGAGCGGCGCCGGAGGCGCCAAGATCGCCTTTCTGCACCCCAAAGCCACCAACGGCATTCTTGTCGAATTATGTGAAAAAGAAGACTGATAAAGGAGTGTGAGCCATGCCGGATCATCCGCAAAAACAACAATGGAATGACCTTGCCGCCAAGCTGCTTAACGGGAAATCCCCGGATTCCCTGAACTGGATGACCCCGGAGGGCATTCTGGTCAAACCCCTTTATACCGCTGAAGACCTCGAGGGGATGGAACATGTCAACACCCTTCCGGGTCTTCCCCCCTATGTCCGCGGTCCCGTGGCCACGATGTACGCCGGCAGACCCTGGACCATCCGCCAGTACGCCGGTTTTTCAACGGCCAGGGAATCCAATGCCTTTTATCGGAAAAACCTCGCCGCCGGGCAGAAGGGGCTCTCCGTCGCCTTCGATCTGGCCACCCACAGAGGATACGACTCGGACAATCCCCGGGTCGTCGGCGATATCGGGAAAGTCGGGGTTGCCGTCGATTCGGTCGAAGACATGAAGATCCTCTTCGATCAGATTCCCCTGGATGAGATGTCCGTCTCCATGACCATGAACGGCGCGGTCCTGCCGGTTCTGGCCGGCTTCATCGTGGCGGCCGAAGAGCAGGGCGTGCCCCAGGAAAAACTGACCGGCACCATTCAGAACGATATTCTGAAGGAGTACCTGACCCGGAACACCTATATTTATCCGCCCGGTCCCTCCATGCGGATCGTCTCGGACATTATCGGGTACTGCTCCCACCATATGCCCAAGTTCAACACCGTCAGCATCAGCGGATATCACATGATGGAAGCGGGGGCCAACTCGGTCCTGCAAACCGCCTTTACCCTGGCGGACGGCCTCGAATATGTGAAGGCGGCGCTGGCAACGGGTTTGGATATCGACGCCTTCGCCCCCCGGCTCTCTTTTTTCTTCGGCATCGGCATGAACTTTTTCATGGATATTGCCATGCTGAGGGCCGCACGATTCCTGTGGCATGAGCTGATCAAACCGTTCAACCCCCGAAATCCCCAATCGCTCATCCTCAGGACCCATTGCCAGACGTCGGGATGGAGCCTTACCCAGCAGGATCCGTACAACAACATCATCCGCACCACGCTGGAATGTCTTTCCGCCGTCCTGGGCGGGACCCAGTCGCTGCACACCAACGCCTTTGACGAAGCGGTCGGGCTGCCCACCGAATTTTCCGCCCGGATCGCCCGCAATACGCAGATCATCGTTCAGGAGGAATCCCAGATCTGCCATGTCGTGGATCCGCTGGGCGGCTCCTATTATCTGGAAGCCTTGACGGACGGCATTATCCGCGAAGCCCGCAAGATCATCGGCGAAGTTCAAGCCCTGGGCGGGATGGCCAGGGCCATCGAAACCGGCATGCCGAAGCTCCGGATCGAAGAATCGGCCGCCAGAAAACAGGCCCGGATCGATCAGGGCCTCGATGTGATCGTCGGTGTGAACAAATACAAAATTGAGGAAAAACCCCTGGAAGATGTCCGGGAAGTGACCGATGCGGTGCGTATCGAACAGATTGCCCGGCTCAAGGAATTGAAGGCCAAGCGCAACTCCGAAGAGGTCCGCAAGGCCCTGGATCATATCACCCGCTGCGCCGAAAACGGCGGCAATCTTCTGGAGGCCGTCATCCCGGCCATCCGGGCCAGGGCAACCGTCGGGGAGGTATCCGAAGCCATGGAAAAAGTATTCGGCCGCTTTGTGGCCACCACACAGTGCATTTCGGGCGTCTATGCTTCGGAATACGTGGATAGCGCCGTCATCGACGCCATCCGGAAACGGTGCCGGGATTTTGCCGACAAGGAAGGCAGAAGACCGCGGATACTGATGACCAAAATGGGTCAGGACGGCCATGACCGAGGGGTCAAGGTGGTGGCTACGGCGTTTGCGGATCTGGGATTCGATGTGGATATCAGCCCCATTTTTCAGACGCCTGAAGAAGTCGCCAAGATGGCCATTGAAAATGATGTCCATCTGGTGGGCGTCTCCAGCCTGGTTGCCGGGCATAAAACCCTGGTTCCCCAGCTCATCGCCGCCCTGAAGGCAGGCGGCGGCGACGATATCAAGGTCGTGGTCGGAGGGATCATCCCGCCGGCCGACTATGAGTTTCTCTATAACGCCGGCGCGGTCGGCGTGTTTGGGCCGGGCACCTCCATCATCGATTCGGCCAATCAGACGCTCAACGTCCTGGAGAAGAAAAACGGATGACCTCTGACATTGAAGCCACGCGTCAACGGCCTTCTCAAGGGGGACCGCCGGATCCTGGCCAAAACCATCACCCTGATCGAAAGCTCGCTTGCCTGTCATCAGGAGGAGGCCCAGGCCATTCTGGAGAGGCTCCTGCCTCATACCGGAAAGGCGATCCGCCTGGGAATCACCGGCGTTCCCGGCGTCGGGAAAAGCTCCTTCATCGAATGCCTGGGAATGCTCCTGATTGAAAAAGGTCTGAGGGTGGCGGTCCTGGCCGTCGATCCCAGCAGCAACCGGAGCGGCGGAAGTATTCTGGCCGATAAAACCCGGATGGAGCGGCTTTCCGCGGACGAGTCGGGCGTTTATCCGGCCCTCTCCTTCCGGAGGGACCCTGGGCGGGGTCGCCCGGAAAACCCGGGAAACGATGCTGGTTTGCGAGGCGGCCGGGTTTCGACGTGATGATTGTCGAAACCGTCGGGATCGGCCAGTCGGAAATGACCGTCGCCTCGATGGTGGATTTTTTCCTGGTCCTGATGCTGGCCGGCGCCGGAGACGAACTGCAGGGGATCAAAAAGGGATTTCTCGAGCTGGCCGACGCCCTGGCCATCAACAAGGCGGACGGGGACAACAGGGAAAGGGCCGGAATTGCCCAGAAGGACTATGAAACAGCGCTTCATCTGCTCAGACCGGCCTCTCCCAACTGGTCGCCGCCGGTATTGATGTGCAGCGCCAGGGAAAGGACCGGCATCGAAGAGATCTGGGCGGTTGTCCTGAAGCATCGGGAGGTCATGACCGCCAGCGGCGAGCTTGCGGAGCGGCCGCAGAAGTCAGTCCCTGGCCTGGATGTGGTCTCTGGTGGAAGAGGGGCTGAGGGACCGGTTCAACCATCACCCGGAAGTTCAGCGACACCTGCCGCAATTGGCAAGACAAGTGGAGAGCGGCCGGTTGCCTCCAACAGCGGCCGCCTGTCAATTACTCTCTTTTCTTGACCGGGCTTTAACCACTCCTGCCGCATCACGTCTTATACCGATCGTATCATCACTGTCAGTCATCCCTTCGATGAGCGACACATCGTTATCAGAAAGACCGATTGAGGGCAGCTTCCTATCAAACAGCTGACACGCTCAGACGGCAGCTCGAACGGCAGGGGGATGTCTGCGCCGCCTTTTTCTGCGTCGTTTTGCCGGAGCCTCATCGGCTGATGGCGCCGGAAGCATTGCAGCAGGGGTCTTTATGAAGGCTTGCCACCATTCCAGAGCAGATCTATTTTCTTCTCTCGTTTTTACCGAGAGATAAAAGTATGTCATGGCCTCTGTAAAGTCAGGTCTGCCGATCAGAGAAGAAGGACGTCTCGGCGGCATTCTGTGCAGCGAGGGCTGAAAGGCGAGGATGCGGCGAAGTTGACTGCCGACCCGTCCCGGGATGCATACGGTCTTACAGAGCTCTTCCAGGAAAATGGCGCAAGTGGCATCCAGTACCTGCAGGTAGGGGATGCCGTCACGGTGGCGTGCAAGCGCTTCCTCCTCCAGACTGGGGCCGAAGAGTGCGGCGAGAAAGAGTGGTGGAGAAGGGGGCATTCCGCTACGAAACAGTCGATCGATGCATTCAAGATTTGTGTGCAATACTTTCTGATTATCTTTTTCTCTAGAGAGCCATTGACTCAGTCCGGGGAAGAGGGCGGCAAGGAGCCCGCTTGTGTCCAGGTGAGTGAAAACCGGTCCGAGCAGATCCCAGGAGGAAGAGTTTCTGGATCTCTTCGTAGAGCCTTGCCGGTGCAGCGCGGGAAATGGTGGAGGAGAGCTGACAAATGATCTCCCATGTCAGCAGGTTCGATGACGAGGTTATGGGATGCGGCAAAACGAACGGCACGGAGCATTCGCACCGGGTCTTCCGTAAATCGTACATAAGGATCGCCGATGGGACGAATGAGCCGCTGCTGGAGGTCGCTCAGTCCGGTGCTGTAGTCGATAACCGAAAAATCGGCGATATTGTAGGCAAGGGCGTTGATCGTGAAGTCACGGCGGAGGGCATCCTCTTCCGGGGTGCCGAAGACGTTGTCACGAAGAACCATTCCATCCTCGTCCTTGAGGTGACGGGGCGATTGGTCGCCGTGGCCTGTCTCTCCCGTGTCCCCCTCGTCGGAAGGGACGGCAGCCCGGAATGTGGAGACTTCCAGGATTTCATCCTGAAAGTGCAGATGGGCCAACCTGAAACGGCGACCGATGAGACGGCAGTTGCGAAAGAGCCGTTTGATCTGACTGGGTGTTGCGTCTGTCGCTATGTCGAAGTCCTTGGGGATTCGCTCCATCAGCAGGTCGCGGACACACCCGCCCACGAGGTAGGCAATGAAGCCGTTGTCATGGAGCCGGTAAAGCGTGCGCAGGGCATTCGGGCTGATCTGCTTTCGGGATATACCATGTTCCGTTCGGGGTATGATGAGTGGTTCCATGGCCTGCACCATAGCACACCCGGTCGAAAATGCGAACCCCCGGCAGCAGCGTATTCTGAAATCTCTCCCTCCGATCACATTTGTTGATGAGGCACCGGGGTATACCGAGAACATCCCGGAACTTTTGAAAGCCAACAAGGAAAGAGGAGTGGTCCTTTTCAAAGAAGATATCGATCATTAACTCTGATCATGCCCAATAATTCATTGACACTTGAAATACGTTCTGCTTATGCTTCAACCGCTGGAAGAACAAGAGCTGGTCATGACTATCTCTAAACGTGCAATGACCGTCGCTGTTGTATGTGATAAGGAATCCTTCATGAGTCTATCCGTTGTCATTGTTTCATACAATTATGGGATGTTCGCCGCCCAGGCGATCGACTCTGTTTTATCTCAAACCAAGATGCCTGACGGATTTTATTCGTCGATGACTGTTCGGCAGAGGGCGATATCGGATGTGAGGTCGCCGGGAAGTTCGGAATCGAGGTGATTCAGAGAGAGAAGAATTACGGCGTCCTGAAGAACTTTCAGGATATCCTGTTCAATCAGGTCACGACGGACAGAATGATCATGTTGGGCGCCGACAACTGGTTCAGAAATGATGCCATTGAAAAGATGAGCGCCGAAGAGGCGGATATCGTTTCAACGGACTATTACACGACCGGTTCCGGCATCAAAGAAACCCAGATTGCGACCAATCGGAAATATGTTTACGAAAATGGATATTATATACGAAAATTTCCCCATTATGACGTCCCCGGAAAAGATCAAAGAAAAGATACGAGAACAAAAATTTTATTCATGGCAGCAGTTTGTTCAATGTCGACTTGTCCAGGGCCTGCGGCGGGTATAAGACATGACCCCCAATCCCAGTGGCAGAGAGACTTTGCGAGGATTGGGGGAATTGGATCGGGATGATCGCAGGGGGCGCGAGAGTCTGCCATATACCGGAACCGCTGCTCTATTATCGAAAGCATCGATTCAATTGGGGAGGAATGTGATCATTCAGTACATATGAACCATTATCACCATGTTGTTTGCAGCAAATGCTGTGAATGGTTTTATTAACGGTCAACAGGAACGCAGATTGAGCCGTATGAAAAAGGAATATATCTCAAGGCGCAGAAGTCTAGCTGATTTTAATGCTAAATTCGGCGATAGTATTGTTGAACATACGCTGAGAGACGCCATTGCTTCTAAGGAATCGGTCCGTATTCTCGAGATCGGCTGCGGAGAAGGCAGAATTCTGATGGAATTACGGAAATTATTTCCATCCATTGAAATACATGGAATCAATAAAAAACCATGGCCGGCAATGAGGGGACACAAAAGCCTCATCACCACGGCAATAAACTATGAGATCTTCACGAAAGAAGAGGCCAGGCGGGTGTCATTGCCGGTTCCCCATTTTTATGATGCGACGGAGCTGAGATTCCCCGATCGTTACTTTGATGTGGTGATCAGCCAGGTCTCCATCTATCAGATGAAAAGAAAAGACCTCCTGCTTGAGGAAGTCTGGAGGGTACTGAAAAAAGGGGGAAAGGCGTTTCTCCATATCGATTCGATGTACGAGGACTATCCGGATTTCATCAGTCAAGAGACCCCCAGGTTTATCATCTACAAAAACAACCGGCTCCACCCCTTGAGGAGATTCATAAAAGAATTGAGGGCCAAGGGGTACGATATCACCTGTAAAATGGCCTTTGGAAATCAGTCTAGCGATGCAGATTTAAAAAGAACCCACATCGTCATGCACAAAAATACAGAGGCTAAGCTGGAATTGAATCTTGCCTTTGACGAACTCTCCTCCTTTGATTTATCGGTCCTGGGAAAGATCTTTAAGGGTGACAAGCTAGTGGGTTATCGAAGTGTTTTTCGAATGGAGACCGTCTCCAAATAGGTCATCCGTTAATACCACTCTTTTATTAATTCATAAAAAGAGAACTGTCTTTAACGAACACGCTTTCACGAGTCAAGCTTATAAGATTTGATGAAATGTTGAGCATTACGCTTCGAATCAAGTTCGAATCAACAAATTTCCTATATTGTTAAATTTATAATCCCCCACAGCTTGCTGCAGGGTCATTCATTGTCACGGAGGCCACTCCACCTCACCTTTGTCGTTCCTCGGAAAACCAGGCTCAATGTCCTCCTTGACGGTGCGATCCCTCTTCCAGGTCCGCATCGCCCCTTTCCATACGCTGTTTACACGCCGGTACGACAATTTTTTACTGCATAACCATTCCGCGCCAAAATATCGGTATGAAATGATTGTTGATCTGAGTTTGCTACATTCGTCAATCGGGTGAACCTTTTAAGGTTGGAGATGGCGAGAACACTGCTGAGCGGCATACCCGGGGTGTAATTATTCTGAGTGATAAGAACTTCCTTTTTGACGCTCGGAGCATAGGGATGCTGTTTTTGCCTGTCAACGGATATTTTTCACGGATATTTTTCACCAAAAAATCTGGGGCAGCGATACGTTTGGAGAGGAATGCGGATTGGAGAATCTTGCATAAAAATTGACAGATATATTTTTCATCTATATCTTTCTTGCTTTTTTATGCCCCATTCTCCATCGACAGGATCATTTTCAACTCGTGGATAAGGGGTGGCAGATCGTCGATGATCGTATCCCATAAGCGATCAAGATCGACATCGAAATAGGCATGGATCAGTCGATTTCGCATGGTCACGATAACCATCCAGGGGATTTCCGTGTGACTTTCACGAAATGCCGATGATACTCTCGACGCCGCCTCGCCGACGATTTCGATCGATTTGACGAGAGAAAGGGTCAGCATCCGGTTCGCATCAAGCTCCGATCGCGACTTATCGCCGACAAACGACAACGCCTCCTGTGCCGCATCCAGCATATGGCGGACACGGATAATATCAGGATTCGACATACTGAACCTCCGCTTCTACCATGACCTCATCCCGAAAGTACCGGCTTAGCTCCGCCGGTGTCCGCAAGTCCGCTTTGCGTCCCAGGATGTCGGAAAGCACCAGTTCCATCTCGGCCAGTCGGATGTAGCCGACCCGTCGACCGGGCTTAAACTCCACGAGCACATCTACATCGCTTTCCGGCCGGAAATCCTGCCGGAGAACCGATCCGAAAAAGGATAGTCGCCCGATATGATATTTGATGCAGAATTGTTCGATCAGGTTTTTCTGAAATTGTATATTGGCGATCGTACCCATATTCATCAACCCCATTTCAACACCCTGTCCCGTCGCTCAACGCGTGTGAGCGAGAGTGGCCGGATTTATTAACTATCCGATTCCAGTTAAAATTCGCATCACCTGTCGTTCATTGCCACGGAATAAACTATAACCATTCGTAATCTTGCATAATAGATCATAAAGGGGTATCTCCTTAGCTCCAGTAAGGATCTGTTATCATATTGAATATAAATACAATTTAACCAATAATGCTTTCATGTTGAAAACTGACCGAAAGTTCCATCGATTTAACGTGTTATATTTATTTTGCTGGAGTTAGAGAGATACCCCATTAGATCATATTTATCAAGCAAACAGTAGCAGGAAGGATCGGATAGCGTCATTATCCAAAAAATCGGACTCGAAATTTTGCGTCTTTCACGTCGTTATCATTGAATCGGACGGATCAGACAATGTGCGGATAAGTATTTGAAATCACCTCTGGTAGACTCGGGTAATCGCGCTAACAAAGAACTAACAGGAAGAGAGACCTCCTTAAATTAAAATAAAGTTGTCCGGATGCACATGCAAGTATTACTTCTCCAGACCCGAAGCTGGTCCTTCTACAAACCTCCGGACGGAAAGCGCTCACATGACCAATTCCTTCATGAAATGCATGGCCCGTTCGCCATAGGTATGGGTTCTGGCGATTTTCTGTCCCTTGGCCATCAGGCGCTGCCTCTCTTCGGGGTGGTCCAGATAATAGCTTAACCTCTCTTTCAGCTGCGGGGCCGATTCATACTCCGGGACCGCGTCTCGAAACAGGGGGGAAAGGCCCTTGTTCTTAGCCGAAATCACAAAACCTCCGCCGGCCAGGATGTCGAAGACCTTGTTGGAGACGAAACCCTCCCTCTCCATGTCGGGGGAATGGTCGTTTAGGGTGATCCTTGCGCCGGCGTACAACTCCTCCAGCCGAGCATACTCCCAGTACCTGCCCCCATAATGCTCTTCAGGCAGGAGGCTTTCCCAGAGGTTTCCCCACACCTTGAATTCGAGTCCCGTTCGAATCAGGTCCCCGACAATGGCCCGACCGTCAGGCCTGTTTTCCCGGGCATTGCCCAGAAAAATCACGTCATGCTCGATCGGGACCTGAACAGGGTTCTTGGCGGTGCAGGCGGGCATCAGCTCGATGGGCAAATATCCCATGGCCTGGAGTGTGGGCAGGAAGTGGGAGGATGCCGCAAAACAGGCCATCGAATTGCCGTAAGTTATCGATGGTCACCTGGTCCGGATGGGAATAGAGCCACACCAGGTTCAAGGAATCTTCATCATAGCTCTTGGACGGCGATCCGAAGAGATGGATATGGATGTCGGGGTGTTTCTCGACTGAGCTCGAATCCCAGGCGGGAGAGCTCTTTTTCGAGTTCCTTTTTGACCCAATAGTCGCCCCACAGAAGGCGCATCTGGGGATCCTTTTCTCTGTCAGAGCGGGTATGAATGCCGACGGGAAGGGGGCCGCTTTTTTTTTCGCAGACGGGCTCATTTTCCTTAGGTCTCGGGCCGCCGCTTCACGGGATGGCGGGGGTCCCATAAGGAGAGATAAGTCCAATGCGCCGCGATAGCGGGGCTGGAGGTCCAGGCATTTGCGGACCCATTCCAGGGCGGGGCCCGGTTTTTCCTGGTTCCAGGCCACAAGGGCCGCACGGTGAAGGGCGGTGACGGATTCCGGTTCGATTTCCAGGGCCTTTGCAGACCAGTACCCTGCCTTATCGAGATCCAAGCCATGGAAAGCCAGATCCGTCAACAGGTTGCAATAGCGGACAGAGCCATCTGTTCGGCTGCCGATCTCGTTCTGTTCCAGTTCGGAGAGGGCTTGGGGAAGCCTCCCCCTGGAAAGCAATCGTTCAATGTCGTCGATCATCATTGCCTACCGCATCGCGATGAGTCCTCTTTTTCCAAGCTCCCGCAAAAAAAGGGTGACGGACACCGTGGCCTCCCTGCGATGGAGCCGCTGCACACTGCTGAATTGATCGATCACCTGGTTCACCGTTTTCTGTCCATCCAGCATATCCCAGACCGCTGTTCCCAGTTCATCGAGCTGGAGTTTCCTCATCCGGACATTTTCTGAATCGCCCCCGAATCGCCGGATCCATCCGGCGATCCAAGGCCGGATGACAGCGGGATGGTCTAGCTGAACCAGCCCCCCTTCCAATCGCGTCTCGCGGGCAAGGGAACTCTTCACGGGGATGCACCGCATCGCATCCGAGTGGGTGATCGCGGGTTTTGCCTGTTTCTTTCTAAAGACTTTCATAGGATAGGCATAGTGTATCAAAAAATTCCGGGGGGTACGGCTTGTTTCCCCTGACGGCGACTCCCATGATGCGGTTTTTTTCCGGAAGATGCCAGAGTCGCATTTTCCGATAATGCCTTGTTCCTGTCAGGCGTTCCCCAAACCGGGCCCAAAGGCCGGTGGGGAAGTGCTTTTCCCATTCGGCGGCAGGATGTTCCGACCAGGTTCGAGGATGCCATTCATTTCGCTGACCTTTGAGCGTTCTGGCGGCAAAGGCGACAAGATCCTCCGCGGCAAGGAGCGCCGAAGCGGGTCCCCATCGGTAAAGCGCAACGGTTTCTTTTCTCCATACAAAGTTCAGCTCGTATCTCCCCGCCTTCAAATCGGTACCTGGCCAATTGATATTGTGACGGAATCAAGGCCCGTATGTCAAACAGGGACCAGCGCCGCACCTGGTCATCGGTTGCGTGGTCCTGAAAGGTGGAAAGAATGCGAAGGCAGGTCTCGTCAATGGGATTGGACGTGTGATAAAAAAACGGATCAGCGTGGCATTGCCGCAGGCAGGACAATGCAGGATCGCGCCCCTGCCGCCCCTCGTTCTCCATCTGCCAATGAAAGCCCGCTCCCGTGAAACCGGCCAAAATCCGCTTCCACTTCTCCGGAAGGGGGTACTCTTGAATCTTGCTTCCATGCAGGGAGCGAAGACGCCGAAAGACGCGCCGGAGGGAGATGCGTCCCTTGAACCCTTTCCCACTTGATCTCCAGGACAGGCTTCCCCTCGTCTGTCAGCAGCAGGTATCGCGGGCCGATCTTGGCCACTTCCCAGGCTGCGGATGTGGAGAAGCGGACGCCGTTCCAGGCAATCTCTCTCCCATGACATCGGGCCCGTCACCTATCCCACTTTCGAAACTCAAACATGGACGCGGCCTCCCTTGCCCCGGTCATTTCCCTTGAACGGAGTCCGTAGAAGATCCCTTTGGCCTTCATCAGTTCTTCGTAGTTTCCCGACTCCACGACGCGGCCCGACTTCATGACCAGGATCTTGTCGTAAGAGGGCAGCACATCCAATCGATGGATAACGGCCACGACCGTGCTTTTTCCCCTGAGCTCGGTTTCGATAAACCGCTGGATCAGCGCCTGAGAGGCATTGTCCAAACTGGCGGTTGCCTCGTCCATGATCAGGATCTCCGGCTCTTTGAGAAAAGCCCTCGCCAGGGCGATCTTCTGTTGTCGCCCGCCCGAAAGGCGATCCCCCTTGCTTCCCACTTCATAATCAAGCCCGGCGTCATGACCTCATCATCCAGATGTTCTTTTGTGCAAAAGTTCATTGATCTTTGTCATGAGATCAGCCGCGGCGGAAGAATTGTCTGTCTTAAAGTTACCGTAGACGAGATTTTCAAAAACACTATGGGAGAACATGTATTCGCGGTGCAGTGCAGGGAAAATCCTTTCTGCTCGGTCTTTTGCAACCTTGTCTCGTCCAGGCGTTCCAGGGGTGTGCTGCATGTGCTGACTTCCACACCGATCACCTCCTGGATGAAGCGGTGCCGGGCCTGCAAGATTTTCTCTTGCAACGATTCGGGAATCGTCACAATGGTATGTTTTGCCGGAACAAACTCGAGTGCCAGGAGCAGGAGAAGCTCTTTGCCTTTTCGGCCAATCGCCTTGATTCCGCCGCGTTCAAAACGTTCCATCTTCATCTTGTACATTTCGAAGGATTTGGGCTTCATCGGGGAGGTCTCGGAAAAGAAGCATTCATGCTCACCCAGGTCCTTGAACTGATTGACGGTCGTTTGAGCCAATTCCACTCCCAGTTGTAATAAGGGCTCATCGAGCTTCGCGTCCGCCAGGAATTTTAAAAATGTGCGGTTCTGGGGGAGATTCTCCGGCAGGTATTCGGCAGTGTGGACGTCGGTAAAAAAGAGGTTATCGTGTATGCTCGAATACTGGAGGAACTTGTTCACATCGAAAATCTCCACCACGTCGGTGAGTTTCTCCCCGAATCTTTCCCGGATCAGCTGCCTCATCCCGATAAAGTGCTTTACAATGGGCTCACATTTCTCACGCGGAATGACCATATTAAGTCCAAACCGCATCACATCCTCTGCCAATCCGACCGTCCGCAGCATGTCAATCACTTTTTTCCTGCTTGGCAGTGTCCGCTTTCCCCCTTCGCCCTCGGCAATGAGAATCGCCTTACTCCCGTACAGGAGGTTGTCCCGAACTGTCCCGTTGAATATAAAGGGGTGCTGGGCTACAAACCCGATATTGCAGGTGACGTCCATTTTAGTCAGGTGGCGGAGCTCATGCCCGCCCAGAAGAACCTGTCCTTGATGGTAGGGGTAGAGCTGTCCCAGCACCAGGGCCAGGGAACTCTTCCCGCTTCCCGAAAAACCGACCAGCGCCAGCTGTTCTCCCGGGCAGATGTGAAAGGAGACCTCCCTGAACAGGCTCACGCCATTGTCCAGCTTGTATTCCAAATCCTTGACCTCGATCTCTCCCTTGATTTGATGGACTGGACGGTCGGTCGGCATCAGTTCATACTCCGGTTCCACGTCAAAACGCTCCATCACGCATCGATACCGTACAAGCGCATCCTGATATTCCTCATAATAGGCAATCATTTCCTTCACGGGATCATATATTTTCTCGAAGGCGGACAAAAAAGCGACCAATGCGCCAAGAGTCAGCTGGCCCTGGATGGTGAGATACCCTCCCACGAGAAAAAGCAAAAAGGGTCCCATATCCTGGAAGAAGTTGTTCAGAAACTTTATCCCGAACTTATAAAGATACATTCCCTTTGCAAGAGAAAACAGTCGGTTGTTTAAAATGCTGAATTTATCCGTTTCCAGCCGATAGGAGGCGTTGCCCTGGATTTCATGGACACCGGAGATGGCTTCATTGATGACGTTGCTCATCGAGCGACTCTCATCGACGCGGGTAGCGTTCAAGCGATTGAAGCGTTTCTGAAGGATAGGAATGATAATGATCTCTATCGGATAGATGGCAAGACTGATGAGGGCAAGTTCCGGATCCAGAAAAAACATATAACCGGCAAAGGTCAGAAGAGTCAGAACACTGGTGATGGGAATAGCCAGGGCGTTGCCCAAGAACGATCCTACGGCGCCGAGCTCACCCATCAGAGAGGTCATGACGGTTCCCGGTTGGGTCTCCCGGAAAAATTGCAGCGGCAGACGCAGGATATGTTGGTAGAGTTCATCCCGCATCCCCACGAGGATCTTCTGTCCGATATAGCCCTGAAGCATGTTGATGGCATACTTCAGAGAGCTGAAAAGGATCACCGCTCCAATGTATAGGCCGCAGTAAAGTAAAAGCAGGTCTGTTTTTTTCAGCGAGATCGCAATGTTGATGATTCTTTTTTGAAGTTCAAGGGGCACGACGCGAAAAAAAATGCTGGAGACGATCACGAGCAACAGCAATATCTGCAGCGGCCAATACCGGCGGTGTAAGATCCAGGAAAAAAGAGACCGTTTGGTGATCATGCCATCCTCCATTTTACTTCAATGACACTGGACCCAGGGGCAGATCCGGGCCGGGTTTGGCCTCTTCTGAAAAACGTCGTCTGTGTCGGCAGGGAAAGATCAATACGCCATTCGGCTCAGTGATTTGAGGATCAGTGTAAAGCCCATTGCAAACATCCCGGTCAAACCCATCCCGCAGGAAAAACCGGCCAGAAGCACCGGGGCATATTGGCGCCACATGGTCCCATAGCGTTTTAAAAAAGAAAAAACGCCCCAGGCAGGCGCCAACCACTTCCAATATGAGCCCGTGGGGAGTGCTCTGTCCCAGTCCGCGGACCACCCCGTAGATCAGCAATATCGGAAGACCAAGGAGCGACAGCAAAGCATAGGAAATAATGCCGAGACCCAGACCCGCCAGCAGATAACTGCCTTTAAGGGCCTGGAAAAACAGTGAGTTTCCTTCCAGCGTGGAAGTCTGCATTACAGTGTTCAGAGCCTGAAGGTGCCACAACTTCCGGGCATACGGATAACTGCTGGAGGGAATCGGCGCCAAGCGCCAAATAAACTGAGAAAACAGAAGACTTGCCATCATCACGACAGGAAAAACGACCATTTCCGCTTTAATGACACCACGGATGCTGGTGCCCGTCAGTTCGATTTTCCGAAATCGACTGTGGCCTTGCCGTAATTGTGAATAGGAATAGGAGCGTACCAGATTTCGATTCCCTGATAACCGAAGAACCTTGCGCCGGCAATAAAACTCGCTTCTCGAACGAGCGGCAAGCTGACAAACTGGCCCGCGATGCCCTCCATCCGGGCGGTGA
>CAWJHT010000056.1:0-56459 GCA_963842685.1 uncultured delta proteobacterium | reverse complement strand
CCATGGTCGATACCGCCACGGATCCGGGATCCGGGGGGTAATACAAGCCCTGTTTCGCGAGCTCCTTCTGGAACTCCATGTTGATGACGCCCGGCTGAACGACCGCGACCCGGTTCACCTTATCGATTTCGAGGATCTTGTTCATCCTGGTGAAGACCAGGACGATGCCTCCCTTGACGGCCACGGACCCGCCGGCGAGGTTGGTCCCCGCCCCCCGGGCGGTGACGGGGATCTTCTCCCGCGAGGCCACCTTCATGATCCGGGAGACCTCGTCCGTGCTGACCGGCAGGAGCGCCACGTCCGGCATCCCCTGAACCGTAAAGGCGTCGTACGAATAGAGCAGCAGGTCTTCGTGGTTGTCGAAATACCGCTCCCCGCCCACAATCGCTTTCAGTTCATCTTTAACTCTTTGATCCAGCATCGCTCCTTGATCCCCCTTCTTCTGGTCAGGGAACTGATTTTCGACACCCCGCCTCGGCAAAAATGAATTGCGGGGCTATCCGCTTGAGGAACGCCTCATCAAACGAATAGCGCCCGCATAAGGCCGATCACGGCATCGATTCCACCAGATCGCCCAGGTGAACTTATTTCCCGGCCTTGACCTCTTTGACGATCTGCTTGAACTCCTTCTCGGTCAGCATGCGTCTCAGGTCATGGGACGCCGCTTGATCCGCTTGAGGATCTCCATCTTCTTGTCGTCGTCGATCTTGAGGCGAAGCTTCTCCGCCCAGACGGCGATGTTGTCCAGACCGCTCTTCTTGCCCATGATGATCTCGGGCGTCGGTGTGGCCCACAAACTCGGGCCGGACGGGAAACACGGTCGTCGGGTTGTCCTTGTAGGCGTTCCGGTACCACCCGGTGACGATCCCCGATTCGACGGTGAAGGCCTTCTCGCCGACAAAGGGCCGCTGCGGCGGAACTTCCAACCCGGAAATCTTCATGACCAGCTTGGAGAGCTCGTTGATCTTGCTGAAGTTGATGCCGACGTCGATTCCGTACATCGTCAAGAGCGCCATCGCCGTCTCTTCCATCGGCGGCGTTTCCGCACCGCTCGCCGATCCCGCCCACCGTGGAATGGATCACCTCCGCTCCCGAGAGAACGGCCATGATCGTGTTGGCCACGCCGAGGCCGAAGTCCGAGTGGAAATGGACCTCGATCGGCTTCTTCACCCGCTCTTTCACCTTGCGGGTGAAGTAGCTCGCCGCCTGGGGATTGAGCACGCCGAAGGTATCGACCAGCGTGAAGGCGTCCATGTGTCCCTCCGTGGAGACCCGATCCACCAGGTTGAGCAGGAAGTCCATGTCGGCCCGCGTCCCGTCGATCGTGAAGAAGACCGTGTAGAGGCCCTCCTTCTTGGCAGCGGCCGTCGCCTTGACCGACAGTTCGATCGCCTTCTCAAGGGTCCACTTGTAGGCCTGCTTCACCATGTGGGCGCTGACGGGGATTTCGATGACGACCCCGCTCACGCCGCAGTCCGCCGCCCGCTTCACATCGTCCACGATGCAGCGGCTGAAGCAGAAGATCTCCGGACCGAGATTTCGCTTCACGATCTCCCGGATCGCCGCCTCATCCATGGGGGAGACGGCCGGCATGCCCGTCTCGATGCGGTGAACGCCCGCTTCCGCCAGCTTTTCGGCAATCCGCATCTTGTCGTCCTTGCGGTAAATGATCCCCGCCTGCTGCTCGCCGTCGCGCAGGGTGACGTCGTGTATCCTCACCTTCTTGGGAGGGTTGAAACCCTGCGTCACCTCCGTCGCAGGTAGTTCCAGGGACTGACGAACCAGTCATCCGTTTTCCAGGGGGTCGCCTTTCGATTCACCTTTTTTTTCATACGATTCTCCTTTTTTGCTTTGTGGATACAACCGGAGCGTATCGATCTCCGCTTAACGCCATTTTGACGAATGATGCACCCGGGGGGTAAAAACCCTCACCCCTATAATCAGGGGTGAGGGTTTTTATGTCTTACTTAAGTCGGGTAGTATTCACCAGGCAATCCGCAGACGATGATGTCCTTCGCGGGGAACCGATAGAAGGACTCCCAGATGCCGTCCTGGTTGATGAAACCGCAGTTCTCTATTTTCACGCCGTCCTTCATCCACTTCGTCCCGTCCCAGGTCGCGCAGCAGACCTCGACGGCGAAGGTGTAGTTCTTCTTGATCGAACCGCCGGGGAAGTTGCCGAAGATCTCGCCGGCGCCGAGGAGCGTGTAGCCGGGGTCGCCGGAACGCATGCCGATGGGATGGCCGCCGGAGCCGAAGTAGTAGCGGCCCGGCTCGGGGAACTTGTGCTCGCGGCCCCAGCCGCCGGGGAAGTCGCCCAGCTTCAGCCATTCCGTCTGGACATCCTTCGTCGTGTTGCCCACCTTGACGACACTCTGCATGGCCATCAGGCCGTCATATGCGGCCTTGTAAACCTCTTTCTGGAACTGGGTGGGCTTGTCGCCGCAGAGGTAGGTCCGGTAGTAGCAGGTCCGGTACCCGTTGAAGCTCACGCCGTTGATGTCGATGACGACGAAGTCGCCCGGCCGGACCCGCCGGTCGGTGGGCATGGCGGGCACGCCGTAACCGGACCGCTCACCGGTGCAGACCACGAAGCTGGGTCCTTCCAGCTCTTCGGCGCCGTGCTTGAAGCAGCTGTTGGCGGCGATGCCGGCGATTTCCAGCTCGGTCATGCCGGGGCGCAGGGCGCGGCAGACGTCCCAGTGGGCCGCCTCGGTGATGGCGCCGGCCATGCGCAGGCAGAAGAGCTCGTCCTGGGTCTTCTCGGTGATGATGTCGACCATGCAGTTGTTGCCGTCGACGATCTTGATGCCGCCCTTCGTGAGCACATCCATCATGGTGGGGCTGACGACATCGATGCCCACCGGCATGTCGGCGACGCCGTGCTTCTTCAGCAACGGCACGATATCGTCGACGTTTCTCTGGAACGATTCTGCCATGTACGTGGGGTGTTCGGGACAACCCGTTGCACAACTGGTAGGGCCGGGCCGACTTCAAGACATAATGGTCCTTGAACCAGGGCATCCGGAGCTCTTCCCAGGAATTCGGATACTTGTCGGTATTCACATAGGGGATCTCCTCGCCCTGAACGACGAGGACATAGGTGCCCAGACGACGGCGGGCATACTGGTGGAAGGTGTAATAGCCCATGTAGCGGTGATAGTCGTAATCATACAAAATCAACGCGCCCAGGCCCCACTTTTTCATCCCCGCCTGAGCTTTCGCCCACCGCTCTTTCCGCATGCGCTCCGGGTTATAGGGGCGCTGTTCGTAATCCACGGCATATTGTCCGTACTGCATTTGTCATCTACCTCCTTACTGTTTTGAAAAAATTGTTAAAATTACCCAAACCTTTGGTTTGATCATAAACAGTCTATATTACAGGAGCGGTTTTCTATGTCAAGAAAATATTCCCTTACCCTATGACACCAAAGGTTTCCCGACTATCTCATTCATTTTTTCTGCCGCTGCCGACGGGGCCTTGACTCCATGCCCAGACTAATCCCCGGTATCCGGGATCAGTTCCGCGGCCTTAATGCCGTGGACGGCACAGATCTCATCTTTTTCCGAGAGATCACCCGATACACCGACCGCCCCGAGAATATCACCCGAGTCGGATCGGATCAAGACGCCGCCCGGAACGGGGACCATACGGCCGCCGGACATATCGGAAAGAGCGCCGAAAAATGCAGGCGCTTTTCCCGCCCGCCTTGCGAGATCACGACCGCCGAACCCCATGCCCAGGGTTCCCCACGCCTTCCCCATGGCGATTTCGGGACGCAGCAGGCTGGATCCGTCTTCGCGTTTCAACACTTTGGTATGTCCCCCGGCGTCGAGAACAATGACCGTCAAAGGGGCCAGCTTCAGTTCCCTCCCTTTTTCCATGGCCTTGTCCACAATCATGTCCGCAACGGACAGTGTCAGAGTCTTCATTGCCTTCCTCCTCTCAATTGACATGTATGATATTCAATTTCTTTTATCCAAAAATGGGCCTTGCCGTCGACCGTCGCCCCTTATCCGCCATCCCTCAGCGGGGAAATACCGGCTTACCGCTTTTCTTTACTCCTTGAACCGGTCGTGAGGATCCCTTCCTTCCTTCTGAGCAAATCCAGGACATTTTCCAATTCTCCTCCGGTATCGGCTATTTTCTGTTCCGCCTCCAGTTTCTCCATGATCGCCAACATCCGGCTTAAATGTTTTCTCGTGATGATGCCCGCTTTACTGGTATCCCGGTCCTTTATGCATGCATACATCTCTTCATGGGCGGCAATCGATGCGTTGCGGTTGACCTCCGCGTTGGCAAGGACCTTCATATACCGCCTCGTGTATTCATTCATGCAACCCATCATATTCTGGAGAAAGACGTTCCCTGAAGATTGTGCGATCTGCATGTGAAACAGGAAATCGAGTTCCCCATAACGGCTCGGATCGTTGATGGCCTGCCTGCTGTCCGCAAGAATGGTTTCAAAACGTTTCAGATCTTCGTCTGATCTGCGCCTGGCACTCAGTACGGCCGCCTCGCCTTCGATGAGCACGCGGGCTTCAAAAAAATCGATGATGTCCTTGATACTCTGATTGGCAAACAATGGGATGAAGGCATCCGCCAATGTGGAACTGTTCATCTCCCGGGCGACGATCGTCCCCTTGCCATGCTGGGTCTTGATGATGCCCAGCGCGCTGAGCCTGGCCAGGGCCTCACGGAGGGTAAAACGGCTGACAGCCAACTCTTTCTGCAGCAGCCGTTCACTCGGCAGTTTTTCACCGGGCTTGAAAACCCCGCCCTCTATCCGCTCCTTGATATAGTTCACAACGGCGTCCGCCGTCGAAATCTTGGACAATCGTAACTGATTTACCATACCTCTCCCTTTACATCATGCATCAGGCCGATAGCTCCCGGCTTCCCGGAGCGGCATCATTCTCACTCCAATACTTCCGGATTGAAAGGGTGTGACGGCGCTTTCCCTTGGGTAAAAGCGATGATTTCGTCGACAATTTCATTGACCATGATTTCTCGTTTTTCCGCTACCGCACTCCCCATATGAGGCGTCAAAACACAGTTCGACATGGCGATCAGTTCTTTCGGAAGGACGGGAGCGGGCTCTCCCTCATAGACGTCGAGAGCCGCCCCGGCAATCCCTTTCCTGCGGAGCGCACTGACGAGCGCCGCCTGATCGACCACCGGACCCCGTGACGTATTGATCAAAAAAGCCGTCGGTTTCATCAGGCTCAACTGCTTCTCCCCGATCATATGGTGGGTCTCGGCCGAATACTGGGGAAGCATACAGACAAAATCGACCCTTTGCAGCAGCTCTTCAAAGGGCAGATAGGAGGCATCGAATTCCTCTTCGACATCCGGGTGTCTCCTTCTGGAATAATAGAAAATGCCCATGCCAAATGCCCTGGCTCTCCTGGCTATCGCCCTGCCGATTTTCCCATCCCGACGATGCCGATGCGCTTTCCATATACACCGGAGCCCAGCAGATACATGGAATGAGGGCCGGGAAATATACCGGAACGGACCAGCCTGTCCCCTTCGAGAATCCGCCGGGCCACGGCCATCAGCAGGGCCCATGTCAGATCGGCCGTCTCTTCGACGATCCCGCTGTATCCCTCCTTCTGGTTTGAAACGTCTCTCCCGATCACCGGGATCTTGAATCTTGTGGCTGTTCCGACGTCGATCCCCCCCGAACCGGTCGCCATGGTTGCGATGAGCTTCAAGCATTTATTCGCACCGATGACATCGGCGTCGATCTGATCACCGAGCCGGCAGAACAGAACATCCTTCCCCTGTATCCCTCGGATAAGGTCTTCCTTGGCAATCGTTTTCGTCGAATCCGGATGGACTTCGACCTCCATGAGGGCCGTCAGCTTTTTCAGCGCCGACGCTTCGATGGGCTGGGTAACAAACATTTTCAATTTCAATTTCTTCACTCCCTTTTGCTGATGATTTATCCTGTCTTCTTTTGCCGCCGCTTGATGAAAGGCAGAAGGTTCATCAACAGCAGCACAACGGCAATGCCCATGCAGACCGCAGAAATCGGCCTGGAAAAAAAGATCATAAAACTCCCCTGGGACAGAAGCAGCGACTGCCGCATGGCAACCTCCAGCAAGGGTCCCAGAATGAAAGCCAGACAAAGAGGGGCCGGATCGAAACCGAATTTCCGCATCAGATAGCCCAGAATCCCGAAACCCAGCATCAACGACAGGTTCGTTATGGACAGATTGATGGCGTAAACTCCGATGATGCAAAATAGGAAGATCAGGGGAAAGACAATCCGGTAGGGGACCTTCAAGACCTTAACCCATACCCCTATCATGGGCAGATTGAGAATAAGCAGCATGACATTGCCGATATACATGGAAGTCACAATCCCCCAGAACATCTCCGGATGTTCCGATATGAGCATGGGACCGGGCCTGACCCCATGGATCATCAAAGCTGCAAACAAGAGGGCAACGGTGGCATTCATTGGGATCCCCAATGAGAGAAGAGGGATGAGGGCGCCTCCGGCGGCGGCGTTGTTGGCGGCCTCAGGTCCCGCCACCCCGGCTATCTCCCCCGTCCCGAACCGCTCGGGGTGTTTGGACAGCCGCTTCTCCATGATGTAGGACATGAAATTGGCGATGATCCCCCCCCCTCCAGGAAGGATTCCCAGGAAGAAACCCAACACCGATCCGCGGGCGATAGGCCCGACGGATTGCCGCCATTCTTCCCGGCTGGGCAGCAGGTTCTTGATCTTTGCCTTGGCCAAACTCATCACGTCGCTTTTTTCGAGTTCGGTAAAAACCTCGGATATCCCGAAGAGACCCATCAAGAGCGGTATCACGCCGATACCGTCGCTGAGTTCGAGCAGCCCGAAGGTGAAACGGGAGGTTCCATTGACCAGATCGATCCCCACCCAGGAAAGAAGCATCCCGATCAGCGCGGACATGAGGGCTTTTTGGTGAGATTTCCGGGACAGGTACGTGGCCATCGTCAGCCCCATGAGCACAAGGGAAAAGAATTCCGGAGGCCCGAATTTCAATGCAACCGTTGCGAGAGGACCGGCAAGAAACATCAACAAGATGACACTGAACGTCCCCGCGATGAAGCTGCCGAAGGCGGCGATTCCCAATGCCGATCCCGCCTTGCCCTTCAAGGCCATCTGGTGACCGTCCACGCAGGTCATCACGCTTGACGGCTCTCCCGGAATGGAAACCAGAATCGAGGTGGTCGATCCGCCATACATGGATCCGTAATAGATCCCAGCCAGCATGATAATCGACCCGACCGGCGTGATCTGCAGGCTGATGGGAAGAAGTATCGCCATCGCGCCGGCCGGCCCGATCCCGGGAAGCACACCCATGAGTGTGCCGAGAAAAACGCCCAGGAAACAGAAGAGGAGATTCGCCGGGGCGGTTGCCACCTGGAAACCATAAAAAATGTCAGTCCACATAATCCGACTTTCCGGGACCACGTGGGGTCATGACGACCCCACGCGATCCCACAGGACACGGTCCTCCCGATGCGTGATCCTTCCCCGTCTAAAAAAAAGGGAGCCACCCCTTCGGAAGGTTCAGTTGCAGCAACCGGGAAAAAACCACATACGTCAAAAGAGAGGTTGCAGCGGCCCCACCCAGGGCCCATGCCCATCTCCCCTTTTCATAGATCTGAAATAAAAAACCCAAGAGGAGAAACGTGCAGAGGAGGAAGCCCACGGACTCCAATGCCATGATATAGAGAATATTGGCCCCAATCACGGCGATGATCCGACCGAGATGGATTTTCTCCCCTTCTGTCTTTACCTGCCGATGAAACAGAATCGTATTGAGGAATTGGAGAAGCGCCAGGATTCCAAGAACGACGGCGGCTCCGAAAATCATGAATCCGGACCCCGGATTCTGAGGCGTTCCCAGCTCCAGATTCAGCGCTTCGCTGATCACCGCTCCGGAAAAGATCATAAGAAAAAGACCCGTCCAAAGATCAACGCCCTTCTGTGCAAACCACTTCTTCATGACCGTCATTCGCCCCTCTGTACAGGAATTCTCTCCGCTATTTCTTCTTGATGTCCATCTTGGCGGTCAACTCACCCGTTTCCTTGAACGCTTGACTGAGTTGATCCTTGAGCGCCTTGCCGGTAATGGGCATGCCGTCCTGGAAAATGAACCGCTCCGTGGCGTATTTCTGGAAAACGGGCGTTTTCCGGCCTGCGTCGAAGACATCGGCCAGCTTCTTCACGATGGGTTCCGGCAGGCCCTTCGGCCCGGCAAGCAACAGGCCGGGATAGCTCACGCTCGATTTCATGCCGAATTCCTTTGCCACCTCCTTCAAGGTCGGGATATCGGGAAACGCCTTGAGGCGTGCGTCACCCTGCAATATCCCCAAGGCCCTGAGCTTTCCCGCCTGCACCTGGGAAATGGAGGATTCGATCGCAATCCCGGCCGCCATCAAATGGCCGCCCAGAAGTGCGGCGATCTCCTTATTCTCGCCGGCAAAGGGGACATGGGTGATCTTCATTCCCGTTTCGAGCGCCATGCTCTCCATGGCCAGATGCGGCACCTGTCCGAATCCCGCATTCCCGAAGGTCAGCTTGCCGGGATTCTGCTTCGCGAAGAGGAGCATGTCCTTGAGCGTTTTAAAGGGGCTGTCGGCCGGAACGACGACAAAATGGGTGAAGATTCCGTAGAAAATGATCGGCGTCATCTCTGTAATGGGATCGAAGTTCAGCTTCATCATGTGGGGAGCCCGCACAAACGGGGCATCGGTTGCCGTAAAGAGGGTATACCCATCCGGTTTCGAATTCACCACATAACTGGCGGCCACCATGTGGCTCGCTCCAGGCTTATTCTCCACCAGAATGTCCTGCCCGAGTATCTTTTTGGTCCCGTCCACGAGAACCCGCGTCGCCACGTCGACGACTCCGCCCGGGTCCATCCCGCACACCAGAGTAACCGCCTTGGTCGGGTAGTCCTGTGAAACAGCGACGGCAGCGGAACCTATGACGAATAAAGCGGCCAAAAGACATGAAAGACACTTTTTTCATTTTCCATCCTCCCTTTGTTTTCCTCGATTTGACAACAACGACTTCTATTCCACCAAACGACTAAAATGCCCTTAAATACTGCACCGGCACCGGGGCCGGCTGCTTCAGCGATTGCGCCGCGTGCAGCGCCCAATGGGGATCGCGCAGCATCTGACGGCCCAGGAGAACGACGTCGGCGCGATGGTTGCGGATGATCTCATCCGCCTGCATCGGCTCGGTGATCAGGCCGACCGTCGCCGTAAGGATATCCGCACCCTTTCGGACGGCCTCGGAAATCGGAACCTGGTAGCTCGCACCGACCGGCACCCGGGCGTCTGCGACGTTCCCCCCTCCGGAGCAGTCGATCAGGTCAACCCCCTCCTGCTTCAAGCGGCGTGACAGCTGGACCGCTTCCTCAACGACCCAGCCTCCCTCCACCCAATCCGTGCCGGAGATGCGCACCGTCAGAGGCAGCCTTTCAGGCCAGACGGGCCGCACGGCTCGGACCGTTTCCAGCAGGAAACGGATACGATTTTCGAAGCTGCCGCCGTATTCGTCCGTGCGGTGGTTGGAAAGAGGCGAATAGAAACTGTGAATCAGGTAGCCGTGTGCACCGTGGATCTCCAGCCACTCAAATCCTGCCGCCAGCGCTCGCACCGCCGCGGCTCGGAAAGCGTCCTGCACTTCGCGAATCCCGGCTTTACTGAGTTCCTGCGGTGTCTGGTGGCCTTCTGCGAAGGGGAGGGGACTGGAACCTACTGCCTGCCAAAATCGCGGATCACCGGACAGGATGGGCTTACCCCCGTTCCATGGACGGTCGGTGCATGCCTTGCGTCCGGCATGCGCAATTTGAATGCCGGCCACCGCTCCCTGTTCCTTGATGAAACGCGTCACCCGCACCAGCGGATCGATATGCGCGTCGGACCAAAGCCCGATGTCGTACGGGGTAATCCGGCCGCGCGCCTCCACGGCGGAAGCTTCCGTGATGATCAATCCCACGCCGCCCGCCGCCCGGGCGCCCAGATGGACCAGTTGCCAATCATTCGAGAAACCCTCCCGGTAACTGTACTGGCACATCGGCGATACGCCGATCCGGTTGCGCAGCGTCACTCCGCGAATGGTCAGGGGATCAAACAACGCAGTCATCCTCTCCTCCTTTCAGACGTTCTGTCGCATTTTCTCTGCTTATCGGAAGACCTTTTTATCCGGCTCAAAGCCCGGCTCATAGTAGGGTCCCGGATCCTCCTTGTCCACGGCCGTGCCGGCGATGCCCCAGGACATATCCTTCATCGCCAGGAAGATGACATCCTCATCGGTCGTTGCGACAGTGGCGTGCACCACATTTGCGGGAATATGGATGAGTGTCCCTGGGGTCACCAGCTGCTCCTGTCCGCCGACCATCGCCTTGAGTTTCCCTTTCAGCAGGTAGTTGAACTGCTCATTCGGATGCGTGTGCGGTTTGGCGCCGGTTCCCGCAGCCTTATGCGCGAGACTGACCTGAATCCGCTCCCCCTGAACGAGGGGACCCTTTGCCGTGCTGTAGTTTCCTCCCACGTTGACCGACTCTTCCTCGTCAAGGCGGTAAAAATATTTCCTGTTCTCCTGTTCCTTCTTCTCTTTGGTCATAAGACATCCTTACAATTGAATAGTGAGTGTCCGCATTCTTCGGTTGAAGAACCCTATCCGCCGCTACAGAATGGTTATTTCCTTCTGGAACGTACTCCGAATATTCATATTACTCATCAGACCAGCTGTCAAATGATTTTCCTACCCCTCAGGCGGACTTCACCGGGATGACCGGCAAAAGCAGATAGGAGGGTTTGTCGCCGCCCGCGTAAACGGTGTTCTGCGCGCCCGCGTTGTAGTCGGCGTGGTAGTGTGTGTAAGGCGCGCTGCCGACGCCGTCGCGAGGCTGTATATCCACTCGGATCCGATGCCCCTTCTTGAAGACCATGGAGGTCGGCCACACCTCCACCCGGCATTCGACGCTCTCGCCGGGCTGCAGCCATAACCGTTCGTCATGCGCATGGTAAGGCCGATAGGGCAGAGACTTTGCGGGATCGAGCTTGCGGTGAGAGGCGCGCAGCCACCCCTTCGTCACGCAGGGAACCGGCTGGCCGTGCTGCCCGATCTCGCATACGTCGTTGCCGTCGGGACCGATGTTGCGGAGCGTAACGAACAGGTCCATATCCTCCGATGTGCTCGATACCCAAAGGTTCAACACGAGCGGCCCCGTGACTTCAGTGTCCGTATCGAGCGACTCGGTCTCGAAAGAAACGCCCGTACGGCCGGTGTTGCCGTGCGTGGTCGCGAGGGACGATCCTGAGGCCACACCCGCCTTGGTGACGCCGCTCGCCGGATAGGTCGCCGAACCGGCCTGCGGGGGCGGCGCCGGAACGAGCTTCCCCTCGACCCCCATCATCTCACCGGTCGGCTCACGGTCGATCCTGAGGTACATCCTGGTCCACTGCGTCCTGGCCAGGGGCCATTCGTCCTCGAAGCGGAAGGGGTACCGGTCGGGGCTGCCGCCGGTGCGGATCTCCAGCTTCACCGGCGGCTCGTCCATGATCCCCGTATCGATCCCCTTGAGCCAATAATCGAACCAGCGCCGCTGGTCCGTGCGCCCCTCCTCGGAGTGGAACGGGTGGAAGTGGGTCCCCGTGTGGATGCGCAGCTTCTTATGCCGGGAGGCGGCGAGCATAAAACCCTCGGTATTGCCGCGCAGGTGCATCGAGAAGCCGCCCCAATTGCCCACGGAGTAGACGGGCACCGTGATCTTCTCCCACCGGGCGCTGTTCATGCGCCAGTACTCGGAATCGAGGTCGTTCCTCATGTACTTCCACATCATGTCGTTATGGAAGGCGTCGGGATTATGGCTGCGGGGGCGGCCGAGCAGGTGGTGCGCCGTGTGCGTGAGCCACCAGTTGCCCATGAAGCCGAGGGCAAAGATCCCGCCGTGATAGGCCTGGTCGCGGTACTGGTCGGCCCTCCCCTCCCAGGGCATGATCGCCTTGAGCGACGGGGGTTGCAGATTGGCCACGCGCCACTGCGAGGCCGCATGGTAGGAGATGCCCAGAAGGCCGATCTTGCCGGAACACCAGGGCCGCTTCGCGATCCACTCGATGGCGTCGTAGTAATCGAGCGATTCCTGGTAGGAGCTCGGGTCCGACTCGCCGGGCGATCTTCCCGACCCGCGTGAGTCGACACGGACGCAGGCGTAGCCGCGGGGACACCACCACTGAGGATTGACCGTCTCCCAGTTCATGTGGGGATTCGCCTTTTCCTCAAGATCCTCCGGGGGAATCCAGAGCTTGTCCTTCTGGTAGACGGTGATATTCATGATTGCCGGCACCCGGTCACCGGCGTCGGGACGAAAGAGGTCGGCATAGAGAATCGTGCCGTCGCGCATCGGGATCGGAACGTCCTTCTCAACGATCAACAGGTCGTCGCTGTGCTTGGATAGGTCGACTGCTCCGCTGTTCATCCCTCTCTCCTTGTGATGCGCCGACAACCCCCTGTCTCGGATGGGGCGGCCGGACGCGGAACCCCTTAGCGCAACTTCAGAGCGCCGAGGCGACCGCGTCGCCCATCTGACGGGTCGTCGCCCTGCCGCCGAGATCCGGTGTCAGCGCCTTCGCCTCGGTGATCACCCGATCCATCGCCCGGTCGATCAGCCGCGCCGCCTCGGCGGCTTTCGGCTCCCGTTGCTTGCGGGCCAACCATTCGAACAGCAACTTCCCCGACAGGATCATCGCATAAGGGTTGGCAATCCCCTTCCCGACGATGTCGGGAGCGGAACCGTGCGTGGCCTGCGCCATGGCGTGACGCTCACCGGCGCACAGGCCGGGGGCAAGCCCCAATCCGCCGACGAGACCCGCCCCTTCGTCGCTCAGGATATCGCCGAACAGGTTGGTAGTGACCACCACGTCATATTGCTGCGGGTTCATCACCAGTTTCATGGCGATCGTGTCCACCATCGCCTCTTCGAAGGTGACATCGGGAAATTCGGCCGCGACTTTGCGGCACTCCTCCGCAAACATACCGCAGACGAGCCTGAAGACCGGCTCCTTGTGCACCGCGGTGACCTTCCGGAGCGGTCGTGTCCGGGCGATCTCGAAGGCCTCCCGGGCCACACGACGGGCGCCGCGGCGCGTGATCACGCGTGTGCCGATGGAGATCTCGTCGTTCGGCCGGAACTCCCCGCCGCCGGCGGTGGCGATGATGGACGACTGCATGCCTTCATTCACCTCGCGCACGAACACGATATCCACGTGTTTATGCACCGAGGGGAGATTAGGGTACGACTTGACCGGCCTTACGGCGGCAAACAGCTCGAATCGTTTGCGCACGGGAGGCATAATCCAGGTCGCGTCGTTGCGCGGATAGGCGCTGTGGCCGATCGGCCCCATGATCCAGCCGTCGAGTCTGTGGAGGGCTTCCTCCGTGACCGCGGGCAGGGTGTGGCCGTGCAGCTCATGCCCCCTGCGACCGATGGGCAGTTCACTCCACTCAATCCGGATGCCCAGGCGATCCGCGGCAACCTTCATCACTTTGACACACTCGGGAACGACTTCCGGACCGATGTCGTCACCCAAGAGGATCCCGATTTTTAACACGAACGTTCTCCGTTGATCTAATCCATGACGACGCCGACCTTTTTTACAACCTTCGCCCATTTCTCATTTTCATCCTTCATGAAAACGGCGAACTCTTCCGGAGACTTGCTGGTCACGACTTCGATGCCGTTGTCGTTGAGACGCTTGGTCACCTCGGGATCGGCCATCACCTTGATCATGACGGCGAACAGCTTGTTCACGATCGGAGCGGGCGTCCCGGCCGGCACATACACCCCCTGCCAGGATCCGCTTTTCATGCTGTCATAACCGAGTTCGGGCATGATCGGCACATCGGGCAGCGCCTTGACACGCTTTTGCGCCGCGATACCGACGACCTTCAGTTTTCCCGCATTGACGTGCGTGATGACCGATGCCAGCGTCTGGAATCCGCACTGCACTTCGCCGCTGATCAGGCCGATGGCCGCGGCGCCGGCGCCGCCCTTGTAGGGAACCTGGACGAGATCGATACCCGTGTAATCCATGAACAGCTCCATTTCGAGGCGGCCGTTGCTGCCGGGACCGGCGGTGCCGTAATTGAGCTTTCCGGGTCGGGCCTTGGCATATTCGATGAACTCCTTCACCGTCTTTGCCGGGATCGACGGATGGAGAACCAGGGCCGTCGGGGCGTCGACCACCTGGGTGACGGCGATAAAATCACGCACGGGCTTGATCGGAAATTTCTGGAAAAGCGCCGGATTGATCGCCATCGTGCCGATATTGCCGAGCAGGATATTGTACCCGTCATTGGACGCCCGCGCGGCATACGCGACGCCGATATTGCCGGAGGCGCCGCCGCGGTTGTCCACGACGATCTGCTGCCCCAGTTCTTTGGTGAGCAGGGGTGAAATGATCCGCGCGACGATATCCGAAGCGCCGCCGGGCGCGAACGGAACGATCATGTTGATCGGCTTCGTCGGGTAATTCTGGGCGTTTACGGCGCCCGCCATCAGCACTATCAGCACTGCCGGCAAAACAAGATGCATCTTTTTCATGGTGATGACTCCTTTCCTTAGGTTCTGGTTGATATGACGTTGATCACAGATTCTCCTCAGCGGTAAACTCAATAACGGTCAAGCGGTTCGTCTGGATCCTCCCGCAAAGGGTTCACGTACCGGGACGATCAGAGCCGTCAACCGGTGATATCACCGCGCCGTTTGCGCATGGCCGGCGCCGCCATCAGGACCACGATCAACACCGTGGCGATGACGAATCCGAGACTGATCGGTCTGGTCAGGAAGATCATGGGATCGCCGCGAGAGATCAGCATCGCCCGCCGCAGGTTTTCCTCCATCATCGGTCCCAGTACAAACCCCAGCATCAGCGGCGCCGGAGGGCACCCGAGCTTCAGCCAGAGAAAACCGAGCAGGCCGAAGACCGCCGTAAGGTAGATATCGAACGAGCTGTTGTTGATGCTGTAGATGCCGATCGAGGAAAAGACCATGATGGCGGGAAAGAGCAGCCGATAGGGAACCTTGAGCAGGCTCACCCAGAGGCCGATCAACGGAAGGTTGAGCAGGACGAGCATCAGATTGCCGATCCACATGCTCGCGATCAAGCCCCAAAAGAGATCGGGATTCTTGGTCATCACCGTCGGGCCGGGTGCAACGCCGTGAATCATGAGCGCGCCGAGCATCAGCGCCATGGTTCCGCTCGCAGGGATCCCGAGTGTAAGCATCGGAATGAACTTGCACTGCGCATCCGCGTTGTTCGCCGATTCGGGTCCCGCGACGCCCTCGATCGCCCCGTGGCCGAACCGTGACGGGTCTTTCGCAATCTTCTTCTCGACCATGTACGACGAAAACGAGGCGATGGCCGGTCCGGTGCCGGGCAGAACACCGAAGAATGAACCGAGAAGGGTCCCGCGAATGATCGGACCGATGGCTCGCTTCAGATCCGCCAGTGTCGGAAAGAGGGTCCCGACCTTGGAGGTGAACACCTGACGCTCTTCCGATTTCCCCAAGGTTGCTGACGATTTCGCCCAAGGCGAACACCCCTATGGCGACGACCACGAAACCGATCCCGTCCGATCAATTCGATGATGTCGAAGCTGAAGCGCGCCCATCCGGAATCGACGTCGGTTCCAATACTGCCGAGCAGCAGTCCCAGCGTCACCATCGCGAGCGATTTGACCATATCGCCCTGGGCAAGCACCGCCGCCGCCACCAAGCCCATCAGCATCAGCGAAAAGTATTCCGGAGAATTGAACTTCAGCGCCATCTCGGCGATCGGCGGCCCGAACAACGCGATCAGCATCGTGCAGAAGGTGCCGGCGAAAAAGGAGCCCCAGGCGGCGATCGCCAGCGCCACTCCGGCTCGGCCCTGACGCGCCATCTGGTAGCCGTCTATGCACGTCACCACCGCCGAGGTCTCGCCGGGCAGGTTGACGAGGATGGCGGTCGTCGAGCCGCCGTACTGGGCGCCGTAGAAAATGCCCGCGAGCATGATCAGCGCCGAAACGGCGGGGAGGTTGAAGGTGATCGGCATCAGCATCGCGATCGTCGCGAGCGGCCCGATCCCCGGCAGAACGCCGATCAGGGTGCCCAGCAGACAGCCTATGAAGCAGTAGAGCAGGTTCTGCAGCGAAAGCGCAACGCTGAACCCGAAAATCAGGTTATGAAAGATATCCATGGGGTCTCCTCATCAGAGAAACCTTGATCAGGGGGTAAGGCAGACCGAGGCCCCAGATGAACATGGCCACTGAGAGCGACGGTCAGTAAGACGGTGAGCAGCAGGACCTCGATGAACTTGAACTCTCTGCCCGACAGCCGCCGAACCGAAGATCAGGGCCACCAACGCCGGGATGAACCCCGCCATTCCATCAGGATGCCGAACAGCAACCATCGGAGAGGGGCAGTACGATCAAGGCCCGGATCGACCAGTTGCCCTCGATCTTCTCATTGCTGCGGAGCCCCCTGACCATGACGTAGATGCCGAAACAGGATGAGTATCCCGCCCAGGACGCGTCGGGAAGTAGCCGGGCCCCATGCGCAGCGTGGTGCCAAACGGGTAATTCCGGGCGATGAACATCGCCGCGGCGCCGGTCCCGGCGAACATCAGTCCGGCCCAGAAATCCTTGTTGCTGCGGAACGCCAGTTTCATCGAGAACTCCTTCGCCTAGTTCACAACCTGCCTCGATCCTCTCAGCCCTGCTTTCCCGGAAACTTCTTTTCGGCCTCCTCGGCGTTTTCGACCTTGTTGTAATCCTGATTGAGGTCTCCGCTTCCGGCGGGATATTTGACCGTGAAAAAAACGGCCGTACCCCCTACGGCCCGGCTCCGATGCTGGGTGAATCGAGGGATATGGATGAGATCGCCGCGCTCCACAATACAGTCTTCATCCCCTAAAATCATATGGAGTTTTCCCTCCAGGATCAGCGTGAACTGCTCTTCGTTCGGGTGCATATGAAGCGGGGGACCTTCACCGGCGGGTTTCGTGACGATACCCGCCTTCATGAATTCCCCCGTGACCGTCTGCATCACCATGGCGGGATTGACGTCAGGATTTATTTTTTTCATCTCGGCGATATGGTAAATCGGCATTTCAATAACCTCCGGCAACTTTTATACAACACCGCCCGTATGGCTGGTTGCTTTGGAACAAATCGTGCGGCATGACTTTCACTATTAAGCGGCAGCTGATGGTCGTTCGTACTACTCATCAGACCAGCTGTCAAATGTTTTTTGCTACCACAAAAAAAGAAACATTTACAAAGAAATAGACAGCCATTCTCTCACAGGCTCAGCGACAACCGAGATAAATTATCTTGACACGTAACATCTCTCTTTCTATACTCGCATCTCAAAAAAGTAAAATCCTTTTTAAAAGAAGTCTTTGGCAACCAAGCGAAAGTGAGGGTGACATTCAACTAAGCCGTTCATAGCGTTCAAGAAGGTCTGAAACCGGACTACTTAACCAGGAGGAGGCGCAAATGAAAAAGTCTTTGATTTTACTTTCGATCTTGGTGTTTGTCAGTGTTTTTGGTTACGGTAACGCCCTGGCGGCAAATCCCGACAAGATAAAGGTCGGTATTCTGCTTCCGCTCACCGGACCGTTTGCGGCGGTGGCTGAGACCCAGAAGGAGGGCGCACTGCTGGCGGTGGATGTGGTCAACAAGAAGGGCGGTCTGAACATGCCCTGGGGCAAGGTCAAGGTAGAGGGCGTGGTCGCCGATGACGAAGCCAAGCAGGATGTCGGTGTCCGGCGCTACCGCTACATGGTCTCGGAAGGGGTCAAAGGCGTGGGCGGTCAGACCTGGGCGCCGCTGGCCTTTGCCATCAACGCCATCGTCTCCAAGGAACCGATGCCCTATTTCCCCGTCTGCGTGTTGGCCAAGGATGCCTTCAAAAAAGGGCACGCTGGCCCCGACCACCTTCGCCACCGCCTTCAGCCCCTGGACGGTCGGGTACATGGCCGGTTCGGCCGCCATCAAAACCCTCGGCAAGAAGAAGATCTTCTTCCTGGCCCGCGCCGACAGCTGGGGCTGGGACATCCGGGACGGCGTCTATGCCGCCGCCAAAGAAAACGGCGCCACAGATCGTCGGCTATGACGAGGTGTCGCTGGGCACGAATGATTTCACGACGATTCTCCAGAAGGTCAAGGCCGCCAAGCCCGACGTCTTCATCTCCGCCCAGTTTGCCGCCGACGCCGTCGCGCTCCTCAAACAGTGCCACCAGATGGGCCTCAACAAGGAGATGACCATCTTCAACTCCTTCATCACCAACGTCGTCGCCAAGGGCCTCCCGCCCGAGGCGCTCCAGGGCGTCTACTCGATGCATTACTTCTACTATGACCTGGCCGGCTTCGAAGACAAGGAAGTGGCGGCATCGCGCCAAGGAGATCACCGATCTCTACCAGGCGAAATACAACAAGCCTCCCGATGCCTATGCGACGATCGCCTACGTCGCGTACATGGAGATGTTCCGCGGGTTCGAAGCGGCCAAGATCCTTTGACCCGCTCAAGGTCTCGGCGGCCCTGATGGCCAACAAGGGCGAATTCAACTCGGTCAAGGGCCCCGCCCGCTGGCGCGAGGACCATTCGGCCGTCTACAAGTACGCCGCCTTCCTGGTCAAGGGAAAAGGTCCCGGCGAGCAGAAGCATCGAGTGGGATCTTTTCAAAGTGGAAGGCTACCAGGGCGGTGATTCGGTCATGCCGGATCTGAAGTCTCTGGGTTACTAAACCTCTCTCCGCCCCGGTGAACCGATCGATCCCGTCACCGGGGCGGAACGATACAGAAAAGGGCTCGGCCGTGAGGGCAGCGTGAGCACAGATCTGGGCGCAGAAATCATCAAAGCGGAAGGGGTTACGAAACGTTTCGGCGAATTGATCGCCGTGGACAAGGTCGATTATTTGCTGCATGAAAACGAGGTGGCGGGCATCATCGGCTCCAACGGCGCCGGCAAGACCACCTTCTTCAACCTCCTGACGGGATATTATCCTCCCGACGAAGGAACCATCCGTTACAAAGGTGAGGATGTCACCCGCATGACGCCCCAGCAAAGGGTCGCCCTGGGGATGATGCGGACCTTCCAGTTGACCTCCACGTTCGACAACCTCAGCGTGATCGACAACCTGGTCCTCTCCTTTTTCCGGGCGCACAAGAAATCGTCGCTGTTTCATCTGTTCACTGAACACCTGCAAAAGACACCGGAAGGATGAGAAAATCGTCGTCGATCCTGGAGACCTTCGAGCTTCAGGATGTGGCCGACAGGGAGGTGAAGAATCTCAGCCTGGGCGAAAAACGACGCCTGGAGATCGCCATGGCGATCCTCGCCGAACCGAAGGTGCTGCTGCTGGACGAACCTCTGGCGGGTCTCGCCGAGTCCGAGATCAAGGGCGTCCTGGACGTCCTGCGCCGGCATATCGGCAAGCAGACGATCCTGATCGTGGAACACAAGATTTCCCAGGTGGAGGACTTCCTGCAGAGGCTCACCGTCATGCACGAGGGCAGGGTCATCGCGGACGGCGGGTATGAGGAGTGTCTCCGGGATCCGGAGGTTCGCAGAAGCTACTGGCAGATCGACGTCTCCGAGGATGGGGGCGCGGGCGCCTGCGCATAGGGAGTTCATGACGATGAATCACAATGACATACTGACCGTCAGAAACCTGAACGTTTCTTACGGTGAATCGAAGGTCCTGTTCGATATCGAAATGGGCGTCAAACCGGGGCAGGTGGTCGCCTGCGTGGGGCGCAACGGCGCCGGCAAGTCCACCCTGCTCAAGAGCATCGCGGGATTCATCAAAAAAGTCTCGGGAACGGTGACCTGCGACGGCACCAGCCTGCTGGGTGTCAGGCCCTACGATATCGCCAAAATGGGGATCAAGTACATCCCCCAGGACAAGAAGGTCTTTTCCGATCTGACCGTCCGGGAAAATCTGGAGCTGGGCAGCTACGCCACCAAGGATTACAACTGGGATCAGGTGACCGACTATTTCCCCAAGCTCAAGCAGCTCATGGACCGCAAGGCCGGGCATCCTGAGCGGCGGCGAGCGCCAGATGCTGATGATCGGCCGGGCGATCCTGGGCAGCCCCAAGGTGCTCTTGATCGATGAACCGACCGAAGGCCTCGCCCCCAGCATCGTGGCCCATCTGAAAGACGTCTTCAAGGAACTGAGCAAGAAAGCGGCGCTGGTGATCGTCGAACAGAACCTGCCCTTGGTTTGCGCCATCTCCGAAAAGGTCTACGCCATCAAGGAGGGACGGATCGTCACGGAGCTGGCCGGCGAAACGATCACGGCGAACATTTGCGAGGGGTACCTCTAAGAAAGAGGGATTCCCATGATGAACATGTTCAGGTGGTGGTGGGGCATACTGTTGGCCTTTTTTCTGATGGCGATGCATCAGGGTGTTCCTGCCCCTGCCCTTCTCCAACGAGATCATCATTTTTTCCATCTACGTCATGGGTTGCAGCTTCCTTTTGGGGCGCGTCGGGTTCATCTCCTTCGGACAGCCGGCCTATCTGGCGACCGGCGCCTATGCCACCGCCTTTTATCTCTTTTACTTCGGCACCAACCCCTACATCGGCATCCTGATCGGGATCGCTGGCGGGGATCGTCATGTCGCTCATCGTCGGCCCTCTTTTCGTCCGGCTGCGCAGCGACTATTTCGCCCTGGTCAACCTGGCGCTGGCGGTGATCATCTTCTACATGATGCAGAAGGTCCTGGCGCCCATCACCCAGGGGGACAACGGGCTGTGGTTTTTGACGAACATGAAATCCACGCCCATTCTGGACATCACCAAGCCGAAGGAATTCTATCATCTTCGCTTTTCTCGTGGCGCTGGCCGTCTGGGCGTTCTACAAATATCTCAACGACACCCTGTACGGCGCCTGCTGCCTGGCCTCCAAGATCAACGAGGACAAGGTCAAGTTTCTCGGCTACAGCAACTTCAAGATCCGCCTGCTGGCCTTCGTCATCGCCAACACGACGACGGCCCTGGCCGGTTCGATGTATGCCATCTATCTGGGCTTCGTGAGCCCGGAGATGACCAGCGCGCACCGCGCCGCCGACCCGGTCGTGGTGACGATTCTCGGCGGTGTCGGCACGCTGTACGGTCCCCTGGTCGGCTCGATCGCCTTCACCGGCATGAAGGACCTGATCAGCGGACCTGATCGGCAACTGGGAGCTGTTCATCGGCTTTCTGCTGGTCTTCATCATGCTGGCCGGCGAAAAGGGCATCTGGGGATCGTTGGAGCCGCGGCTGAAAAAGGTGTTCTCCGGGAAGCGCGCTTAAGACAACAATGAACGATGGGGGAGACAAGGGTCCATGATGGACACACAACTGCTGATTTCCGGCGTGATCTTCGGGTTGAGCATCGGTAGCATCTTTTTCCTGATGGCGATCGGTTTGTCCCTCTGTTTCGGTTTGATGCGCATCATCAGCCTCGATCAACTGCTCTACTATTCCATCGGCGCGTATATCACCTATACCATCAGCCTCTACACCGGCAGCATGTGGCTGGGCGCCCTGGGGGGACTGGTCGTTGCGGGCATCCTCAGTTTTGCCGTGGAGCGGTTCATCTTCCTGAGGATCTACGAGCGGGACATCGCCTTCACGATGATCACCTCCTTCGGGATCCTGATCGGCGGCGTCGGCGTCATCAAGGCGATCTGGGGACTCGTCCCGCGTCCGGTTCCCATGCCGATCATGACCCAGATCAACATCCTGGGCACGGAAATCCCCGTCTACCGGCTGATCGTCGTCGTCATTGCCGCGCTCGTCTATGCGGGCATCTGGCTCTTTTTGAACCGGACGATCACCGGCAAGGCGATCCGGGCCGGCATCGAGGACGTCGAGCATGTCGAAGGACTCGGCATCAACGTCTACCGCCTGTTCACGATCACCTTCATCATCGCCGGGACCCTCTCCGGTCTGGCCGGGGGGCTGCATGCGCCCGCTGATCATGGTGGATCCCCAGATGGGGCTCGAGGTGATGCCGTTCATCTTCATGGTCGTCATCATCGGCGGCCTGGGCAGCATCAAGGGAACGCTGATCTCGGCCCTGATCGTCGGGCAGGTCGTCTCGATCGGTTCGCTCATCTACGCCCCGCTCGCGCAGATGGCGCCCTTTGCCATCATGCTGCTGATTCTTCTGGTCAAGCCGACCGGCCTTTACGGCAGCACTGCTAACGTAGGTCGTGAAGACGCTCAAGGAAGAGATCGGGTCAGCGATGTTGGAACAACCGAAGCAAAGTGCTCGTCATCGAAAGCAGTTATGAGTCCTGCGCCGAAGCGGTGGCACGCGCTTTTACCGCCTTTCCCCTGGAGATCAAGGGGAAAAATGTCATCGTCAAAGTCAATGCCATCCGGGCGTGCGATCCGGATACCTCGGCCATCGTGACGCATCCGGCGCTGGTCAAGGCGGTCATCGATAAACTGGAGACCCTGGAGCCGAAGCGAATCATCGTCGGCGATTCGGTCGGGCACGGAGTCATACGGCAATTCCCGGCATATCTTCGATGCCACGGGGCTCGCCGCCGCCGCGGGGCCATACTATCGCAACCTCTCGCTCAACCTGAAGATGGTGGATGTGGAACGCCCATTCAAACGCCGGGTCGCCGTGCTCAGGGACGTCCTGGAGGCCGACGTGTACATCTCGCTGCGCGAAGATGAAGACCCACGGCATGACGATGCTCAGCGGGGCCGTGAAGAACAACTACGGACTCTTGGCGGGCGCGCAAAAGTCCTGGTACCACTACTATTCGGAAAAGCCGGAGCTCTTCGCCGAGATCCTGATCGAGATGTACCGGCTGCGGCCGCCGGATCTGGTGATCATGGACGGGATCCTCGCCATGGAGGGGTACGGGCCGTGCTCCCCGGAGGTCCGCCGGGTGAACAAGGTGCTGGCCTCCACCGATGCCGTGGCGCTGGATGCCGTCATGGCCCGCATGATGGGATTCAGGACGGACGAGGTGCCCTACCTGCGCATCGCCCGGGATCTGGGAATCGGACGAGACCGATCTGGATGCGATCGAGATTGAAGGCGATTTCTCGCCCATCGAGGGATTCAATCGGCCCGTCGTCACACCGGAATCGACCTACTGTTACCTCTCCGGCGTCGGGGGAGGAAAGACCAGCCGGGCATTTTTTGCCGACCGGGTATGCTATCGACCGGTTTTTTCGGCGGAGAAGTGCCCCCCCGGGTGTATGGCGTGCGTGGAGGCATGTCCTGTAGAGGCCCTGAAGCCGGGCATCCCGCCGGAGCTGCTGTCGGAGCGAGTGCAACCTTTGCAGCGCCTGCATGGAGGCCTGCACCCATGGCGCCGTTCGACTGGTACCCGACGCAACGTTACTCAAGAGACTTAAAGAAGAATCTTGACAGGTCCCCGATCCCGTGAAAGGAAGGCAGATGGAGATAAGGAAAATCGGATTTGTCGGACTCGGCTTGATGGGGAGCGGAATGGCCAAGAACCTGCTCTCGGCAGGATTTACGGTCGTCGGATACGACAGTGATCCAAGCAAAATGGATGCCCTCGCCGGGGAGGGGTTTCAAAGGGCCGACTCTCCCGAAGGGATTGCGCCGCTGGTGGAGGCCATCCTTCTGTCACTCCCGAACTCCCGGGTGGTGAACGAGGTCGTCAAGGATTCCCTGAAACTATTCGAGAGGGGAAGAAAAGGGCTGATCCTGATCGATACGACCACCGCCGATCCGGTCATGTCCGAGGAACTGGCCGCCAGGCTGAAAGAGACGGGGGTCGAGATGCTGGATGCCGCCGTCAGCGGTACGAGTAAAATGTGCGCCGCGCGGGAGGTGACGTTCCTGGTGGGCGGCAATGAAGAGTCATTCGGGAAGTGCGGCCCCCTTTTTTCAGCCCTGGGAAAACAGACCTTCTACATGGGGAAAAACGGCACCGGAGCGGCGGCGAAACTGATCGTCAATCTGGTCCTCGGCCTCAACCGCATGGCGCTGGCCGAGGGGCTCTGCCTCGCCGGGAAAGCGGGAATGGACCCTCACCGGACACTGGAAGTGCTGAAGGGATCGGCGGCCTATTCCAGTGCGATGGACCAGAAAGGCCTGAAAATGATCGAAAAGGACTTCCTTCCCCCCGAAGGCAAACTGTCTTTCCATCTGAAGGATGTGGCGCTGATGCTCGACCTGGGCCATCGGGTGAATGCCCCCCTTATCCTGAGCAGTCTGCACGCCCAGGCCCTGAGGTCGGAAGTGGCCAAAGGGAGAGGGGAATGGGACAACGCCGATATCATCTCCTTTTATCAGGATCTGGCCAATGTACATTAAATCAACTTCAAGACGTGGAGGAATCAATGGCTGAATACGTAAAACTGGATGAACTGTCAAAATTGATTGTCGTTCCGCCGAAGACGGGGCACTTCAGTGAAGTCGTCACCGATACCGCCTATGAAAAGGGATTGGCGATCAACTTCGGCATCAATGATCAGGTCTGCGGATCCAAACGCATCGCCATGGGGAGAACCGTCATCCCGCCTCATACCGCCAATGAAAGACATGTCCACCTCAGTGCGGAAGCCGCCATGTATATCGTGAAGGGGACAATGGTTCTGCTGATCGGGCCGGAGGCGAAGATCGTGAAGTGCCCCGAAGGGACATTCGTCTTTGCCCCGGAGGGGGTCATCCACGGCGTGGCAAACGCCAGCAGAACGGAAGAGGTGGTCCTGGTTTTTGCCTATGGCGGAGTCCCCTCCAAGGAAGCCGCGCGCATCGTGTTCATCGACGATTCGAAAAATCCTTATCCTCCCCCGGGCTGGGATGAGGAGTAGTTGACGGGATTCCGCAAGGGACGTGACTCCCGACAATCGTGAAATCGGTTTTCAATCAATTTTTCTACGGTCGCTTCAGCAAAGGAGGAGTGAATCATGAACAAGCGCTTTTGTTTGACGACGATGTGGGTCGGTCTGTTCGTGTTGATATGCTCTGCAGGGGCGCCGGCGCCCGCCGCCGGAGCGGACGAATTCCCGACCAAACCCGTGACCCTCATCATCCCTGTGGGGGCGGGGGGGTCTCACGATCTGACGGCCCGGGCAGTGACCAGCGTCGCGATCAACTACCTGGGTCAGCCGATCATCGTTCAGCTCAAGCCCGGAGGAGGCGGCGCGATCGGCTCCGAAATCGTGGCCAAATCCGCTCCCGACGGCTACACCCTGCTCTTCGGCGGCATGGGGTGGAGCACCACCTATCCCGCCGTCGAAGGCCGTTCCAAAGGGCCGGACGATCTCATGGCGGTCTGCCGGATCAACTA
This sequence comes from uncultured delta proteobacterium, assembly GCA_963842685.1. Lineage (GTDB taxonomy): Bacteria > Desulfobacterota > Syntrophia > Syntrophales > UBA5619 > JAKAFS01. The sequence continues at coordinate 31,125 of CAWJHT010000056.1, read as the reverse complement.
CAGCCCGACCATCATCGCCGCCCGTCCCGACCTGCCGTTCAAAACCTTCAAGGAGATGCTGGCGTACGCCAAGGCCAATCCCGACAAATTGATCTTCAGCAATACCGGACCCTGGGGCCAGGCCGACCTCCCCTGGAAGATGATCGGCAAGCTGACCGGCATCAAGACGAAGAACGTTCCCTATGACGGCGGCGGTCCCGCGCTTCTGGCCGTCCTGGGCGGACACGCGGACATGACGGGGGGGTTGGTCACGGCCCTTCTTCCGCACATCAAATCGGGAAAGCTTCGCGCCCTGGCACGCCTCGACAACAAGCGGGAGGAGCTGCTGCCCGACGTCCCCACCGCCAAGGAAGAAGGGGTGGACGTGGTGAACCTGATGTGGCGGGCCGTTCTGGCGCCCAAGGGCACCCCCCGTCCCGTGATCGACAAACTGGCGCAGGCCTTCAAGCAGATGACCGAAGACAAGTCGGTCGTCAGCATGATCAAGCAATTCGGGGATGAAATCCAGTACCTGGGCCCCGACGAATTCGGCAAGCTCTGGCGGGAAGAGTTCGAAATGCAAAAGGAACTCGGCAAATCACTGAAGAAATAGATCTCATCAGATCTTATCGGCGGGGAGGCTATGCGGAAACCCGGAGAAATCGTCGTAGGGCTTTTTTTCCTGGCCATCGGGATCGTCTTTATGATCGGCGCCGTCAAGCTGCAGGTCGGGGTGCCGACGGAGCCTCGTCCCGGCTTCTTCCCGTTCATCGACGGGATCATTCTGATCGTGCTCTCCGGCCTGTTCCTCTTCCAGGCCTGGGGCGGCAAGGCCGGCGAGAGCCACGGCCTTCGGCAAGATGGGAGGACCGGTCCTTGTCGTCCTGACGCTCATCCTGTACGTGGCCACGCTGGAAACCCTGGGGTATATCATCACCACCACGATCCTATCCGCCGTCGTCCTGAAAGTGATGGAAACGAAGCCTCGGATACTTGTCCTTGTGAGTCTGATCCTGGCGGTGGTCAGCTACCTGCTCTTCGATCGTCTGTTGGGGGTGACCTTGCCCCGCGGTCTGCTGGCGGCGTTCTTGTAAGGGAGAAACCATGGGTTTTTTCGAAAATCTTGCCGGCGGATTTGCCGTGGCCCTGTCTGCGTCGAACCTCTTCTACTGTGCGCTCGGGGCGATCCTGGGCACGGCCATCGGCGTTCTGCCGGGCCTGGGGCCTCCGGCCACGATCGCCCTTCTTCTTCCGGTGACCTTCCGGATGGAGCCGGTCTCCGCCGTGATCATGCTGGCGGGAATATTCTACGGCGCCATGTACGGCGGCTCCACGACGTCGATCCTCCTGAACATCCCCGGGGAAGCGGCTTCGGTGATCACCTGTCTGGACGGATACAAGATGGCCCGCAACGGAAGGGCCGGAGCGGCCCTGGGGATCTCCGCCCTCGGCTCCTTCATCGCCGGCACGCTTGCCGTCCTGGGCGTATCGATCATGGCCCCGACCCTTGCCTCCTTTGCCTTGAAATTCGGCCCTCCCGAGTACTTCTGTCTGGTCTTTCTCGGTCTGATGATGGCGATCTATCTGTCCGAAGAATCGGTCCTGAAGGGGCTGATGATGGGCGTCCTGGGTCTTCTTCTGGGAACCATCGGCCTCGATCCCGTCGACGGAACCCCGCGGTTCACCCTGGGTGTGAGCCGGTTGACGGACGGCATCGATTTCGTCGTGATGGTCATGGGCCTCTTCGGCCTTGCCGAGATCCTGTGCAACCTGGAGGCCCCGGAAAACCGGGAAGTCTTCAAAACGGCGCTCAAGGGGCTGCTCCCCACCCGCCAGGACTGGCGGCAGTGCTGGGCCCCGGTGCTGCGGGGCTCTGTCCTCGGCTTTTTCATCGGGGTGCTGCCCGGCGGCGGGGCCATCATCAGTTCCTTTGCGGCCTATGCCGTGGAAAAGCGTCTCTCCAAGCATCCCGAACAGTTCGGCAAGGGGGCGATCGAGGGCGTGGCCGCCCCCGAGGCGGCCAACAATGCGGCCTCCACCTCCTCCTTCATCCCCCTCTTGACATTGGGGATCCCGGGAAATGCATCGATCGCCATGATCTTCGTCGCCTTGATGATCCACGGCATCCGGCCGGGCCCGCTCCTGCTGCAGGAACATCCGAATCTTTTCTGGGGGGTGATCGCCTCCATGTACATCGGCAATGTCCTGCTCCTCGGACTCAATCTGCCCCTGATCGGCTTCTGGGTCCGCATGCTGAAGGTTCCCTACCGGTACCTGGCGGTGGTCGTCGTCGTCGTTTGCGTCATCGGGGCCTACAGTGTGAACAACTCCGCCTGGGACGTGGGCATGATGGTTTTTTTCGGCGTCATGGGATACCTGCTGCGGAAGTTCGCCTTTCCGGCCTCCCCCTTTATCCTGGCCATGATCCTGGGCCCCATGCTGGAGAAGACGCTCCAGCAATCCCTGATCGCCTCCGGAGGCGATTTCATGACCTTTCTGAACCGGCCCATTTCGGCATCCCTTCTACTTGGCCGCGGGGTTCCTCATGCTGACGCCGCTGGTCAAGAAGATATGGAAGAAACAATAAACAGACAAACGAAAGGAGAACAATATGAAACGCAAATGCTTATTGGCAATCACTTTGGTAGTCTTCATCCTCTCCGCACTTCCCTTCTCGGCGATGGCCGCCGAGGAAAAGTGGCCTTCCCGGCCGATCACGATCTACATCGGTTTCGCCCCGGGGGGCGGGATGGACATGCTGGGGCGGCTCCTCTCCGAAGAGATGAAAAAGACCCTGGGCGTCGCCATGCCGGTGGTCAACATGGTAGGGCGCCAACTCGGTCGTTGCCATGAACCATGTCTACCAGCAGCCCAAGGACGGCTACAGCCTCTTCGGCATCAGCAGCGCGCTCTGCACCTTTCCGGCGACGGGGCTCTCGAAGCTGACCTATAAGGAGTTCGGCATGATCGGCATCCTCTTCGGCAGCTTGCCGACCTTCACCGTTCCGGCTGATTCGCCGATCAAGGACGGCAAGGACCTGGTCGAACGGCTGAAAAAAGGCGGGCTGACCGGCTCCAACAGCGGGATCGGCGGCATCTGGCACGTCCCGCAGATGATCATCGTCAGCACCCTGAAAGGGAGCTTCAAGGCCGTTCCTTACAATGGCGGCGCCCCGGCGGCCCTGGCCGCTGCCAAGAAGGAGGTCGACTTCGGCACGCACGACCTCTCCGAGGCCCTGACCCTGATCAAATCCAAGATGCTGCGCCCCCTGATCGTCTTCTCCGAAGAGCCCTTCGTCATGGAAGACGGAACCAAGATTCCGCCGATCACGGACTTCGTCCCGGAGATGAAGGGCAAGGTCGCCGCCGGAATGGGCTGGCGCGCGCTGGGGTATCCCAAGGGCATTCCCCAGGACCGGGTGAACAAGCTGATCAACGCCTTCAAGACCGCGGTGGACAGCAATGCGGTGAAGGAGTTCGGCAAGAAGAACCTGCTGCCCATCATCGGCAAGACCGGGGCTGAGGCCGACAAGATCTTCGAGGTCGGCACGCAGACCCAGAGCTGGATCCTCTACGACATCAAGGAGGCGAAGAGCAATCCCGAGGACCTGGGCATCCCGAGACCATAACCGAGAGGAGAGATGCATCATGGCAGCCGTAGATCGTGACTTCAGGGTCGGATGCTTTACACTGGTTTTCGGATTGTACATCTGCTGGGTCTCCTTCACTATGCCCAGCAGGGGCGGACTCGTTGAAAGCCCGGGGATCTTCCCCGGGCTGATGGGGATTCTTCTCGTTCTCTTTGCGGTGATCCTGATGGCGCGATCATGGAAGAAGGGCGGCCGGATTCACGCGACCCGGATATTCGGATCGACCCTCTCCATCGTGAAGTCGCAGGAGCACCGGCCGGTCATCATGGGCATCCTCCTGCCGGCGATCTATGTCTTTGTCGGCATTCCGCTCATCGGTTTCTACCTCTCGAGCGCCCTGTTTATGACCGTCATGTTTTACCTGTTCGTGAAAAAGTGGAGGAAATGGTTTTTGTTCCTGCCCATCGCCCTCGGCATAACGGGAATCCTGTATCTCACCTTCACTAGATTATTCCAGCTGCAGATCTGGTAAGCTCAAAGCGGGGGGTTATCGCATTATGGATTGGCTCAGCATGCTCACCGGGTTGGGGAAGGCTTTCGTCGACCTCTCCACCCCATACGGATATTGGCTGATTACGATAGGGTGTGCCGTAGGGATCCTGGGCGGGGCCCTTCCCGGCGTCTCGACGACGATGACCGTGGCGCTTTTGGCGGTGATCACCTACACCATGGACCCGCTCTGGTCCATCATCCTTCTCTCCGCCTGCCAACTCGGGGGGACTTACGGCGGCTCCATCTCCGCCACCGTCCTGAACATCCCCGGCACGCCCGCCTCGGCGCCGACGGCGATCGAAGGGTACGCACTGACGAAGAAGGGCGAAGCCGAGGTGGCCCTCGGGATCAACGTCTTCACGAGCTTCATGGGCAACAACCTGGGTCTCATCATGCTTCTCGTCACCATGCCCTTTTTCGTCAAACTCTCGATGATGTTCGGTCCCTGGGAGATGTTCTGGTTCGGCATCTTCGGGGTCTTCATCGCCGCCAATCTTTCCGAGGGGGACACCCTCAAGGGGCTGATGGCCGCGACGGTCGGGCTGATCATCTCCTGCATCGGGATCGATCCCATCGACGGCTCCCCGCGGTTTGCCTACGGCACCACCTATCTTATGGCAGGGATTCCCCTGATCCCGGCGATGATCGGCCTCTACGGCTTTACCGAGGTGTTCGAGGGGCTCACCGACGTCACGGTGAGCAGCTTCCCCCTGAAGAAGACCTCGCTGATCGGCGCCGCCCGGATGTGGTGGAAGTACCGCTGGCTCTCCTTCCGGACTTCGATTTTGGGCTACATCATCGGCGTCGCCCCGGGGATCGGCGCCAACGTCTCCTGCTGGGTGGGGTACGATCACGCCCGGAGCATGAGCAAGGAGCCCGAGAAATTCGGCCACGGCAGCATCGAAGGGCTGATCGGCTCCGAGACCTGCAACATGGCCAATGTGCCCGGGGCCTATGCCCCGGTCCTCTCCCTGGGGGTTCCCGGGGACGCCCCGACGGCCATCATGCTGGGGATTCTGATGCTCCACGGCATCAGGCCGGGACCGACGTTTCTGCTGACGAATCCGGAGTGGCTCTATCAGATCGTCATGGCCCTCTTTATCGCCGGCATCCTTTTCGTTGTCATCGGCACCTACGCCGGCAAGGGGCTGGTCCGGCTCTTCGTGAGCACCCCCCGGACGGCGATGGCGGCCATCGTGGCGGTTCTTTGCGCGCTGGGCGCTTACGCCGCCAACACCAATATCCAGGACGTCTACACGGCCTTCCTCTTCGGCGTCCTGGGAATCATCATGAACCGGCTGGGGCTGCCGGTTTCGCCGTTGGTCCTGGGATTGATCCTGGGGGCCGATCTGCTCGATGTCGAGTTCCGGAAGGCCCTGCTGGCGGGCAAAGGCTCCATCGCCCCCTTCTTCACCCGGGGGGTGAGCATGGTGCTCCTCGCCTTCATCGCCGTCGTTCTGTTCTTTCAGTACGGTTATCCTAAAATCAAGGGCATCCAGAAGAAAAAAGACCGCACGGTCATTCTAAAATGAACATGATCCATCATCGATGGCCGGTCCGTTCGAATCGCATCTTCCGGTTCTCGATCAGCAGCTCTGTCCATCATCATCTGTTACCTCCAGTAGATGACCCATATCAACCGGACAGATTGTGTGCTACAAACCCGCACAGTTTAGGTGTTACTGACATGACGCAAGATATTTCTTGACAGTCCCTAATCCAACCACTAATGTCTACCAAAGAGATAGAATATATCGAAAGTTGTTTCATTTTAAAAAAAGGAGAGAAAAAGAATGGGAAAGATGTTGAAAATGGTTATGATGTTTGTCTTGGCGATGGCATTTGTTACGGGATACGCCTTTGCCGCGGGCACTGATGCCGTGACCTACGAGAAGGACATAAAAAAAATCATATCGGCTCAGTGTCTGTCTTGTCACGGCAGTGACGCTCCGACCATGACGGAATTCAAAAAAGAGGAAGACAAGTTCAAAAAGGCGATGAAAGGTCCCCGAGCGGACACTTACGCAAACCTCATGGTCATGGTCAACGGATCGGACACCGGCGCCCTGATGCGGCGGCTTGACGACGGCAAGAACACAGCGAACGGCAAGCCGGGCAACATGTACAGCTACCTGGGAGGAACAGACGAGGAAAAGGCGAAAAATCTGGAAGTGATCAAGAAGTGGATCGGCGGCTGGACGCTGAAAAGGAAAAAAGACATCTCCGAAGAGGAACTGAAGGGCATTAAGGCTCTCGAAAAATGACGATAAAAAGGGAGTATCCTCATTGTGCCCGAACAATGACGATGATCCTTCTCGGTCCTGGTCCACTTAGGCTTATTGGATTCAGGAGGAGGGTTAGGCAGTTCTTATCAATTCATTCCGTCGGCATATTGTTGTTGGCAGTGATATTGACAAGACATTTCAGGACTGCATTCCTGCAGAAGATTTATCCGGGATCATGGCAGACGGCACCGGGGTAAAGCAGCACAAAGGATCTAAGGGAGAGCTAAGGACTGTCATTGGGATTTCGCAGCGGGGCAGAGTTGTTCCCCTCGGTTCTTTTGTCAACACCTCCTGGCCGGATATAGAGAACGTTGTCAAGGCGCGGATCAAAGGAACGGCAGATCATCCGATTCCTTTTGTCTATGATGGAGAGCCTGGTTTGGACGATTTTCTTTCAGGTGCGGCTGAGGTGCAACGTTGTACCTGGCACGCTTCCCGGGGATTGTATCATGCCCTCTGGGAAGACGGATTAAAGAAGAAAGAAAGCCAACCACAGATCGATAAGGTAAAACAGTTGGTCGGTATCGAGTTGCCAGCCGAGGATTTTGAGATTCTCAAGGAAGAGGACAAAGAACCCGTAAGGGCTCGATATGAGAAGAGCAAAAATGAAGTCCAGGAATTGATCAGCACCTTTTATGAAAAAGGGATACCAGAAGGGGGCTTCTTACTTGGAAAGTTTGTCAAAGCAGCTGTTTACAAACATTGAACTATGGTTGTCCACAGGGATTATTGCCCCGAAAACAACATCCCTTCTTGAACGTGTATTCCGAGAGGTCGGGCGTCGTTTAAAAAGAATTGCCTGGGGATGGTCTGATGCAGCAGTGACAAATCTGTCGAAAATGATCCTGATCAAACAATACCTGATCTGCCAACCTGAACATTAGTAGGGTATGCCGTGTAAAACGTATGACTTGTCGGTTAAAGTCCGACCGTGGGAGTTCGGTAGTGTCGCCCACGTAGCTGGAGGGAGGTGTAAAGGGTAACCTGAAGCATTAAGTTCCCTGACAAAGGCTCCTTTAGGGAGTCGAGCAAACCTGCGGGTTGCAGCGAAAGCGAACCCAGATGTAGCCTCGAAACATGCAATGGAGTTGTCGACCCTTTCCTACAGTGGGGAAGACCGATGCATCTATCCTAACGAAAACTACCAGAACCGATAGATGGGCTTCCGGGGTAACAGGGGTGACACGCAGGGGCAGCCATACGAGAATGAACACGGGAGACCCTTGTCGATGCTCTTCAGGAGGGCAACCGGTAGATATAAGGAAACGAAATTCTACCGGGTCGGCAAGGGAGTCGGATTTGCCCATATTACCGCTTGTATCCCAAGGACAGCATAACCTTGGGAGAGGGAAGGGGCAATACTTTTATCACGTTTCAGAAGAAGTAAAGGAAAGGGGATTGCACGGAAGTGCTGAAAACTCCAGAAAAGATCCGGGAACTTCAGAGGAAACTATACCGGAAGGCAAAGCAGGAGAAGGAGTACCGATTCTATCTTCTCTATGACAAGGTATACAGGCTGGACATCCTGAACCACGCCTACAGACTTGTCAAAGCGAACAAGGGAGCACCGGGAATAGACGGTGAAACCTTCGAGTAGCATCGAGGAGAGAGAAGGAGGAGCCGAGAAGTATCTTGAAGAGATCGCCGGGGCACTAAAGCGGAAAGACTACAAGCCACAGGCTGTTCGCAGGGTTTACATTCCGAAGACAGCAGGCGGCAAAAGACCGCTGGGAATACCGGTGATCAAGGACAGGGTAGTGCAGATGGCAGTGAAGATAGTAATCGAGCCTATCTTTGAAGCCGACTTTCAGGACAACTCTTACGGATTCAGACCGAAGCGGAGTGCCCATCAGGCGGTGGAAGATGTAAATAATCATCTCCTTGAAAGGCAAAACGGATGTAATCGATGCCGACATCTCCAAGTACTTCGATACCATACCTCATGACAGACTGATGCAGTTGGTGGCCAAACGCATCGTGGATAAGCAGATACTGAAACTTATCAAGATGTGGCTCAAGGCGCCGATTGTGGAGGAACGTGAGGACGGGAAGAAAGAGTACAAAGGAAATGAAAAGGGAACGCCGCAGGGAGGGGTAATATCTCCGCTGCTCGCCAATATCTACCTGAACGTGCTTGATACGCTGTGGGCGGTCAAGAAAGTACAGGAGAGACTGGGGGCAAGGTTGGTGAGATACGCCGATGATAGTGTGATTTTATGCAGAGGCAACGCCGACCGGATACTGAAGGGGGTAAAACTGGTTCTCGAAGATCTTGGCCTCACCTTAAACGAGGAAAAGACTCGTATCGTGGATGCACGCCAGGAGAGTTTTAACTTTCTTGGCTTCAGCATAGGCATGAAACGAGGAAAGAAAACCGGGAAAATGTATCCCCACACAGAGCCGTCCAAGAAGGCACTGAAACATATACGATCGGAAATCAAGCAATTGACGACCGAGCGGTACAGTGCAACACCGACGGAAGTTGTGATTCGGAGAGTCAATGAAGTCGCCAGAGGATGGGTGGGCTACTTTCGATTTGGCAACTGCACGAAAGCCATGTCGTCTTTGAAAAGATACTTGGGTCTACAGGATGAGAATATACCTGCGCCGGAAACACCACTACCATAGTCTTGGGTATAAGGCATATCCGGACAGGTACTATTATGATTCCTTAGGCCTGTACGAAGTTCCAACCAAGGCTCCTTGGGTACAAAATGTGAAGGCATCCGGATGAAGATAATCGGTAAGCCGTATTCGGGAAAACCGAACGTACGGAATTGACGAGGGGGAGCTGGAGATAGAGCACTCAGCTACTACGCCAGCTCTCTACTCTACTGGAGACAAGGTCAAGCATATCTCATTTTTTCTTCCAGCACGATTGCACTGTACGCGTTGAAAGGTCGTATGCAAAGGCATCGGCCTCCGTTGTTGAGTACAATAAATAATGTGTAATACCTTTCGACAATCAAGGACATATATGTAGGTGAAAGAATGAATTATCCCAAAGTATCAATACTTTTCACAATAGAATGCACGGATAAACCAGATGAGACTTATCCCGAAGAAGGGAAGGTTGCGGTAAAGACGCTCCCCTCGCCAAGGCGGCTCTCCACGATGATATCCCCGCCGTGGGCGCGGGCGATGGCTCTGGCCAGGCTGAGCCCCAGGCCGGTTCCTGACTCGGAGCGGCTCCGGTCTCCCCGGTAGAAACGCTCGAATATGCGGGGCAAGATCCCCGGCGGAAATGCCGACCCCCGTGTCTTTGACCGTAAGGGTTGCGCCCCGTCCTTCGCTTTCCGAAAGCGAGACATCCACCCCTCCCTCCGAGGAGGTGTACTTGATCGCATTGTCCAGGAGATTCGAGAACAGGCGCTGGATCATCCGGGCGTCTCCCGCGATGACGCATCTCTCCGGAACATCGCAGAACAGGGTCAAGTCCCTGTCTTCGGCCGTCGTCCCGAAAAGTTCGCAGGCCTCCCGGACAAGATTCGCCAGATCGATCTTTTCGCGGGAGGGTTTTTCCACGCCCGACTCCGTCTTGGAGATCATCAGCATGGTGTTGATGATCGAAAGGAGTCGGTCGCACTCCTCGATAGCGCTTGCCGCCATGGTTTCATATTCGGTCAGTGATCTACCTGTGGTCAACACGATCTCCGCCATGCCCCGGATCCGGGCGAGCGGGCTCTTCAGGTCATGGGCGATGTCGTCTCCCATCTGCCGGATCTCGGCGACCAGCGACTGGATGCGGTCCAGCATCTGATTGAAGGTCATGGCCAGTTGATCGATCTCGTCGCCCCGGCCCTTCACGGGGACCCTCTTTTCGAGGGTTCCCCCGGAGATGCCCTGCGCGGTCCTGGTGATCGCCTCGACGCCCGAAACCGCGCGGCGGGCCATGAACCAACCGACCCCCGTCGCCAAGCCGATGAGCAGGGCCATCGTAATGAGAAAAACCCCGCGGAAGGCGTCGATGATCCGTGTGTAGTTTTCCATGGACTGACCGACCTGAAGGATGACGCCGGGGCCGATCATGGCGTAGAGGATGCGCACCTGATCTTTGCGGGTCTCCAAGATGACCGTTTCGATCACCCGTCCGGCGCCCCCGAGCAGTTTCCCGATCGCCTCCTTCCGGATGGGGATGTCCTCCCAGTAGGCCATGTTGGATGAGGAAACGGTCTGGCCGGTCGGGTAGAACAGGCGGAAAAAGACCTTTTTCTCCCCCGCCGCATGGGCTTCGAAGAGGGCGAGGTTTTCGACTGCCCCGATCCCGCGTTCCCTCAAAACGGCCGCGAACTGCCCCGCCTGATTCGACAGCTCCTGATCTGTTTTTTCCTGGATCACGGAGGTGATGAGCGTGTAAAAGAGGAAAAAGGCGACAAAGGAGGAGGCCGCGAAGATGCCGGCGTACCACAAGGTCAGGCGGAAGGTGAGGCTATTCCGGAAGCGACCGGGTTTCTTTAAGGACATATCCCGCTCCCCGAACGGTATGGATCAGTTTTTGGTCGGCGTCTCTGTCGATCTTGTCTCGCAACCCGCTGATTCTGGCCTCGACCACGTTGGTCTGCGGATCGAAATGGTAGTCCCACACGTGTTCCATGATCATCGTCTTGGAAACGATTCTCCCAGCGTTCCGCATCAGGTATTCGAGAAGCGAAAACTCCCGGGGCTGCAAGTCGATCTGTTTTCCCCCGCGTGTGACCTCCCGGGTGAGGAGATTAACGGACAGGTCCCCGACGCTCAACCGGGTCGGATCGGAAATGCCGCCTGCCCTGCGGATCAGGGCCTGCACACGGGCCAGAAGCTCCGAGAAGGCAAACGGTTTCGTGAGATAATCGTCTCCCCCGGTCTCCAGCCCCTTCACCCGGTCGTCCACCGAACCTTTCGCGCTCAGAATCAGGACGGGTGTATTTACCTTTTCGGCGCGCATCTCTTTGATCAACGCCAATCCGTTCCTCCGGGGCAGCATGAGATCGATGACGGCCGTATCGTAAGGTTCCGTCAGGGCGAGGCGGAGGCCTTCTTCGCCGTCCGGGGCGTGGTCCACGGCATACCCCGCCGCTCTCAACCCTTTGACGATGAAAGAGGCGATCTTGACGTCATCTTCGACCAGTAGGATCCGCATCGGTGTCCTCGACCAGGAAATCAAAAATCGAAATGGAAACGATTAAAGGCAACAACCGCTGCCATAGGGGAGAACTATAGTAAAGCCCGGAAGGTCCGTCAATATCTTTTACTTTTTTGATTGACATAAAACGGCCCTTAAATCATAATCGTACAAAATCGAGCTTTAGTGGAATTTATCGCGATGACGGAAAAAAAAGAAATAATAAAAATCATCAGAAACAGCAAGCCTGAGATGGAATCCCATTACGGGGTCCAGCGACTCGGCTTGTTTGGCTCCTACGTCAGGGAGAAGCAGAGCAAGAGGAGTGACATCGATATTCTCGTCACATTCAACCGTGACATAGACCTCTTTGACTTTTTGGACCTGCGCGAATATCTCGAAAGCCGGCTCCGTACTAAAGTTGATCTGGTCATGGAGTCCGCTCTCAAACCGGCTATTGGTAAACGCATCCTGTCCGAGGTCGAATATGTCTAAAGGGCGGGAGATCTTCGGTTACCTCGATGATATTGTCACTGCCATTACCGATGCCGAGGAGTTCACCCACGGAATGTCTTACGAGATGTTTGCAGCGGACAATAAGACGGCCACTTCCGCTCTATCTTCGAAACCGTTCCTCAGGTAACTTTACTGGATTGATCAGCTTCGGGATCCTTGAGGTTTTCCACGTTGCTGCCAAAGGATCGGGAAGCTGCCTCATTCTGTTCTGTCATGATCAGCTCCGCGGCGATGGCCGCCGCATCCGTGATAATCTCCCGGCAATGAAGGGCATGATCACGACACAGCCAGCTCTCCTGCCATTTGGATGTCAGATCCCGGCACAAGGTAAAACCATATTTATCTTTGAATCGATTCGGGATCTGATTGAAAAGGCGATAAAGCCCCGGTCTCCCATATAATTGATTGGCCGACTTTTTTACCGCCTCTTTTCCTTCCCCCTCCGGTAGGGCGCTACGGCCATGTACAGCGCCGACAGAGATGACCGCGCCTGCTATAGCTCCGCAGGTATCGCCGAAGAGCCCGACGCCCCCGCCGAAACCCGTGGCTACCTTCATAACTTCTGGAGGAAGGCCCGTGTCAATCTCGCTGAGCACTGCCTCGGTTACACATTCCGCGCAATTGTACCCCAGGGTAAAATTCTTTCTGGCCCGCTGCTTTATGGCTTCAATCTTTTCTTCCTTTGTCATGATTCCCTACTTCTCCGGCGAACGCAATACCTTTCCGTTTTAAAACGCAAAGGGCATCAGGATGCCGCCCCATCCCCCTTTCAGCTTATGGCCGAACCCAGCAGAGTTACCCCCGTCGCCCCCGGCAAGATCTGAGACAGGCTCAAGGCGTTCATGAACTCCTCACCGGAGATCCACCCTTTTTCATGGACGATGACCCTCTTCATCAACGCCAAGATCGCCGGTCCGCCGTAGCCGACAGTGCCGACATACAGGGCTGTCTTCAAAATTTCAAACAAGGTCGGCTGTTTCATGATCCTCTATATTCCTGTATATCCCTAATTCCTGTTGAACGAAAATGCTTCTCAGCGGTCTGCACGGAATCCTTCAGGCTTCATGGCATCCGTGCTCATGCAGATCGCAGGCGATTCCGGAATCCTTCAGGTTTCCCGCAAGCCAACCTTCGGCGACCTCTTTCACATCGCCGGAGCATCCCCTCAGCACATCGATTCCACAACCGTTTAAGACATTGACGGCCCCTTGCCCCATGTTCCCGGCCAGCATCATCTTGACGCCCATCTGTGCAAGGGTCTGGGCGATGTTCGATTTGCAGCCGCAATTCGCCGGGGAGGAAACCGTTTCCTCCGACAGAATTTCATTGTTTTCATTGACGGTGAATACCGTGAAGTACTCACAGTGGCCGAAGTGTTCGTCCACCTGATTCTGACATGATGGTAAAGCGATTTTCATAATGTTCTTCCTTTCAAAACAGTTTGATTTTACGCATGCTCTCTGCAATGCGGACATACTCATTTCATTGCTTTTGCTTCGCAGTCAGAGGCTGAATGCCTGTCGGCAGCGAGGACACCGGACCGGTTTCGTCCGCCTTCATGGAAACAGAACCGCCTTCGATCTTCAGGGCCTTTCCGTTGACGAGGACATCGGCGACCTTCCGGTGCGCCGATTCGATAATCCTGCCGAAGGTCTGCCGCGAAATGTTCATCCGGAAGGCCGCCTGCTCCTGATACAACCCTTCGAGGTCGGCAAGGCGGATCGCCTCATACTCGTCGAGGGTCAAAAGCACCTCCTCATAGGACGCAGACGCCATCCCCTCCGGCTGGAAGCAGGTCTTCTCCGGCATGGCGCCGATCTGTCGGCAACACTTCGGTCTTGGCATGATCATCTCTCCATGTCCTGCCGATAATAAGCATATGCTCATAATATGTCAAGGCCGAAAACAGGACCGCCCATTTCCAGGAAACAGATTGATAAGGCCCTGGCGAAGGTGATGTGCAAATGATTGAATTTGAAAGATATTTCTTTTGATTCCCTCATCGTACGTCAACGGGCGGTCAAAGGTGGGAAAATGGCGGGGAGTGTTCCATCGCCCGGCGGGTTCCCCTTGTTCCGAAAAGGGAACCCGCACAGGCGTTGAGACCGGTTACTTTTTCTTCATCGGATCGCCGTCATAGCCCAGCGCCTTCCAGTCCAGACGTACCTTGGCGCCGTGGCAATCCATGCATTTGAGAGCCTTCGCCCTGGGAACGACCATGTGGTTCACCCGCCAGACCATACGAGTCTCCACAAAACCGTACTTGCCGCTGTACGGCATCCCGGCGGTTTTCATCCCGTCCTCGACGGCCTTTCCCCAATCGAAGTGTTTCCAGTAACCGCCGAAGAGGTGCACATAGGCCATGGTGTTGTTTCCCGCGTCATAGGGCTGCTTGCCCCGCATCACCTTGAAGGGGGCGAGCCTGGCGTTCGGATCGTTACGGTCGCCTAAGGGTCGGTTGAACTCCACCACCCTGTTCGGATCGATCTTGTCGCCGGGAAGGTTCCGGTCGACCTTGCCGTTGAACCAAAAGTATTCGGGAGCGAAATTCTTGTTCCACTTGAACTCTCCCTTGATCTTCGCATAGGTCTCCATGCCGAAGGCGTCCTTCTCCGGCTTAAGATCCTGGCCGGCCTTGGACCAGTCCCACCATACCTTTGTCGGCAGCGTCTTGGCGATGGTCGGGATGTGGCAGGTCTGGCAGGCCACCTTTTTGGCATGGCGGTTCAGCGCCGCGTTCTTGTGAATCTCCGGCTTGTCGTGGCAATCGGTGCACTGCACGCGCAGCTTGTCCCCTTGCGAAACCAGCAGGGACTCGCCCCGAATTACATGGTCCTTGGTCTTGTGGCATTCGGTGCAGGTCATCTTGGCTTTTCCGCCCATATGGACGTCGATCTCCGCGGTTGGATCGGTCATCAAGGAGTCGAGATCCCCGTGCTTGATATGGTCTCCGCCACCGCCGTAGAAGTGGCAGGACCCGCAGGATTTCCGGGTGCTCCTGCCGACGCTCTGGGCCACCTTGGTCAGATCGACCTTGGGATCCGGCGCCACTTCCGGGAAGACCTTTGTATAGGCGCCCGTCATATCGTGACAGGAGAGGCAGTCCACGTTCTCCGCCTTGGTGAAGTCGTAACTGTCATTCTTGTATCCGTAACCGGCGTGGCAGACCGTACAGCGGGCCCAGTTTGAGGGAACGGCGATACAGAAATTGTTGATCACATTTTTCTTCCCGATCATCCGCTTCCGGCCGTTGACCACCTGTTCTTCCGACCAGGTCCAGTGCGGCGTTTTCATGAAATCTCCGGCCTGTTTCTGGTGACACTCGAGGCACTTCGCGGTCACCTCGGGGCCGCTCTTGAAAGGGCCGGTGATGAAGTCGGCATGGTTTGGGGCCCGCCAAGGCGGCTGACGCCACGGCCAATCCAAAGATGGCGGCCATTGCGACGATTCTGCATTTCATAGACACTTCCTCCCTTTATGGTGGTTGCCGGTTAAAAGCAAAACAGGTGCCATCGGCACATGAATGGGCAGATAATAAAATCACATTGATAATAGTATGTTATAGCAGTCAGGCTACTTTTCGTTGCCTGACGTGCGGATAAATGTTAACAAGAGATGAACGCTTGATAATTAACATATGTTCATTTATTAACATGAAAAGATCGGCACTGAGGGTCGTAGTATCATAGTCGTAGTATCATAAAGGAAGACGGAATCGGGAGAGAAGAGCTGATGATCAACGTTCATTTAGGGCAATACTGGGAAACTATCGTTGATACCATGATGGATGGCGTCATCGTTGTCGACGGCGACTGCACGATACTGACGTCAAATCGGGCGCTGGAGGAGATGACCGGCTATGACAAAAAGGCGTTGGCGGGTCAGTCCTGCACGATCCTCGGTTGCGACGTGTGCGTTAGTGGGAATTCAAATGCAAACGGAAGAAAGAAAAGGAATTGCGATCTGTTTGCATCGGGGATGGTGGTCAGACGTCGCTGCCTGCTCAGGAGAAAGGACGGCACTACTGTTCACGTGCTGAAAAACGCCACACTACTGAAAGACGGTAATGGCACAACAGTGGGCGGGGTCGAAACCATCACGGACATAACGGATCTTGTGCAAAAGGAAGAGGTAATCAGAGAATTGAAACACCTTCTGTCGCCGCGGGAGAGCTTTGAGGGGATTGTCGGAAAAAGCGGAGTGATGATCGCTGTGTTCGAGCTAATTCGCAACGCCGCGGCGTCCGACGCCCCGATCATCATCTACGGGGAGAGTGGGACGGGGAAGGAGTTGGTGGCGAACGCCGTTCATCGTTTGAGCAGAAGGAGCAAGCGAGCCCTGGTCAAGGTGAGCTGTGCGGCCTTGAGCGAGTCGCTCCTGGAGAGCGAGATGTTCGGTCATGTGAAGGGGGCGTTCACCGGCGCCGGAAGTAACCGTAAAGGGCGCTTTGAAGCCGCCCACAAGGGGGACCTCTTCCTGGACGAGATAGGCGACGTTCCGCTGGCGATGCAGATCAAACTTCTCAGAGCGCTTCAGGAGAAGGAGATCGAACGGGTGGGCGAGCAGACGCCGATCCCCGTCGACGTGCGGATCATCGCCGCGACCCACCGGAACCTCAAAGCGATGTGCCGGGAAGGGCGGTTTAGGGAGGACCTCTTCTACCGGTTGAACGTCATCCCGATCCGCCTGCCCCCTCTGAGGGAAAGACCGGAAGACATCCCCTTGCTGGTGGACCATTTCATCAGGACCATCCGGATAAGGACGGAAAAGAGGATTCAGGGGGTGACGGAGCAGGCAATGGAGATCCTGGTTACCGCTCAATGGCCCGGTAACATCCGGGAGCTGATCAACGTCCTTGAGTACGCCTTCGTCGTCTGTCAAGACGAGCTCATTTCCCTCCACCACCTGCCGTCCCTGAAAGCGGAAGGACCGCACCTGGCTTACCGCCGACAAGAGAGCGTTCTCGACCGGACGCGCAAGGCAGAGCTGATCAGGATTCTCCAGGATACGGGCGGTAACAGACAGGAAGCGGCCCGTCTGTTGGGGATAAGCCGGGTCACGCTCTGGAAACTTCTTAAGAGGCACGACATCCGGATAGAACCTCGGATTCGGTCTGAAGCGATCGATCCGTGAAATCATTTGGGCAGGGGCCTTCGAACGTCTAGAGTCTATCGATCAGAGGTTTCGCCTGTTCAGAAAGAATTCGATGGTCTCTTAGAAAAGATTCATGCTAAACAATCACCTTAAAAGTCGTCATTCTTTGATGAAGCCGATAATATATGAAGCCGCAATTGAAAAGTACCCCTGAGAGTCCAAAGAAAGCGGAACTGCAGCGCCATGGACAAGTCTTCAGATCAGAGGATCAATTCAGGAATACATGAGCAATAAGCTGAAGCAAAAAATGTTTTTATTAAGGGGAATTATCTTTTTTCTCTACGCTTTTTTCATTTTCGAGGGCGATGTCTTGGCAGCAGTCGGAAAGAAGCAGGCGGACTTTCAGAAGTTTTCAACTGATCTGAAAGGGCATTTCGAACTTCTCGGCTGGCATGATTTGGATATCGAGACATTCGATTGGGAATATCATCGAGTATCCCATGGCGGCAGACCGCTCATCTTCACGACATTCGGGAAAGGCTCAGGACAGATAGTACTTTTCCTCGGCGCTGTACATGGCGATGAGAGCCCTTCCGTTTACCTCCTCTTCAGGTTTGCTCAATTCCTTAAGAAGAACCATCAATTGTATCTGGATAAAACGATCGTCATCGCGCCTCTTGTGAATCCCGATGGTTTCTTTTCAAGGCCCCAAAGAAGAACGAACGGCAGGGGAGTCGACGTCAACAGGAATTTTCCAACAAAAGATTGGAATCGGAGTAAAAAAGACAGATACTATTCGGGACCTCATGCGAATAGTGAGAGCGAAACCAAGTTCCAGATCGCCCTTATCAACAGATTCAGACCCACCCATATAATCAGCATCCATTCCCCACTCGGGTGCTACGACTATGATGGCCCGTCCTCCAATTTCGATGCTATCGTGATGTGGATGAAAAAGGTAAGCAGGGAAAATGGCCTTCCTTTCCGGAGATATCAGGTATTTCCAGGATCACTCGGCAATTACGCGGGAACTCAGAGGGAAATTCACACTCTCACCATAGAGCTGCCCTCGTCCGCACCACAAAAAGGAGCGGAATATTTTAATCAGTTCAAGAGCATGTTTCTGGACATTTTAGCTTTGAACCCTTAAAATCGCGCGTTCTCCCAAAAGAGACATAACCTGAAGGCGACTTTTTTCGTCATGTCATTCATTGTTTCCGGGCAATCCATAATAACACCCCTTGCCTCCTGATGACCGTTTCAGCTCCTACAAGCAGGGATTACAGCTTCTTTTCCGGACCCGGGGGGGAATAGACGATGATGTAAGTGAAGTCCTCCCCCTCATTGGCCCAAACATAGTGCATGGCGCCGGCGGGAATGAATACCGCCGTGTTCGGTTCGACGTTGTGCCTTACCCCGTCTACGGATATGCCGCCGCTTCCCGAAAGGCCGAACATGCAATGCTCTTCTTCGTGGCTGTGGCCGGTGCCTGTGACATTGCAGTTCAGTCCGGCCGTCATGGTGTTGACAAGAAACGAGAAATTCTTCGCACCGCAGCTGATCTCATCGATGAGAATCCTGACGGTGGCGGCGCCGCCATGCGCGATTTTTCCTTTGACTTCAGATACCTTGAAAACCAATTGTTTGTCAGACATAAATCATTTTCCTCCAAAACATGATATTTAGAGAAGGATTCCGTATGCCGGATCTATTATCGCAGCAATGAAAGCAAAGAACCCCGGCTGCCTTTACGTACATCAAGATAGCCGTCCGGCCGCCGGGGTTGCACTTGAACCTCATCGGAATCGTTGAATGGCGATTTTTACGGGACCCTTCGCAGATCCGTTATTGCCACGTATACTTGACCATCGGCGCATTCGGGTCTTTTGCATATTCCTGCGATGAGCCGTCATAGGCCTTCACGTCTTTGTAACCGAGCATTTCTCTCAGGACAAACCACCATCCCGAACAGAGTCTTCCCGTGTCGCAATAGGTGATGCTTTCCTTGGAGATATCCCTGCCGATGACGCCTGCGGCCATCGCCTCAAGATCTTCCTTGCTTTTAAAGGTCCCGTCCTTTGCGAAGATCCAGGGCGAAGGCAAAGCGACGGCGCCCTTGACATGACCGGCCCTTTCCACAAAATCGAGTTTAGACACGCCGAAGAAAAAATCGGGCATTCTCGTATCGATGATGTTCGCTTTGCCGATTTTGCTTATGACATACTCTTTTGTCGCAAACAGGGATTTGTTGGCTTTCCCTTGATAGGTTCCCGCCTTGGGTTTCACGGTCTCGGTGGAAATGGGCTTTTTGGCCTCCTTCCATTTATTGAATCCCCCATCCAGGACGGCGACGTTTTCAATGCCTCCGTAAATAAGCGTCCAGGCCACCCGCGTCAAGTTCACCAGGTCGGCCACCGTATCGGTCTTGCCGACAACCACCACGTGAGAGCCGGCCTTGATCCCCGCGGATCCGATCACATCGAAGAGGTCGTCATCCTCAGGCAGTTCATTGTCGAGACCCTTTTTCTTAACGGCCCAGGTCCCGTAGAAGACATTGATGGAATTCGGGATATTTCCCTCCTTGTATTCTTCCACCTTGCGGATATCAACGATGACCAGCTTTGAATCGTTGAGGTTCTTCTCCAGCCAATCCCTCGAAACGACAGGCGCGATATCCCTCGCCAGTGCAAAAAGCGGCAATGCGAACACAAACGCCAGTACGAGACAAAACACGCTTAACTTCTTCCCTTTCATAAAAAACCTCCTATTGTTTGATTGGTTTGGGTGTATAAATCAGCCCCTCGTTTGCTTTGGACCCGCCGGGGATGAGTTTTTCTTTCGTGAGAAAACCCTCCTTGTCGACGTGGCAGACGTCGCAGGAGCGCGTTCTCTCCGTCCGTTTTTTTATGTTATGCGGGACGGTGTCCCAGTAATTCGGCAGGAGATCGAAATTCTCCATCTTGATCCCTGCCGCCTTGAAGGTATCTCTTACGGTCGGTATGACCCGCAGGGTGGTGATCATTTTCTTGTCCCGGGGGTTGCGACCGAGGATAAAGGCCGGTTTTGACGTGGCCCCTTTCCCCGCATGACAATCGTAGCAGTTTCTGTACTGGCCTGAAGCATGGCAACCGGCGCAGCTCAGCTTGCCTGCATGCGTCGTATGGGCCGATTTTGCTTTCTCGGTCTTCTCCTGTCCCGCCGGATGGCAGTTGAGACAGGCCGGCCGGTCCTTTCTCTCCTGTCGGGAAGCGTAAGCCTTGCCGTCGCCGTGGAATTCGGCCTTTTTATGGCAGTCCATGCACTGCATCCCCTTCTGGTAATGGACGTCCGGCGTCCCCCCATATTCGCCGGTGTACTCGGGATAGACTCTCCCTCCGTGACAGAGGGCGCAGGTCTTCCCTTCGTCCCTTTTGACGAACCGATGTCCTTTCAGCAAACCGGCGCTGATGCCGCTGATCACCGGCCCTTTCACGTGACAATCGCCGCAGGAGGCATGGCAGCTCCGGCAGGATTGTTCGAAGATCTTCTCGTCAAAGAGTTTTCGTTCCGCCGGAGAAAATCTTTCCCTCACACCGTGTTTTTGCCCCGCCGATGTGTAATGCAGGGCAGTCGCGTAGGTCTTCGTAATATCCTCATGGCAGGAAGCACAGGTTTTCACATCATCGGAGGGTCTCTTGATCATCCCTTTGTGGGCGACCTTCCGGTCCTGCGCTTTTTCATCCCCCTTGTGACAGGAGATACAGCCCTCCGAAAAATGCGGGTCTGCGGCGATGATCCCCTTATCAACCAACAGTCCCTTGTACATCTCTTCCGCCTTCACGGGCGGAGGCGCACCCGCTCACCCCTCTCCTTCTTCGCCGCCGCCGATCTGTCGGCGGAACGAACAGGGATTTCATCAGCGCCTCGTCCGTGTGGCATCGGACGCAGCCGCCGCCCGTTTCGGCAACGGCAACGGCCGCACCGCAGGCGAACAGGACAAGCGCAACCGAATACAGAGCCATTTTCTTCATGCCAACCTCCATGTTTTTTCTAAACGTTCCCGCACCAGCGCATTTTCTTGCCGTCACTCATCACGACGGCCGTACAGCCGGAAAACTTTACAATCGCGGCACTCCCATTCAAAATTTAAAATCTTCCTGCACTGAGTGCCTGCAATCTCCCAGCACGGTCGCTCTGGGTGTTGATAGGCCGCACAATTGGAATACAACTGTTCCGATACACCCCAGTAAATCCCAGCAGGGTGTCTTCCCGCTCCAAAAATCTGCCATCTTCACCCCAAGCCCGCTTCATTTCCAGTCACGGCTCACCCCTTCATTCATAGAAAAATACCACCGCGGCCGTGACCGTTCAGTGATCGCAGACATTGGCTCCCGGTCGTCAGGGCGCCGCTGAGGTAATCGGCCACCACCTTTTCAGGGACCTCCGCGAGGCGCCGGTGACCACGTGAATGCCCTTGCCGAGGAACAGTTCCTGCGCCCGCGATCCCATGCCGCCGGCGATGATGATATCGGCCCCCTGTTCCTGCAGCCACGTGGGTAAAAGCCCAGGCTCATGGGGCGGTGGGACGACCATGGTCGTTTTCAGGATGGTTTTGTTGTCCGCATCCACGTCGAACAGGGCGAACTGCTCACAATGGCCGAAGTGCTGGACACAGACGAGCCGGCCGCCGTGGGAACGGCGATCTTCAGTGTTTTCATTTCTTTCTCCTTGATGGGTTGAGGCATCCGGGAAATCCGGTCTGTCTCAGGTTTGCTTTGCTTCTGCAACTGCAAAACGGGCTGGATCGCCCGGATGAAGGCCTGGGCGGACTCGGTCTCTCTGTGATGATAGACGAAAGGCTTTCCCTCATCGGACCCCCCGACGATCTGCGGGTCCATCGGGATTCGGCCGAGGAAGGGCACGCCCATCTCCTTGGCCATGGCTTCCCCGCCGCCGCTTTTGAAGACCTCGATCATCTTCCCGCAGTGCGGACACAGAAGCCCGCTCATGTTTTCAATCACCCCCAGAACGGGAATCTTGAGCTGACGGCAGAAATTGATGGACTTCCGCACGTCCTGAAGGGAGAGATCCTGGGGCGTCGTGACGATCACGGCGCCGTCGCTCTCGGGGATGAGCTGCGCCACGGAAAGGGGTTCATCCCCCGTTCCCGGCGGAAAATCGACGATCAGATAGTCCAGTTCACCCCACTGCACATCCGTCAGAGAGCTGTTTGATGACGCCCATCTTCATCGGGCCCCGCCAGATGACCGCCTCATCCGAATGGCCGAGGGCAAATCCGAGGGAAACCACTTTGATTCCATAGCTGCTTTCCACAGGCAGCATCCCGTCTCCGTCCGCCGCTTTGAAAAGCTCCCCCTTCAGATTCAGGAGCGTGGGAACGCTGGGGCCGTGAAAATCGACGTCCAGAAGACCCGTCTTCCAGCCTTCCATGGCCAAGGCCACGGCGAGATTCACGGCAACGGTGCTTTTCCCCACGCCGCCTTTTCCCGACAGAACCAGGATCTTGTGTTTGATCCTGGAGAGGCGACGGACAAGCGCCTCATCCTCCGTAAACATCTTGAGTTTCTCATCGGCTGCCTGCCCACCGACCGCTTCGCAACCGCTCTTCTTTTCGCCACAGTTCATCTCTCTCTTCAAACCTCCACAGTGTCTTATGATGAGTGATCCGCCGCCGATCACCGGCGTCGTTTGAATATGCAGCGCCAGCGGCGGAATAATCTCGTACCGACAGGGGGATAATCATAATCCATGCCAGGAACGACTTGTCGGAAATATAGATAAATCTTCAATTAATACAGATAGATGAAAGGAGAGGGGGTTTCGCCGAAGGCAGGAATAGGTAGCATATTGCTACTCATATTCCCTTGGTGTTATCGCAAAAACGCAATGAGAAAAGGAAAGGCAACCTCGCCCTTTTGTCCGTTTATGACCTATCCTGCCAGAGCTTGTCGGAGCGCCTGCGGTATGTGTCTGATGATCTCCGCGATCTGGGTGGCCGGCGCGGGCGTCGTGCGTACCGGCCCGCCAGGCGGTTGGACCGCATGGCGGCAACGGCCGCCTCTCTCACATCCATCCCTGCTATGCCGAGCATTGGCGCTGGACCTCCTCACCAAATCGCCTCCTGATTGCCCCGCGTCGTGATCTCCAGTGCATCACCCTCAGAGGGCTAATCGGCTGAGCGGAGGAGAAGACACCGTAGACGACGTTTCTGGAGAACTACCCAGGTTCTCTGTCATCGCCTCAGATTACGGTGTGAAGAATACAACAGATATTTCATTGTATAAAGCACTCTCTTTCTGTGATTGTGTCTACGAGCTTATGACTTCGTTTATCAGTAAAAAAGAGAAGATCCCGTATTCCGTGCGATGGTTCTCCTTCATTTTCAGGGGTACGGCCACATCATCCATCAGAAACGAATCGTGCAGCCGACGGTGCTCAGGAGAAACCGCTCGGGCATCTCCCCGGCGGTCCTAACGGTTGGTGTCCCAGCCAGTGCAGTGGCAGGGGACTAGATAATCGGGATTTAACTGCTTCAGATCGTCGAGGGTGCGTCGGACCACCACATCGGGCGTGGGCCAGCAGAGGTGAAAGCCGCCGATGACCGCCAGAGGTTTTTCGCCCCCCGCCAGTTCGAGGCCGAAGCGGATCGTATTGACAATCCCAGCATGGCCGCAGCCGCTGACGATGACCGCCCCTTTTCCCTTGACGACAAAGACTATCGCCTGATCGTCCCACACCTCACGTCGGGCACGCACTTCCCGTCCCGCACCGACATCTGCGGCGGGAATCCCTTTTCGTAGTCCGTCCGGCGCGGGATCTCCCCGGTGGTCGTTGCTTGGCCGCCGGCCAAAAGAACCGGCGTCTTGTGGATCTCGAAGACCAGCCTCCCGCCGGCGAAGAGATCGGGACGAAAGTCAGGAAAACGCATCATGCCGCCGCCCGGCTGCTTGACATATCGCTCGAGAAAGGCGTCGGGGTGGACGATCACCCGGACGGGCCGGGTAAACTTCTCGGCCACCGCAGCGACCCCTCCCACATGGTCCCCATGGCCGTGACTGATGACCAGTGCCTCCACGTCGCCCAAGTCCGCCCCTGCCCAAGCGGCGTTTTCCACCGCCACGGTCCCGGAGCGACCCGCATCGATCATTACGGTCCGGACCTCTTCCCCACGAAACAGGCGGACGACAGCGCTGAAGCCGTGTTCGGCCTTCAGCTCCGCCTCCTCTCCCCCGGCTTGACGGTCAGGCCGCCAGGGCGCAAGACCCTGTCGGTGCTCAAGATGACCTGTTCGCAATAGTTGTCCGCCAGGATGACGATTTCCGCCCGATCGACGGGTTGCAGATTCGAAGACATCTCTTCCTCCTCAGCGCTTATATTTGATGAAATTCAGATTTGTAAACATCGCCGCAAACGAATTGGATACGACTCAATTCTTCCCGATCGAGTAGAAGAGAAAGTCGAACCGGACGGTCATCGACATCCAAGGCAAGGATGTCTGTTCTTGCATCAACCAGGCTCTTGACCACCCAGCGCCGATAGAACTCTGGGCGCCTGTCAGCAAGAAAACAATTCTTTCCCATCTCTTTCATCCTTTGTTCGTGTCATACCCTTCTGAAGCACTCACGCGCCGAACGTCAGCTTTGTCCCTGACATGTTGAGGATGAACTGCCCCGGCATTTCCTTCTCGATGTGCATGATGGCCTTCCTGCCCGTGCAGTGGGTGGGCACCACGTAGAGCGGGTTGAGGCCTTGAGCTCCTCGGTGGTCTGCTCGATGATGGGTTCGAAGAAGGGCCCGTTCAAGTGGAACCCGCCCATGACCGCGCACACCTTTTCCACGCCGGTGATCTTCACGGCATGGCGGATTGTATTGACAATGCCTGCATGGGCGCACCCGGTGAGGATGACGAGCCCCTTGCCCTTCACGTTCATCACAATGCCGAGTCATCCTCGATTGCATCCCACTTCTCCTGACCGTATTCTTCCCGGTGGGCAATGGGGAAACCCTTCTCGAAATCGGTAACCCGGGGGATCTCGCCGAGGAACAGGGCGTGGCCGCCCAAGAGCGGGTAGGGGTCTTTTGTCTCCACGAGCTTGAACCCTCTTTTCAGCACCGTATCCTTGTTGAACTCCGGGAAGTAGACCTTGATCTCTTCTCCAAATTTCAGATACCGGGGCCTCATGAAAACCCCTGGATGGCAGACGAACTCAACCCCGCGCTTCTTCTTCAGCATGGCGCTGAACTTCATGAGACCCCCGGTGTGGTCCGAGTGCCCGTGGGACAGCACCATGGCCTTCACGGAACGGATATCAGCACCCAGAATGGCTGCGTTCCGGGCAGCCCCGTCCTCGGAGAACCCAAAGTCGAAGAGAAGCGATGAGGACATGGCCCTCCGCATGGACGCGTCACCAGGGCCGAGAACCCATGCTCTGCAAGGATGGAGCTCTTGATCTGCATGTCCTTCAATGGGCTTGCCCGCTGGACGACTGCCGAGTTGTCCAGGGCCGTGACATCGATGTAATTGTCCTGCAGGGTCAGTATCTCCACCTTGTCCGCCTCAAGAATCCTCATATGTGCCTCCTTTCAATGATCGCCCGGGTTCTACCGGTCTTTCAGTGCTCATCCTCATTGCCCGAGGAACGTGACCTGAAGCAAACAATGTATTTAGGTTTCATGTCATGAGGAGGTCATGCATTGCCATCGAAATCTTCAATTCTTATCCTCCTCCTTTTTCCCCGCATATAAGTTTCGATTGTCCCGTCGGGCTCATCTCCTTTGCGATGTTTTTGAATCTTTTCCCCCAATATGGACTCCTCGTTCCGGAGAAACTGCTTTACATCCTCTTGAGCCAAGAAAGAAAAGGCGAATATAAAAGAGCACCCTTAAGAATAGCTTCTCGGGCATTACATGCTCCATCAAACAGAATCTGCCTCCCTTTTCAAGAACGCGTGCCACCTCGTCGACGGCCATTTCCCTTTCAAAGCCTTTTAACTCATAGAAGGCATGCGAGCACGTAACGCCACGGAATGCAGAGTCCCTGAAGGGTAAACGCGCGGCGTTCGCCCGGACAAAACACACCTGAGAAAGATTTAAATTCCCCGATTTTTGTTTTGCCTTTTCGAGCATTCCGGAAGAAAAATCGAGTCCTACCACCAAACCGCCCTTTCCCACACTTTTCGACAGTTCGACAGCGACCGCACCGGTACCCGTGCACAGGTCCAGAACCTTGTCTCCTTCAGACACCCTCGTTCTGGCGGTGATGAACTCCCTCAGAGATCCTTCCCGATCCCGTGAATGCAAACGGATAATGTGGTCATAGATCCGGGAAAAAAGATCATAGTAAGCCTTCTTATTGCACCCATATTGAATTCTCCGCTGTTTTTTTGATTGCCTCTGCCTTAAGCGGCTGTTCCCTTCTTCGAGCAACCCTTCTCGCTGCTATCGTGACTGTCATGCGTTCATCAGCGTCGACTATCCCTGACTTGGCTTAGTATCCGTTCGCGCTGCTGTAGCGATGATTAATGGAAGCCTTCCATTTGCTCGGTAGATGTTACTGGCCGTCACGGATCACCGTCCCCGGCAGAGCGTGTCCAGATGCTTCAATGCTTCCAGGCCGCGCATGGCGAGGCCGGAGGAAACGCCCTCAAGGGTGCACGGCCGCCTTCTCAGCAGAGAAATAATGTCGGCCGTTGACTGTCCGGTCTGTAAATCGCGGGATTCGGCAGGAAGCGTGTCGGCCGATAATCTCGACTGTTTCTGAAAACAGCTCTTTTTAAGCTTTCCATCTGATCTTCGGAAACGGCATAGGCAAATTCCTCGGCAGGTGGACGGGTCACCGTATTCAATTGGACCCGCTCCGGGCGGATTTTGCAGAGGAGCGCATCAATTTTCTTGATTTCCGAAGGGATTGCCGTCACGCCTGCGAGCAGGAAAACCTCCAGCCACACAGCCCCCGGGTAAACGCGAACAAAATCGATGAGGCCGGTGATCATCCTTTCAAAGGAAATATCCCTGTGGGGACGATTGACGTATTGGAACATCTCTTCATCGCCCGCATCCAAGGAGGGAAGAACGAGATCCGCGGCCATGAGAGCGGCCCGGACCTCATCCCGCCACAAAAGGGATCCATTGGTCAGAACGGCTACGGGAATGTTCGTCATGCCCTTGATCTTGGCAATCAACTCGCCGATGCCGGCATTCAGCGTCGGTTCCCCGGATCCTGCCAGACTGATGTAATCGGGCGGCGGGCCGCAAGAGAGCTTTCGCTCCAATTCGGAGCAAATCGCTTCTGACGTCGCGTAGGTTTTCGGTTCGGCCGTTTTGTCGGTGGTCCTTCCCAATTGGCAATAGATGCAGTCATAGGTGCATCGCTTAAACGGCGCCAGATCGACGCCGAGAGAGCGTCCGAGCCGTTTGGACGGCACCGGTCCATAAACATACCGATATAAGAACGGTTTCGTTTTCACCTGTGTCTTTTCATCCCCGATGTCGTTTACCCTTCATATTTTCGGTTGACGACGCGAAGCTCACGACCCATGGTCTGCAAATCGTCCCGATCGGACCGCTGCCCATGTGGCTTGAACCGGCTTACTTTTCCCGCGGGATACGGCCAGGCCATCACGCCGCCTTCCATGACCTTCACGTTCTTCCAGCCGTTCCCTTCGAGGACGAGGGCCGCCTCGTAGCCCCGCAGCGAGATCTTGCAGTAGCAGATGATCTCCTTTTCCTTGTCCTGGGGAAGCTCGTTGAGGCGCTTGCGCAGGGCGCCGAGGGGCATGAGCGTCTCGCCGATGCCGAGGCGCATCTGCTCGAACTCCTCCGGCTGCCTGACATCGATCAGGAAGGGGGCCTCTCCGCCTGTCACCTTCCGATGAACCTCCGCACAGGAGATCCCCTTCATTCTCCCCTTCATCTTGTTCTGCAGGATGTGCGCCGCGGCGATGCCGTGGTCGATCGCCAGCGAAAAGGGCGGCGCATAGGGAAGATCGGCATTGACGACATCCTCGACGGTCAGGTGTCCCTGGATGGCCATGGCCCACTGGGCGATCTGCCGGTTCACGTTCCCGGGGCCGATGCACTGGGCGCCGAGGATCCTCCCCGTCTTGCGATCCGCGACGAGCTTCGTCACCAGGAGCTTCCCCTCCATGAAACCGGGCTTGTCGGGGCTGGCGTTGATGACGGTGACGATATCGTCGTATCCCAGCCGCTTGGCATTCGATTCGGAGAGCCCCGTCGAGCCCGCCGCGTAATCGAAGACCTTGCAGATCCCCGTCTGGATCGTTCCGGGAAAGGTCACGCAGTTTTCGGAGGCGGCGTTCTCCCCCGCCACGCGTCCCTGGAGATTGGCCAGATCGCCGTAGGGGGCCAGGACCTTTTTCCCGGTGATCCGGTTGAGCGTCTCCACGCAATCCCCGACGGCGTAGATGTCGGGGTCCGAGGTCTGCATGTATTCATTGACCTCTGATTCCACCCGTCTCCCCGATCTTGAGGCCGCTCTCCTGGGCCAGTTTCACGTTGGGACGGACGCCGATGGCCACCACCGCCAGCTCGCAGGGAAGTTCCGTCCCGTTCTGGAGCTTGACCCCCGTCAGTTTCCCGTTCTCGCCGAGAAACGCGGCGATGCCGTTGTCCGTGATGACGTTCGCCCCCTTGCTCCTCACATGGTTTTCCACCAGCTTGGCCAGTTCCCAGTCGAGAAAGGTCAGCAGCTGCGGCAGCAGCTCGATCACGGTGATCTCGATGCCGGCCAGTTGAAGGGCCTCGCAGGTCTCGATCCCGATCAGGCCGCCGCCGATGACCACCGCCTTTTTGATTTTCCCCTCGTCCCCGACTTTGCGGAGAAAGTCCGCGTCCTTCATGGACTGCAGCGTGGTAATCCCCTCCAGCTCCACGCCGGGAACGGGCGGCATCCGGGGGACGGAACCGGTGGCGATGATCAGCTTGTCGTAGGTCAGTTCACCCGTTTCACCCGTCACCGTATTCCGGAACGATACGGTGCGCCCCGTCCGGTCGATGGCGGTCACCTCCGTATTCACCCTGGCCTCGATGGCCTTTGCATTGAGGTAGAACTGGGGGTTCCGTATCACGCCCGTGGGCGTGCAGATGAGCATGTTCCGGTCGTCGAAAACCCGCCGACGTAATAGGGATAGCCGCAGGAGGCCATGGAGAGATCCGCATCCTTCTGCAGGATGATGACCTCGGCATCGTTGTCGATTCTCCTGGCCTTTGCCGCCGCCTTGGGACCGGCGGCGGAACCGCCGATAACCACGATCCTTCTTCTTTTCTCCATTGTCATCACTCCTTATTGTGTAAAATGTCAGTCATACGCACGGCGGATCTCCCTCGTCAGCCCATGACATCGCGGGTGACCTCCTGCCAGAACGGGGCATCCCATGTGTGAAGACCCTGGTGCACCAGATAGTATTTCTGGGGAATCGGATGGGTGCCGAAGACGACATCGACTCCGAATCGCGACTGGATGAAATCCCGAAAGAAACCGATCCTCGGGCAGGGCGGATAGCCGACGATCAGACCGGTCGCCAGATGGATCACGTTGGCCCCGTTGCGGACCATCTCCTCCGGGGCATACTCGATGTTGCCGCCGGGACACCCGTCGCAGGTCGCATATCCCACCAGGCTCGCATCCCTGTCGCGATAAAGGCTGAAGGCGCCTTCCCTCTCCCGCAGCGCCCGGAAACATTTGCCGCCGGCGCAGCGGTGGTAGCGGTCGCAGATGATGATTCCAATTTTGATTTGATCCTTCTGTTCCATACCCTCTCCTCTCCTTTTTTAAGCACCACTGCTGCAGCCGCGCAGAAAAAGATCTACCTCCTGCCCCATGCATCCGCAGATTACCTCCGACAAGCCCGGCGACTGCTCCATCTGCGGCATGCGCCTGGTGGAACAGAAGAAGACTGCCCCGGCGGCAGGCGCAGCCCCGGTTAAAAAAACCATGTACCGCTCCACCATGAATTCCAATGAGAGTGAGCGATAAGCCGGGCAAGGATTCCATGGGCATGAACATGTGCCGTTTGAGACGGAAGAAAAAGTCCTCGGGCACACCATCAGGATTAGCCACCGTGAATATCAGTGAGTACCACAAAAAACATATGGGGCTCACTTTCGGTACCGTAGAAATGAGAGATATTGTAAAGGAACTGAGAACCTCGGCGCGCATTGTTCCGGATGAAACCAGGATGTTCACGGTCACAACCAAGATAGACGGATATGTTGATAAGCTCTATGTGAATGTAACCGGTCAGGAAGTAAAAAGGTGGAGCCACTGCTCACGGTATACAGCCCGGAGCTGGTTTCTTCACAGCAGGAATATCTGACTGCCGTCACTATTGCAAAAAATTTATCCCACAGTGCTGATGCTTCCATTGCAGAAGGCGGGAAAAAGCTGATTGACTCTGCACGCAGGCGGTTGAAGCTCTGGGACATCAGCAAGCAGCAGATTGACCGACTCGAAGAAAACAAGCGAGGTGGAAAAGTATCTCACCCTGTACGCGCCCTCAAGCGGCTATGTGATTGAGAAAAGGTCCTGCCCGGCCAGAAAATCATGCCGGGAGAGCTTCTTTTAATAGTGGCTGACCTGTCAGTAGTCTGGGCAGAAGCAGACATTTATGAATCAGACCTGCCCTATGTGAGAGGTGGGGATGCCGGTGACGTTCTCTCTTTCCTACTGGCCCGGCAAAAGCTTTCCGGGGAACGTGAGTTTCCTTTTTCCGTATCTCGATCCACAGACCCGCACGCTCAAGGCACGGCTCATTATAAACAATCCTGAGCTGCTGCTGAAGGGCGATATGTATGGTGATGCCCGCTTAAATTATGATCTGGGGGCGAAAGCCGGCAGTGCCTGAGTCAGCAGTTATGCGCACCGGCACACGAAGCTATGTCTTTGTCGCAGGCGAAGGGGATGAAATCAAACCCGTCGAGGTTACCATCGGGATTCGCAGCGAAGGTTATCATTCTCTGAAGTGCTCTCCGGGTCTCAGGCCGGGAGAAC
>CAWJHT010000055.1:0-57463 GCA_963842685.1 uncultured delta proteobacterium | reverse complement strand
CGTCTCGGCGGCGATCTGTCCGCTTGCGAGGGCGGGGGCGATAGAGGCCCGGAGCTGATCGGGCGCCGCGTCCCGCCATTGGTAGATCGACTGTTTCCAGTCTCCCACGAGAAAGATCGACCGTTCCCCTTCGGCATTCGCCCCCACGGAGCCGAGGATATCCTCGATCAGCGGCCGAAGCAGGGCATACTGGATCTGGGACGTGTCCTGGAACTCGTCGAGGAGCAGATGGGCCGTCCGGTGGAACCCCAGTTCGTAGAGGCGGGCCATGAAGAGCGGCCGGTCGGGGCTGCCGGGCCCGTCGAGGGCGATGAGCGCCTTGGGGATGTCGTCGAAATAGAGCCGGCCGAGTTTTTCCTTCTCTTCGGCAAGCACTTCGGCGCGCAAGGCGCTGAAGCGCTTGAGCAGGGCGCTCCGCAACCGTTTGGTGTTGATGAGGTGCTCGGCGATCAGACGGCGCATCGGGGGATAGAGCTCCCGCAAGGCGGCGTAGGCGGGAGTCCCGCGGTCGGCGGCGGCCACCTTGACCTCCGCCAGATCGGATTTCAGGAAGAGGGCGCGTTTGAGATCGACTGCGGCGAGCGGTGCAAGGAGGGGATCGACCACCTGCGAGCGCAGGGCTCCTCTTGTTTCCTCCGCGACGGCCTGCACCTTGTCCTGCAGCCGCTCGTACTCGGCCACGAGGCGCGCCTGCTTGGCCTGGAGCTCGGCAAGAAGGCTCTCGGGACAGTCCCAGGCATCGAGCGCCTCTTTGCCCTTGTCCAACGCCTCGATCAGCGACTCGGGCTGCATATGGAGGATGCGCGCCGCGATCAGGATGCTTTCGATGTCGGCGAGAATAGCCGGATGCTGGAAAAAGCGCTCGTCGGCGATCGCGGTGATGATCGCCTTTTCGTGTTCGTCGGCCACCTGCGGGACGTAAGCTTCCGTCGAGAGGAACCGGTGGAAGAGCGCGTCGATGGTCGAGAAGTGGACCCTGGCGGCCCGCATGATGAGCCGCAGTTTGTCGGCGGGGCTCTCCTCGCCCCTTCTCGATGGCTTCGAGGATCCGTTTTTCCATCTCGGCCGCCGCGGCGCGGGTGAAGGTGGCGGCGACGACGAATTCCGTATCCCGCTCGATATGGCGGCGGACCTCCTGGGTCAGGCGGAAGGTCTTCCCCGAACCGGCCGAGGCGGTGACGAAGAGGCTCTTCACCATGGGCGGCCTCCCGTCCGCCCACCCATGCGATAGAGGTCCGGCTTGAGGCAGAGCGCCTTGTGGGGGCAGTAGGAACAGCCTTCGGCGCGGTAGTTGGGGACGAAGCGCTCCAGGGCGAGGAGCCCGTCGAGCCGCCCGGCGATGCGCTCCAGCGTGGCGTCGCAGCCGGCCAGGTCCTCCTCCGCGAGTCGGCCCTCATAATCGCCGGCTACCCGAGGCCGCAGGAAGAGATGGGCCGCATCGAGCCGGCCGGCCGTCGCCCTTTTATTGTGCAGGGCGAGATAGGCGTAGATGACAAGCTGGAAACGGTCGTCGAAGGAGTCGGCCTCTTCCACCCGGTCGGCCAGCCGGCCTTTTTCGGAGACCTTTTTCTTTTCCTTGTATTTCAGATCGGTGACGAGCTCCTTTTCTCCCTCACGCTGCAGGCGGTCGATGCGCCCTTTAAGCTGGTAGCGGCCGCCGCCGAAAGGGGCGCTCAGTTCGAGTTCGGCCGTCGTCACGTCGTCGGAAAAGAGGAGGGGCCGGCCCGTTTCCTTTTCCCAGGCGGCGATGTCGGCCAGGTGGCTCCGGACGATGGCCTTGCGAACGGCCTGGTCCGGGAGTTTCGCGCGGAGCTCCGCGTCCTTCTCCCAGCTCTCGTCGAATCGTTCCTGCCATCGCTCGACGGCAGGGGGATGGGCCTTCAGTTCCGCGAAGAAGCGGTGGAGGAAATCCCCGATGAGGAGATTCGCATGCTCCTCGTCTTCGAAGCAGGGGGGCGGTGTCACCCCCTGGATCTCTTCCAGGATGAAGCGGCACGGACAGGTGAAAAAGCGCTTCAGCGAAGTGAAGGACCAGGTGCGCCGCCGAAGCTGCTCCCTCAGTTCATCGGTGTTTTCTATGACGAGGCTGCCGGTCGGCACGCGGAAGGGCGCCGGAGCGATCAGCCGCTTCACCGCCCTTTGGCCGAATTCGGCGGCGAGGAACGAGAAGTGGGGCGACGGCGCCTCGCCGTTTGCCTGGTCGTAGAGGGCGGCGATGTGGGCCGTGCGGCCGAAGGAGAGAAACTGCCGGAGGGCGAGATCGTCCGCCTCGTACTGGGTCCGGTGGATGCGCGGCAGATGGATCAGGTTCAGGTAGGGGCCGCTGAAGGGCTTTTGCGGGAAGATGCCGCTGTTCATCGGCCCGATGACGGCGCGCCCATAGGGGACGCCGGTCGCGTCGCCCAGCCCCACCACCTGGATCGGAGCGCTGCGCCGGCCGTGCAGCCGCAGTTTCTTCGCGGCGATGAGGTACTCGGCGAGCGGCGGCCACTCATCCCCCATGAGCGGGCGGAGCCGCTCCAGTTCGTCGCACAGCGTGATCGCCCCCTCGAAGGCGGAACGGTCGGCCTCGTCGAGTTCGTTCCACCGGCTGGTGAGCTCGGCGACGAGGTCCCGCCGCACGGCCGCCAGTCCCTTTCCGCCGCGGACCGCCTCGCGAAGCCGGTGCGCCGCCGCGAAGTGGGTGAAGGGGAGCCAGGGCGCAAAGTTGACCTGTCCGCCGAGCGGACGGAAGAGGAGTTCCCACAGATAGAACGAGAGCCTCTCGTCCAGAGGCACGATGAAGAGCTGTTCCCCGTCGCTCCGCGGCGCGCGCAAGAAGGCGTCGATCTCCCGGGCCAGGAGCGCCGGCAGGGCGGCCCGTTCGGCCAGTTCGGTAAAACCAAGCCCTTCGCCCGCATTCCGCCTTTCGGCGACACCGATCCGCCGGACGAGCGCAAGGGCCGTCTCGTATTCGGGCGGTTCCGCCGGCATGTGGGGGCCGAAAAGCGGCGCGTCCACGAAGAGCCGATCGCGCGGGATACGGCTGAAAAAGCGCTGGTTCACCGGGGTCATGAGGGGCAGGCCGAAGAAGAATTCGCCATCGCCCGGCGTGAGGTCGGCGAAGCGCGCCGCTTCGAAGGGCGGATAGAAGAGCCCCTCGGCGGCAAGGCCGGCGCGGAACGCCTCCATCGTCGCGAAGAACCGGTCGATCCGATCGAGTTGTTCGGGCCCGATCCGGTCCAGGGTGCGCAACTCCGCGATGGTCACGGAGAACTCGGCGATCGTGGTCAAAAAAGAGAGCAGCCGCTGGGTGTCGGCCGGGGGCAGGGAGCGGCCCTCTTCACGGCACCGGAGGGCATGGAAACGGAGAAAGGCCTCATCCTCCGGTACGGCCATGCGGCCGGTCGCCTCGGCGATGCGGCGGGTCCGGTAGTCGTCGAAGGAGAGGATGGTCGGGAGGAGACCGCCGATCCGGGTATGGACGAGGTGATGCAAAAAGTCGCGGCCGCGGCCCGTCATCGAAATCGCCGTCAATCCGCTCATGTCCGGGTAATGGGCGCGGAGCCGCTCGATGAGGGCATCGACGGCCGGATGGAGGTCATCCGGCAGAGGGTCGGGATGAACGATCTGAGGGGCATAGCGACAGATTCCTTCCGGGTTGTGCCCGGAAAAACTAGATCGTCGGCTTCCCGCCGTGGGGAGTGTGCATCAAATCATGGTGAATAGGGCATTGCTTTTTCACGACGGGAGTATACCCATGTTCCGATCGATATTCAACATAATACCGGTCTGGTCACCGATGAAGAGCGCCGCATGAGGATCGGAAGCTCCATCATCGCCTATTCACTCACCCGGTTCGCTCGGCTATAACCCATCATTCGAAGAGAGTGAATTCTGAGTCTCGTAGCGAGAAACTGTAGTGATGACAGCTTACCCGCGCTTTTTGTTTGGTCTCGCACGTGCGGATCTGTCAATCTGCTGCGTGAGGCGCATTTGGAGGCGTGTCAGGGTGCTGATCTGAGTCTCTGCGTTTTCCAATCATGGCGACTTGGCCTTAATTAAAGCAGAGTCTCTGTAATACATCGCTATTCGTAGTGTAGTCCACATCCGGATCGCTTTCACGGTCTTGCATGTCCTCGAAATTATGGCACGACCAACCGGTAGATGTACGGTAGTCCTTCGACCCGCACTCGGCAGTCCGGAACCATGCTCGTGCGCCATCAAGCTTGACTCATATGGCGGCGCCGATTCCCCCAGAAAGGGTTATAGGATTTAGCCTTTAGCTACAGTTCGATAGCCGACTGGCCATGCGGTTCAAATCACTCGGATTGAGCTATTTTCGTAATCGGCATCGCTTGTTGCCTGCTTGGTGCGAAAACCGATGACGCCAACGCGACCATCTGCGGCTTAGCCATCGCACGATGCGACGGCGAGATTGTCGAGCCCGCTCCCTCGATAGATTCCCGCATCCCTGGTATCGACACGAACGAGTATTCGGTCTGCTTCGCTTGCCTTCCCAGTCCTGCCTCGGTAACTTGTTCCAGCTGAACTACTGCTTGTCCTACGCGATCACCGGACCGGCACGTGAGTCGCGTGTAGGCTCGTCAAGCATATTGTATAGCTTGGTGGGTTCCATGTGATGTCGCATACTGTTGTCATCTTTTTCAAGCTCCTGTCGTACGACATATCGGAACGCCGAACAGACTATTGAGATGTCCAGTTATTTCCTGGAGCCGGTGTCTCGTGCAGATGTTTTGCTCAGTTTTGAATAGGCGTCGTCTGCCGCGTTCCGCTCGGATTCCATCCTACGGGTCACGCAGTTCCAGTCCTTGACTGATGCCCCGGATGGGCGCCTTCAACGCCAGATTCTGTGCTTCCAATGTCTTATCACCTCCGATGATTTCTCATTACAATGGATGTATGCTTGTTCTCCTCAAAGTCTTTCATCCCCAGTGATTTATATACGTCCCGTTACGGATATATCTGTTTGAAGTCAAGCATTTTCTTCGGAACAACGTTTTAGCGATGCTACTGGTGTCGCGATGTTCGCCGATATTTTTTCAGTTTTGAATAGGCGTCAGCGCGCTCCCGGATGCGCCTATACGATCACTCCTTGCCTGGATCGCGACCAATCATTGGCACTTTGAGACGGCGATCCGGCGGGGGATGGCTTCATGTTCAGGACTTGCCCCTCTCCAGGGCGATGACGCCGGTTCGGGCAAAGTCTTCCATCCCCAGCGCCTCCAGGCGGGTCAGGATCTCTTCGAGATCTTCCTTATCCCCGGTAAATTCCAGGATGACGGCGTCGGATTCTTCGTTGATCACTTTTCCGCCGCGGGTCTCGACGAGTTCCCGGATCGCCGCCTGCCGCTCCTTAGTCCGCGGGACCCGGGCGATGATCATTTCCCTTCTGACGGCCTGGGGCCGGCGGAGTCTTTTGGCCTCCAGCACATCGACCAGACGGTTCAACTGCTTGATGACCTTGGCGATCGTATCCTGCGTCGTCAGGGTGGTAATGATGATCTTCGTCACGGCCGGATTCCGGGTGATATTCGCCGAGATGCTTTCGATATTGAACCCCCGGGCGCTGAAGGTGCCGGCGATGCGGGCCAGGACATCGGGCCGGTTGTTGACGATCACGGCGATCGCCCGTTCTTTTAACTGGGTCGGCATGGTTGTTTCCTTTCCTTATTGATGGTTCATGCCACCGCGGCGCGGACCTTGCCGAAGGACATCTCCGTCAGCGGCGTTCCCGGTTTCACCATGGGAAACACATTTTCCTCCGGCTCCACGTGGAAATCCATCACCACGGGGCCGGGGGTCTCCAGACCCTCCTTGAGGACCCGTTTCACCTCGTTGGGTTTGTCGGCCCTGAGGCCCTTGATGCCATAGGCCTCGGCCAGCTTGACGAAGTCGGGGGCCTGGGTCATGTCGGACTGGGAGTAGCGGCGTCCGTAGAAGAGCTCCTGCCACTGGCGGATCATGCCGAGGTAAAGATTGTTCAGGATGACGACTTTGACGGGCAGGCCGTAATGGACGATGGTGCCCAGTTCCTGGATGTTCATCTGGATGCTGCCGTCTCCCGCCACATTCACCACCGTCCGGTCCGGGCAGGCCAACTGGGCGCCGATGGCGGCGGGGAGTCCGAACCCCATCGCTCCCAGTCCTCCCGAGGTGAGGAAGGTGTTGGGCTCGTTGAAACGGTAAAACTGGGCCGCCCACATCTGGTTCTGGCCCACTTCGGTCGCGATGATCGCCCGGCCCTGCGTCAGCTGATGGAGCTTCTCGATGACGTACTGGGGTTTGATGTTCTGGTTGCGGCAGTAGGAGAGGGGCATTTCCGCCTTCCATTGACGGATCTGGTTGTGCCAGGCGTGGATCTGCCCCTCGGGCCGTCTGAGCCCCTGCGCGTCGCTGAGACGAAGGAGGGTCGTAAGAGCCGGGGCGCAGTGGCTGACGATGGAGACATCGGTCCGGATGATCTTGTCGATGGAGACGGGATCGATATCGATATGGATGATCCTGGCGTGGGGGGCGAAGGCCTCGACCTTCGACGTCACGCGATCGTCGAACCGGACGCCGACGGCCATGAGCACATCGCATCGGCTGACGGCCATGTTGGCGTAGTAGGCGCCGTGCATGCCCAACATGCCGGTCCAGAGCGGATCGCTCGCGGGGAAGGCGCCGAGCCCCATCAGGGTCGAGACGACCGGGATCTGGAATTTTCTCGCGAAGGTCCGGAGCTCCTCGGAGGCTTTTCCGAGAATCACCCCTCCCCCGACGATGATGAGCGGTTTTTTCGCCTGGAGGAGCAGCTTCAGGGCTTCGCCGCAGAGCCCTTCGAGATCCGGACAGGGCGCCTCTTCGGGCGGAAGGGCGGTCGCGGGGCGATCCGTTTCCATGACCGACTGGATCACATCCTTGGGAAGATCGACGAGGACCGGTCCCGGCCGTCCCGAACGGGCGATGTGAAAGGCCTCCCGGATTGTCCTTTGCAGATCCCCGATCCGCCGGACCAGGAAGTTGTGTTTCGTGCAGGTCCGGGTGATGCCGGTGATGTCCACTTCCTGGAAGGCGTCGTTGCCGATCATGGCCGTGGGGACCTGCCCGGTGAGGACGACCACGGGAATGGAATCCATGTAGGCGTTGGCGATCCCGGTCACCGTGTTGGTGGCGCCGGGTCCCGAGGTGACCAGGCAGACGCCGACCCGGCCGGAAGCCCTGGCGTAACCGTCGGCGGCATGGATGGCCCCCTGTTCGTGGCGCACCAGGATGTGCCGGATATCCTGCCGGGACAGCTCGTCATAGATATCCATGACGCATCCTCCCGGATAACCGAAGAGGGTATCGACGTTTTCTTCTTTCAAGGCCGTAAATAAGATCTGCGATCCGGTCTGCTGCATGGCACTTCTCCTCCTTTTGTTTTTCACCAAACAAAAAAAGCCGTTACCAGGGTCGGTAACGGCTTTTTGTTCATTCAATTTTAGGAACAGACCATCACCCAACCCCTATGTCATAGGGAATAATAATCCCGCTAATAATCGCGATCTGTACGGGGTTGACTATGGTCCTGACTCTTTCCATAACTATCCTTCCAAAAAAAGTGGCTTACCAATAACAATCCGTTTTCCGCTTGTCAAGCGGATTTTTTCGGGTCAGGCCTTTTTGTGCTTGATGAAGGTGCCGTTTTCGTACTCCTCGAAGGCGATCCGCAGCTCCTCCTGCGTGTTCATCACGATGGGGCCGTACCAGGCGACCGGTTCCCCGATCGGCTTCCCGGCCATGAGGAGGAACCGGACCGGCTCCGCCTCCGTGGAGACGGCGATCTGTTCCCCGTCGGCAAACAGGACGAGATCCCCGTCGGCCGCAAAGGGATGCCGCTCGATGTCGAAATAGTTCCTCCCCTCGACCTCGTAGGAAAAGGGGATCTTTTCTTTGCAGAAATAGCCGCGGCCGCCGATCACGTAGGCAAAGACGGTGTGTCCCGGCCGGGTCCGGTGGGTGAACTCCGTCCCCGCCGGCACCGTCACGTCGAGGTATTCGGGATCGGTGACGATGTCCCGGACCGGTCCCTTGGTCCCTTCGACCTCGCCGCAGATGATCCGGATCGTGACGCCGTTGGCGGCGCGGACAGTGGGGATCTGGCTGCTTTTCACGTCGCGGTAGCGGGGGTCCATCATCTTGTGGGAGGCGGGGAGATTGGCCCAGAGCTGGAAGCCCCCCATGCGGCCCGTCTCATCCCCTTTCGGCATCTCCTGATGGATGATCCCGCTGCCGGCCGTCATCCACTGGACGTCGCCGGGGCCGATCACCCCCTGGTTTCCCATGCTGTCCCCGTGCTCGACCTTTCCGTCCAGGATGTAGGTGATCGTCTCGATCCCGCGATGGGGGTGCCAGGGGAACCCTTTGATGTAATCCCGGGGATTGTCCGCCCGGAAATCGTCGAGCAGCAGAAAGGGATCGAACTCCGTCCCCTTGTTGAAACCGAACAGCCGCTTCAGACGGACGCCCGCCCCTTCGAGGACGGGCTTGCCTTTGATGACCTTTTGGATCTTTCGGGTTTTATCCATGGAGGATCTCCTTTCGTCGTCCGCAAACAACGCAAACGGATATTTCATGAGGATAATGATACACAGGCATTCGGAAAAGGCAAACAGCCCTTTTACTCAAAGGGGTTCTTGTACCCCGGTTTCCGGTAGAGGGTCTCTTCTTCTCCAGGATGTCCGGCCTGTAGACCTTTTCGGGCCAGTCCGCCTGCGAGACTTCCTCAAAGGCCACCGAGACGGCCGTCTCCGGGCACTTGATGATCTCTACCACATCCTTGGCAATGGCTTCGGTCAGCTTCTGCTTTTGCTCCTCCGACCTTCCGGGGTAAAGCTTGACGATGACATGGGGCATATTCATGACCTCCCAGTGATTTGATTACAACCGGTGTCCGGGCGATTATGGGAATTCGCATACACGCGATGTGGGAAAAAGACAAATTAAAAGTGAACTTTCGTGCCGCTCAGGGATTGAGCCGCCAGAGGGCTGCATTGAGGTACGTGGCAAAAGAGACCCAGAGCAGATAGGGGATGAGTAAGACAGCAGCAGGTCTCCTGATCCGCCAGAAAGAGACGAGGGTTGCCGCAATCGCCGCCCAGAGGAGAACGATGTCGATCAGGGCGAGCCCCACCTGGTGGCCAGCCGAAAAAGATCCAAGACCAGGCCCCGTTGAGCGCCATCTGCGCCGCGAACAGAAGCAGCGGAATCCGCGCCGCCGGCAGTCCGGGGCGCAGCCAGACCAGCCAGGCGGAGACGCCCATCAGGATGTAGAGCAAAGTCCAGACGGGTCCGAAGACCCAGGCGGGCGGATTCAGCGGCGGTTTGGCAAGCTGCCGGTACCACTCCCCGGGCGGAAAGGCCGCTCCGGAGCCGCCGACGGCGAGGCATATCAGGATGAAAACGGCCAACATTCCATAAATGCGCAAGGATTTCATCGGTCCTCCTTATCGGATCTTTTCATGGGGGAAATATCCGGTTGCCTGAGCGTTCACAGGCCGGGAAGGCGCCGCCGGTTTTGTTTTCCGGTCTGTCTTCTGCCAGCGGTACCAGGATTTCTCATCCGTCAACTCCCGCAGGGCGTCTGCGGCGATCCAGCGGGCAGATTTTGCATTCCTTTTCTGGATCTCGCGGGCGGTTTCCACTGAGAGGCGGTTCAGGACAGGGTTCCGCTTGCCGATCTGGCGGAGGGCCCAGTTGACCGCCTTTTTCACGAAATTGCGGTCGTCGCCGGCCTCCCGGACGATCAAGGGAAGAAACCCGACAAAGAGGGCGTCATCCGCCTTCTTGTCATGGACGGCGAGGCAGGCCATGAGGACGA
The DNA here is from genome assembly GCA_963842685.1 of uncultured delta proteobacterium. Classification (GTDB taxonomy): domain Bacteria; phylum Desulfobacterota; class Syntrophia; order Syntrophales; family UBA5619; genus JAKAFS01. Next base: position 47,619 of record CAWJHT010000055.1, on the reverse strand, counting down.
AACCCGCCCGCTTGACGAAGGTCTCCGGCCGTCCGCTCCAGGCCACGGCCTTTTCGCGGGCGAGGGCGGTCCGGGAGAAGAGATTGCTGCAGAGCTGGTCGCAGACGTCCCAGGAGTCGATGTCCAGCACCCACCGTTCCATCTGGTCGTCCGTGACTTTTCCGGGATCGTCGATCAGGGCTGCGAGGATCCGGGCCTCGTGGATCGCCGAGCGCCAGAGCGCGTCGGCCAGGTCATGGCGGCGGCCGATCTCTTTGGCCATCTTCCGGAGGACGGGCATGGGAACCCCAAGGGTCCCCGTCCGGGCTGATCCCGTAGCGGGCCATCCCGGCGACGTTGGCCGGATTGGCCAGGAGTCCTTGAGAGCTGTCAATCACTTGCCGGTATGTCATCATGATCCTAATGCCGCTTATCCTGTTCCTTCAGAAAGAGCAGAAAGAGGGGACAGACGCCGATGATCAGGGCCGACAGGAGAAAAGGGGCCACGAAGGTCGAGGTGAGGTCCTTCAGCCAACCGGCGATGCCGACTCCCACGGCCTGTCCCAGGCCGTGAATCAGTGTGGAAATGCCGAATATCTTGTCCATTTTTGCCATGGGGATGTGATCGCCGAACATCGAGGCGATGAGCGTGATGGCGCCGTTGAAGGTGAAGGCAAACAAGGCGCTGGAAATATAGAGGACGGTCTTTTCTTTCCAGAGGGTGGCCAGGAGAATCGAAGCGCACAGCAAAATGAGATCGATGAGGGTCACGGTTTTTCTTCCCAGATGATCGGAGACCATCCCCCAGAAGAGGCATCCGAGGACCGAAAAGAGTCCGAACAAAGACCAGAGCAGGCCCGCTTCTTTCACGGACAGCCCGATCTCCTCTACCGCGTAAGCGACAACGAACGTCGCAAAGATGATGTATCCGAAGCCCACCAGGAGATAGACGATCAGGATGGCCCTCAGCGACGGGTCGCGGTAGAGCAGTCTCAGGGTGGACTCCTGGGAGTTGCGGTGCGTGCCGGATTCAACGAATGAGAGGTTTTCCTTCAGGAGAAAAAAGCTGACCAGAGCGACCAGAAGCGATGCGGCGCCGAGGACAAACCAGGCATGACGCCAGCCGCCTGTCCCGAACCGTTCCAGGATGAGGGGCGCCACATATCCGACGACGATGATCCCCACGCCGGTGCCGCTCATGATGATGCCGATGGCGCTGCCGCTTCGTCTGATCGAAGACCAGCCGATGATCAGCGGAATCAGCGGGATATAGGCGCCGGCGGCGCCGGAGCCTATCAGAAAGGCCAGGATCAGGCAGAGGTAAAAGGAAGAGACGAACCCCAGGGCCATCATCGCCAGCCCGACCAGGGCGCAGGAGGCGTTGATCACGATCGACAGGCCCCACCGCTTCGAGAAGGCGCTGCACAGGTAGGCGAACAGGAGGTAGCCGATCAGGATGCCCACCTGGAAGAAGCCCATGTGGGTGTTGGTCAGCCCCAGGTCGCCCTTCATGCTGGGAAGGAGGGCCGTGTAGGCGAAACGTCCGAATCCCAATGCGGTGAGCTGGATCAGGAAACCCAGGGCGAGGATGATGAAATAGGTCTGTTTGTGCGATAGCACCGAAGGATTCGGGTTGTGCATTCTTCACCGAAAGGGTTCAGCCATGTCCGAAAAGGCGCCTCACCTTACCCTTCTTTTGACACATTCTTCAAGATCGTTTACGCGCCTGTGTTATGAGGGTGTAAGCCCCCGCTCACAGGCCGGGTCATTGGGTTTTTACCGGGATCGCCCTGTTAAGCCGCTACGGGAATGACGTAAAAAAGGATGGAGAAGAAGTGGAACGTGCTGCCGGCCAGGACGAAGAGATGCCAGACGGCATGGTGGTAAGGCAGGCGACGCCAGCCATAGAAAACGAGGCCCAGGATGTAGGCGAGCCCTCCGGCGATGAGGAGCCGCAGCCCATCGGGTGTGAGGGCGGCGATCAGGGGCTTGATGGCGACGACGATGAGGAAGCCCATCCCCACATAGAGACCGACCGAGGCGACCGGCCAGCGGCGGAGCAGGGAGACCTGAAAGAGGACCCCGAGGAGGGCGATCGCCCAAACGACGGCTAAAAGGGACCAACCCCAGGGGCCGCGGAGGTTTACCAGCAGGAAGGGGGTGTAGGTTCCGGCGATCAGGAGAAAGATGGCCGCATGGTCGAGGACCCGCAGGACCGTCTTTGCCTGGGGGATCTGGATGCTGTGGTAGAGGGTCGAGGTCGTGTAAAGCAGGATAAGCGTGGCCCCGAAGATGCTGCAGCTCACGATATGCCAGGTGTTTCCGAAGAGAGACGCGAAGGCGGTCAGTATCCCGAGCGCCCCGATCGCCAGGACGGCGCCGATCCCATGGGTGATGCTGTTGGCCAGCTCCTCCCTGGGGCTGTACCGAGGGATTTTTACATCTAAAGTTTTCTTAAAGATAGCTGTCTTTTCCTTCCCTATTTTAATGCACGCCTGTTAAACGAAACGAGCGCACCATTAACACCTCCTTCCAGAAAAAAGCAAGCGAATAATCCGGGCATCCTATTGAACCCTAAGGATGATTTGAGAATTACCGATTTTATGGGGATGTCACCACTTGACGATTTCCACGTGGGAGAGGGACCGCCCGAGGATGTGTTCGCCGATCGTCTGGAAACGGTGGGGGACATCGGTCACAAAAAAATGATAGTCGGGCGCCGTTCGCCGGGGATTTCCCAGGCCGGTTTCGGCAAGGAGATTCGCTGTGATTGCGGCCATCGCCTCGGCGGAATCGATGAGCCGGATCTCCGGCCCCGCCGCTTCCTGGAGGAGCGGTTTGAGGAGGGGATAATGGGTGCAGCCCAGGACAAGCGTATCGATCCGCTCCGCGAGAACGGGCTTCAGGTACTCAGCGGCGGTCAGCCGGGTGACCGGGTGATCGAACCACCCCTCTTCGACGAGCGGGACGAAGAGCGGGCAGGCCTGGGAGAAGACCCTGATCTCGTTGTCATAGTTGTGGATCGCCCGGGCGTAGGCGTTGCTGTTGATCGTGGCCGGCGTTCCGATCACGCCGATCGCCTTTGTCCGTGTGGCGCTCGCGGCCGCGCGCGCCCCGGCGTCGATGACGTCCAGAACGGGGACCGGCGAGAGGGCTCGTCACGGCCTCGTAAGCGACGGCGGCCATCGTGTTGCAGGCGATGATGAGGAGCTTGACGTTCCGGCGGAGGAGGAATTCCGTGATCTGGCGGGCATAGCCGGTGATCGTCTCCGCCGATTTGACCCCGTAGGGGACGCGGGCCGTGTCGCCGAAATAGAGGATGTCTTCGAAGGGGAGGCGCTCCATCAGGGCGCGGACGACGGTCAGGCCGCCGACGCCCGAATCGAACACGCCGATGGGATTTGAGGCGTCCGTCCGCATGACGCCGTCGGTTGCTTTATTTTCCGTCAAGGAGGGTTTCCTTTCGCCGGGTCCCCTCGTAGAGCTCGTACTCCAGGAGCCGGCATTCGATTTCGCTGTTGTAGAAGATGATCCGCCTCTTTGTCCGGAGCCCCACCTGCTTCCCCAGGGCCGTGTTTCCGGTGAAGATGTACCCCAGATAGCCCCCGCATTTCTGCTTGAAAAAATCTCCGATCTCCCTGTAGAGGCCGGTCAGTCTCGATACCTCGCCCGTCCGCTCGCCGTAGGGAGGATTGAGAATCACCACGCCGCCCCGCTCCGGAACAGGCGTCTGGGCAAAAGGGCAGACGGTGAAGGTGATGAGATTCTCCACGCCGGCCGTCCGGGCGTTCTGACGCGCCGCGGCGACCGCCCGCGGGTCGATGTCCGTCGCGATGATCTTCGCGGCCGTCTCCTTCTGCATCCCGTGCGCCGCCGTGCGGATCTTCCGCCAGGCGGCCGGATCGAACCCCTTGATGTGGATAAAGCCGTAGTTGCTCCTGAGGAGTCCCGGCGCCCTCCCTTCGGCGAAGAGGGCCGCCTCGATCGCGAGCGTCCCGCTTCCGCACATCGGATTGACGAAGCTGGTCCGGCCTTTCCAGCCCGTCGCGAGGATCACCGCCGCCGCAAGGGTTTCCTGCATCGGGGCCGCGAGCGGGATCTTCCTGTAACCGCGCCGGGAGAGGGGATCGCCGGAGGTGTCCAGGTAGACGAGGACCTCGTTTCCCTTCCAGTAGACGTGAACCACCGCCCGGTCGCGGTCGGGTCCGGAGTCGGGCCGAAGCCCGCAGCGCTCGACGAGCCGGTCGACGATGGCATCCTTCGTCTTTACGTTGACGAACCTCCCGTCGCTGATCGTCGGGGTGTCCGCCGTCGAAGTCACGCAGAGGTAGGCGTGCGCCCCGCTTTCATGAAGGAAATCCTCCCAGGGGATCTCCCGGATGCCGGCATAGAGCCCCTCCGGGTTCTCCGCTTCGAAGGCCCCGACAAGGAAGAGGACCCGGTGACCCGTCCTGATATGGAGGTTCAGACGCATCGTATCGGCGAGCGTTCCCTCCGTTTCGACGGCAGCCTCTCCTTCCATCAGGATGGGAAAGCCGAGCGCGCGGACCTCATCGGCAAGCCAGGGGACGATCCCCTTCGGGCAGGTGATGAGGATTTTCTTTTTTTCGATCCAGGGGTTCATAGGCGTATCCCGACGAGCATATAGAGAGTTTGAAGGCAGGATGCAAGACAAATAATGGATGAACCCGCAGGAAGATAGTGATACACTGATCCCCATGCTCGAGATCGGACACAGCCAAGGATGAAAATCACCCCCACATTTCCCTCCTCCATTAAGGGAGAGCGAGATCGGGAGTGTGTATTTTCATATAACGTCTCAAACGAATCGGAAAAGTGACCCTGGTTCGATGTCCTTTCGGAAGCCGAAAGAAGGAGGAGGTGTGATGAATTCAAAAGAACAATGTGCCCTGGTCGATAACGAAAATGACCTTGGTGAAATGCTGAGGGCCAAAGAGAGTGTCATCGCCCTTTTTTATGCCTCATGGTGTCCTTTCTGTAAGAAATTCCTGCCGATATTCATGAGGAACGCCGAGGGAGAGGGACGGCATTTTTTAGGTGTACAGGATGATCAAGAGAGCATCGCGGATAAGTATTCAGTAAAAATCTATCCGACGGTCCTTTTCATTGAAAAGGGCGTCGTTTCGAAACGGCTGGATGGAATCCCGGGGGTCGGCTTACAGGAAAAACATCTGGTCGAGTTTGTTCGTTCCTGTCCGTTGCCGTAAATCAATAAGACAATGGATTCAGATGTTTTCGACCCAGCAGGGCGGCCCCCTTCATCGAGGATTGCTCCTCAAAGACATACCGGCAGGCGTGCATCCATTTGGCCTTCGCACGGATCAGCGACGGATTGAGCGCCCCGCCGGTGACGCGGATCTCGTCCTTCAGGGGGATCTCCAGGGCGATCTCCTTCAAGTGCTCCCGCTGATAGAGACAGAGCCCCCTGACCAGGGCCGCCAACAGCTCTTCCCGGGAGGTCTCCTGGGTCATGCCCAGGAATTCGGCCCTCAGGGGTTCCAGTGAATAGCGGGAGCCCATGAGATAGGGGACATAGGTCACCCCCGATTCCCGATCCAGCCACCTGTCGATGGCTTTCGGCATGAAGTCTCCATAGTAGGCATCGGCAGACATTTCGCTGCAGAACAGCTTCCGAAACCATTCATAGGCCACCCCCAGGGCATTCATCACATACAGGGTCAGCCATCGGCCGGGAACGACGTGGCAGCGGATGTTGTAGTTCCGGGACGGGTAGCACTTCGGCAGGCAGACCAGGGTGATCTCGCAGGTCCCGTTGACGTTCATCGTCTCGCCGGGGGCCTCGATACCGAGCGAGTAGGCCGCCAGCACGGCATCATTGCCCCCGATCACGACGGGCGGCTCCCGCGTCAGCCCCAGTTCGGGATGCCAGTTCGGGCCTCAGGCGGCCCGGGCTTTCATGGGAGGGAATGACCGGGGGGAGCCGTTCCAGGGAGATGCCGAAGGCGCCGGCGATCTCCCCATTCCAGGTCATATCGTTTTTGACCGTGTTGTACAGGGCCGTCAGGGATGCCGAGGAGGGATCGATGGCAAAGGCCCCCGTCAGCCATTTTGCCATGAAGGTGTTGGAGTGGCCGAAAACGGCCACTTTCCTGTAGATCTCCGGGAGATTGTCCTTGATCCAGAGGAGGCTTGCCAGCGAACAGCCGCCGGCGACCGGCATGTTCGCCGTCTCGGCCAGCAGGGTGTTCATGCCGACGACATCGATGATATGCTGGGCCTGCTGCCGGGATCGCTGATCCAGCATGAGGATGGCGGGATACAGGGGCCTTCCCTCCGCGTCCATGGCCGTAAACCCGGGGGTCGTTCCCGACAGCGCGATGACATCCACGGCGGCCAGCAGGTCTCCCAGGGCCTTGCACCCGGAAATAAAGGCCTGCTGCCACTTTTCCGGTTCGATGTCGCTGAAAAGACCGTCGTTGTAAGTGTTGATCGGATATTCCTGCGAAAACTGCCTGACGAGCGTGACGGAATCTTCCTTTTCATCAAAGACGCCCATCTTCATGGAGGTGGTTCCGACATCGACACCCAGGATCCTCATCATGGTCATTGCCTATCCTATTTGTGCTTGGCGCAAAAATGCAGCGTCTGGATGATAAAATCGTCGCGCAGTTGCTTGAGATCGTCAATGCTCCGCGTGTTCCAATCGTAGAAGCCCTTGCCGGTTTTGACGCCCAGATCGCCTTGCTTCACCTTGTCGGCGAAAAGTTGCACGGCGTGCGGTTCGTTGTTCAGCGCCGGCAGCACGCTGTTTTGAACGTTCAGACATAAATCCAAGCCGACCGCGTCAATGTGCTCGATGATGCCCCACACCGGCAGGCGAATGCCCAAGCCATTTTTGATCGCACTGTCAACATCCTCGGGCGTCGCCACACCGGCTTGAACGAGGTTCGTCGCCTCACGGATCATCCCCTGCAAGATGCGATTACCAAGTTGCCCTGGTAAATCCTTGCGAACGAGCGCCGGCTTTTTACCGCAGCGCCGCAGGAATTCGAGCAGCGTTTGCGCGGTCTGCTCCGACGTGTGCGGACTCATCACCACTTCGACGAGCGGAATGAGGTGCGGCGGCATCCAGAAATGGGTCGTCGCGATCCGTTCGCGGCGCGTCGCGAGCGCGGAGATCGCAGTGACGCTCAAGCCGGAGGTGTTGGTCGTGAGAATCACTTCCGGCGGTGTCAGGCGATCCAAGCGCTGAAACATTTGCTGTTTGAGTTCCAAGTTTTCAGAAATCGTTTCGATGACGAGTTGCGCGCCTTGCACTGCTGAATCCAAAGCGATAGTACCGCTCACCGCGCGTTTGGCGCGCGCGACGGCATTCGCCGTGGTCAGATCATTTTTGAGTAATTGATCCATCAGAGCGTGTGCTTTTTTCACGCCGTCCTCTGTCCGGTCTGCTTGCCTACCGATCAACGTCACATCGTAGCCGGCCAGCGCGACGACTGCTGCGATCCCTGGCCCCATCATCCCCGTGCCGATCACTGCGACTTGTTTGATGTCCATTGCTTTCCCCCAATTTCAGATTGCGGATTGCGGAAAAGCCGATTCCATGATCCGCAATCCAAAGTTATTGTAAGATATCACTTTTTCACGATGAAAGTATATGAAGATGCACCTTGTGTGTCAAACATTTTTGCAGCAAACTTTTTGGTTTCTTGCTGTCAACCATATGATACTAGGTCCTCTTCTTCGGTTGTTTGCGGGAACAACGTCATCACCGCATCATCTTCGGCAGCCAGAGGACCAGCCGGGGCAGAAACGTGATGATCAACAACGTGCCCACGAGGGGGATATAGAAGGGCAGCAACTCCCTGAGCAGGCTCCGCATCGACACCTTGGCGATATCGCAGATCAGGAAAAGGGCAAGACCCATCGGCGGGGTTAGAAGACCCATCATCAAGTTGAAGATCGCGACGATTCCGAGATGGACAGGGTCCACACCCGCCGCGTGGAGCGGTACGGAGATGATCGGGATGACCAGGAGCGTCGCGGTGGTGCTGTCGAGGAACATGCCGACGATAAGCAGGATCACATTGACGATCATGAGGAGCACAACCGGATCCTTGCTGAACGAGAGCAATGCCTTCGCAAACACCTGCGGGATCTGCTCGATAGCCATGATCCAGCCGAAGAGGGAGGCCACGCTCACGATGACCAGGATAGCCGACGTGCTCTTGAGGGTCTCATAGGCGGCATACAGGATGTGTTGCAGGGTGAGTGTTCGATAGACGAAGGTGGTGATCAGCAGCACATAGACCACTGTGATCGACGCGGCCTCGGTCGGGGTGAAGATACCCAGAAGCATACCCGAAACCAGCATAAACGGCGTCACCAATGCCGGGATGGCGGGCACGAAATCCCGCCAGAGTTCCCCGAGTTTCGGCCAGCGTTCCGCGCGCGGATACCCGCGCCGGAGGGCCAGGATCACCACGGTGATCATCAGGAGCGCAACGCAGATCAACGCCGGTACGATCCCGGCGATCAGCAGCTGGACGATCGAGACGTTGGTGGCGGAGCCGTAGATGATCAGGGGAATGCTGGGGGGAAAGATCGGCCCGACGATTGCCGAGGCGACGGTGACGGCGCTGGAGAAATCTTTGCGGAAGCCTCGGGCCGTCATGGCCTTCACCTCGATGCGGCCGAGGCCGCCGACATCGGCGAGCATGGCGCCGCTCATGCCGGCGAAAATCAGGCTCGCGACGACGTTCACCTGCGCGAGCCCTCCCGGCACGCGGCCGACCAGCGTGTCCGCGAACTTGAAGATCCGCTCCGTGACGCCCGCCTGGTTCATCAAATTACCGACGTAGATGAAGACCGGCACCGCCACGAGAGGAAAGGAGTCCATCGCGTAGGCCATCCGCTGACCGATCAGCTCGATCGGCAGGTCGTTCATCAGCACATATACGACGGCCGGCCCGAGGATGGACAGGACAACCGGACAACCGAGCAGGAAGAGCAGCGTGAAGCTGCCGAGAAGCAGGGCGGTCATGCGCCGCCTCCGGCCGAAGGCGGATGCACGAGCACGCGCTCGAGATCGGGCTCTTCCGGGGGCTGCTCTTCCGCGAAGCTCACGTAGAGCGATCGGTTGCGGAATGCCTTTACGACTTGCACCGCCGATTCGACCGAGGAGAAGAGCAGCCCGCAGAACGCTGTGGAGAAGAACACCCAGTAGGGAATGCCGAGGGTCGGCGTCGCGTTGTCGAGGTTCTTGAGCGTGGCGACGGCGACGGAATAGGCCGCGACACCGTAAGCGGCGGCGCCCGTCACCGTGAAGAGCACCCGCAGGAACCACTGTACGCGCTGAGGGAAGAAGGACATGATCTCCTCCATGCGGATACTCGCCCCCGACGAGACCACATAGGGAAGCGTCACGAAGACGACGCAGATCAGTATGAAGCGGGCGAGCTCCTCGGCCCCGATGAAGGGCCTGTGCACGAGTGTTCGCAGGAAGACCTGCACGGACGGCAGCAAGATCAGCACGATGAGCAATGCGAGGCTGAACCGGCGCATCGCCTTCCGCAACGGTTCCACAGTGCGATCGAGGGCAGTGCGCTCATCGGGGCTCGGCGCCCTCCGACGCACACGAGGAATTCGTGATATCGGACATGGTTCTATCTCCGCGAGATTCGGGTCGTGAGGGTTCGCCGGGCGCCCCAGGCGCCCGGCGAACGAAATGAGCGTCGAGTATCGAGTCCTACTTGATGGCGGAGATACGCACCATATAGGGTTTCCAAGCCGGGAAGTCTTTGTTCACTTCGGCGGTGACCCGCTGGCGGAATTCGTCCAGCTTAAGCCCATCCTTGACCGTAATGAATTTCATCCCCTTCTTCGTCAACTCGCCGATCAGGTCCTGCTCCGCCTTCTGCGCTATCCGAAGGCTCTCCTGGGCAAGGTCTTCCAACGCCTTGAGGATGGCCGTGCGATCCTTCTCCCCGATCTGTTGCCAGGCTTTATCGTTAATGAAGACGGGCAGCACGTTCTGCATGTGCCCCGTCAGCATCACGTGGCTCTGCACCTCATAGAGCTTGTTGGCGTTGATCATCGTGAGCGGGTTTTCCTGGCCGATCACCAACCCCGTCATCAGCGCAGTGGGCAGCTCGCTGACTTCGACCGGGGTCGGGATTGCACCGAAGCCCTTGATCATCGTGGTCCAGAGCTGGATCGGCACGCCGCGGAACGGCTTGCCTTGCAGGTCGGCCGGCGAGTAGACGGGAAACTTCGCCGTCATCTGCCGTGCGCCCCGGTACAGGCGCCCGATGATCCGCATGTTGCCTCCGGCCAGGAGCTTCTTGTTGAACTCCTGGAGCACCTCCGACTTCTGCGGGTCGGTGGCGGAAAGGGCGTGGGGGCCGTCGCGGTAGGTGAACGGCGCGTTGAACACGGCGATGTCCTTGGCCACCCGATCCAGCGACGCAAACTCGTGATGCCCCATGGAGATCGAGCCGCTCTTGACGCCGTCGATCATCTCTTGGACGCCGCCGAGTTGCGAGTTCGGAAAGACGGTGATCGCGACGCGTCCCCCCGTGACTTCCGGGATCTTCTTTGCGGCCTGCTCCCCGTACCAGAACTGGATATCCCCCTCCGAGCCGACATGGGCGTAGCGAAGACGAACCTGCTGGGCCTCCGAGAGGCTCGGCGACAAGGCGAGCCCAAGGATCATCATCACTGCTGCCAGGAGAATGCTGCGATGGTGCATGAAGATAGTTTTTTTCATTTTACCCTCCTTTTCTCTCTATGAAATAGTTTTGGTTATCGATCCCCTTTTTGGCCCCTCTGTGAAAGGCGCCTTATGGGCACAACTACGTAACTATTGCCTAACTTGTTAAAAGTCAGCGCAGTTCTTTCTCGTCCTTGAACGTATCCCAATTGGAGAGATTCACGTCCCCCAGATCCGCCAGGGCCACAACGGTGAAGGTGAGTGCCAGGCATCCCTCTTCGAGATGGCCGCCGAAACCGTTCCGCTCATCGGAAAAGTCGATGTGGGCATGGACGCGGCCGTCAATGATCAGCCCCCCCATGGCAACCACATCCAATGGCTGTTCACTCTTGGGGTAGCTCTCGGCCGGCGGCAGGTCATTGCTCATCACGACGTGAAAGTGCGAATGCCGGACCGAGCCGAATCCCGTCAGGATCGCGGCATTCCTGATGGCATGCTCCTTGACGGCCTGGCGCAGGCCTAGGAGAATGTCGTCCCCTGGATTGATCCGAACCATGATGACGCGCTTGATTTCGGCAACGCGAGAAAGCATTTGAGGCTCCTTTCTGCATGACTGCAATGAGATTTGATTGTTTTGACGATCCAACTACACGACTACACTTCGGAGGTAAGTCTTTCCAGCTCGACAATCACTTCCATGGCCACGCGGATCGCGAATACCCGTGTTCCTGTATGCATGCGTACTATTTAGACGGGACCTTGTCAATGCGTATTTTTTGTTCCGGATACTACTGAATTCAGGACTGCCATACGCTTCGTTCCGCCTTTACCAATCGGCCTTCTAAAATGACGGTGCGGACCCGCTCGAGCGCGCCCGGATCCTCCAGTGGATTGCCTTCCACACCGATGCAGTCGGCCAGTTTCCCCTTCTGGAGGGTCCCCGTGCGATCGGCGATGCCGCACACGATGGCTGCGTCGGCCGTAGCGGCCTGCAGGGCGGCAGCCCGCGTGGCCCCCATCTTGACGAGATAGGCGATTTCCCGGGCCAGGCCCGCGTGCATGCCGTCGGTGCCGACGGCATAGTGTATACCGGCCCGGATGGCGGCCGCCATCCGCTGACCGACTTCCTCGCGCTGCCGCAGATGGCCGTCTATCAGATCCGGGGGGAGGGTGCGGATGCGCGCGTCGGTGAAGAAGATGCTGGGCGTCATCACCAGCCAGCGGTCATATTTCAGGAGCAGTTCGATCTCCTCGTCGGTCATGAAATAGCCGTGCTCGATCACGTCGATCCCGGTTTCCAGGGCCAGCTTAAGCCCCGGCCCGCCGATGCAGTGTGTGGCCACCGGCACGCCGACACGATGGGCCTCATCCACCGCTGCCTGGATCTCCTCGCGGGAGTAAAAATGGAGGATCTGCCGGGGGCCGCGCAGGGTGCCCGTGATGTACACCTTGATCAGATCGGCGCCGGCCTGCAGGTTTTCGCGAACGGCGCTGCGGATCTGCTCGACCCCGCCAAAGGGGTATCCCACAAATCCATGGCCGTGCGGTGCACGGATGCCGCGGGTGGCGACCAGTAGCCGTGGCCCGAGGAGGGTTCCTGCCGCCGATGCCTTGCGGCAGGCGATATCCAGAAAGCCCTTGTCCCCCAGGCAGCGGGAAGTGGTCACACCGGCCATCAGGTCGACCTTCATGGAGTTGACGGCCCGAATGGTCAGTTCCGGCAGGGGGTCGTTCATCCGGTATAGATAGTTATCCAGGGTGGGGTCCAGGGAGAGGTGATTGTGGCAATCGATCAGACCGGGCAGCAGGGTCTGATCGCCAAAGTCCCAGACCTCGGAGGCCTCCGCCGCGCGGGCGGCCGCCTCCGCTCCGACCGCCTCGATGAGGCCCCCGGCGATCAGCAGGACGGCGGGTTCAACCGCCGGGCCTCCGGTGCCGTCGATCAACCTTGCGCCTTTGATCAATGTCGTTTGCATCGAGCCTCCTTCCCGTCTCTGAATCGCATAAGGGTTTCTCCATACCTCCCGTCCGGGTCTTTACTTCGTCATTTTTTCGATCACCTTGATCAGTTCGTGGATATCGGCGTTTTCCAGACCTAAAGAAAGGGCCGCAAGGTAGTATTGATAGGCTGCAGAGGCCACAAGCAGAGGGGCTTGCACCCTCTTGCCGTCATTGATCACCAGACCGATGTCCTTGCACATCTGCCCCAGCCCCCCGGGCGCGGGGGCGTTGTCCAGTATGCTGGCTGTAATGAGTCGGAACCAATCACTTCCGCAAATGCCGCTCCCTATGACCTGACAGACCACCTTGGGATCAAGGCCCCCTTTTCTGGCCAGGGTGATCACTTCGATAATGGCGGCCAGGGTCGTGGCCACAAGGAGCTGGTTGCAGTGCTTAACCGCCTGCGCCAATCCGGGCTTTTCACCGATGAAGGTGATTTTCCCCTGTACCTCGAGAACAGGCCGGCATTCTTCCAGGAGATCCTGAGGTGCGGCCACGATCAGTGTCAGCGTTCCCGCCTTCACCCTGGCCGGTCCTCCGGTCACGGGGCAATCCACAAAACCGACTTTTTTTTCTGCACATTTCTGGGCCAGCATTTCAAGGTTATCCTTGTCGATCGTTGACATGCAGATGACCCTCGTATCCTTGTGGCACCCTTCGAGGATGCCGTCGGGACCGGTGACCACGTCGATAACCTGCTGATCATTCAATACGTAAACGATGACTTTACCGGATTTTTCCGCGATTTCCCTGCTGTTTTTCACCGCGATCCCGCCGGCGGCGGTAAATTCTTTGATCACCTCGGGCCTGCGGGCATAGCCCACGACCTTGTACCCTTCAGCGATATATTTTACTTGCCGCCTCCATCCCCATCCGGCCAAGACCGATAATTCCAATCGTTTCAGACATGGTTGCCTCCTTAATTTAATCCACCACCGTGGAATGTGTTCTTTTTTTTCGCTTACCGGCCCCGTTGATTTCCTTCGGGATGGCTGCCGATCTATCCTTGCGAGGGTGCTTCTTCTCCCCCAAATTCCATTGACTCAGAGCATTGGACATGGCAGAGGCGACGTGCCGCCGCATCAGTTTCCCGGCAGCCTTCTTGTCTTTGCGTTCCAGACAATCGATCAGTTGGCCGTGTTCATCCCAGGACTGCCTCCAGGTATTGTCCTTGCGCAATCCGAGCGCCCTGAGTCTCAGGACCGTATTCCTTAGGTTGCTGATCAGTTCCAGCAGATATCCGCTTTTGGTGGATCGATAAATGGTTTCGTGGAAGAAGGAATTGAGCTCGAACAGTTGGCGTATCTTAGCTTCCCTTTGAATGGAGGTAGATTCCAGCAACTGGTCGGCCTGCTCCTTGATGCTCTTGAGGGTTTTGATGGTTTCCGGCTGGATTCGGTTACAGGCCAATTGGACCCCGTAGGTTTCCAGAACGGCGCGAATAGCGAACAGATCGTTGATGGTTTCAACATCGAGCCGGGTGATCCGGAACCCGCCTTGGGGCAACCGTTCAACGAGACCATCCTTTTCCAGGAGGTGGAAGGCCTGGCGGACCGGCGTGCGGCTGGCCTTGAAGGCCTCGGCAACTTCCTCCTGCATCAGCCTTTCGCCCGGCTGGATTTCACTGTTCAGGATCTTCTTTTTCAACAAATCGTAGATCTGATCCGAAATGGATTTAGGCGGATGGACCATCCCGGATTCCGTCCACAGACCCGATGATCTGTCGTTGCCCCGTTGTCTTTCTGCTCGGTTTTGATCATAAAAAGTATTTTCATTCTCCTCTAAGGCAATGTCAACTCATCTCAGACGATGAGTTTAAAGAGGCGGGGAAGCACGAGCGTAAACCAGGGGACGAAGGCCACGAACAACGCCCCGATCAGCAGCATAATGAAGAAAGGTGCATAAGCACGTGTGGCCCTTTCCACATTGACTTTCCCTATCGAACAGGCAATCAGAAAACCGATCCCCATGGGGGGTAGAAACAAGCCGATTCCCAGGGACGTGATCATGACAATCCCGTAGTGCACCGGGTTAATACCAGAGAAATTGGCCACGATCGGGAAAAGAATCGGCGTAAAAATGATCAAGGCCGGGAGTCCTTCGAGGAATGCCCCGAACAGAACGAACACGGCGATCGTGATCAGCAGAAACGGCGCTGAGCTGTTCGACAGAGCCAATATCCAATTCGCAAGCAATTTGGGAACGCTTTCCGCCGCAAAAATCCAGGAGAGGAGCGATGCTGTTCCAACCAGGATAAGTATCATGCCGGTCAATGAGGCTGTATTGACCAGGATGGGCATCAGTTGGCGCGGCTTGATCTCCCGATAGACGAATACCCCGAGGAGCAGGGCGTAAATAACGCCGATCATGCCGGCCTCGGTCGGTGTCACGAGCCCTCCCAGGATGCCGCCCAGGATGATGACGGGCGTCAAGAGCGGCAGGAGTGCCCGGCGAAACGCCACCAGGACTTCCCTTGCGGATTCACGCCGCTCACGGGGAATATTTTCCCGGACGGCCTGGATATAGATGAGGACGATCAGCGGCAATGCCATGCAGGCGGCCGGCAGGAATCCGGCTACGAACAAAGCCGCCACGGAGAGATTGGTCAGATTACCCAACACAACCATGGGAATGCAGGGGGGAACAAGCATCCCCATGGCCGATGCGGAGGCGACGATCGACACCGCCTGTTCCGGACGATACCCACCGCGCTTCATTGCGGGGATGAGGATCGAACCCATCGCGGAGACATCGGCGACGGATGCGCCGGAGATCCCAGAAAAAATGTACTCCCCCAGAACTGTGGAAATCCCAAGGCTTCCGCGCATGTGGCCGACAAGCGCACGGGCGAAATTGACGAGACGCGTCGTGATCCCGCCGGTATTCATCAGCTCGCCCACTAGGATAAAGAGGGGGACCGCAAGCAGGACAAACGAATCCATCCCGCCGATGATCGTAATGGGAGCGATTAAGAGTTGTATATTGCCCCTGGCCAGAAGATAAACAATACAAGCCAAGCAGATGGCGATCGAAATGGGCGTGTTGATCGCCATGAAGAGGATCACCACACAAACCATGGCAGCGATCAGCAGACCCGGGGGGACGGATATATCCTTTCCGATGTACACCAAAATGGCGGTCAAAACGGCGACCCCGATCGCCGAGACGCAGGTCGCAGCCCAGTCTTTTCGTTTGAAAATCTTCTGAAATTGGTACAACAGAAAAATGAACCCTGCCGCGGGAAGGGCCGCAAACACCCATGCCATGGAAAAATGCATGGTAATGGAGTAATTGTCTTTCATGGCGGAGGCGGTCACGGCTCCCTGGTACAACAAAAAGAGGGCGAAAGTTGTAACCAGGACGATAACAACGGTTTCGAGTTTTCGGCGGACCGGACCGGACATTCGGGTTACCAGACTGTCAATGCTGACGTGGGAGCTCCGCGCGAGCGCAACTCCTGCACCCACAAAATTTGCCCAGATGAAGAGGTAACGGGAAAGCTCCTCGCTCCAGGGGGGCAATTCCAGCAAAATATACCGGCACACGATCTGCAAGGTTACGACGAGCGTAATGGAGATCAACAATAGTGCCGCCGCGAATTCGAGCGATCGAGTGAATAGTCCGGCCTTCTTGGGCTCCTCTTTAACGGTACTTTCCAGCATCGGCCCTCCCCGTCGGTTTCATTCATACGCGTTGCGTTATTTCGTCAAGATCACATGATCCTCTGCACACTTTAGACATGGCTGCGGGTGCGCACTGATCAGCCAGGCAATGAGACATCTGAACCTTTTTGAAATTTACAAAACCTGCCGTTGAATACCTGTGGACAGGGATGAGTGGGAGACGGGCTCAAGGGGATGCGATCCCCCCTGAGCCAGATTCCCGTTACCCCTTCAATCATCGACTTATGGTTGCTGGCACATTCTGCTTTTCAGTATTTTATGTGCGCTGTTCTATTTGCCGTCTTCAGGACCGAAATAGACTTTACCCCCGACGGGATACTTCTTCCTTGTTTTTTCGACCTCTGCTAAAAGCTCGCTCACTTTATCCGCACCCCATTTCTTCTTGGCCCATTCATAGACCGGTTCCTGGGCTTTGCGGAAAGGCGTCAAGTCCTTGACGTCGTTGACCTTCATCCCTGCTTTTTCCATTTCTTTTCGTTGACCGTCCTCATTGGCGCCAACCAACTTCCGGAACATGGGGGCCGCTTCCTCAGCCGCTTTCAGAATGGCATTCTGCTGGTTCGCATCGAGCCTCTGCCAGGTCATCTCCGAGATGATGATGGGAAGGGTGCTGTACTGGTGTTTGGTCAGGGACATGTATTTCTGAACTTCGTAGAATTTCGATGCATAGATGTTCATGAAAGGATTTTCCTGTCCATCCACCACCTTCTGCTGCATGGCCTGGTAGAGTTCGGCATAAGACATCGGGACGGCACTCGCTCCGAGCGCCTGAAGGATGTTGATCGACATCTCCGACTGTACGACGCGGATCTTAAGCCCCTTCATATCCTGCGGGGTATAAACGGGCCTGACGTTGTTGGTCAAATGACGAAATCCGTTGTCCCAGGTCACCAGATAATGAATGCCCTTCGCCTTCAGCGAGTCATAAAATTTCGCCACATAAGGCGTGTCCATGAAGGCATAGGCCTGCGAGTAATTATCGAACAGATAGGGCAGCTCGATCAACTCCTGGATCCGTGTCGGATCAAAGGTCGAAACCAATCCGGCCGTGGTGATGTAAAAGTCCAACACCCCTGTCGCCACCTGTTGCTGGCAAGACTGATGACTGCCCATGGCGCCCGCCGGGAAGATGTCGATCTTGACATCCCCTTTGCTCAGTTCAGCCGCCCGCTTGACGAAGAAGAGGCAGACGTCATGCCTGATGTTGGTCACAGCCTCTGAATGGGCCAGCCGCAGGGTTACCGCTTTGGCCGACCCTGTGCTGGGTGTAAATGCCAGAAAACTCATTATGAGACCTAATGCCAGACATCCGAGTGCTTTCTTTGTTTGCATCGCCAATCCTCCTTTTATTTGTTGATATCCAGAAAACCATTCGAACCGGACTCGGTCCGCACTCCGACTTTACAGCCGCTGATATGCCGGATTCATGTATCCATGGACCCGGATGCTGACTACTATTATACGCCTGCTTTGAATGTCAAGTTATTTTATAAATAGTGATTGAAGTCAATATAATAGGTAAATGACGGCTCGAAACCCGATGGCTTCTGCAAGACATTTCAGTCAAAGAAATTGACCACATTTTCATCCTTTTCATCCTTGACAATCCAAAATCATACGGTTATGTTTCTATCCGCGTCCGCGGAATGTGGTTCGTGGAATGCATACACCGGGGCAGGAATAGTCCAATTCCCGGAGGAAAACTGCGGGAAGCTTCATTGGGTATAGGGAAAATGAACCAGAATCTGACAGCATACTGTGGTCTTTGCTGTGCGGACTGCATTCCGTCCGACGAAGAGTTGTTTCACTTGGTCGATGGACTGGAGAAAAAACTCGCGGAATCCAGTTCGGGCTCTACGCAGAGTACAAAACCGAGCGAATCCCGGAGTTCAAGGAGTATCCCGTATTTCTCTCCGTATTACGCAGGATCGGACAACTGCACTGTTCAACCTGTCGGCAAGGGGGAGGAAATCCGCAATGTGAGATCAGGCCGTGTGTACAGAACAAGGGGCTCAATGGTTGCTGGGAGTGTGATCAACGTTCCGGATGCGGCCTGCTTGATCGTCTCCGCGCTGTTCACGCGAACTTAGACTATCACCTGGACCTCATCGCGAAAATGGGGCCTGAAAAATGGTTTGAGAAGAGAAAAGGGCACTATCGATGGCAATGAAGATGAGCCCTCGAACGGGTACATAGAATGACGTTGCGGATAAATACAATGACGGGCGATCCTGTGACACAATAGAGGTAAGGAGGTTTAATCAGCATGTTCATCGATGACGACAAGTGCATTGGCTGTGAAAGCTGCATCAACTGGTGTCCCATGGGGGCCATCAGCATGGGTGAAGAGAAGGCGGTGATTGACCAGCAGGAGTGTGTGGAGTGCAATGTCTGCCGGAGAGTCGAGATCTGTCCCGTGGACGCCTTTGTGCAACCCCCGCTGGAATGGCCCCGCAGCGTGAGGGCCATCTACAGCGATCCGCTGAACGTTCATAAGGAAACGGGATTGGCCGGGCGGGGAACGGAGGAGATCAAGACCAACGATGTGACCGGGAGATTTCGGCGCGGCATTGCCGGTGTGGCCATTGAAGTCGGCAGGCCCGGTGTCGGGGCAAAACTCAAAGAGCTGGAAAAACTGAGTATGGCCCTGGCCCGGTACGGGGTTGAATTTGAACCCAAGAATCCCCTGACCAATCTCATCAACCCCCGGACCGGCCAACTGCCGGCGGAGATCAGGGAGGAAAAGGTCCTGTCCGCCATCATCGAATTTGCCGTGGAAGAAACGAAACTTGCTCGACGTCCTGGCCCTGATCAAAGAAACGGCGAAAGGGCTGGACAACCGTGATCAGCATGGATGTGGCCTGTCGGGCCGCGGAAGACGGAACCTGGCCTTGTGCAAGAATCCTCAAAGAGGCCGGCATATTCTATCGCCCCAATGCCAAGATCAATGTGGGTCTTGGAAAACCCTATATCGGTTAGGAGGTCGTCCTGTTATGACACATACGTTACACCGCCAGGGTACGACGGAATCGTTGGAAAAAGACTATGTGGTGTTCGCGATGCCCTCCAGCGGCCTCAATTCACAGGGGTCCAAACCAAAACTGGAGAAGGTCTTCGAGATTCTGAAGCGGTATAACCCCGTCAATATCGGCGACTCCAAGGGGGGCAGCCGGTTTTCCCTGGGGAGCGATGAAGCGGTCCGGGAGATCCTGGTGGAGAACGAACTGGTGCATGCCGTTTACCGTTCCCGGGAGCAGGTGATCCAGGTCCTGAAGGATTTAAAAGACGAGGATCTGGGTTTGTCCGTCACGGTGAGCGGCCTGATGGAGAATGTCCATGAGTGCTGCCATAAAGTCGGGCTCACCCCCCATACGATCGTCATGTCCTTAGGCATCTGGGGGAGAACGGATCTGCTTGCCGAGGAAAAGATTCAGAGAGTGGCCACCATGTGCGGTCATGGCCTGGTATCCTATAATCTGGTCAGGGAGCTGGCGGGGCAGGTGAAAGCCGGTCGATTGACCGCCCGAAAAGCAGGGGAACTGCTCGCCAAACCCTGCATCTGCGGAATATTTAATCCTGAACGGGCGGCGGAACTCATTGAGGAACTGGATTCCTGAACCAATTGATGGGGTGAGACGATGTCTTTCACGTTCCCGCCGGGCCTGAATTGAATGGAGCCTCCTCTGATTCCCGCAGCATGTCCGCTGCCGTCATTTTCATCCGAAACCTGACCTGCCTCCGGAAGAGTGAAACAGTCAGCGATCCTTGCTGTATAATATTATAATAAGCGTTCATTATTTTATACAAATGCCAACCTGCATATTAACGATTTTAATTACAATAGGTTAACATTTTTAAAGGCATATTGTTTGGAGGCTTGAGTCTCTTTGTTCTGTATAAATAATTCATACATTCCCGTCATTGATAAGAATCTGCCAGTCTGATGCACTCCTGATATCTACAATAATAACAGTATAATACAAATTTATATCAGAAATCCCCTCTCATGGCATGCTTGATGCAATTAATCAAGGCAACTGAAACAGCCCCGGAAACGGGAAGATAAGATTAAGATTTCATACAGAAAAAAGAAATAGATATAAGGAGGAGATGATGAAAAACAACACATGGAAAAAAGGGCTCGCCCTGTGCTCCACACTGCTTTTGGGAGACGTCGCGACGCTTTGGGCTTCGGATGCCGTGCGTGAGGCGGATAACAGCAATCTGTTCGTCTGGATCTTTCTGGCCTTCTGTGCCTTGATCATCGTTGCCCAGCTGATTCCTGCCGTGATGATGCTGCTGGGATTTGCCAAAGGGGCTAAGAAAGGGATTCCGGAAGCCGTTCCGGTGACGGCTGATCATCATCGTCGGTAAAGAACCCTACTGTCCTTAAATTCGCACAGTAAGGTGTGACATCAAGGGCCGAGGGCGTATCGGCGAGACAGAGACAACGAAAAAAGTCGACATTCGCTCATAAAATTGGTAACGCTACTCACAGTTAGTGGTCATCATGGGGATGACCCGCGGTTCTCAATATTGTGAGGCGTTCATTGCTCGACCTTCCTGATGGCGGCGTTCATCTCTGGTTTGCTTTTCCGGACGAATGGAAAGACCCGACCCTGATTGACTCGGCACGTCATCTCCTCGGGGATGAGGAGCTGACCCGTATGGAGAAGTTCCATTTTCCGGAGCACCGGCACCTGTACCTGGTGAGTCATCTCCTTCTCCGGACGACGCTTTCGCGCTATTCGGACTTTCTTCCGAAGTCATGGCGGTTCGTCACCAACGATCACGGCAAGCCCCGGCTCGATCCGGATGCGGGGTCGATTCCGCTTTGCTTCAGCCTCTCTCATACCAGGGGAATCTCGGTTGTGGGAGTGACGAGAGAGGGGGAGATCGGCGTGGATGTGGAGCAGGCGCGTCGTTCCGTGAATGCCGCGGAATTGAGCAGGCGTTTTTTCTCACCGGAAGAGAATGCCGCATTGGAAGAACTGCCGCCCGGCCGCTTGCAGGCACAATTTCCCCTTTACTGGACACTGAAAGAGGCCTACATCAAGGCGCTGGGCCGAGGTCTCTCCCATCCCCTCGATTCCTTCTCCTTTCGCCTGATGGGGGAAAGGCCCCATCGGATCGGTTTTTCCGCGGAGGAGCCCCAGGAGCCCCCAAAATGGCGATTCGCCCTGATCGCACCCCGCCCTCAGTCCGTCGCCGCGATGTGCGTGGCTTCCGCTGAGGATAAGGTCATCGAATTGAGAAGCTACCTTACGTTACCCTCAGGCGAGACAGAGCTTCTGAAAGGTGCACCACTCGGTCTGTCCGCCGGTGTCGTTTATAAGCGGTGCAGCATGCCGTCTGTTGAAGGAGGGTCATGAAACGGATGATTGTCCAGCTTTACGAAATCCAGGAGCCCCGGGAGGCCGAACGTCTGATCGAACTGGGGGTGGACCACATCGGCAGCGTGATCCTCTCCCCGGACAACTGGAAAATCCCCGCCATAAAGGATGTCGTCCGTCTGGTCCGAGGGTCGCCGGCGAAAAGCACACTGATTCCGCTCATGACGAAAGAGGACGACATCCTCCGCGCCCTAGACTACTACCAGCCGGATTTCGTCCATTTTTGCGAGCTCATTCCCCTGGCGCCTGCGGAGCGGAGCCGGCGTGAGGCGGTCTGTGCGGAGCTGATCCGGATCCAGCAGGTCGTGCAGAAGGAGTTCCCTCCCTTTAAGATCATCCGTTCCATCCCGATCCCCGAACCGGGTTTGAAAGACCCCGCCCCGGTCCGGGAGGTGATCCTGGAGATCGCCGGCTTGATGGACCGGCACACCGATTACTTTATGACCGACACCCTCCGGGGATTTGTGAACGAGACCGCCGCGCAGCCCGTGGCCGGTTACGTCGGCATCACCGGGGAGGTCTGCGACTGGGATCTGGCCGCCGCGCTGGTCGGGGCGAGCCGGATTCCCGTGATCACTGGCCGGCGGCATCTCGCCGGAAAACGTCTGCGACGCCGTCGGCCGGGTGAAACCCGCGGGAATCGACAGCTGCATGCAGACCAACGCCCGGGACTTGAGAGGGAAACCCATCCGCTTCCGGAAAGATATGGATCGCGTCCGGCGTCTGCTGGAAGAGGTCCAAAGGGCGGAAGAGACTGACAGCGTGAGGTGAGCACCATGCGGAGAGAGGAACGGGAAATCAGGGATCAGGCCGAGATCCAGGCGATCATGAACGAGGCCCTTGTCTGCCGGCTCGGTTTTTCCGACGAGGGGACGCCCTATATCGTCCCGATGAACTTCGGCCTGGGAGAGAGGTGCCTCTACCTCCACTGCGCCAGGGAGGGGCGGAAGCTCGACATCATCCGGAAGAACGACAGGGTCTGCTTCGAGATGGATCTGCTTCGGGAGATCAAGCAGAGCCCGACGGCCTGTGGCTGGGGCGCGCGTTACGAAAGCGTCATCGGTTTCGGCCGTGCGGTTCTCGTGGAAAATCCGCATGAAAAAAGGGCGGCCCTGGACCGGATCATGGAACATTACGGCGTTCACGCGCCTTTCTCCTACGCGGAAGAGACCCTTGCCAAGACGGCGATCATCAGGATCGACATCGAAAGCGTCACAGGCAAACGCCGCGACTGAAGAATGTGAAGCTCCCACCCACAGGGCGGGACTTCCCGGGAAGCGGTCTTTTTTTATTGCGCCCCTTATCCCCGCTCTGCAAAGCGGGGCTTGCGGGTTGCGCTCCCGATCATTGGTTCAGGATCTCGCCCTGTACGGAAATGGTGACGACCGAAAGCGGGATGTTCTTCCCCGCCAGGGCCATTCCCTTCCGGACGATGACCGGAAGCCCCTGACAGCAGGGGACCTCCATGACCGCGATCGTGACGCTTTTGATCGCCGCCGTCGCGAAGATGGCGGCGAATTTTTTTACATATTCCTCTGCGTCGTCGAATTTGGGGCAGCCCAGAAGCACCGTCTTTCCCCGGAGCAGCTCGTCGTGAAACCGAGGATAAGCGACGGGCGTGCAGTCCGCGGCGACCAGGAGGTCGGCCCCGCGGAGAAAGGGCGCCGTCGGCGGGACGAGATGGATCTGGACCGGCCAGTGGGTGAGGGCCGAAACGCCGGAGCCGGCCTGCGCGATGGGGACATTGGCCTTTTCACAGGCGGTCTGCGGAGCGAACGTCCGCATCACCGAGGACGGGCAGCCGCAGGGCAATGACTTGTCGGAGTGAGCGGTTGTTTCCCGGGAGCTGATCTGTTCGCCGCGGGGGGCAGCCGCCTGTCGGGCAACATGTTCTTTCGCGGCCACGCTCATCGAAAGCCTCCACCTCCTCATCCACGACCTGGAGCGCGCCCTCCGGGCATTCGCCGAGGCAGGCCCCAAGGCCGTCGCAGTATTTTTCCGCGACGAGCCGTGCCTTGCCGTCCACAATCTGGATGGCGCCCTCGGCGCAGGAGGGAACGCACAGTCCGCAACCGTTGCATTTTTCCGCATCGATTTTGATGATCTTCCTGATGTTTTTCATTTCGTTCTCCTTTATTTCTTTTCTTGGTTTCACTTATTTCATATCATGATAAAAAGCGCTTTGACATAAGTCAAAGAGATTGGTAGTTTATTTTTATGGCTCAGGAGGCCCGAATGGTGGATGTGATCCAACAGATTGCCGGCATGCCCCTTTTCACCGGACTTTCGAAGGCGCAATACGAGGCGCTGGCCCGGATCTGCGTGCGGCGTTCCTGCCGGAAGGGGGAGAGGATCTTCTCTGAAGGCGATGAGGGAACAGGCTTTTATATGGTCGTTACCGGCCGCGTGAAGATCTTCAAGGTCTCCGTCGAGGGAAAGGAGCAGATCCTTCACCTCTTCGGTCCGGGGGAATCCTTCGGGGAGGTGTCCGTTTTTACCGGCCAGGGATTTCCTGCGGATGCCGTCACGTCCGTCCAGACGGTCCTTCTCTTTTTCCCGCGGTTGGCCTTCAGCGCGCTGATTCAGAAGGATCCGACACTTGCCCTGAACATGCTGGCCCAACTGTCGGGCCGCCTCCGCCAATTCGCGGGCCTTATCGAAGACCTGTCGCTCAAGGAAGTGCCGGGGCGGCTGGCCAAATACCTGCTCTATCTGAGCGACGGGAATGGCGATGGCGAGGTGGCTCTGGATGTTTCCAAGGGGCAGCTTGCGTCGCTTTTGGGGACGATCCCCGAGACCCTCTCCCGGATCCTCGCAAGGATGCACCGGCAGGGATTAATCCGCCTACGGGGATCGCAAATCCGGATCCTCGACCGCCCGGGCATCGAACAGATCGCCCTGGAGGGAAAGATGCTGTCGTGAAATGCGAGAGCCCGGTTACACTC
Organism: uncultured delta proteobacterium; assembly: GCA_963842685.1. Classification (GTDB taxonomy): domain Bacteria; phylum Desulfobacterota; class Syntrophia; order Syntrophales; family UBA5619; genus JAKAFS01. The sequence goes on along the minus strand of CAWJHT010000055.1, from coordinate 22,925 downwards.
AATCATAGTGAGGTGAAGCGTTATGGAGATCATCGATTTACACAGCAGGGAGGTGTTCAGCCACGAGGGGCGCGGCGTCGCCTCGCTCGTGGAAGAACCGAATCTGAAGATTCGCCAGATTGGCCTGGAGTCGGGGAGGGCGAGTTCCCGTCCATACGACCGACGCCCCGGTGACCATTCAGGTGGTCCGCGGCGAGGGGGTCTTTTTCGTGGAAGGGGAAACCGTCAGGATGGGGCCGGGGAAGCTCCTCCGCATCCCCCCGGGGGCTTCGATGGGGATCGTGAACGATTCGGAAGCCTCTCTGGTCATTCTGGTCATCAAGACACCGCTACCGGAACATTCTTTCCGTGAGTCGGCAGTCGGCAGCAGGAAGGGGATTTTTATCAACCTCGTTGACTTTGCGCCTCTGAAGCCGGGAAAGGAGGAGGCGTTCCGGGAGTGGTTCCGCCACTCCAGCGAGGTCTTCGCCAGGCACAAGGGATTCATCTCCCGGACGCTTCTCGGGCCGATCGAGGGCGGCTCCCGTTATGCCGCAATCGTCGAGCACGAATCGAAGGAAACCTTCATGGACATGCATTTGAGCGACGACCGCGAGGAACTCACCCGGCAGACGGAGCCTCTCATTCTCGGTGAGTCGAAACCGCATTTCTATGAGCTGCTCGACTCACATCGCAATACGGAATAGCACAAAAAATGTGGACAGATCGGGTCAAGTGTATTATGCAATAAAAAATCATTATATCCATTACCGGAATTCATACGAGGGACAAATGAGATTCGACATTGCCAAAAGCGGCAGCGGGCTGGTGTACGAGATCAGAAACATCGTGAGTGTGGCCGACAAACTGAAGCGTTCGGGTATCGAGGTGATCTGGGAGAACATCGGCGATCCCGTCCAGAAGGGGGAGAAGATTCCCGACTGGATGCGGGAGGTCCTTGTCGACCTCCTCAAGGAGGATCGCACCTATGGCTATTCCCCCACGAAAGGGATGGATGCGACGCGGGAGTTTCTTGCCGAACAGGTCAACCGACGGGGAAAGGCGCAGATTACTCGTGAAGATATCATCTTCTTTAACGGTCTTGGCGACGCGATCGCCCGGGCTTACAGCGCCATCCGCGTCGACGTGCGGATCATCATGCCGGAGCCGACCTACTCCACGCACCTGTTGGCGGAGGTCCTCCACGCCTCGTTTCCTCCGAACACGTACCGGATGAATCCTTACTGCGACTGGTCTCCCGACATCAACGAACTGGAACGGAAAGTGAAAAGTCACCGGGCCATCGTCGGGATCCTTGTCATCAATCCCGACAACCCCACCGGCTACGTCTATCCCGAGGAGACGCTCCGGCGGATCGTGGAAATCGCCCGAACCTACGACCTGTTCCTCATCTTCGACGAGACCTACCAGAACATCGTCTACAACGGCCGGAGCACCGTTCCCCTGTCCGACATTATCGGGGATGTGCCGGGGATCAGCATGAAAGGGATCTCCAAGGAATTTCCCTGGCCCGGCTCCCGCTGCGGCTGGATGGAGATCTACAACGCCGACAAGGATGAGATCTTCGCCCGTTACATCGATGCCATATTGACCCAGAAGATGTCGGAGGTCTGCTCCACCACTCTCCCGCAGATGGCGATACCCCTGATCATGAACCACCCGGAGTACCAGCCCTGCCTCGACGAGCGGATCCGTCACTACGAAAAGCTTTCCAATATCGCCTACCGGATCCTCAAGGATCTCCCCTACGTCATGGTGAACCGGACCTGCGGCGCCTTCTACATGACGGTCGTCTTTAACGAGGCTGTCCTTAACAGCCGCCAGACCCTGCCGATCGCTCAGGACGACATCCGAACCTATATCGAAAAGCTTGTTGCGGAGCCTGTCGAGTTCGACAAACGCTTCGTCTATTATCTCTTGGGCGCTACGGGGATCTGTGTGATCCCGCTGACCTCCTTTTTCACCGATCTCCCCGGTTTCCGGATGACCCTCCTGGACAGGGACGAGGCGAAGTTCGAACAAGTCGTCCGGATGCTTGCCGAGAACATCGTCGCCTATGTCGAATCGTCCCGGTGACGGTTCGTTCTTGGCGTTCCACCCTGAAAAAACAGGCCTGAGGAGCTGAAGTTCATCTCCCCCAAAAACAGGTTGCGGGCGAGCTTCTCGAAAAAGGGTGGAGAACCCTTGACCGGGGGAAGAGAAAAGGGTATTATTAAAACATTTAGGAGATACCGGCGGAGGAGCAACCCTATGATTTTCTCCATGCGCAAGATGTCCTACCCATCATCCACACCCGGTTCCACGGGGATTGAACCGGCGCCGATCCGTATCGAAGATAATTTCATGAAAAGACGTATGCTCGGGGCGGAGCAGAAACCCATCATGATATGATGATACCCGGAGAGTGATCCTATGGCACACACAACGAACAGAACGTTTATATGCAGTGTCGTTTTTCTGGATATTGTGGAATACTCCCAGCAACCGGTGGACGAGCAGATCCAGCTGAAGAGCCGGTTCAATGTGATTCTGTCTGAGGCGATCAAGGATGTGGCAGTCAACGACCGCATCATCCTTGATACGGGAGACGGAGCCGCCATCAGTTTTTTGGGTGATCCTGAAGATGCCCTCTTCGTGGCTCTGAGTATCCGCGATGCCATCATCGGCGAGGACAGTTCGGCTAAGCCGCCCCGTCTTTCCGCACGTATCGGCATCAACCTGGGGCCGGTCAAACTGGTCCAGGATATCAACGGGCAGCGCAACCTGATCGGCGACGGCATCAATGTGGCCCAGCGCGTGATGAGTTTTGCCAAGCCCGGACAGGTCCTCGTTTCCCGCTCCTATTTCGAGGTGATTTCCCGCCTTTCCCAGGAATATGCCAAGCTCTTTCATTATGAAGGTTCGCGCGCCGACAAACATGTGCGGGAACATCAGGTCTATTCGGTGTATCCCGAGGAAAAGGAAAAAGTTCCGCTGCCCGCCCCCGTTAAACGAAAGGAAGAGCTGAGGAAAGAAACCACGGAAAGCGACGTATCCACCTCCGCTGCTCCAACTGATGCAGGAGCGCAAGGGAGCAAAACGATGACGGCGGAAGAGGGTCAGCCGCTTCGGCCCTCCCAGCCGTCTGCCTTGCTGCTTGGCTGGAAAAAGATGCTGGGCAGCTGGAGCATGATGTGGATCGACTGGAAAGAGAGGCTGAGCGCCTGGGGCGCGAAGTCGCTTAACGGGATAAGAATGTTGATCAGCGGGGGCGCGAAGTCATTCAACTGGAATGCGATGCGGAATAACCGGACCATGCTCTATGTTGCCGCCGCCCTGGTCGTCATCCTGATCAGTGTGCCGGTTATCCTGTGGAGAACAGGAAGAACGCCGGAAAAAGTCCCGGGAACGATCCCGTCCACCGACAGCCGTTGCGACGCCGGAGGTCACCCAGAAGGCAGAGACTTCCACGAAAGCCAAGAAGGTTGAGGCCCCCGTGGTAGCCAAAAAGGCAGAGATCCCCACGGAAACCAAAAAGGCGGAGGCCCCGGCGGAAGCCAAGATGGTAGAAGCCCCCGTTGTAGACAAGAAGACAGAGACCCGCGCTCCGGCCTCTGAAGATCAGAAAAAATCCGAGACGACAACGACCCCTGAGAAGCCTGCCGCACCCGCCACCGTTTCGCTCGGCATCGCGCCCTGGGGGGAAGTCTATGTGGACGGTAACAAAAAGGGCGTGTCACCCCCTCTGAACAGCCTGCAGGTGGCGCCGGGCAAGCACCAGATAGAAATCCGGAACACGACCTTTCCCCCTTATAAGCAGACTGTGGATTTGAAACCGGGAGAACAGTTGAAGATCAAACATAAATTCCGTTGACAGGAGGTTTGGATATGACTGTTTTACGTTACAAGATCCTCCTTCTGGTCGGAATCATGATTCTGACCAGCTGTGCATTGCGTGCCGGCAAAGATGCAGCCTGCCGACGCCCTTGAGTGTCGGTGAGCAGTTGCTGGTCAAAGGGATCAAGAGCTATGAAGAGGGGGAGTACAAGAGCGCCGCGAAAAATTTGCAGGATGCCCTCAACGCCGGTCTTTCCCGGAAGACGGACAGCGCGAAGGCCCATAAGTATCTGGCTTTCATCGCCTGCGGTTCGGACAATACGAGGAGATGCCGCGATGAATTCCGGAAGGCCTTTGAAGATGATCCCAACTTTGCGCTGGATGCGGCTGAGGCGGGACATCCCGTCTGGGGACCGGTCTACCGGGGAGTTCGGGACCAGATGAAGTCCAAGGAGAAGCCTCGTTAGAAGCAGCCTTCCCTTGGGATCTGCCAACGATGTCCGGACAGATGACTGAAATAATCCCGGTTCTTTTTATGAGCTTTCGACGTTCTTCAATCCAGGCCAAAAAAGCGCGTGATCTGTTGCAGCCAGACATGCTGCGGTGTAGGAGCCACCGGCGTTGCGGAATCCGCTTGCCGGCGGGCCGCCCGATCGGCGTCTCTCTGCTCAAGAACGGCCGCCAGGCTGGCGACCAGTTTCGTGTTCGCCTGGAGAATCGGGGCGAGGACCGGTTTGTCAACGACGACAGCCACCACATCCGTCTCCGCGGTCACGGTAGCCGACCGTTGCGTACCGGTCAAAAGCGACCTCTCACCGAAGAACTGGCCCGACGTCATGCTGGCCAGTACGGTCTGCCTGCCATCAGCCTGGGCGACGGTCAACTTGACCACACCGTCCCGAATCACGAATAAAGAACCTCCCGGTTCGCCTTCGCGAACGAGACATTCGCCCCGTCCGTAGATGCGGACCTGCGCCTGCTCGGCGAGCCGCTTCAGATCATCCATCGACAGGGATGAAAAGAGATCCAGGCTTCCCAGGAGCTCCTGCAATTGCCTGATCTGCCTGTCTCTTTCAGCCTCCTCGCCCGGCGCCTTCTCCTTGATGCGTATATCGCGGATGGGGAACGGGATTGTGATGCCTTCCCGCTTGAAGGCGTACCAGATCCGGTACATCACATTGCTCTTGATGTTTCGAAACTCGCCGTAATCAAGGATGAAGAATCGGATGGTGAAGTTGATCGAAAAATCGGAGTATTCCTCCAGCCAGACAGACGGTGCGGGGTCCTTCAGCACATCGGGCGTGTTGTCGAGCACCTGCAGGATGGTCTGCCGGACTTTTTCCGGGGGGGTCTCATAGGCCACACCTACCTTGATGAGCAAGCCATAGCATCCGTTCGGCTGCGAGAAGTTCATGATCGGCTCGCGGGCAATAACGGCGTTCGGAATCACCACATAACCGGCGGTCTTGGTCCATAGGCGGGTGGCCCGCCAGGTGGTGTCGACGACCTGCCCCATGTGGTTGCCCATCGTGACCCAGTCGCCGATGTTGAAGGGACGATCGGTGTTGAGCTCGAGCCCGGAAAAAAGGTTGCCGAGGCTGTCCTTTGTGGCATTGCCGAGAATGTAGCCGGCGACAATGGACGACACAGCCAGGACATCGAGGTTGACCCCCTCAAAGAAATAGCGGATCAAGACCACCAACACGAGCAGCGACAGAGCCCAACGGCCGATATCCCTGACGACAACGGGCACCGGTGTCTGATGCCGCCAGCGCCTGAGCTGATCAAAAAAGAGAATATCGATGGCGCGGATAATGATGACGATGAGCAGGAATACGGTAATCGCTTGTACGGCGGACAAAACGTATTGATGCAGCCCGGCCAGCTGAGGGGTCAGGAAGAGCAGCGCAAGCAGGGCCAATGCCAGGAGGTTGAGCTGGAACGCAATAATTTTCAGAAAATGATTGCGGTGTAAAAAGCGTTGCAGGAAGGTAAAGATGACATAGGCGACCAGCGTCGACACCAGTCCGATCAGCCAGTCACCTGTCTGGAACGTGCCCCAATTGAGATTCATGATGCTTTCCCCCGGTCACTCAGCTGTATACGGATTCTATATTACACAAATCCTGTGCCGTCTCTTCGTACAACATTGCTTTGAAGCCTCGTTCAAAGAGGGGACTCTCTTCACTCAGCCGTCATCCGGTTCAGCCGGCCGGCTCCCGATATATGTAGCACATTTCATGTCCGATTTCCGCCGTTTTTTTGCAGGTCGAATCATCCCGGCAGTTATTTATCGCCGCGCCCCCGAGCGCTTTCCAGGTTATGGACATGCACATGCTGCCCGATACGGATATCCTGCGTGGCGATGCCGATGGGCTCGCCGTATTTCACGATGCGGTCGCCTTTCTTGATGTCCCGTATCGCAAATTTATGACCGAACTTGATCTTTTCCGTGACATGGACGGTCAGCCTGTCGCCGGCAAGCGGCAGTTCAATCTCCGTATGGGGTTCGATATCCTGCATCGCAGTGGCCACACTGTCGGCCGCTTCCATGACGATTGCGGTCGCTCCCGCCATATTGTCCTCCTCCCGTTTTTCTATGTAAAGCGTTCCGTCGTCGCTACATCGACGGTCCGATTCTCCGGATGGCGAAATCATTGAAACCGAGGACCTCCGCCCTGGTTAATTTCCCGGAGGCGACTTGAAGGAGCTCGGCAAAGATCCGTTCGCCCACCTCTTTGACCGACTCGGTCCCGGTAAGGATCTTACCGGCATTCATATCCATATTGTCTTTCATCTTCTCATACAGGGCCGTGTTGGTCGCGACTTTGATCGTGGGTACGATGGGCGAACCGCAGCATGTCCCGCGCCCTGTCGTAAAGACGACGATGTGGCAGCCGCCGGCAACCATGCCGGTGATCTGTTCGATGTCGTTTCCCGGAGTGTCCATCCAGACCAGTCCTTTTTTTCTCACCGGCATGGCATAATCGATGACGTCCTGAAGGGGTTTTGTCCCCGCCTTGTAGATACAACCGAGGGATTTTTCTTCGATGGTCGATAAGCCTCCCTCGATATTGCCGGGTGTGGGCTGTCCTCCCCGCATGTCCACCCCCATCGATTTGGCCGAGTTCTCACAGGTCCGGATCACTTCGTAACAGCGGGCGGAAACCTCCGGATTGACTGCCCGGGCGGCGATCAGATGCTCGGCGCCGATCAGTTCCGTCGTTTCGGCAAGGATGACGGAGCCGCCGGCGTCGATGAGCCTGTCGCTTGCAACGCCCAGGGCGGGATTTGCGGAAATGCCTGAGCAGGCGTCCGAACCGCCGCATTCGGTTCCCAGGATCAACTCCGCTGCCTCTACGGGTACTCTCGAAAGACGGGAGGCTTCGCCTGCCATTGCGCCGGCGGCGCTTGCTCCTGCAACGATCGATTTTACGGAACCGCCCTCGTCCTGAATGATCACAAGATGAACCGGTTTATCGGGGCAGGCATTTTTGATTTCAGCGGCCACATCCTGCGCCCGAAGCGTTTCGCAGCCGAGACCGACAACGATAACCCCATAGACGTTCGGATGGGTTCCGTGGCCGACCAGGACCCGTTTTGACAGCTCCGCATCGGCCCCCAGTTGGGCACAGCCGTGCTGATGTTCGACCCAGGTCGTTCCCCGCACCATTTGCGAGATTCCCCTTGCCACGTGGTTTGCACAGACAACCGAGGGCAGGATGAGCACATGATTCCGAATCCCGACCGTTCCTCTTTACGGCGATAACCCATGAATTTCATTTGACGTGTCCCCATAGATCCTTTTTTACGGCCCCGCTCCAATAGCCCCGCCGGTCCGATTATATAGAAATCAGAAGATATTGCATCCTATTTCATCGAGTGCCCCTTCTAAGAGATCGCAGAAAAAAGTTCCTCCTGCTCTCGGAGAAAATAAATTCGCCTTTAAAACAGTTGACAGGCAAGGCTTCGCCTCATATACTTCGCCCGTGGAATTTGGGATTTTCCGATTGGACGATTGCTCTTAACATTGCAGGAGGGATGACCATGGAACCGAAGATGGCCAAGAAGGGGCCTTATGTGATGGATATGAAACCGGGCAAGTATTACTGGTGCAGCTGCGGTCATACCGAGACCCAGCCGTTCTGTGACGGCGCCCACGAGAGACTCGACACCGGAATGACGCCCGTGGAAACGGAGATCAAAAATCCCAAGACGGTTGCCTGGTGCGGCTGCAGACGCACCGCCAAGCCGCCGTTCTGCGACGGTACGCACAATAAACTGTAACCAAGAGGTTGCCGCTTATCATCCATACGCCGAATTTCCCGTAACACGCTGACACCGCGGTTTAAAGACCGGATCATCACGAGTTTATTAGATATAACTGTGGAGGATGAACGATATGGTCTGTCCCTGGTGGTTGTGTTACAGCTTCGACAATCCCCTGCGCCGCCTCTTTCATGATCCGGAGCGCCTCCTTACTCCTTATGTAAAGCCCGGCATGACCGTCGTCGATATCGGCTGCGGGATGGGATATTTCACCATCGGTCTGGCGAAGCTGGCGGGTCCTGAAGGGAAGGTCATCGCCGTCGATCTCCAGCAGCAGATGCTGGACGCCCTGGGAAGGCGGGCCCGCAGGGCCGGGATGGCCGACCGGATCGTTCTCCACCGCTGCCGCAAGGAGAGCCTGGGGGTCGAGGGGCCTGCCGATTTCGTCCTCGCCTTCTGGATGGCCCACGAGGTCCCGGACACACCCCGTTTCTTCGGAGAGATTTTTACCCTCCTGAAAACGGAAGGTCGCCTCCTCCTTGTCGAGCCGAAATTCCATGTGACGCAAAGGAGCCTTGAACGGACCCTCGCGGTGTGCCGGGAAGCGGGATTCCGGATTCTTGAAGAGCCCGCAGTGGCCCTGAGCCGAGCCTTTCTCCTGGGGAGAGGGTGAAGATGGGGATCAAGATCGGATCGTTCGAGTTCAATCTGCGGGAACTGGCCGGCTCGATGGGGGACTTCGGGACGCTCTTTCCCCTTGCCATCGGCTACATCGCCGTCTGCGGCCTTGATCCGGCGGGATTCCTCGTCATGATGGGCCTCGCGAACATCGCGACCGGCCTCATCTACAAACTCCCCATGCCCATCGAGCCGATGAAGGTCCTGGCCGTCGTCGCCATCGCCCAGCACTGGACGCCGTCGCTGATCTACGCCTCGGGCTTTGCGATGGGGATCGTCTGGGTCTTCTTTGCCGTCGACGGGGATCATCGACCGTCTCGCGAAGATCACTCCGAACAGCGTCGTCCGGGGGATCCAGGCGACCCTCGGGATACTCCTCGCCGTCGAGGCGGTCAAGATGATCTCGACAGGCTGGATCCTGGGGATCGTCGCGATCGCGATCGTCCTTGTCCTCAAGGAGAGCCGCTATGCCCCCGCCGCCGTTGTCCTGATGCTCCTCGGGATCGCCATAGTCGCCTTCCGGGGGCAGCTGCCCTCGGCGGACCTGATCCGCTTCACGCCGCCGCCGCTCACCGGCTTCAGCCCGAGGGAAGTCTGGGATTCGCTCGTCCTCGCCGGATTTGCCCAGATCCCGCTCACGATCACCAACGCGACGATCGCCACCTCCGCCCTGATTGCCACCTACTGGCCGGACAAACCGGTCAGCGTGGGGAAACTCTCCTGGAACCAGGGGATCATGAACCTGGTCCTTCCCTTCTTCGGGGGGATGCCGATGTGCCACGGCTGCGGCGGCCTGGCCGGCCAATACTACTTCGGGGCGCGCACCGGCGGGACCAACCTCATCGAAGGGGCGATCGAGATCTCGCTCGGCCTCTTCTTCGCGGCGGCCATCGCCGGCCTCTTTTCCGTCTTCCCCACGGCGATCATCGGCGCGATGATGCTTCTCGTCGGGATCGAACTGACAAAATTCGTCCGGGATATCCGGGTGGGACGGGATCTGATCCCGCTGGCTGCGACCATTGCCGTGGCCCTCCTTGCCAACATGGCCGTCGGTTTCGCCGCGGGCCTTGCCGTCCACTACGGGATGGAGAAATTTCAGGGACGGAGGGTGAAATAAAAAGGATTTGCATGACGGAACTGCGTATTTACTATGAGGATACAGACGCCTGGGGAGTAGTCTATTACGCCAATTATCTTCGTTATCTTGAGCGAGGGCGGACTGAGTATTTGCGGGAGCGGGGACTTTCCGTACGGGAACTCCAGGAAAAAGGCTATCTCATTCCGGTGATGCGGCTGGAGGTTGACTATCTGTCCCCGGCGGTCCTGGATGATCTTATCCGTGTCGATACGACGGTCCTGGAGATTACCGGTGCCACATTTACCTTAGGTCAACAGGTAATCCGTGTTGCGGATGAAAAGCCACTGCTGGAAAGCAAAGTGACTCTGGCATGTCTCGGACCGGGTAAGATCGCAAGACGGCTGCCGAGAGAGCTGTTACGGGCGTTAAGAGAGGATTGAACTGAAGGGTATCCGTGAAGAGGAGTAAAAATGACTATTAACATCAAACATGTATGTTACATGAAGTACCTTCCCGATCCGTTGTATATCGACATCATGGCGAAGCGGCCGGACGTGAAACTCGACAACCTCGATCATTGCGGAACGGACGCTGCAAGGCAGCCGATCCTGGAGGCGGCGCATGTCTATCAGATCACCGCGGCGCGCGACGAGATCAGCCCGGAATTATATGCCGACAAGCCGCTGCTGGCTCGTGCGCCGAACCTCTTGGTCGTCTCGACCAACGGCGCCGGCTATGACACGGTAAACCTGAAGGCATGCACCGAGGCGGGGGTGCTGGTGGTGAATCAGGCCGGAGGAAACAGTGAGGCCGTGGCGGAGCACGTGCTGGGGATGATGCTGTGCCTCTCGAAGCGCATCATTCAGGTCGACCGGTTCATGCGATGCCATTCAAACATCGACCGTGAAGCCTTTATGGGCAATGACATCCTCGGCAAGACGATCGGGATCATCGGCATCGGCCATGTCGGCAGCCGGATAGCGGCGCTGTGCCGAGGTCTCTTCGCGATGCATGTCCTTGCCTGCGATCCCTATCTTACGGAAGCCGAGATCGCGGCGCGCGGCGCCCGGAAGGTTGAACTGGATCATCTGCTGCGCCATGCCGACTTCGTCTCTGTCAACTGCCCGCTGACCGACGAGACACGCGGTATGATCGGTGAACGTCACTATGCGTTGATGCGTCCGAATGCCTATTTCATCACCACGGCGCGCGGGTTCATCCACGACGAGGCGGCGCTTGCCGATGCGCTAAAAAATAAACGGATCGCCGGCGCCGGCCTCGATGTCTGGGGGAAGGAGCCGCCGCCGCCGGATCATCCGCTGTTGCAGTACGACAATGTGCTTGTCAGTCCCCATACCGCGGGTGTGACAAAGGAGGCGCGCACCAATATGGCGAAGATCGCAGCCGAACAGGTTCTCGATATCCTGGACGGAAAGCGTCCGCCCCGCATTGTCAATCCCGAGGCATGGCCGGCGTACGCGCGGCGGTTCGAATACACCTTTGGATTTGCACCCGGAGGATAGCATATCCAGAGGGTAGCATATCCATTGACACACATAACGGCATATTCTATATTCCCGCTACCGAAAAAAATGACTTATCCAATTCACGATGATCTGAAAAGAGCGGCGGATGAAAGTATCCGGTTATATTGCAGGGCTGGTCTTGCTGTGATTCCACTTATCCTGACAGCCCTGTGCCTGCTTGCCGCCGCGACACCCGCCGTCTGCTCCGAAGCGGCCATGAAAGGTCCCGGAGCAATGATCCACCGTCACAGCGTCGGAGACCCCGGCCTTGAAACATCGACAGTCAAGCTGGCATTTCTCGGGGCGATCGACCTGTACCGGAGCCGGATATCCGCCACACAAGGCCAGCGGTGCGGCTTCTATCCTTCCTGCTCCACCTTCGGTCGCCAAGCGGTCAGCGAATACGGAGCGCTGCAAGGGGTGCTGATGACCGCCGATCGTCTGACCCGGTGCAACCTATTCAAGGAAGCAGGGCCCGACTATTTTCTGCTTCCCAGCGGCAGGCTGTTCGACCCTGTTTCCGCCAATAGCCTGAGTAATAAGCCATGAAACCTCTTATGAACCCTATCCTGCTCCTGGCTGCTGCGCTTTTGCTGGTTCTCCCGATCGCCTTGCCCGCGGAGGACTTAAGCATCGTCTTGACGGAAGATGTCCAGTTGAAGCTGGCCGATGCCTTCATGGCGGAGGGCGAATACTACCGCGCCGTGACGGAATATAAAAAGTTTACGATCCTGTTCCCCGGCTCGACAAAGACGGACTATGCCCTCTACCGAATCGGCCTGGCGTATTACCATGGCGATGAGTTTGAACAGGCCGCTCGCGTTTTTGCATCGATCGGAACCGGATACCCGGGGAGCCGCTATGTTCCCGCGGCTTTATATCAGGAAGGGGTGAGCTACTGGCGGCTCGACCGGCCGGAACAGGCGGCGGAAGCCTTCGACAAGATCGTGGCGGCCGCTCCCGCTTCCGAATATGCCCGTCTGGCGCTGCTGGGTAAATCGCTCGCCGAATTCGATCTGGACAATATCGCCGCCTGCCGACAGGAACTGGAACGTTTTATCGTGAGTTATCCCGGGGACGCGAAAACCGGTCAGAGTCAGGGAGGCCATCGCCCTTTTGGACCGGTCATCGGGAGTTGCCTGAAAAATCGCCGCTGATCGCGGGAGTGATGTCCGCCGTGATACCGGGCAGCGGCCATATCTATGCCGGTCACACGGGCGACGGGATCACCGCTTTTTTTCTCAACGGACTGTTCATCGCCGGGACGATCGCGGCTGTCCATCAGGAAAACTACGCCGTAGCCGGAGTCGTCGGGGTCATCGGACTGCCTTTTTATATCGGCAACATCTACGGCGCCGCCAATGCCGCGAAAAAGTACACGATCGGCGTGAAAAAGGACCTGCGGGGGAAGATCGCCCTTTCTCTTGACTACCCGTTTTAGAGCTCGACTGTTCTCTATTTCTTCCCGAAGACCGCCACGAAGGGATTGTTGAAGGGGACCTTTTCGTTGCGCGGTTTTATCCGCTGCGGCCGGGTGTCTTTCGGTTTTCCCTGTTCCTGTCTCTCCCGGATCTGTCTGTCGACCGGTTTCCCTTGAGGTGATCCGTCCGGCGCCGTCTTTTCCTGCGGCGGTTTTCCTCTCCCTGTTTCCGCTCTGTTCCTCCGCGTGATTCCGCTTTTTCCGGACGGATTTTTCCGGCTGCCGGTTTCGCCGATCCGCTCCCGGTTTCTCCTCTGCGGATGCGCCTTCCTTTCCGGTTCGCGATTTCGCCTGCTGATTCGCCGCCGAGTCGCCGATCTCGGGATTTTTTTTCATCGAAAGAGAAATGCGCTTCCGTCTCCAGGTCGACGGCGATGACCGTCACCTCAACGACCTGCCGGACCTTGAGGACGTCGCCGGGGTCCTTCACATACCGGTCTGCGATCTGGCTGAGGTGGACGAGGCCGTCCTGGTGGACGCCGATGTCCACGAAGGCGCCGAAGGCGGTGATGTTCGTCACGATTCCGGGAAGCTTCATCCCGACCGTGAGGTCTTCGATCTTCTCGATTCCGTCGGCAAATCGGAAGGCCTCGAACTCCGCGCGGGGATCGCGTCCGGGTTTCGCCAGTTCGGCGAGGATGTCGTTCAAGGTCGGAAGGCCGATCTCGCTGGTCACATACCGGGCGGGGTCGATCCGTTTTCGGAGCGCCTCGTCGCGCATCAGGTCCGCAACGGAGCAGTTGAGGTCTTCCGCCATCCGTCGACGATGGCGTAGCTTTCGGGATGGACGGCGGTGGCGTCGAGGGGATTTGTCCCGCCCCGGATCCGCAGGAAACCGGCGGCCTGTACGAACGCCTTTGCCCCCAGGCGGGGAACGTTCTGGAGTTCCTCGCGGGAGGCAAAAGGCCCGTGATCGTTGCGCCAGGCGACGATCTTCCCCGCCAGGGCCGGTCCCAGGCCGGAGACGTAGGTGAGGAGGGCGGCGCTGGCCGTGTTCAGCTCGACGCCGACCGCATTCACGCAGCTCATGACGACGTCGTCCAGGCTCTGCTTGAGCTCGCCCTGATCGACGTCGTGCTGGTACTGCCCCACGCCGATCGCCTTCGGATCGATCTTCACCAGTTCGGCCAGGGGGTCCATGAGACGGCGGCCGATGGAGACCGCTCCGCGGACCGTCACGTCGTAATCGGGGAACTCGTCGCGGGCGATCTTCGATGCGGAGTAGACCGAGGCGCCGCTTTCGTTCACCATGACGATCTGGATCGTTTCGGGAAGGCCCAGCGTTCCGAGGAAGGTTTCCGTTTCCCGTCCGGCCGTCCCGTTGCCGATGGCGATCGCCTCGATGTTCAACTGCGCGCACAGCGAGAGGACCCGTTTGGCGGCCGTTTCCCGGTCCTTGTCCGAGAGATGGGGGAAGATCGTCTCATGGTGGATGAGCTTTCCCTGGGCGTTGAGGCAGACGAGCTTGCACCCCGTCCGGAAACCGGGATCGAGGGCGAGGACCCGTTTCTGTCCGAGGGGCGGGGCGAGGAGGAGCTGGCGGAGATTGTCGGCGAAGACCCGGATCGCCTCCGCATCGGCCCGCTTTTTCAAGACCATGCGGATCTCCGTTTCCATCGCATTGGCCAGGAGCCGCCGGTAACCGTCTTCGACGGCCAGCCGGACCTGTTCGGCGATCGGACCGTTTCCCTTGACGAAGAGACCACAAAGCAGAGAAATCGCCTCCGCCTCCGGCGGGATGACGCGGAGGGTGAGAAATTCCTCCTTCTCGCCCCGGCGCATCGCGAGGATCCGGTGCGAGGGGGCTTTGGCCGCCGGTTCTTCCCAGTCGAAGTAGTCCTGGTAACGGTTCCCTTCCTTCTCCTTGCCCGCGATCACCTTCGACTGGAAGACGGCTTTGTCCGCAAAGAATGCCCGCATCCGGGCACGGGCCTGTTCGTTTTCGTTCACCCATTCGGCGATGATGTCCCTGGCTCCGGCCAGGGCCTCTTCCGGCGTGGCGACCCCCTTTTCGGGATCGACGAAGGCCGAGGCCTCGGCGAGCGGGTCGAACACCTCTTCCTGGGCGAAGATGCGCTGGGCAAGGGGTTCCAGACCCTTCTCCCGGGCCGCGGTTGCCCGCGTCCGCCGCTTGGGACGGAAGGGGAGGTAGATGTCCTCGAGGACGGTGAGGGTTTCCGCGGCATCGATCCTGCCTTTCAGCTCATCGGTGAGGAGTTCGCGCTCCGCGAGCGATTTGAGGATCGCCTCCCGCCTTTTGTCCAGCTCCGCGAGCTGTGCCAGTCGGTCGCGGATCGCGGTGATCTGGACCTCGTCGAGGGTCCCCGTGACCTCCTTCCGGTAGCGGGCGATGAAGGGGACTGTCCCCCCTTCGCCGAGGAGTATGGCCGTTGCCGAGACCTGTGCCTTGCCGATGGTGAGTTCAGCAGCGATCTGCTGATAATAGCGTTCCGCCGGGTTTATCACGGGTGTGTCGTTCTGTAAGGGTTCCGTCATTTCTTTCCACCTTCCGGGATTTGGACGATGTCCCAAGACTGACGGAGGCGTTCGACCACCTTCCCGTCGTTGTCGTCGAGCATCGAAAAGACGAAGGGCCGCAGCAAAAAATACGGATTTCATCTTTGTTCCGCTTTTGGAACGCCTCCGTCATACCACAAGAGACGATAGTTTATAAAATGAAATGTGTTGATCTCTCCTGGCATTATGGAAAGCTATCTGCTAAATCACCGGCAAGCAAGATCCGATTCAGTGAACACATAAGGGGGTATAATCTATGAGAGTGGGAAGCGGCGATTTCATGTACGAGTTCATCCCGAACTGGGGGAGGCCGCCTGCGGGATATGAGTTCGGCGGGGTGCCGGGCGGGGCGGTCGATGGCTGGGGCCGGGTGCATGTATTCACCCGAACCCCCCATCCGGTTCTGATCTTCGATGCCGACGGCAACTTCATCAAGTCCTGGGGTGAGGGCGTTTTTTCCCGGCCTCACAACGCCTTCATCGGTCCCGACGAGTCGTTCTACTGTATCGACGACTTTGATCACACCGTCCGCAAGTGCACCTACGACGGCGAGATCATGATGACCCTGGGCGTCAAGAACCAGCCCACCGATACCGGCTACGACGGAAAGAACTACCACAGCATCAAGCGAGGTGCGGGACCGTTCAATCGGCCGACCAGTCTGGGCATCGGCCCCGGCGGCGAGTTATACGTCAGCGACGGCTACGGCAACTCCCGGGTGCACAAGTTCTCGCCCGACGGCAGGCTCATCAAGTCCTGGGGAGAGCCGGGCACGGGTCCGGGTGAGTTCAGCATCGTGCACACCCTCTGTGTGGCCAAAAACGGAACGGTCTACGTCTCCGACCGGGAGAACTACCGAATCCAGCTCTTCACACCCGATGGCGATTTCATCGAGGAATGGACGGATTTCCATCGACCGTGCGGTATGTTCATCGGCCCGGACGACCTGCTGTACATCACGGAGCTCAAATGCGACAACCCGCGGGTACCGCATCCGCTGCCGCCCCGGTTCAACATCTTGACCCTGGATGGCAAGCTGCTGGCCCGTTGGGGCGCCGACGACATGTGGCAGCCGGGAAACTTCTACGCCCCGCACGGCCTCTGGGGCGACCCGGAGGGGAACATCTATGTGGGCGAGCTTGCGGCCGACAGCGAAATTCCGCCTCGTCCGGCGGGATTTCCGGCAGTCCACAAGATGGTGCGCATCCGGTAGGAAGGTTTCCTGCTGCAAGTCGGACAGTCCGGGCAAAAGGACACGGCCATGGCCGGATAGGCGATACGGCCGGGTTCTTTATGTGACACCCTGAGCGGGCGGAAAGATCGACAAGCCATTGCAGAGAACAAAATGAAATTTGCCGGCCCGGGAGTGTCCGGTTACATTACAAAAAAGTTTCAGTGCTCTTGTGATAAAAAATCATGGAAGGTAGGTAGGCCGTATGCAGCCGAAACGTGCGCTCATCATGCACCCTCATGACAATGTGGCCACAGCCGTGGAAGAAATCAGGGCGGGGGAAAAAGTGGCGGTCCCGTTGGCAGGGAATTTTCTGACGCTGATCGCCGCGGAGACGATTCCCTTCGGTTTTAAACTCGCCTTGGAGGAAATACCGCAAGGCGAGATCATACGAAAGTACGGAGAGACGATCGGCCGGGCGAGCACGATGATCGCCAAAGGAGCGATGGTACACATCCATAACTTGGAAGGCACGCGCGCTCGGGGCGACCTCGAAAGGAGAGGCGAACGATGAGCTTTCTGGGTTACATCCGATCCGACGACTCAGTCGGCACTCGCAACACTGTCCTTGTCATCCCCCAAGGGATCATCGCCAAGTCTGTCTGCGACTTCGTTGCCGGTACCAAAACCATCCTCACCGTCGACCACGGCTCGGGACGCACAGCGAATGATCGGGAGCAGATCGCCCGTGTCCTGATAGGACTCGGGCAAAATCCCAACGTCGCCTCGGTCATCGTCCACGCGGCAAGTCCCGGTGTCGGCTACCCGGAACTGCGCGCCGAGCGATTGGTGGACGAGATCGCGGCGAGCGGCAAGAGAGTGGAACTGCTGGACCCGGCGAAGGACGGCGGCACTTACGGGGCAATCACGAAGGGGATCCAACTGGCCCGCCGGATGGTCTACGAGGCCTCGAAGCTGCGCCGTGAGAAAGTCGAAGACGACCACCTCTGCATCGGTGTGAAATGCGGTTATTCGGACACGACCTCGGGAATTGCCGGAAACCCGGCGGTGGGATATCTATTCGACAAAATCGTTGCCGGCGGGGGTACCGCACTGTTCGGCGAGACCACAGAGATCATCGGGGCTGAACAGGCCCTGGTAAGGCGCGCCGCGACTCCGGAGGTTGCCGAGAAGATCCTCCGCGCCGTGACGGTCCAGGAAGATCGGGCCAAAGCCACCGGGCTGGACATCCGTACTGTAAACCCGGTGCCGTCCAACATCAAAGGCGGGATAAGCTCTTTAGAGGAGAAAAGCCTTGGGGCAATCCACAAGGCGGGGACTGAGCCAATCCAGGACGTGTTGAAGTACGCGGAGCGGCCGACCCGTAAGGGTTTGTATTTCGTCGATAACTGGATGGGCCACCTATCCATTTTCGCCGGATACGCGGCAGCGGGCGCCAACGTTGTGTTATTCCAACTCGGAGGGGGTGGCGTGGCCGGCCGGACCCTTCTGGAGGGCTCACCCTCGGTGGTGGCGCCTTTCCTGTGGGCCACCGCCAATCCCAAAACATATGCGACAGCTACGGACAGCATTGACTTCTACTCCGGCACAGTCATCGAAGGATCTGAGACACCGGAGGAGGCGGGCGAACGACTCTACCGCACCGTCATCGACATCGCCTCCGGCACGCTGGCACGCAGCGAAACGCTGCATTATACAGAGCCGATCGATATGTACCTTCAGGAGCCGCGATTCTGAAACGAAAAGCTTTTTGTTCCCTGGTGCCCTATAACCGTGCCATTTACCGGTTGTGCGAAGAAGGGTTTCGGAAGAAGGATTTTTTTTCGCTGGATGTAAAGGTAGTATGGGAAGCGGTGTGTCGGTCACTGACTCCCTAATATACTAACATCAATAAGAAAATCAGATTATAGGTGAGTGGCGCAGGGGAACTACCCCCCTGCGGTCGAGTAGCCGCGCACCTTACGGTGCGCGGCCCTCACAGAAGCCTGCCTGCAGATTTCCCGCACAAGCCTCTTCAGCAGTTGATTTACAGTACGGCGAGGGATTGCATCCTTGCAAAAGGAATGTACAACCTCGGACACCGTAATGGAAACGATTCCTTAATCTTCCAGAATTTCTCCCAAATTATGTTGCCCCGTTGACTGCGACTGGAAAGCATCTTACGCCAGTAGCGCTCTGCAAAGCGATAGATCCTATGGAGTGACATGATATTGCCACCCATGCCATAGTAGGCGTAATATCCCTGTAGTATCTGGTTGATTCCTTTGGCTTGCTCGCCAAGAGGTTTATGTCGATCAATTTGCATCAGCTTGCTCAGTTTGTCGATACAACGTCTTTGCCTTGATTTTTCGGTCTTCCTGCCAACCATAAAGTTTCCTTTCTGGTTAGTCGTACAGAAATGGGTAAACCCAAGAAAACTTATCGTCTCCAAACGTTTACCTCTCTCCTTGGCCTGCCGAGCAGCAAACCGACCAAATTCCACTAATTTGGTTTTCGTTGGCTCAAGCCTAAGCGAAAACTTTTGCAGCCTTTTCTCCAACACCTCTCGGAAGCGAACCGCATCTGCTCGAAATTGAAAGCAGACAACAAAATCATCCAGATACCTTATCAGGTAGACCTCGCCTTCCATTCTGGGTTTAACAACACGCTCAAACCATAAATCCAGCACATAGTGCAGATATATGTTGCTGAGAAGAACACTGATAGAGCCCCCTTGCGGTGTGCCCTCTGTGTTCTCCCTGAGGCAACCATCCTCTAAGATGCCTGCCTTCAACCAACGCTGTATGAGACAAATAATCCTGGGGTCTCCCACCCGATGCTTGACAAAACGAAGCAGCCATTCATGGTCTAAACTTCCAAAGAAATTCTTCAGATCGCACTCCAAGACCCAGCTCACCTTCTTCCCCGCAACCACTTCATTGAAGGTACAAAGGGCATTGTGGGCTCCAATACCTGGCCGGCCCCCAAATGAACACTTTAGAAAATCCTCCTCGTAGATTGCGGACAGAACTCTTGATGCGCTACGTTGCAGAGCTCTATCTGCTATAGGTGGTATTCCTATTGGTCTTTTCTCTGCTTTCCCTGGCTTCGGAATATATACCCGGCGGATTGCCGGTGCTTTATAGCCGCACCGGTGAATCGCCGTTAACATCTCCTCAGACCAGTTTCCGAAATCTTCCTTCGCGTTTTCCACGCTCTGCCCATCAATCCCAGGAGCTGACGTCTTAGGAATGTGACATAAACTTTCCCATATCAGCGCTTTATTGAGGTGATGTGACAGTGACGTGAATACCAGTTTCGTCTCCTTTCGGGCTTTCTCTGCTATCCTTTCAAGTCCTGTTTGCATGGCTGGCTTGTTCCTTTCTTTGAATAAAGGGCCGAGTCCTCCCTTTGCATGGAGCCCATGTTTCCCTCAAAAGGCTCAACTACCGCTAACCGCTTCCCCATGTAGTAGGCTTTCCCTACCTCAGAGTACTATCAGCTAGTCCGACTCCCGGCAAATCATCGAACCATCCTTGCTTCAAGGGCTTGTCTGGTTCTACAGCGTACTTGCTGAACTTGCCGGGTCTCCCGTGTTCACACAAAATCTGTTGTCAACATGCCGCAGGTGCTGGACCCCGGTGGCATCACCGCTACCTCGCCTATACCGGTAACAGTAATACTGCCTTCCCCGTAGAGAGATCGGGTCGGCTGCCACACACCGTTCGATTTCGGGGCTACATATCCTTTCACTTCCGTTACGGCCTATTGCCTCCCTGTTTACGCTTCGCAGTGCTTGTTCCCATCTTGTATAGATAGTCCGCCCACTGCGCAAAACTCAGTTCCCGGCTGTTGGCTATACTTTGCCGGGGTGGCTATCTCAAGCCACCAGACTTTGTGCGCCTCACGGCGCACCTCTCTCAAAACCGTACGTGAATCTCTCGACTCATACGGCTCCCATTATCCCGCCGTTGGTCTTATGCCAAACTGCCAATGCGGGAACAACTGGGGTTGCCTTTTGGCTATTCTCCCCAACCAATATACCGCCCTGGTCAGATGACTTTTCAACCTTTTAAATTTCCTCCTTGCCCATCTGACCAGTATATTGTTCAGATGTTGCAAGGTTGGATACAACGCAGATTTATAAAAGCTTCCGTAGTAGTTTACCATCGGCTCAAAGTTCAACTTTGTCACCATTTGCGCCACTCTGTCAGATACCGAAGGAATCCCAAGTATTCTCTCCCCACCTGTCTTTTTCGGTATCGCTACCGTCTTGACCGGTAATGGGAAGTAACTACCCGATGTCATACGATTCCAGATTCTGTAGAGATTGTTCTTCAAGTTTCTCTCAAAATCCGCTATTGACTCATGGTCTACACCTGCCGCTCCCTGGTTCGCTTTTACATGTTTCCACGCCTCTACGACTACCTCCTTGGAAATCTCAAACGGCTTTGCCTTCTTCACCGGTTCCTCCCATCAACTGGTTGACCTCTGAATCCGGCTGAAGAACCCACCCCCTTCACTCCAGACGCATTACCGTCCTTCATCGCTACTATGAGGTGGTCCGCCCCTGTGTTCCGCATCGGTACTCTCATTCTTGTGGGTCCTCCACTTGAATTTCTCCCTTAACATCGGAACGACAGGTTCCCGCGTTGCACATGAAAGCCTGAATCAAGTTCACGCCGCCTCCATACCGGATGCCGCTCAGTCTGTAAGCAGGTTTCATCTGAGCTCGTCCCGAGACTATGTAACCCCTCGGTTTTGACATCATCTGGTGCTTTCGGAACTTGTCAATGAAAATGAGACACCTCCAGCAACAATTTAGTGTAGCGCCGGATCGCTATTTGGTAGCGCCGGTTTGTTGATCCAGACGGCTGGGGGAAGGGTCGCAGGTTGCGGCATTTTTCCCTTGAACCGTTTTGGATGTATTTCATAGGCAGCCATCAGCACTGCTTGACGTTCTTTGATAATTTGATCAGCCCGTCCGTAATGGACATCCTCCGGAGTCAGGAACCCGATACCGGAGTGGTAATGCTCGCTGTTGTACCAACGGAAGAAAGTCTGACAGAATAATCGGGCATCCACGATGGCGCCAAACCGTTCCGGAAACTCGGGCCGATATTTGAGGGTCTTGAACTGGGATTCAGAATAGGGGTTATCATTACTCACATAGGGCCGTGAATGGCTCTTGGTGATTCCCAGATCAGCCATCAAAAAAGCGACCGGGCTGGACTTCATACTGGAACCCCGATCGGCATGGATCGTCAGTTTCCCCGGTTGGATATTCTGTTTTTCACAAGTCTGTTCAATCAGTTTCTGCGCCAGGGAAGACAGTTCCCGATGGGCCACCATCCATCCCACCACGTACCGGCTGAAGACGTCGATGATCACGTAGAGATAATAGTACGTCCACTTTACCGGCCCCTTGAGTTTCGTGATGTCCCACGACCAGAGTTGATTGGGCGCACAGGCAAGCAGTTCCGGCTTCTGGTAATGGGGATGAGAAAGCTGATTTCGCCGTTCCCTCACTTCCTCATGTTTCTCCAGAATCCGGTACATGGTCCTCACGGAGCACAAGTAATCGCCTTCATCCAGAAGAGTGCTATAGATCTCCCGGGGCGCCTGATCGACAAAGCGATCTGCGTGGAGAATCTCCAGGACAGCCTTTTCCTCTTCACCGGACAAAGCCAGGGGCGGAACCGACCGCTGACGTTCCTCTCGGTCATCTTCCTCCGGATTCTGCCAGCGGTAGAAACTGGCCCGGGGGACTGCTAAAGCAGCACAGGCCTGTTGGACATTCACCTCTTTTGCCAGAGATTCGGTTATCTTCATGAGTTCGTCTCGTCCTTGGGCTCGGGGGACATCTGGAAAATCTCGGCGATTTTTTTTTGAGCCGCAATGATCAATTCTGCCTGCCGGAGCTTATGCTCTAACTTCTGGGTTGTCTTCTCCAGTTCGGCAATCCGGCGGAGGGAGGGATCGGGTTTCTTTTCTTTCGGACCTCGCTTTTTCGGTGAAAGCGCCTCTAATGTTCCCCGCTCCGCTTGTCGCCGCCAGGTGATCAGATTGGAGGAGTACAACCCCTCCCGACGCAAAAGAGCACCCAACCGACCCTGCTCTTTGCAGGCTTCCGCCTCCCGGAGAATACGACGCTTGTATTCTGCCGTGAACCGGCGGCGAACCGCCTTCTCAGGCACCTCGGGATCAGGAACAACAGACAGATCTGCCAGACCTCCGGTCCGGCCACTTGTGGAAATTCCAGTCGCCCTAGGGGCTCCTTCCATTTCCACAAGTCCCTTTGAAACATCAACCAACATCGATTCCTTCTTCTCCATGATATCTCTCCTTCCCGCCCTCAATCTTATACTCTAAATTCAAAGGGGGGAAGTG
>CAWJHT010000054.1:0-20673 GCA_963842685.1 uncultured delta proteobacterium | reverse complement strand
TATGGGCAACGGCGGGAGGACGAGAAAATAGAGCCGAAACTGGTCGCACCAGGCGCCGGTGGCCGTGATCGGCGCCGGTCCGGCGGGACTTACCGCCGCCGATTTCCTCTCCCTAAAGGGTCACCCGGTGACCGTGTTCGAAAAACTGCCCAAGCCGGGCGGAATGCTCACCTGCGGCATCCCCGAATACAGGCTCCCGCGTGAAATCATCGCCCAGGAAATTGAAGACATCAAGGCCCACGGCGTGGAAATCAAGTGCGGCGTAGAGGTCGGTAAGGACGTCACCGTCGACGGCCTCTTCGAGCAGGGATTCAAGGCCCTGTTCATCGGCGTCGGAACCCAGACCAGCTATACCCTGGGTATCGACGGCGAAAACCTCTCCGGCGTCCTGCCGGGAGTCGAATTCCTCCGCGACCTCAACCTCGGCAAGCTCAAGGAAGCCGACTACAAGGGCAAGCGCGCAGCCGTCATCGGCGGTGGAAATACGGCCATCGACGCAGCCCGCACTCTGCTCCGCCTCGGCGCGAAGGAAGTCTTCCTGGTGTACCGCCGGACGCGTGACGAGATGCCGGCAAACTCTGAAGAGATCGACGAGGCCTTCAAGGAAGGCGTCGTGCCTTACTTCCTCTGCGCTCCACAGAAGATCACCGGCAGTGGGAAAGTCGAAAAGCTCTTATGCAAGCGTTGTGCGCTCGGCGATTTCGATAAGAGCGGACGCCGCCGTCCGGACCCTGTCGATGGTACGGAATTCGCTCTGAAGGTCGACTTTGTCGTGCCGGCCATCGGCCAGTCCGCGGAGCTGTCGGGAATCGCCGATGAATCCACGGGCGTAAAGACCAACCGCGGCTACATCACAGTCAACAAATGGAACATGGCGACCGACAGGCCGGGTGTCTTCGCCGGAGGCGATGCCATCGGCGAAGAGGCCACGGTGGTCTGGGCCATGCGAAGCGGCGCCAAGGCGGCAATGGAGATCGACAAATATCTCGGCGGCGACGGCGTGATGATCGAAAAAGTCCGTGTGGCGTCCGGGATTTCTTCCATCCCGGTCGAAATGAAGGACGAGATCGCGGTTGAGAAGCGCGGCGCGCAAGACATGCTCGCTTACACCAGACGGAAAGGCAGTTTCAGCGAAACGGAACTCGGCTTCAAGAAGGGCATCGCCGTCAAAGAGGCAAGCCGCTGCCTGCATTGTGACTATGGCAAGTATGATTCGTAACCTGTAGACCTTTTCACCGGCCGGAACGCCAGATGTTCCGGCCGGTGCTGGAAAGAAGAGTATTTTGTTGGTTATGGGCGGAGCGTCCGGAGAAAAAAATGGGAGAGCTATTCAAATTCTTCGCAGATCTGCATGTTCATACGGCACTCTCTCCCTGCGCAGATGATTCGGCGACTCCGCCCAACATTGTCGCTTCGGCGATTGAAAACGGCATGCAGATGATCGCTGTAACAGACCATAACTCGGCAGAAAACGTGGAAGCCGTCGTTCAGTGCGGCAAGCTCCACGGCCTGAAGGTGATTCCCGGTATGGAGATCGCCTCCCGCGAAGAAGTGCATCTCGTCTGCCTGCTCCGTTCGGTCGAGAACGCCCTCGAATTGCAGCAGATCATCTATGCCGCCCTGCCCGACGAGCGGAACCAGCCGGAGTATTTCGGAAGGCAACTCGTGATGGACATGGAGGGCAACACCAAGGGTGAATGTATGCGCCTGCTCATGGGAGCGGCGGATCTGTCGCTCGACGCCATCATCCGGGAAGTACACCGGCTGGGAGGACTGATCATCGCGGCCCATGTCGATCGCCCCTCCTTCAGCGTCATCGCCAACCTTGGCATGGTGCCGCCGGACGCGGAGTTCGACGCGCTGGAAATCTCCGCATCGCTGCGGAAGGACGAAGCCGTTGCGAAGTTCCCCTTCATCGACCGGTTTCCCCTCGTCACGGCCTCCGATGCGCACTTCCCGCGGGACATCGGCGGGAGTCCTACGCTGTTCCTCTTGGAAAAGATGGACATAGACGAAATTCGCATGGCCTTTCAGGGCCGGGGTGAGAGGGAATATCTGATCCAATGACGATGCCCGACCTTGCCATGCATATCCTCGACATCGTGGAAAACTCCACGCGGGCCGGGGCAAAAACCGTCTCCCTCGACATCGTCGAGGACAGTAAGGCAAATAGTGTGACCATCTCGATCATCGATGACGGCAAAGGCATGACGGAAGAAGAGTTGAAACGTGCCCTCGACCCCTTCTACACGACAAAGAAGGAGAGGAGCAAAGTCGGCCTCGGGTTGCCGATGCTCAGGGAAACCGCCGAACAGGCGGGCGGAAGCCTGGTGGTGACCTCCGCACCCGGCAAAGGCACCATGGTCCGCGCCCGGATGGTCCTGGACCATATCGACAGGCCGCCCCTGGGCGATATCAACGAAACGCTTCAGATTGTCATCACAACAAATCCAGGCGTCATCTTCGACATCGCTTACACCGTCGACGGTGAAACCGAAAACTTTTCCACTAGGGACGATTCGCAGGGCAACGGCGGCGTCCCGCACAACGCTGCATAACACACCGCCGGGCGTTGCCCGCCCGGACGTAAAACGAGAGGTGAAAAAATGGCAGAAAATAAGGTAACCCTTAACATCGACGGCAAGGACGTGACGGTAGAAAAAGGCACCACCGTACTCCAGGCCGCACAACAACTGAACATCCACATCCCCACGCTTTGCTACCTTAAAGACATACAGGCCATCGGTGCGTGCCGCGTTTGCTGCGTGGAGGTGAAGGGGCAGCGTAACCTCGCGGCCTCCTGTGTATTGCCGGTCACCGAAGGTCTCGTCGTGCTGACCAACTCCCCGATCGCCCGCGAAGCACGCAAATTGACCGTTGAGCTTCTGCTCTCCGATCATGAAATGAACTGCCCCACCTGCGGCCGGAACCTCAACTGCGAGCTTCAGGCCCTGGCAAACCAGCTCGGCATCCGCGACATCCCCTACCAGGGGGCGAAATCCCCCACGGTGATTGACGAGTCATCGCCGTCCGTCCGCCGCGATTCCTCGAAATGCATTCTGTGCCGCCGCTGCGTCGCCGTTTGCCAGGAAGTCCAGAAGGTCGGCATCCTCTTCCCGAGCAAACGGGGCTTCGCCACAACCGTCGGCCCGGCCTTCGACTCTGGGTCTTGCCGAAGTGGCCTGCGTCAATTGCGGTCAGTGCTGCAGCCGTGTGTCCGGTGGGCGCCATCACGGAGAAGGACGATACGCAGCAGGTTTGGGACGCCCTGGCGGATCCCAATAAGTTCGTCGTCGTGCAGACGGCTCCCGCCGTTCGCGCCGCCCTCGGCGAAGAGTTCGGCCTCGAACCCGGCCATGCCGTCACGGGCAAGATGGTCGCGGGCCTCCGCACCCTCGGTTTTGACCGTGTGTTCGACACCCAGTTCACCGCCGACCTCACCATCATCGAGGAAGGCAACGAGCTGCTCAAGCGGGTCGGCAAGGCGCTCAAGGGCGAGAAGGTCTCTCTGCCGATGATCACCTCCTGCAGCCCCGGATGGATCAAGTACATCGAGCACTTCTATCCCGAACTGCTGGACCATCTGTCCACCTGCAAGTCGCCGCAGCAGATGTTCGGCGCCCTGGCCAAGACCTACCTGGCCGAAAAGGCCGGCGTGGCGCCGGAGAAGATTTTCTCCGTGTCCATCATGCCCTGCACTGCAAAGAAGTATGAATGCAACCGCCCGGAGATGTGCGACAGCGGATACCAGGACGTCGACGTGGTTCTCACGACACGTGAACTCGCGCGGATGATCAAGACGGCCGGCATCAATATCATGCAGCTCGAAGACGAGAACTTCGACGATCCGCTGGGTGAATCGACCGGTGCGGCCACCATCTTCGCCAACACCGGAGGCGTGATGGAAGCGGCCCTCCGTACGGTGTACGAAGTGGTCACGAAAAGCGCCTTGCCTTCCGTGGATTTTCAGCAGGTTCGAGGGATGGAAGGGATCAGGGCCGCCACGGTCAAGGTCGGCGACCTCGACGTGAAAGTCGCCATCGGCCACGGCCTTTCCAACGCGGCAAAGATCATGGATGAAATCAAGGCCGGCACAAGCCCCTACCATTTCATCGAAATCATGTGCTGTCCCGGCGGTTGCATCGGCGGCGGGGGACAGCCGATTCCCACCACTTGGGAGATCAGGGGAAAGCGGGCCATGGCGATCTACGAAGAGGACAAACGGCTACCGAAGCGAAAATCCCACGAGAACCCCTTCATCGATATGGTGTACAAGGAATTCCTTTCGGAACCGTTGGGAGAAAAATCCCACCACTTGCTTCACACGAAGTACAAGAAGCGTTCCGCCTGAAGGGACCGGACAATATGGGAAATTCCTTCTTGCATTGAAGGAGGAATTTGCATTAAAGATGAATAAACGTGGATGATAGGCGAAACGCCATTGAAAGGAGAAAAGAGACGATGCAGACAGCGAAGGATCTTTTGAAAACCAAGACAAAAGAGGTGTGGTCCATATCGCCGAAGAAAACCGTGTTTGATGCCCTCAAGCTCATGGCCGACAAAGAGATCGGCGCTATAATCGTCATGGATGACGATGCACCGGTCGGCAAGGAGAAAGTGGTGGGTATCATCACGGAGAGAGACTACGCGAGGAAGGTGATCCTCAAGGGGAAAGCCTCCAGCAAATTGATGGTCAGTGAAATCATGACCCCCATGGAGAAATTGTACGTCGTCAAACCGGAAACCTCCGTTGAGGATTGCATGGTTCTGATGACCGGCAAAAGGATCAGACATATACCCGTTTTTGATGGAGCCAAGTTTGTAGGGCTCATCTCGATCGGCGATGTCGTGAAATCCACCATCTCTTCGAAGGATATGCTGATAGAGCACCTGAGCAACTACATCGGCGGAACCTATTGAGCGGCCAACGCAGTTCAGTCTGTTTCCGGTGATGTGAATAGTGACAAAGCGTTGAATTTGGCCGGCCTCCGCAACGGGAGGCCGGCCATACGATGATCTAAGCGGTTCAGTCTGAAGCGTTTCTTTTGTTCTTCCTTTTATACTTCACTTTACATCATCCCCGGCGGGATTGGCACTTGCTTTTCCCTTTTTCTTGCGACGTTGCGTCGGTCATGGTATTGGAAAACGACAGGACAGGTCCAAGGGATGTCTTACCGCCGATGTGTCACTTGAAAGAGGGGATGTCTTCATGTGGTCGGGACTCTACAATGCGCTGCTTTTTGCAGCCGCCGTCTTCGCCGTCCCCTTCTACGGGGCGAAGATGCTTCTCACCGGAAAATACCGGAAGAGCCTCGGTCCCAAGTTCGGTCTTCTTCCCCAGGAGGCCGCCTCCCGGATGACGGGTGCGCCGCGGATCTGGGTCCATGCCGTTTCGGTCGGCGAGGTGACGGCCGCCGCCCCTATCGTGGCGTCGCTCCGTTCCCGTTTTTCCGGGGCCTGCATCGTCCTTTCGACGAGCACGGAGACGGGTCAGGAGATGGCCCGGAAACTCGTTCCGGCGGCGAGCGTCCATATCTATTATCCCCTCGATATCCATCGTGTCGTCCGTAAGGTCATCGATTGGGTGAATCCCGATGTCTTCATTCCCGTCGAGACGGAACTTTGGCCCAATTTCATCCGGATCTGCCGGGAAAGGGGGACGAGGATCGTCATGGCGAACGGCCGTCTCTCCCCCCGCTCCTTCCGTCGTTACCGCGGGACGAGATTCTTCTGGAAAGAGGTCCTTTCCTCCCTCGATGCGGCCGGAGTGATCTCGGCGACGGATGCGGAAAGGCTCGCGGCCATAGGGATGCCCGCCGAACGGATCCATATCCTCGGGAATGCCAAGTACGACGGTCTCGCGGCCCGGGTTTCCCCCGAGCTCGAGAGGGAGATCGCCGGCCGTCTGGGGATCGCGCCCGGGGAAGAGGTGCTGGTCGCAGGGAGCACGCATGAGGGAGAGGAGTCGGTGATACTGGACGTATACCGGCGGCTCCTGGAGCGCAGGCCTGACTTCAAGTTGATCCTCATCCCCCGCCACATCGAACGGGGTGCTGCCTGCGCGGAGCTGGTCCGCCAGGCGGGATTTTCCGACTGCATCACGATGTCGGAGATCCTGGCCGGTCGCAGCCGCCGGGAGGAGAGAGTCATCCTCGTCGATGTCATCGGAGAGCTTTTCAAGCTCTACAGTCTCGCCACCGTCGTTTTTTGCGGGGGGAGCCTCGTCCCGAAAGGCGGGCAGAACATCCTCGAGGCCGCCGCCTGGGGAAAGGTCGTCTTCCATGGGCCGCATATGGAGGATTTCCGGGATGAACGGATCCTTCTCGAAGAGGCGGGGGCGGGGATCACCGTCCACAGTAAAGAGGAGCTCTTTGCAGGGATCTGGGACCTCCTGGAACAGTCCCGATATGCTCCGGACCAGGGGGGAAGCGGGGCGTCGGGCCGTGGCGGCGAACAAGGGCGCCGCAGAGCGTTACGCCGCCCTCATCGCCGATGTGCTTTCACGGTCCCGCTGCGGCCCAAGTTCCGGGACCGGTCGGATAGCCCCCTCTGATGTGATGGACAGCCGACCGTGAAGCTCTTTTTCCCTCTCCCTTTTAAGATGGGAAGAGGGGTCGATCAGGCCTCCGCCCGTCTGAGGTATTCGGTCCACTTGTTGTTGACCCACCGCTGGAGCTGGCCCAACTGCTCCATGCTCATCTTCCTGAATCGCCCCTGCCGCTCCACGAAATTGATCACCGGGGCGCGGGTCCCCTTTTCGGCCAGGGTCTTGCTCCGGCCGGTGAAGCGGAACTTCCCGTTTTCGATCTCGTAGAGAACGACGATCCCCGTCTCCACGGCGAGGCGGCCGATCTTGACCGTATCCCGGGGCGGGAAGACCCAGCCGGGGGGGCAGGGGGTGGCGATCTGGAGGTAGCGGGTTCCCTTGATCCTCTTGGCCTTGACGAACTTGTCGTAGAGGTCGATGGGGAAGGAGGCGGAGCAGGTGGCCAGGTAGGGGATGTCGTGCCCCTCCATGATCTTCATCATGTCCTTCTTGTTCTGCTGCTTGGTGAGGACGGGCGTCGTCGTGGTCAGCGCCCCTGCCGGGGTGGCGCTGGAGCGCTGCGTTCCCGTATTCATGTACCCTTCGTTGTCGTAGCAGACGAAGATGAAATCCGTCCCCCGCTCGGCGGCGCCGGAGAGGGCCTGGATGCCGATGTCGAAGGTCCCCCCGTCGCCGGCGATGGCGACGACGGTGATGTCGCTCCGGTTCATTGCCGAAAGCCCCGCCACGAGGCCCGATGCCGAGGCCGCGGTGCTGGCGAAGGTGCAGTTCAGGCAGGGGATGCCGACCGACGTGATCGGGTAGAGGCCGTGGAGGACCGTGAGGCAGCTCGCCGGGAGGGTCAGGATCGTGTTCTCCCGGAGCGCCTTGAGGACGTAGCGGTAGGCCAAGGAGAGACCGCAGCCCGAGCAGGCGCGGTTCCCCGGCAGAATGTATTCCTTCTTGTGGACCTTAAAGAGTTTTTCCGGCATTTTTTACTCCGTCACGCAATTTAGCCAGGTCTGCTTTTCTCTGTTTCCCGCGGCGATGGCCGCGAGGGAGGAACGGGCGGCCTCGGCCAGCTCGTTGGCCTTGACGTCACGGCCGCCGAGACCGGCGATGAAGTTATGGATCGGCGTCTGGATGCCGGTTCCGTAAAGGGCGGCCTTGATGTCGGCGCAGAGCGCCCCCTCGTAGCCGTAACTGATGTTCTTCTCGAAGACGACGATCGCCGGGACTGTTCCGGAAGGCCTCGCGGACCTCCTCGCGGGGGAAGGGACGGTAGACCCGGATGCCGACCACGCCGGCCCGGATGCCCTGCTCGCGCAGCAGGTCCACCGCCATCGTCGCCTCCGTGGCGATGGAACCCATACTGGCGAGGAGGACCTCGGCGTCGTCCGCCCTGTAGGTCCAGAGCATCCCGCCGTGGTCGCGGCCGAAGACCTCCGCGTAATCGCGGCACGTCTCGACGATGACGTCCCGCGACCCCTCCAGGGCGTGCTGGAGTTTCCAGCGCATGTCCATGTAGCCGTCGCGGAGGACCCCCTCCGCATCCCGCCTCTGCCAGGGGAAGATGACCGGGTTGATGTTCCGGGGATCTTCCGGAGAGAGGATCGTGTGGGGCTTGTACGGGGGGAGGAACTGACAGACCTTGTCGGCGTCGGGGATATCGACGGGCATCATCGTGTGGGAGAGGACGAAGCCGTCGTAGCAGACCATGACGGGGCAGTAGACCTGCTCGGCGATCCGGTAGGCCTGGATCACGGAGTCGATGATCTCCTGGTTGTCCCGGCAGTAGATCTGAATCCAGCCCGTGTCCCGCTGGGCGATGGAGTCCTGCTGGTCGTTGAAGATCGACCAGGGGGCGCCGACGCCGCGGTTGACGCAGGCAAGGACGATGGGGAGTCGGGAGCCGGCCGCCCAGTGGAGCTGTTCGTGCATGTAGAGAAGGCCGTGGGAAGAGGTCGAGGTGAAGACCCGGGCGCCGACGGTGGAGGCGGAGATGCAGACCGTCATGACCGAATGCTCGCTCTCCACCCGGACGTATTCGGCCTTGAGCTCGCCCCGTCTCCACCCACTGGGAGATCGTTTCGGTCACGGAGGTCGAGGGGGTGATCGGGTAGGCGGAAATGACCTGCACCTTGCAGAGCTTCACCCCGTAGGCGGCGGCCTGATTGCCGGTCATGATCTGGACGTCGCTCATGTTTTGACCTCCTCGTTGCATCACCATCGTGATCGCCTTTGCGGGACACT
The DNA here is from genome assembly GCA_963842685.1 of uncultured delta proteobacterium. Lineage (GTDB taxonomy): Bacteria > Desulfobacterota > Syntrophia > Syntrophales > UBA5619 > JAKAFS01. The sequence continues at coordinate 11,894 of CAWJHT010000054.1, read as the reverse complement.
CCTCGGCGCAGATGCCGCACCCCTTGCAGTATTCAAGATCGATCTGGATCGGGATCGCCGGCGGTGACGATCCCTTCCGGACAGTAGAGCCAGCAGAGGTAGCAGGCCGGCCGGTTCTTGACCGAGGCGATGCATTTCGCATGGTCGATGACCGGTGTGGCGTCCCGCCAGTCGCCGGTCTTCCCCGCCTCGCCGACGGCCGGTTTGCACATGGCGGAGATATTGTCGTCTTTGGTTTCCATAACGTCCCTTTCTACACCATGATCTTCAAGCGAGGTTCTTTATACTCGCCTCTTCATAGGCGGCCCTTAGCGCCGCGATGTTCGTTGCCGCCGCCCCGCCGGAGAGCTTCCATTTCAGCCCCTTTTCCAGGTGTTCGAGGGAGACGAGTCCCGTGGCCCGCGAGAAGACCCCGAGCATCGGGGTGTTGACCATCGGCGCCCCCTCCTTGAGGAGATGGAAACGGATCGCGATCGCCGCCGCGTCCACCGTGGCGATATTGAAGCAGCCCGGGATGTCGAATCCGTCCGCCTTCTGTATGGGTGTTGATGATGAGCAGCCCCTTCGGTTTCAGGGAACCGACGATGTCGACCACGCCGAAGAGCGACGGATCGAGGACGACGGCGATGTCGGCCTTTTCGATCTGCGAGAAGGTCCGGATCGCGGTGTCGGAGATTCGCGTCGAGGCCGTCAGCGGCGCCCCGCGGCGCTCCGGGCCGAAGGTCGGCGCCGAGGTGACCCCTTTGAATCCCTGCAGATAGGCCGATTCGGCCAGGATCTGCGCTGCGATGACGACACCCTGTCCGCCGCGGCCGTGCCATATCACTTCAACCATGTCTTTTCCTTCATCAATAAATGGGATCGCCTACACAATAAACCTTAAATAGAAAAGGCCATGGTTTTTCCACCCATGGCCTTTAGGATACATTATTTTTGGATGTCCTTCACCTTGATGGTCGCCTCTTTCCCGCTTTCCAGGGCGACGACGATCTCACCATGGAGGGCGCTCTGACGGATGACCTTTCCCCGTCCCTCGCATGTCTGGATCGTCTTTCCGCACTTCGGCATGTCCTTTTTCATGTCCATATAACCGTCATATTCGTAACCCAGGCAGCACATCAGCCGCCCGCAGAGGCCGGAGATCTTTTCGGGGTTGAGGGACATGTTCTGCTCCTTGGCCATCTTGACCGACACGCGGTCCAGACTCTGCAGGAGCGTCGCGCAGCAGACCTCCCGTCCGCAGATCCCGAGCCCCTTGATGATGCGGGCCTCCTGCCGCGCACCGATCTGCCGAAGCTCGATGCGGGTCCGGAACTTCTGCACAAGGTCCTTCACCAGGTCTCGGAAGTCCACGCGGTTCTCCGCCGTGAATGAGAAGAGCATCTTGCTCTGGTCGAAAAGGCATTCCACTTCGATCAGCTTCATTTGCAGCTGCCGTTCGGCAATCTTTCGCGTGCAGAACTGCATGGCTTCCCGCTCCATTTGCCGGTTGTTTTCACAGGTGAGCAGATCCTCGTCCGAGGCCATGCGGATCACATTCTTCAGATTGGCAGAGAGCTGCTCATCAGGGACGGTATGGACCTCTTTGGCCACCGTACCGATGGCCGGACCGTTTTCCGTACTGACCACAACGAGGTCGTCCCGCTTCAGCGGGAGATCGCCTGCATGGAAGCTGTAAATCTTCCCTTCCCTTTTGAATTTGACTCCTGCGATATTCTTCAAGGTTCTTCACCTCTGTCGTTTATATTCATCAAATAAGCTTAATCGCCATGGTTTCCAAAGTCAACGTCTTATTGGCATTCTTGTCGATGGCGCCGGCCGCCGCCTCGATTGCGGCGATATTGCGCAGAAGGTCGGATCCGGACAGCCGTCCGGCGACCGCACGGATCACGTCGATCCGGTCCTGGAAGATCAGTCTTCCCGCCTCCCGGGTCTCGCGGAAAACCAGGGCATCCCGGTAACAGGTCGTGAGGATCCGGAGTCTTTCCAGGATCTCCTCCCGCTCCGTCCCGAAACGACCCGCAAAGGCAAGCCTATGGAGTGGATCGTCCGGGTCGTCTGAAGACAGGTCATCCAGGATTCCATTTCTCAGGGTGAGGTAGTCCTCCCGGTTCATCTCCAGGGCCTTACCGATACTGCCGCCTGCCGAAGCGGCAACGACCGCCGCTGCATCCGCGTCGAGGGCCTCTTTCTCCCGGAGATACCGCTCCACCTCCTCACGCGCCAGGGGGCTGAAACGGAGATGCTGGCACCGGGAGAGGATGGTCATCGGGAGGGCGTAAGGCCGGGCGGTTGTCAGCAGGAGGATGTTCCCCGCCGAAGGCTCTTCGAGGGTCTTCAGGAGGGCGTTGGCCGCCGCGGCGTTCATCCGGTCCGCGTCCTGCATGATAAATACCCGCCGCCGTCCCTCACTGGGCCGAAATGTCATCCGTGCCTGGAGTTCTTTGACCGCTCCGATCTTGATGAACTGGCCTTCCGCCGCAATCGTGACGATATCGGGATGGTTTTTGTGCTCCGCCTTTCGGCAGGACGGGCAGGTGTCGCAGGGGGGATCTTCCGCCCCGCAGTTCAAGGCCCGGGCGAAGACGGCAGCCGTGGTTCTTTTCCCGATCCCCTCCATCCCGTAAAAGAGATAGGCGTGGGCGATACGGTCTTTCGCCATGGCGCTCTTCAGAATCGCGATCTGTTTTCCGTGCCCGTATATCTCCCCGAACGTCATGTCTTCCTCTGTCTCCCCGTCAACGGGAAGCTCCGATACCCCGTCGCCTCCCTGCGACTGACGCTGCCGTCCCTGTCGTGAAGACAACGTGGTATTAAAACAGTTCCGTCAGACAGCGGCAGACCTCCCGGTGGACCGTCCCGACGTCCGCCGCTCCGTCGATGATCCGGAAGCGGTCCGGTTCTCCGGCCGCGAGGGTCAGATACCCTTTCCTGATCCTCTCATGAAAGGCATGGTCCTCGTGTTCAAAGCGGTCTTCAGCCGTCTCCGGCCGGCCGCCGGCCGCTCTCTTTTCCGCCCTTGCCAGACCGGTCGCGACGGGAAGGTCAAACAGCAGTGTCATGTCCGGCTTGAGCGAGAGGGCCGAGAAGGCGTTTAAAACCTGGATGACGCCGGCGTCCAGCCCCCGGCCGAAACCCTGATAGGCGACAGTCGCGTCTGTAAAGCGGTCGCAGAGGACCCACGTCCCCTCTTCAAGAGCGGGGAGAATGGTCTCCCGGACGTGCTGGGCGCGTGCCGCGGCAAAAAGGAGGAGCTCCGCCTCGGCGCCGATGGCGCAGGAACCCCTGTTCAGCAGGATCTCGCGGATCATTCGGCCGAGAGGCGTCCCTCCCGGTTCGGCGGTCTTGAGGAACGGGATGCCGCGCTCTTTTAACCAGTGTCGCCGCAAGTCCGATCTGGGTGGTCTTGCCGCAGCCTTCGCTGCCCTCAAAGGTGACGAATCGTCTCATTCTCCACGCCTATTGATCAATCCAGCCCTGCATCTCGAAAAAATCGTCGTAAAATCGATTCAGACCCCAAACACCATAAAACAGAGGGGAATGCCTCGGTCCGTTTCCGGCGCGGCGTTCCCCTTTTTCTGTCCGACAATCGATGCGGATCTACTTCTCTTCGCCGGGCTTGATCGCCTCGACCGGGCACTGTTCCGCACAGGTTCCGCAGTCCGTACACAACTTGGCATCGATGGTATACTTGTCTTCTCCTTCGCTGATGGCCTCCACGGGGCATTCATCCTGGCAGGAACCGCACGCAATGCACTCATCGGTAATGATATACGACATATCCCTCTTCTCCTTGTCTATTGTTTTTTCTCCGGACCGGTCCATCCGGTCCGGGGTTTATCTCAAACGGAAACCACGGAGTGGACTCCGGGAACCTCCTGTTTCAGCAATTTCTCGATCCCGTTTTTCAGTGTCATCTGGGCCATCGGGCAGCCATGACAGGCCCCGACCAGCTTCACCTTCACCACACCGTCGTCTCCCACATCGATCAGCTCCACATCCCCGCCGTCTGCCTGGAGATTGGGTCTGATCTTGTCAAGCGCCTTCTTCACCTCTTCCTTCATTTTTAACTCTCCCCCTTTTTAGCCGGTCACCGGCCGAATGCTAATGCGGCATATAACCGATCATCTCCCGGATCAGAGCCCTTGCCACATCGGGGAGGTCCGGTTTGATGATCATATAGTCGCTTACTCCTTTGGTGGACAGCCGTCCAGAGGGTCTTTCCCGTCCGGGCTTCGATCATCGTGATACTGAGGCTGACCTTGCCCACCTTTTTATCGTTTTCCGTCGTGTAGTTCCAATAATCGACCCGGACGAGCAGCAACGCTTCGGTGTCGGTCAGAGCACCGATCCTGCCGCTCAGAGCCGGATCGGAGAAACTGACTTTCTCGCGTTTCGCCAGGTAGTCCTCAGTGACCTGCCGCAGTTCCGCATCCGTTTTCAGACGGCGTCCGATCTCCTCTCCTCCGACGACGGCTGTAAACCACTTCCGTTCGCTCAGTACTTCGGCAAAGAGACGGTCGATCGCGCCCTTCGCCTCCGGAAAGGCAGTCGTATCGGCAGGAAGGACGGCGATCCGCCGGGGATGAAAATCCTTCGCCTCCGGCGCGACCTGGGAATAACGCAGTCCCCCCCCGCAACCCGGGATGCTCAGCAGCAGAAGCGCAAGGACGACCGTTCCCCCTATTTTCGTCATGACGATACCTCCGGTTCAGGCGGTCATGCCGCTATCGCTGCGAGCCACAGCAGCGCGCTCATTCCGGCGACAAGGTAGCTGCTCTCCAAGAGTCCTTCCAGAACGACTCCGGAAAACCCGGACCTTCTATCATAAAGTTTAAAACAAATCCATACATAAAATACCGCGGTTAAAAGGACAAAACTGAGCGATGGGGACCACCCTGCCGGCGAGGCCGCAAGAAGAAGGACAAACAGGAGGCCGGAGATCCCCTGGAGCAGGAGGAGGGTTTTCTCCTCACCGATGAGGACGGGGAGGGTTTCCCGCCCGATCAGGCGGTCGCTCTGGATGTCGAGGATGTCCGACAGGGCGGAACGGATGAAGACGATTCCGGCGGTGAAGGCAAAGGCGACCATCAGGCCCGGCGTGAGTACAAGTCCTGACGCGACACTCGGCAGGAGAGCCGTGACCGCCGCCCAGGCAATGGCCGTGGCGATGTTCTTGGAGCCGGGGATATCCTTCAGGCTCTGAAACCGCCATCCCGCCGGCAGGAGTTGCGTGTTGTAGAGGATGCCGGACAGAGAGATGACAAACAGCAGGATGAACGGCGCCGGACCGGCGATGAAGGCGGCGCTGAGCGCAAGGATCATCGAACAAACGGCCAGCGTCACATAGATCTTCTCATGGAGAAGATAGGATTCTTCACGGAAAGAGCTGATGCTGGACGCCTTGCGGTTGATGAAGCGGTTGAGGACGTGCATGGCATAGACGTAAAGGGAAGCGGTGAGAATGTAAAGGAGATTGACCGGCAGCCCCTGGAGGAGCATGGCGGCAAAAGACAGGCAGCCTGCACCCGCGGCGGAATAGATGTCCGTGCGGACGGCAAAGACCCAGATCCTGAAGAGACCCCGGAGGAATTCCTCCCTCTTCCCCAGACGGCCGGTCAGATGATCCACTACCCGGTCGATGATCCAGTTGGGAGTCGAGGCCCCGGCGGAGACGCCGATCCGGCGGTAGGGTTCGATATCGATCTGCTGCAAGTCTTCGGCGGTCTCGATGTGAAAGGCGGGCTTTCCCTGGAGTTTCGCGAGCTCTGCCAGTCGCCTCGTGTTGGCGCTGTTCCGGCCGCCGACGACGAAAACGGCGTCCGTTCCGGCGGCGAGCGCCTTGATTTCGGTCTGTCGCTGCTCCGTGGAGTCGCAGATGGTATCGAAGATAACCGCCTCGGGGACCTGCTTGCGGATGCGGTCGGCGATTGCGGCGTATTCTTCCATGCTCTGCGTCGTCTGGGCGACGACACAGACCTTGCCGAGTTTCGGGAGATTCTCCGCCTCTTCGGGGGAGCCGATGACGATTCCCGCCTCGCCGGCAAAGCCCAGCAGGCCGTTCACCTCCGGGTGCTCCCGGTCCCCGGCGATCAGAACCGTGAAGCCGGCGGCCGCATGCTTTCGGATGATCGCCTGCACATGGGCCACCTTCGGGCAGGTGGCGTCGATGACCCGGAATCCCTTTTTCTTGATCTTCTTTCTCTCGGCGGGGGAAATGCCGTGGGCGCGGATGATCATGGCGGCGCCGGGAGGGGCGCATTCGATCTCGTCCAGGCGCCGGATCGGGACGATGCCCCGCTTCCGGAGGAGCTCGATCGTCTGGGGGTTGTGGATCAGGGGGCCATAGGTGTATATGGTCTCATGACCCTTGTGGCTGGCCATATCGAGGACCATGTCCACGGCCCGCTTCACCCCCATGCAGAATCCGGCGGTATTCGCCAGCTTTATGCCCATTCTGTTTCTCCCGCGCCGCGCCGGTTTCCCTGTCCGGCAGTTTCCTCAGGCAGATGAAGAATTCCCGGTTTCCCGCCGGTCCTGTAAGCGGGGATTCGCAGCTCCCCAGGACCATAAGACCGAAGGACCGGCAGAACGCTTCGATCTCCGCGAGGACCCTCTGGTGGAGCGCCGGGTCCCGAACGACGCCGTGATTCCCGACCTCGCCCTTTTCCACCTCGAACTGGGGCTTGATCAGGGCGACCAGGAGCGCGCCGTCCTTGATCAGCCTCAAAACCGGGGGGATGATCAGCTTGAGCGAGATGAAGGAGGCGTCGAAGACCGCGAGGTCGATCCCGTCCGTGATCCCCGCCCCGTCGTAATGGCGGATATTCGTCCGTTCGATATCGACGACCCGCGGATCTTCCCGAAGTTTCCAGGCGAGCAGACCATAACCGACATCGACGGCGTATACCTTTGCCGCCCCCGCCTGGAGGAGGCAGTCGGTAAAACCGCCGGTGGAGGCGCCTACGTCGAGGGCGATGAGGCCGGTGACGGAGAGGTTGAAGAAGTCGAGAGCCCCCCGGAGTTTGAGACCGCCCCGGCTGACATAGGGATTCGCCTCACCCCTGATCCGGACCTCCGCAGCGGCGGGGACCAGGGTTCCCGCCTTGTCCACCGGCCGGTCGTCGACAAGGACCTCTCCCGAGAGGATCAGTGCCTGGGCCTGCTTGGAGCTTTCAGCCAGCCCCCGTTCGACGAGGAGATCATCCAGCCGGATTTTTTTTGGTTTCAGAGGAGTCATCGAAACACAGGCCTGTTGGGATCAGGTCAGGGCCTGACTCCGGTCAGCATCTCCCGCGCCGCCGCGGCGATTCCTTCCGCATCGATCCCGTAGAGCCGCCGGAGCTCCTTCTGGGTCGCATGCTGGGCGAACTCGTCCGGGATGCCGAGGCGCCGGACGGCGCAGCCGGTAAGTCCCCGCTCCGCAAAGAGTTCGAGAACGGCGCTCCCGAAACCGCCCATCAGGGCGTTCTCCTCGACGGTAATGATCCGCTTGATCCTTTCGGCCGTTTCGCAGAGCAGCTCTGTATCGAGGGGCTTGACGAACCGGGCGTTGATGACCCGGATGGAGATCCCTTCCGTTTGCAGGAGTTCGGCGGCGGCCAGGGCGGGATAGACGCAGGCGCCGATGGCGACGATGGCGAGCGCCGCCTCCGGCGGATCGAGGAGAATCTCGCCCTTCCCGACGGGAATCGCCCGGGGCTTTTCGTCCAGCGGGACGCCGACTCCCTTTCCCCGCGGATAACGCAGGGAAACGGGACAGCCGCAGGTCACGGCGGTCTTCAGCATATGCTGGAGTTCGTTTTCGTCCTTCGGCGCCATGACGATGATGTTCGGGACGGTGCGGAGGAAGGCGAAGTCGAACAGGCCGTGGTGGGTGGGACCGTCGGCGCCCACGAACCCGCCCCGGTCCATCGCCAGGACCACCGGCAGTTTCTGCAGGCAGACGTCGTGGATGATCTGGTCGTAGGCCCGCTGCATGAAGGTGGAATAGATCGCCACGATGGGGATGAACCCCTGGGTGGCGAGCCCCGCGGCGAAGGTCACGCCGTGCTGTTCGGCCATTCCCACGTCGTAGAACCGTCCCGGGAACTGACCGGCGAAACGGTCAAGCCCCGTCCCTTCGGACATCGCCGCCGTGATCGCGACGATCCGCGGGTCTTCGTGGGCCAGCGTCACGATGGTCCGGCCGAATACCGACGTATAGGAGGGGGCGGGCGGAGACCGGACCGCCGGAGACCGGTTCCCCTGTTTCGATGTCGAACGGGGGGATGCCGTGAAACCGGGAGGGGTCGTCTTCGGCGTATTTGTACCCCTTTCCCTTCTGCGTCACGACGTGGACGAGGACGGGGCCCGTGAGCTTCCGGACATTTTCCAGCATCTTGATGAGGTGGTCGAGGCGGTGCCCCTCCAGGGGGCCGACATAGGTGAATCCCAGCTCCTCGAAGATCGCGCCGGGGACGAAGAAGGTCTTGAGCGACTCCTCCACCTGGCGGGAGAACTTCAGCATCTGTTCGCCGATGCCGGGGACCGATTTGAGGAAGACCTTGACCTCGTTCCTGATCCGGTTCACCGTCTGGCCGGTCATGATCCGGTTCAGATAGGAGGAGAGGGCGCCGACGTTCGGGGAGATGCACATCTCGTTGTCGTTCAGGATGATGATCAGGTTCTTCTTGCGGTCTCCGGTCCAGTTCAGCCCCTCGAAGGCCATCCCGGCGGACATCGAGCCGTCGCCGATGACGGCGATGATCCGGAAATCCTCCCCTTTGAGGCAGCGCGCCTCGGCCATCCCCGCCGCCGCGGAGATGGAGGTTCCGCTGTGCCCCACGTCGAAGACGTCGTAGGGGCTCTCCTCCCGTTTCGGGAAGCCGCTGATTCCCCCCTTCTGCCGGAGGGTGTCGAAACGATCCTTCCGGCCGGTGATGATCTTGTGGGCATAGGCCTGATGTCCCACGTCCCAGACGAGGCGATCCCGGGGGGTGTCGAATACGTAGTGGATGGCGAGCGTCAACTCCACCGTTCCCAGGGAGGAGGCCAGATGGCCGCCGCTTCTGGGAGACGGTCTCGATCATCATCTCCCGGATCTCCTCAGCGAGAGCGCTCGAGCTCCGCCGTGCTGAGACGCCGGATATCCTCGGGGAAATTGACTCTCGCCAGAATGCTTTTCTTTTTTATTTCAGTCATCTTTTCCTATCTTATCCATGGATTCGCTTATCCATGGACTTGCCTGCCCCGCTTTTTTTCCGAAGGGCAGGAAGTTTTTTCCTGAGTGCGCATATACGACGATTCTGAGTGCAATTCAAGGCGGTTTTTTACAGCTCCTGCCTTTGTCAGGATTTTCGCTCCAGGATGTACCGGGCGATCAGGCGGAGCGGTGCCGCCCGCTCGTCGAAAGAGGCCAGCGAGGCGACGGCCTCCCCGATGAGCGCCTTCGCCCGGGTGCGCGACGCCTCGATCCCCAGGAGGGCGGGAAAGGTGACCTTTCCCCGGGCCGCGTCGCTTCCCGTCTCCTTGCCCTAAAAGGGTCGCGATCCCCTTCCACGTTCAGGATGTCGTCGGCGATCTGGAAGGCAAGGCCGATCTGCCGGCCGTAGTCCGAAAGCGAAGCAAGCGCCGCGTCGGAGGCGCCGCTGAGGATCGCCCCCGCCCGGAGCGAGACGCGGATCATCGCCCCCGTCTTCAATCGGTGGATCTGCTGGAGGGTCTCCAGATCGACCGTTTTCCCCTTCCGAGCGGACGTCGAGGACCTGGCCTCCGACCATCCCGAACCAGCCCGCCGCCTCCGCAGATCTCGCGCGGTGACATCGAGGAGGCGCTCCGGCGGGATGCCGGGCATCAAATCCCGGCGGGTGAGCAAGTGAAAGGCCTCCGTCAGGAGGGCGTCGCCGGCAAGGATGGCGATATCCTCGCCGAAGACCTTGTGCGAGGTGAGCTTTCCCCGGCGGTAATCGTCGTTGTCCATCGCGGGGAGGTCGTCGTGGATGAGGGAGTAGGTGTGGATGAACTCGAGCGCGCAGGCGACGGGCAGGATCGCTCCGGCTTTTCCCCCGACCGCCTCCGCGGCGGCCAGGCAGAGGATCGGCCGGAGCCGCTTTCCTCCCGCCAGGAGGCTGTAGCGGACGGCCTGGAAGATCACCGGCGGATAGATCTCCTCGCCGGGGAGAAGACCATCAAGGGCCGCATCGATCAGCGCCTTCCGCTCGGCGAGGTATTCCTTCAGCCGGAGCTCATCGTTCCGAGTTCACGCTCTTCCCCCGCAAACGGTTTGGTGACCAGCTCGCCCTCCTGTCGAAGGAGAAGATCGACGCGCCGGTCGGCCTCGTCGAGTTTTTTCGCGCAGAGCCGGGCGAGCTTGATCCCCTCCTCAAAGGCCTTGAGGGATTCCTCCAGGGTCATCTCGCCCGCCTCCATCCGGCGGACGATCTCTTCCAGTTTTTCCAGCGCCTCTTCAAATTTCTCCTTGGCCATGGGACCGCTCCTTATTTCATCTCAAAGAAGTATATCGGTTATTTTTGCGTGCAGATTGCCCGCGGCGAGGCGGATGTCGACCTCCTGCCCGACGCGGACGTCTTCGGCCTGACGGAGGATGAGACCGTCCGGAAGCCGCCGCGTGATGCTGTAACCGCGGTTGAGGACCGCAAGCGGACTCAACGAATCCAGAAGGGCCGTCGCGGAGCGCACCCGGTTCTTCCACTGCTCGATCCTGTCTTTCCCAGGCCGCCCGGAGGTCTTTATCCAAGATTTTCCATCATGCCGGAGCCTCTCGGCGATCCGCGACCGGGGATTTCGGTGTTCCAGGCGGACGGTCAGATTGATCACACTCCTGACGGCGAACCTCCCGCAGGTGGGCGAGCGACATTCGCATCCGATCGACGTTGTCGTCCAGGGCGATCCGGATATCGGCGAGGCGGCGCTTCGGATCCCGGAGTCGTCCCGAGAGTTCCGCCATCCGTTCCCGGAGCCGCTCCCGCTTCCCGCCGCCGGCAGCGGATCAGGCGGAGGTGGAGTGTCTCCAGCGTCTCCATGAGTTCCGCGCGGAGCGGCACGGCCAGTTCGGCCGCCGCCGAAGGGGTCGCGGCCCTGAGGTCCGCGGTGAAATCGGCGATGGTGAAGTCCGTCTCATGGCCGACAGCCGAGATGACGGGGATCCGCGAGCGGGCGATCGCCCGGGCCACCCCTTCGTCGTTGAAGGGGGCGAGATCCTCCAGCGAACCGCCGCCCCGGGCGAGGATGATCACATCGACGCCCTGGGCGACCTGGAGATCGCCCAGGGCCCGGATGATCTCCGCCGGCGCCTCCGTCCCCTGGACGCGAACCGGGGCGATCAGGATGTTCACCGAGGGAAAGCGGCGGCGGGTGACGGTGAGGATATCCCGGATCACAGCGCCGGTCGGCGAGGTGACGACACCGATTCCCGCCGGCAGGAAGGGAAGGGGTTTCTTGCGGCTCTGGTCGAAGAGCCCCTCCGCCTCGAGACGGGCCTTGAGCTGTTCGAAGGCCTTTTGGAGGGCGCCCAGACCCTTCGGTTCCACCGCGTCGATGATGATCTGGTATTCGCCGCGGGGCGGATAGACGGTGAGGCGCGCCCGGCAGACGATGCTCATCCCGTCCTCGATCTCGAAGCCTGCAGGTTCGATTTCCGGCCCTGCCGAAAGGGATCCGGAAGATCACCGCCCGGATCTGGCTTTTGGCGTCCTTCAGGGTGAAATAGACGTGGCCCGATGCCGGCCGGCGGAGGTTGGACACCTCCCCCTCCACCCAGACGAGGGCGAACCCCTCCTCGAGAAGGGCCTTGATCCGGTCGTTGAGCGCTGAAACGCTTAAGATCTCTTTCATATTTCCCCTGTCCATGGCAGGGAAGTATCAGATATCCTCCGCCGTGACAAGACCGATGT
>CAWJHT010000053.1:0-32381 GCA_963842685.1 uncultured delta proteobacterium | reverse complement strand
GTTTTAACAATATTCGACTTTGAATTATGTTAAAATATATACTCAATAAATCCCAGACTGTCTGAAGAAACAAAAATAAGGAGTTATAGCTGTGAAAAAGATCTTACTGGTAACACTTGCGTTGATCCTGGTACTGGTCGGCGCCAGTGTCACTGCCTGCACCTGCGGTAAAAAAGGCATTAGCGTGGGAGAAAACTCAATTCGTATACCGAACTCTGAAGGGGGTGGAGATATAACCTTTCAAGGGGGAGGCAAAACCCCTGAGAATTTTGGAGACATTCCCATTTACCCCGGATGTGAACAGGTTGCAAAAGTAACGGCCGCGGAAGATATGAACGGCAAGCCGGGTACCCTAGACCACCGTATGTATATTACCAAGGATAGTGCAGAAAAAGTCATCAGTTTCTACAAGGAAAAAATGATCGGCAACGGCTGGACAGAAGAATCCTGGTATGAAAGTACTATTAACATGGGAACCTACAATAAAGGTGAAGAAGCTATCGCTGTCATAGCAATCGCGGCAGCCGATGCGGAAGGCTCAACGAGTATCATTGTTGACAAAAAATACGTGAAATAATTAGTGAAACTTTAAATCAACAGGAAGCCTGAGAGCAGAGCAGATTCGGCCGCTGAATATGTATATACCAGTGAAACAGTGACCGGCGCATACGATGTGAACTTAAGCGGATTACTCAAGTTACTCTCACCGATGATAATGAGCTCCATGCGTAAGCAGTTGAAGATAGACGTCATAAACCTTAAGAGCATCCTAGAGGCTAAAGCCTAGAATTCTTTACGCTTCAATATCGACGCTATGCCGAAGTAATAAAACACTTTTATGTTACCATTCAATTGGTATTTTAATAATTGCCGTTATTTACCAGGCGTTGGAATCGCTCCTAGCTGTTGCATCATGCCAAATAAGTCAGGGAGTTCCCAATCCTCCGAAATCTTCGGTCCAACAAAATGGTTTATGCAAATCACTCTTATTGCTATCTGTTTTCCTGTCGGGGGCATTCCCATTAATTCCCCTTTATGGGTTCCCCGACACATTGCTCGGCTCACTAGTTTATTATCTTCACCAAATACCTCTTCAACCTCAGCGTGTAAATCGGGGAAAGCATTGAAGTACATTGTGAGAAATTGCTTCATATTTTCTCCACCGCGTACATCTTGCCCTCCAGCACCATGATATACATAATCTTGTGTAAATATTTGGTCTATAAGTTTAAAGTTCCTCTTATTAAACACTTCTTCCCAGAAACGTACGACGGTATCCTTGTTTTCTTTAATAGCCATAATTCACCTCCTAATTGTCCTTGATTCATCACTTAAAAATTAATCAAGATGTTGTTGAGAGCACAATACGGCAAACGGCGTATTTTTGTAATCGCTATTCCAATTAATTAGAATGTATATCGCAGGTTCTTAATAGGGGAGGTGGAGAGAAATGACACCACTATCCCAAAGTCATTGCCAGGCGCTATTATCAGCCGTTGAGACGCTGTATCGCCCGATGACCATCGAGCAATTCCCTGCCTTAGCCTTCTCTGCGGTCAGGAAGGTTTTATCCTGTAATACCATATGCTATAACGAAGTCGATCTTCCTGAGTCTAGAATGTCCTGGATAACTGAACCTGCAGATGCTTTACCAGGGCCAATCCTAAGAGAGATGTTCAACCGAAATCTACAAGAACATCCGCTAATCGCGCATTCCGGTCTAAATGATAGTAGGAAGAAGCCTAAGGATTTCCGATTTTCTCTCGCAACAGCAATTCCATCGTTTGGCGTTATATAACGAATACTACAGACCATTGAATGTTGAGTATCAGCTGGGTACAACCATATCGGTCAGTAAACGCCAGATTATCGCTCTTGGTCTTGATAGAGACCGTCCTGATTTTTCTGAAGATGATAGAATGTGTCTCGATATACTCCGTCCGCATCTGGTGCAGGCTTATCGAAACGCTCATACTATTGGCTTAATGAAGCGTATAATCGAGGGGTTCGGAAAGCAACTTATGATGGTTCCTCGATCTAGGTCAAATACAATTGAACAGTGATAATTCCTGGCGTATAATAGCCCGATATGTTGACGTATCTCTCGATCTTCAGGTCACCTTCCTGATATTCTCAGGAATTGGATTAATCACGAGAGATCTCGCTTTGAAGATGAAGCTGGTGACCTTTCTCCATCACTGCCCTTAGTTATAAGCAAAGCCGGTCGGAATCTTATTATACATTTTATATGGGGTGGCAAAGTCGCAGATCAGGACCTGCTCCTTTTAGAGGAACAATCCACAGAATCAACTCCCGCTTCTTCGGTAGATTCTAAGCTAACAGAAAGGGAAAATGAGATTCTGGCCTGGTTATCTCAAGGAAAGACCAATGCTGAAATAGGTCTGGCTTTATCGATAAGCCCTCGGACTGTGAAAAAACATCTGGAACATATTTATGATAAGCTGCAAATTCACAGTCGAAGTGGTGCTGTGGCTCGATCATTACATTTGTAGACTTCTTTTCTATATCGATCTGGTAACAATCTAGTAATTTGTTGGGTAACTTAAAGATATTTTGAGATCCAACATTCTGAGACTGCCGAAAAAGTAGTGCAGGATGAATATTACAGGGGTTCTAGTAATGTTTCCCAGCCTCAAAGGTCTCCAAAGAACGAGGGATTTTGGGCTAGAAAATGACCTTTTCGGCACTCTCCTCTTGTTACCTTCAAACAAATATCGGGATGTTTGTCCATTGAGGCGTACAAATATTTGATTCCGTTTGCCTTTTTATAGGGTGCACCCCTAAGCCAGAGGAGTTACCAAGCTCTATTTCAGCATCTGACTCAGTTTCATGACTACCACGGCGGCAACGAACCAAATAGCAATATACACAAATTGTAATGCGAGTTGCGCCATGTCAGTGCCAGTACCATTGAAACCAGTCACCGCAAACCAGACATACATCCTCGATATCATCCCCATAACCCCACCAAGAAACAGAATACAAGCGGTTACGTTCGCCAAAACTTTAAATAATTTTGCCATTTTAATCCTCCTAAAAGTGGTAGTTTTTGACTTATCATTAAAATCCATTTAGATGGCCAATATGTCAGGTCATATGCCACCTCCAGATTGTTATAAAAGTCGTGATGGATGATTTCTAGAAGGAACTAAATTGTAATCTTGCATTAACATAATGTCAAGCGGTTAGAGAGAAACATAGTATGTTCGTGTCGGCAATAAAAGAAAAAAGAGCGTCCAGTTTTTTCCAGACGCCCTCAACATAATCCTTTTTCCAGCCTAATCTTATTACCTGAACAAACATCTGAATGTCTACACGGGCTTAAGCATGGAAAGTCTTTCTTTTCAATTGGAATTAGCGTCACAATCTGAGACTGCCGAAAAAGTCCCCTTTCGTCCATTGCAAAAAAGGAATTTTAAAGAACCTGAATACATAATATGAGGCTAAATACATGATAAAATACAGATAACAAATCGGTGGGAGGTGCTCATGCTCAAGCCAAAATCACCTCAAGAGTCATTCTACGGTAGTTATCTGTATGACCGTATCGTCCCCGTCGACCATCTGCTTCGCAAGATCAACCAGGTGGTCGATTTTTCTTTTGTCAGGCAAATACTTAAGGACAGGTACAATCCGGATATTGGCAGGCCGGCGGAAGACCCGGAGTTCATGCTCCGGTTGTGCTTATTGCAGTATATTTATGGTGATTCCGATAGACAGGTAGTGGAAAATGCCCGGCTAAATCTGGCTTACAAGTACTTCCTGGGTCTGGCTGTCGATGCCGAGGTACCGGATTACACCACCATTTCTTATTTCCGAGCTCAAAGGTTAGGGGAAGAGAAATTTCGATCGGTCTTGGAGCAGATCGTCCGGCAATGTATTGATAAGGGACTGGTAAAGGGGAAGCGGCAGATCATCGATTCAACCCCCGTTATTGCCAATATTAGCTTAAGCAGCATTACCGGACTGGTAAGAAAGTGCCGGGAGAACGTGCTGAAGACTATCGCAAAGCAGGATACCAAGATAGCGGAAAAGCTGGGACTAAAGGAATTACAAAATGCCAAGCAGGTAAAATTTGCTTCTACAGAAGAAGGACTTCAGAAAGAGATTGAAGCTGCCGGTAAATTACTGGATAGTGTTACCGCTGAGCTTAGAGCAAAAAAGATTAGTCCGACTGAGGAACTCAAAAAAGACCTGGAATTACTGGAAAAGGCGGTTGCCGATCGGGAGGAGACATGCCAAAGATAAACTTCTCAGTCCGGTGGACCCGGATGCCAGGATGGGGAAGAAAACAAGCAAAACCTGGCCGGGTTACAAGGCCCATATCGTCATGGAGGAAGAGACGGGTATCATTACCGGAGTAGAAACCACCCCGGCCAACGCCACGGATGGCAGCCAGCTCAAACCGATGCTCAAGGAGCAGGAAGAAGTCCACTCTATTAAACCGCAAGAACTCACCGCTGATAAAGCTTACGACTGGGGAGAAAATCTGGAATCACTGGCTAGCAACAAGACCATCGCCAATATCGCTCTATCCAAGCAGGTAAACCACCGGAACGGAGCCGGTTATTTTACCGTCGATGATTTCCTTTATGACCCTGAAAACATTAAACTGATGTGCCCGGCCGGACATATCTCAACCAACTGTTACAGCGAAATCCTCTATAATTACCAGCTAAACAAACCGGGCTATGCCTTCCAGTTCAAAGCGAGTTTATGCAATGCCTGTCCGTTAAAAGCCAAATGCGTCAAGAATAAAGAGGGAAGAAGAATTTACATCAGCTATTATGAGCCATACTTTCGGCTGGCGAGAGAAAGACTGGCAACTGAAGAAGGGAAACAAGCCTACCGTAATCGCTATAAAATTGAGCAAAAGGTGGCCGATCTGACCAGGTATTGCGGATTGAGGAGGTGCCGTTACCGCGGGTTAGACAGGGCAGGAATACATACGCTATTAGCGACCACGGTCTGCAATATCAAGCGGATGGTGAAACTACTATGGGGAAAGCCGGACAACTATTACCTTGAATCACCGGTAGCCGGTTAAACGGCAAGGAACAGGGCCAAAATAGATTTAGGGCGACAACGGGAGAGAATCTTCGCGAGAGCAACACGTCATAGCCTGCAATAATTCGCTCCCAATCAGTCGACGCATAATCGGGGGCCAGCGCGTGCAAGGATGCGATCTCGGCCTCGATATGATAATCGGTAAGTTCGTTTCCCGACGCTGCCATGCGGAAATGCTCGAGACCAGCGGAGAGCATTTCGCGATCCCACATTGAACGGTCCCGGTCGGAGCAAGAGGAGAAGAAGATCACCGAACTCATCGGTCCGGGAAGAGAGTCGAGAGGCCTGAAAGAGGAATAAAGAAATAATTGCGTGGACCTTGGGCAACGACGTCAATGGATGGTCGAGTAGTATCCGAGTCAACCTGATAGCTTCGTCGCAAATATCACGGCGAATAAGGTCGGCTCCATCTGAAGTCGAATACCCTTCGTTGAACATTAGATAAAGAACGCGCAAGACAGAATCGAGGCGTTCATTCAATTCTTTTCCGGACGGGATCTCGAGATCGAGTCGTTCCCGAAGTTTTTGCTTCGCCCGCGTCAGCATTTTCGCCATCGTCTCGTCCTTCGCCAGATAGGCTCGGGCGATCTGGCTGACGCTAAATCCCCCAACGATCTTCAACGTCAGGGCGACTCGCGGTGCGTCAGCGGGAACCTCCGGATGGCAGCACGCGAACATCATTCGCACGTGATCCTCGGTCAGCTCACCTTCGAACCGTGTTTCGTCCGGACGATCGTCGGGGATATCGAACTCACTGGTCTCGATCGATTCGCTCTTGGCTTCGCGACGAAGCTGGTCGATGACCCGATTCTTTGCCGTCTGGATCAGCCACGCGATCTGGTTGTCCGGAAGACCGGTGTACGGCCATGTCTTCATAGCCGAAACGACCGCATCCTGCACAGAATCCTCGATCAGCTCAATGTTTGCCACGCCGAACCTGCGAGCCAATATAGAAACCATCTGCCCGGCCTGATGCCTGAACAGATGGTCTATCGAATCGCGAACCTGGTCTTCCGCGGACATTCTAGCTAGTCGGCTCAACCTCCCGAACCTCGATCCAGCCTCCGTATTTCAGATGCGGGCAATCCTTCGAGATCTCGACGGCTTCATCGTAGCTGTCAGCGTCGATCGTAAAGATCCCGCCAATAACCTCTTTGGCCTCCGCGAACGGTCCGTCAGTAGCTCGATGACCTGATTCATTGAACCAGTAAACGGGGCTGGCGATTACCCAGGCGTCCGCTTCAATGAGCTTCGGGTAGATCTCCTGCATGTCATCATGGATGGAATTAGTCGGCTCCTGCATCATTATTATAAGATCTGGATTCGATTTCCATGCGGAATTCGTTCAATAAGGCGGATATGTGATCTTTTTCCTCTTCGAAGGCAATTAGAATTACAGATAAATCCTTAATGACATCTTCTCTTTGACTACTGGGGTATGACTTATAAATGAATTCTTCATAAAAATGGTCTTTATTATCAAGATGTCTTCCTTGGCTACAATCAATGAGTATCTTGATCCGGTAATATTATCTATTTTAACTGTGAAATACAAATTTTATCTGCATCGATTAAATGAAATTTTATATTCATTTTTTTTCGTTTCGTCATATTGAAATACGAATTTATTATTTTCTTTATATTCTGACGCTAAAACATCCACAACGGATTTCATCCACGTAAATTCAGCTATTGATTCCTCCGATATCTTGACATTATCTCCCATGCTACTTTTTGTCTGATAATCCTTTGTGCTTTTATAAGTGGCAATACGTTGTCTAGCCTCAATCAACGAAGATTTTACTACATCAGAAATATAATCAGTATTTTCAATAGAATTGGCAGGATCTTCTCTATTTTGGTATTCTAAACAGTTATTTTCGTCTTTACAACGATATTTTCCAGCCTTTTCTAATAACTCATTCAAATCAAGAGTGCGACGACAATAAATACAGCTCTTTGTTTCCATCCTTCCCTCCAGTCTTCCGTTTCGGTTAGATAATAGTCAATTTTAATATCCCACATTGCGGTATCATTATAACAAATTCTGTTGTAAAATTTGTCTCTTGAAATTCCTTGAATTGCTTCGTCTAAGGGACGTTCGCTATTTCTGTCATCATAAGCTTCCGCTGTATCAAGATTACCGCATTTCCTCTTTTCCATTCGAAATTCACCTATTTTAATCTTCCATCAAAATGATAAATAGCTTCAAAGCCCAACTGGGCCGCACCTTTCAGAGTTGTCTCCCCCAGCTGAATGAATTTGAAACCTTTGAGCAGTCTCTGTTTGTATTGGGTGTACGCTTCACTTGCGCCGCCGCCGACATGATAGATGCTCCGCTCGAGTGTCATCTTCTTCTCCCATTCTCTGAGACCCTGCAGCTGGAAAGAGACGATTCCGTGGGCTACAGCACGAAGACAATCCTCTCTTGTCGTGCTTAGGGACAGCCGCGTGAAGGAGGCGGATTTCTGTCTCACGCGATGACGGTCTCCCGACAGGAAAGGATGAAACTGGGTCTCCGGCGGGTCGGAGATTGATAAGACGCTCACCAGGTATTCGCTATAGAAATGCTCTTTGGACATCTCTTGACAAAAGTTCTTTCTGAACCACTCCAATGAAGCTCCGCCGGCGCCCACGGTTCTCATGGCCAACCAACGATTCGGGTAGGCATGGGTTCTCAGGAGATGATCTTTCCCCACCCACGGTCGGTCGAGGCATACCAGCAGAATCTCGACGGTGCCTGAGGTGTTCATCAGTGTCCCAGGTTCTGTGACACCCGCTCCAACAGCGGCGCAGGTGGTGTCATTGGCCCCGATTACAATCGGAATCCCGCAGGGAAGTCCGGTCAAATCGGCCACTCCTTTGTTAAGCTCCCCGACGACCGTGGATGACATGACCACCTCAGGAAGCTTCTTCCTTGAAATTTCCAGGTCATTCAACAGCCCATCATCCCAGTTTCCGTATTTCACCGTTTCATAAACACCGGTAAAGGAAGCATTGGAGGGATCAATGAGAAATCTTCCCGTCAGGCGTTTCATGAAAAAAGTGACCGCATGGCCGAAAACGACATCAGGTCGATTGTAAATGGAGGGGACGTTTTCTTTGATCCAAAGGATGGATGTCAGGGAAATGCCGCCGGGAAAAGGAAGGTTCCCGGCCGACCGCAGAAATCGATCTTCACCGACACGTTCCAGCGCCCAGAGAGCCTGGCGATAGCTTCTCCGGTCGAGGTGAAGAATCATGGGGCCCAGAGCACGTCCTTCAGCATCCATCGGGACCAAAGAGGGACATAGGGTAGAGAAGGACATGCCTTCCACATCCTTCCCGTGGACGAGTTGTTTGCAGGCTTCGACGAAGGCATTCCAAAGGATTTCGGGGTCGATTTCTACCTTGTTTTTCGAAATGACCTGGGGAGTATAGCTTACCTGCTGTTTTTCAAGGACCCTGAAATCACGGTCGACCACTCCAACCCTCAGAGACTGGGTCCCCACATCGACCGCCAAGATCCTATTCACACTCCGTCTTCCTCTCCTCATGACACCTTCTCCCTTATGAACCTGATGAATGAACTCTGAAGACACCTATATCTTTTTTTCGAGCAGAAGGCTCAATCGTTCGAGGTGCTGCTTTTCCTCGCCGGCCAGCACATGAAAGACCTGTGCCGCCCGCTTCTCTCCCATCCTGCGTTCCATGGTGAGATAGAGATCGTACGCATTGGTTTCCAGGGAGAGAGAGAGTTCCAGGACGTCGGTCGTCTTTTTTCCCTTCGCCCATTGCAGCGCTTCACCGACGCGCATTCCCCCTTCCATCACGTCTTCCTGCCTTCCATCGGAAATCAGCCCCCCGGGGAACTCCAAACCGGACGTCTTATCGGGGAGCTCGTTGTAAAGACGGAGAAGGGCGGCCTTGTGGTTCTCTTCCGCTTCCGACAGCTGTACATACAGATCCCTTGCCTCATCGTCCTTCAGCCCAGCAGCCAGCTCCGCATAGAACTTACGGGTGCCGTCTTCCATCATCCATGCCAGGGCCATCCACTCTTCCGGTTTTGTCGCCGGAGAAAAATAGGCCATGCCCGACTGCGGCGTCCCCTCCGCCACCAGTCCTTGCCAGGCATTGATCCCCCCTTCCATGCTGTAAACCTCTTTGAATCCCGCTCCTGAAAATGTGGCGGCAGCCGCCCGGCTGCGTAATCCCGCCGCTCAGTAAACCAGCGTCGGTTTGGCGGGATCCAGCTCGGACAGGCGCTCCGCGAGCTCTCCCAAAGGGATCAGCCGTGCACCGGGAAGATGACCCTTTTCATACTCTTTGGGTGTTCTCACATCGACCAATTGATAGGCATCCTGGGTATTGGCTTTCAAAAATTCGCGGACCTTTTCCGCGGACCAGGTCGAAACGGGTTTGAAGTAATTCAATATATCCATCGCCCACCTCTCTATTTTCCTCTCTTCGCCGATGTCCGATAGCTCATCGAGCTCCCCGGAGAGTTGAAATTCCCTCATGAACTTCCGGTCGATATAGTCTTTCAGCAGGAACGCCAGCCTGCCCTCCCATACCCAGCCCTTTTTCCAGTAAATGCCCTTTCCATTCCCCATGTTGAAGATCAGCAGGTAATGCGACTGAGGCGTAAAGACGGTCATCGTCCCCCCTTCCAGCGCCGCCGTCAGATTATGGTGAAGAATGGGGTTTTCCCTCACCGCGTAGACGCCCACCTTGGCCAGTGACGTCCTTCCAAACTGATGCAGTCCCCGCCCCCGAAGAGTTCCGGATAGGCCACACTCTGGAGATGGGAGTTGACCAGCATTCCTCCGTCGGGCCCCGTGGGAATCCCCGAGTCGCGAAAAAGAGGAGAAGGTCGAATGCCTATGGCGATGAAGGCGATGTCCATGGCAATCTCTTCTCCATCGTTCAGGAGGACTTTTTGCCTTTCAACGGCCTTCACCTGAGCCCCTTCGATGATCCGGACTCCCCTTCGGGCGAGCGACTCCACCGCCAGACGGCGCGCCTTGTCCGGTGCACCGTCCAGCAGCTTTTTTGCCGCAACCAGGGTGATTTCTCCCTTCCCCCGATTATCCTTCAGGAGTCTCAGGAGATTGGCTGAAATTTCAACGCCTGCCGGACCTCCTCCCACAACGGCGAACCGCAGCGACCTGCCTTCTTCGATCGCCTTCACAATGATTTGCCGGGCCTTGAGGAGATGGAGCACAGGCTTTACGGGAAATAGATTATCTTCAGGTTTTGTGACCAGCCTCTCGACGGGAACGTCGCTTCCCGTGTTGAAGGACGCGACGTCGTAATGAACCGTCTCGCCGGAGTCCAAAAAAATTACACGCTCAGCGGGGTCCACCTTGACGGCCTTCCCCTCGATGAAGGCCGCCCCCCGATCCTCGGCAAGCTTTTTTACATGAAAGCGTGCCTCCCGGGGATGGTAAATCCCGGAGAGCATGCCGGGTCCCATTCCGGAATAATAGTGATAGGGGGAAGAGCTCACCAGTGTGACCCGGTGACCCAGGCTCTTGAAGTGGGCAAGATTTTTCAGCGAGAGCAGATGGGCATGCCCCCCGCCGACAAAAACCAGATGTTTCTCCATGGGAACGATCGCCTCCTCTCTATTTCCGAACCGAGCATCGGGTCAATGGCACAGCAATTGAGTAATGACGACCTCGTAAACAAGTAAATGTTCCCCTCCCCTGGCGGGAGGGGATTAAGGGGAGGGGGATGGAACACATTGAAATCCGGTTACTTCCCACCCTCACCCTAACCTCCCCCGTCGAGGGGGAGGGATTTTTGACTTTTTACGAAGAAGCTAATCATAAATCCTTTAAGAGGATCTTTCAATCGGATATTTCCCGGCAGCCAAATTCCCTTGACCCACCCTCACCTTCCCGGTATATTTACTATGTCAAAACTGAATACCGGCCTGTCGCACCAGGAAATGCCGCTCTGTTGAACTTAAAGACAGGAGGAACGCATGTCCAAGCTGCCAGACTTGATCGCGACCCTATTTGACCGGGCGGATATCCGCATCAACGGCGGGCGGCCGTGGGATATGCAATGCCACGATGAAGACGCCTACGTGCGCATCTGCGACGACGTTTCGCTGGGACTCGGGGAATCCTACATGGAAGGGATGTGGGACTGCGAGGCCCTGGATCAGTTCTTCGACCGGGCGCTGACCGCCCACCACGACCGGAAAATCCGTCCCACCCCCGCCATGCTCGTCGAAGTCGCCAAGGCAAGGCTTCTCAACCGGCAGAGCAAGCAACGCTCGCAAAAGGTGGCCAAGGTCCACTACGACATCGGCAATACTTTCTACGAGGCGATGCTCGACCCCTACATGCAGTACACCTGCGCCTACTGGAACGGGACCGCGGGGGACCTTGCCGCCGCCCAGGAGGCCAAGCTCGACCTCATCTGCCGCAAACTTGCCCTCGCACCCGGCGAGAAGGTCCTCGAACTCGGGTGCGGGTGGGGCGGTTTCGCGCGCTATGCGGCTGAGCACTACGGCGTGCAGGTGACAGCCTACAACATTTCCACCGCGCAGATCGAATGGGCCCGTCAAAGGTGCAACGGCCTTCCCGTGGAGTTTCGCCTCCAGGACTACCGCGAGGCGACGGGCGCCTTCGACAAGGTGGCCGCGATCGGGTTGTGCGAGCACGTCGGCTACAAGAATTACCGCGGGTTCCTCGAACTCGCCTACCGCTGCCTCAAACCGGGCGGGATGTTCCTCTTGCACACCATCGGCAGAAACCGCTCAGTGACTCACACGGATCCCTGGATCGACCGCTACATCTTCCCGGGCGGGATGCTGCCCTCCGTCGCGCAGCTCGGCCAGGCCATGGACGACCTCTTTGTCCTCGAAGACTGGCACAGCTTCGGCGCCGATTATGACCGCACCCTGATGGCCTGGCACGCGAATTTCGAGAAGGCCTGGCCGCGTTTCTGCGGGGAATACGGCGAGCGCTTCTACCGGATGTGGCGGTATTACCTCCTCTCCTGCGCGGGGGCATTTCGCAGCCGGCAGAACCAGCTCTGGCAACTGGTCCTCTCGAAGGATGGCGTCCGCGGCGGCTGGAAAAGGGCCCGCTGATGAGCCGGAACCTCCCTGACCTTTTTGACAGCTGGGAATCCTATCGCGAGACCTGTCGGGAACTCTCCCGTGCTATGGCCAGTCGGGCAGGAAGGCCGGTCCGACTGGCGAAGAAGACGTCGAACCTGTTCCGCACCCGCAGAGAGGCCGCAGCCGAAAGGCTCGACGTCCGACGCCTCGGCCGGGTCATCGAGATCGACCCGGAACGCCGGATCGCCGAAGTGGAAGGGATGACCACCTTCGAGGATTTCACCGATGCGGCGCTCTCGAAGGGCCTTCGTCCCCCCGTGGTTCCGGAGCTGAAGACCATTACGATCGGCGGCGCCGTCTCGGGGGTCGGCATCGAAGCCTCCTCGTTCAGGTACGGGCTCGTCCACGAGACGGTCGAGGAGATGGAAATCCTCTGCGGCGACGGAACCATCCGCATCTGTCGACCCGACAACGAAAACGCGGACCTCTTCCATGCCGTCCCGAATTCCTACGGAACCCTCGGCTACATCCTTCGCCTGCGGGTGAAGCTCCTGCCTGCAAGTCCGTTCGTCAGGCTCACCCACCGGCGCTTCACCGACCGTGCGCCGTTCCTCGCTGCGCTGGTCGCGGCCTGCGCTCAGGGTCCTGATGCGCCGGATTTCGTCGAGGGAGTCGCCTTCACGCCCGACGACTTTGTACTCACCACGGCAAGACAGACCCCGGAAGGCGGCCCGGTCAGCGATTACAAAGGGATGCAGATCTACTACCACTCCCTGCGGAGCCGGACCGAGGATCTTTTGACCATAAGGGATTTCCTCTGGAGATGGGATCCCGACTGGTTCTGGTGTTCACGGAGCTTTGGCATGCAGAATCCCCTGTTGCGCCTTCTTTTTGGACGCTGGATGCTCCGTTCCAGCTCCTACTGGAAGCTCAAATCGCTGTACGAGCGATGGAAGGTCGGGGAGCGGACCACGGCGATTCGCAAGGCCCTGCACAGGCCCGTCGAGCTGTTCGAACAGGTGATCCAGGACGTCGAGATCCCCATCGAGAATACCCCGGAATTTCTCGATTTCTTTTTTCGCGAGATCGACATCCGGCCCTGCTGGATCTGCCCGCTACGCCCCCTCGCCGCCGCCGCGGACTGGACCCTTTTTGCCATGAAACCGGGTGCGCTCTACCTGAACTTCGGGTTCTGGGGAAGCGTCCGAACCTCTTCCGAGAAGTCCGCCGGACATTTCAACCGCCGCGTCGAGCGCACCGTCCATGAGCTCGGCGGCCGCAAATCGCTCTATTCCCAATCCTTCTTTCCCGAAGACGAATTCCGGCGCCAATACAACGGCGCCGCCTACCAAAAGCTCAAGGCGAAGTACGATCCGCAGGGCGCCTTCGGCGACCTCTACCAGAAGACGGTCCTCAGGCATTAAAGACGTTGACAGAGCCCCTCCGATCAGAATACATGTATAGCGACACTCCATCACTTCGCTCCCATAATTCACTATATATTGTGGTAAGTTTCCGACGCGCCACATGCTGTTGTATTTTTGCTTTACAAGCCCCCTTTCTTCTGTTAGAATCCGTCAAAATTCTGCTATGCAATGGATTTTATAGAAGATGAGACTAAAGAAGCTGGAAATAACCGGTTTCAAATCTTTCCTGGAAAAGGTCGTCGTCGATTTCTCCCCGGGGATCAGCGGCATCGTCGGCCCGAACGGCTGCGGCAAGAGCAACATCGCCGATGCGATCCGCTGGGTCATGGGCGAGCAGCGGGTCAAGACGCTCCGCGGGAAGAAGATGGACGACATCATCTTCAACGGCTCGGAGGAGGCCTCCCCCGTCGGGATGGCCGAAGTCTCCATGACGCTCTCGGCGGATGAGCAGCAATTCCCGGGAAGCTTTGCGGAATTCAGCGAAGTGATGATCACCCGGCGCCTCTTCCGCGACGGGGAGAGCGAATACACGATCAACAAGATTCCCTGCCGTCTACTGGACGTCAGGGAATTTTTCATGGGCACGGGGGTCGGCGCCCGGACCTACTCCCTCGTCGAGCAGAACAGCGTCGCCTCCCTCGTCGAGGCAAAGCCGGAGGAGCGGCGGCAGTTCATCGAGGAGGCCGCCGGCATCTCCAAGTACAAAAGCCGGAAAGAGTCGGCCGCCCGGAAGATGGAGGCGACCCAGCAGAACCTGCTCCGCCTGAACGACATCATCCGCGAGGTCAAGTCGCAGTTGGGCACGATCTCCCGGCAGGCGAAAAAGGCGGAACAGTACAAGGCCCTGAAAAAAGCGGTGAAGGAGGCTGAGCTCACCGTCGCCCTCCAGACCTATGCCGACCTCACCGAACGCCGGAACTCCCGGGAGGAAGCAAAAAATGCGCACAAGAACGAAGAGCTGGAGGTCCGGACGCGCCTGAAGGGTCACGAAGCCGACCTGGAGGCATTGAAAGCGGATGTCCTCGAACAGGAAAATCTCATTTCGGTCCACCAGGAAAAACTCTACGAGACGAAAAACACCATCAACATCAAGGAGCAGGGGATCGAATTCTCCCGGCGGAAGATCGCCGATCTCACCGCCAGAAGAGCAGAAGGACCTCGCGGAGAGCGAGGCCCTGAAGCGACGGGAGGGGGAAACCGGGGACGAGATCGCCGACCTCAAAGCCGCCGCGGCGGAGGCGGAGGGGACGATAGCCGGCCTTCGGAAGAGCGTCGCCGAAAGCGGGCAGACCCTGGATGAACTCCGGAGGATGGATCGGGCCTGCCGGGAGGAACAGGAAGAAAAAAAGGTCCGGTACATCGATATCGTGACCGAAAAGGCCAAGCTGAAAAACACGGTGGCAAGCCTCGCCCGGATGATCGAAGACTTCGTAAGACGGGAAGCGCATGAGAACCGGGAGATCGAGGAAAACAAGAAGAGGTCGGCGGAACTCGGCCGCACCCTGGAGAAGCTCCGCTCCGGGCTGGCTGCCGAGGAGGAGAGTCTTGCCGACCTCGGCGGGAGAAGAGAGGAGATCGCCGACGAGCTGGTAAGGGCGCGGGGCGAGCTTGCGGAAAGCGACGAGAAAATCGCCGAACTCCGTGAGGAGAGCAGCCGAAAGTCATCGCGTCTCGCCTCCCTGAAGGAATTCGATGAAAGTTACGCCTGGTGCAACGAAGGGATCAAATCCCTCATGACCGGAGGCAAGGGCGCCGGCCGCCAGGACCTCTCCCGGGAACTTTTCCTGGGGCTCGTCGCCGACCATATCCGCGTGCCCCAAGAGTACGAGACCGCCGTCGAGGCGGTCCTGGGCGAGAAGCTCCAGTATGTCGTGGTGAAAAACCAGACGGACGGCATCCGGGCGATCGATTATCTCAAAAGCTCCTCCCTCGGCAGGGGGAGCTTCGTTCCCCTCGAGGTCCGGCCCCACGCCTCCGCCGGGTCCGCATTCGAACACCTCAAGGAAGCGGTGCCGCTCGTCGAGCGGATCATCGTCCAGGAGGACTACCGGGCGATCGTCAACGAACTCCTGGGCGACGTCCTTCTCATCCCGAACCTCCTGAACGGCGTCTCCCTCTGGCGGCAGAACGGCTTCTGCGGAACCTTCGTCACGCCGGAGGGGGATATCATCAGCCCGAGCGGCATCCTGACGGGCGGCAGCGGCAGCGGCGGGGAAAAGAGCCTCCTGCGGAACCGGCGCGAAATCAGCGAGCTCTCCACAGAAGTCGCATCGCTGGCGGACTGAGCTTCTGGAAGAGCAGAACGGCAGGAAGCGGACCGCCTCACTGATCGCCCAGTGGGACGAGGAGCTCCTCCGGCTGCGCTCCCAGCTCCACCTTACGGAACTCCGGACCAACGGTCTCAAGAAGGATCTGGAGCGATACGAAGGGGAACTTCGTCAGGTTGGAGATCGTTACAAGGTCCTCGTTTTCAACCGGGAGAATCTCCTGTCGCAGGCGGCCGAGGCGCGGGAGAGAAGCGCGAAGCATGAGGCGGAGATCAAGACCCTGGAGGCCCGCGAGGTGGCGCTCAACGGGGAGATGGCCGTCACCCGGGAGAGAGGGGAGGCGCTCCGGGCCGATCTGGAGCAGCAGGAGAAAACCCTGACGGAGCAGAAAATCCGGCTGGCCTCTCTGGAGGAAAAGCGGGAGGCCGACCTGAAGACCCTGGCCCGTCTGGAGACCTCCCTCACCGACCACACCCGTGAAATCGAAGCCAAAATCAGAGATGCGGAAGTCTGTGAGCAGGAGGCTCAGACGCTCGCCGCCCAGATCGCTTCCGATGAGGAGGCGCTCAAGAGACACTATGCCGACTACCAGGCCCTGGAGGCGGCCCTCTTAGGAAAGAGGAACGCCCATTCGGAGAAGGAGGCCCTCCTCAGGGAGCGGGAGGCGAATATCCGCGACGTCAAGAAGATCCTCGACCGGCTGATCCAGGAAGGAAACGAGCTGGAGGTGGCCTTCCGGGAGTGCGTGATGCAGATGGAAAACCTCCGGCAGAATCTCCAGGAGAAGTACACGACCGACCTCGCCCAGCTCATCACCGATTTCCAGCCGCTCGAACCCGAGGCGATCGAGGAACTCGGCGCAAAGCTGGAAAAAGACCGCCAGGCCGTCGAGTACCTTCGGCGAGGTCAACCTCCTGGCCCTGAACGAACATGAGGAGCTGAAGACCCGTTACGAATTCCTCACCGCCCAGGTCGCCGATCTCAACACCTCGCTTGCGACCCTTCAGACGACCATCACACGGATCAACGCCATCTCCCGGAAACGGTTTGCGGAGACCTTCGAAGGGGTCAACAAGTGCTTCCAGGAGATCTTCGCCCGCCTCTTCCCCGGCGGCCGCGCGGAACTCCGCCTGACCGACGAGAACGACCTCCTCGAAACGGGTGTCGACATCGAAATCCGGATCCCCGGGAAGCGGACCCAGAGCGTCACGCTCCTCTCCGGCGGCGAGAAATCCATGTCGGCGATCGCGCTCATCTTCTCCATCCTCCTCTACCGCCCCGTCCCCTTCCTCCTGCTGGACGAGGTCGACGCGGCGCTCGACGACACGAACATCGGGCTCTTCAACCGTCTCGTCAAGGAGACCGTCAGCCACTCCCAGATCCTGGTGATCACCCACAACAAAAAGACGATGGAAATCGCCGACAGCCTCTACGGCGTCACCATGCAGAAACATGGGATTTCCACACTGGTCTCCGTCAACCTTTCCTGATTCCCCTGATTTATCCGGAGCGAAGCGTCTGAAGGTCGCGGAGCCGACTGCGCAAAAGCCCGCGAACCGAATTCTTTGTCATCCTTGACTCTGGCGGAGCGACCTTAAGATTAGTTGAAGAGCAATTTGATTTTACAATCGATAAGCTATCCATTAGAAGGGCTAGATTAAGAACAGAGAGCACAACCATTGATGAGGACGATGATATTTTGGAAGGACTCTTTGTTGGGTTGCTGCCCGGACATAAAAGATTCGAAATACAAGTGGCTGGTGATCTTTCCTATGGGACGGTTTCTAAGGAAGCGGGTGAACAATATTCACAATACCTCAAGACGGATTCAATTATTCCCGGAATGTCGGTGACTATCAAAGTAAGAAGAAGGATTGTGCATCCACTGAATAGACCTCCTAAAGAAGCCTTAAGGCTTTTAGAATTCATAAAATTAGACAAGAGGGAATCATAAGGCAGAAATTGCAGGTGGCTTACCGGCACCTGAACAACACTGACATATCTTTTTCACTATTTTCTATATTTTCAACATTTGTTGAAAATATTATTATTGCTGAAATACTACTTGGCAACTTAACTATTTCACTATAAAAAGTACTTTCAACAAATGTTGAAAGGCCATTTAATAATGAAAGTGTCTGAAAAAAACATAGAGCTAGAGGTTGAAAACGCCTTGAGGGCCTGCTTACAACGAGTCCCCTTCCTGGAGATCGAATCCATGGAAAGGGAGCTCACGGTTGGAGACGTCCGTATCGATATTGTCGCCACTGTGCGCATTGCAGAGCAGCGACAGCGTCTGGCATTGGAAGTTAAGAACAGCGGTCAGCCCCGCATTGCCCGCACAGTTGCCTACCAACTGGCCCGTTTTCGTGAACAGGACCCGACACTCTATGGAGTCTTTGCCGCCCCCTATATCTCTGCACAAACAGCAGAAATCTGTAACCAGGTGAAGATCGGCTATCTCGATCTTGCCGGCAACTGCTGGCTGACCTTTGGTCAGGTCTATATCGAGCAGACAGGCAAGCCCAACCCTTATGCCGAAAAACGGGACTTGCGTTCCCTCTATTCCCCGAAGGCGGCGCGGGTCCTGCGCGTGCTCTTGACTGATCCTCAAAAGGCATGGCGGGTCCAGGCTCTCGCCGAAGAGGCGGCCGTCAGTCTGGGGCAGGTTTCCAATGTAAAGCGCCTCCTGGAAGACCGCGAATGGCTCAAGGGGTCCGATGCCGGGCTGCTACCCCGGGATCCGGAAAGCCTCCTGTCCGAATGGTCAACGAACTACAGCGCCAGGAAAATGGTTTCCAGAAACTACTACACCCTGAAAGGCATCGCCGAGATAGAGACCGACCTGGCTGGAGCCTGCAAAAGGGAGGGAATACCCTATGCCTTGACCGGCTTTTCCGGGGCGGCACGATATGCCCCTGCCGTCCGCTACCAGCGAGTCATGGCCTATGTGTCGCGCGATACGGATAAAATTGCGGAGATCCTCTCTCTGAAGGAGGTGGACAGCGGCGCCAATGTCACCCTTTATGCCCCCTCTGACGAAGGTGTCCTGTACGGCGCACGGCTCATCGACGGGATTTGCGTCGCATCACCGATGCAGGTTTACCTCGATTTGACGGGGGTGAAGGGACGCGGCGAGGAAGCGGCGAGAGCACTTCTGGAGGAGGTGATCAAGCGCTCATGGTGACACGCAGGGATTATACGGCTGAGGCTGTGGAAGCGGCGAAATCGGTCCTGATCGAACTGACTCACCTTCTGGGCGAGTACCGGGACAGTATCGTCCTCATTGGCGGTAGGGTACCGGAACTCTTGATCCCCCAGGAGCCACGGCCCCATGTGGGAAGCATGGATATCGATCTCGCCCTGAACCATGTGCAAATCCGGGAAGAAAGTTACAAGCTATCGACGCACACACGGAGGAATTTCGGCCCCATCTCTCCCACGGCTTGGTTCAGGAGGGACTCACAAAGATGGGCAAGCACTTTGCCTCTCTCAAGGCACTCGGGCCGAAGTTCGTCGCCGACTTCGAAGAGGCGGATGATCCGGAAGAAAGGGAGCGAATCATACGTGACGCCTATGAACGGATCAATGCCTTCCTGAAGGGCCTGGGGATGGCGTGAACAAAGACCCGGTTGACCGGAACGACCTGAATCCCTCATAAAAAACTCCTCTCTTGACACAATAGATTGTGATGAATGTCCTTGACATACAAGACTCCTTTTCTTATGCTCAGCGCGCAAAAAAACAAGCCATATCCATCAGCGCATTAAGCCACCCAAAGGGGTGCCACCCCCCTGCGATCGCCGTTTTTACGAAGGAGCCGTATTCATGGACCATCAACCGAACATCCTCATCGTCGATGACAGTGCGATCGTGCGGAAAGCGTTGACGCGGCAGCTCGAACAGTTCGGCGCCCGGGTCACCCAGGCGGAAGACGGACAGCAGGGGGTCGAGGCGGCGCTTTCGGGCCATTTTGACCTTATCATCTCGGATGTGGAGATGCCCCACCTGGACGGCTTTGGTCTATGCGAGAAGCTCAAGGACAGTCCCGGCACAAGGGGCATCCCCGTGATCATGCTCAGCTCCCTTGATACCGATAAAGATATCGACCGGGGCTTCAAAGCGGGCGCCGCCGCCTATGTCTCGAAATCACAGGCGCAGACGCAATTGATCGAAACCATCGAAAGCGTGCTGGAAAAATTCAAGTTTCACCATAATCGGCTCGTTCTTGTAGTGGATGATTCGCGCACCATCCGCCATCTTGTGACGCAGGCCCTCGAAGAGGCAGGCTTTAAGGTGATCACGGCGGAAAACGGCAAGCAGGCTTTGAAGCGCATCGATGAGCAGCGACCGGATCTGATCATCAGTGATGTCGACATGCCCGAGATGAATGGGATCGATTTCTGCAGGACACTCCATGCCGATCCCGCCCTGGCCGTCATCCCCTTCGTCATCATGAGCGCCAACAGCGATCGCTCCATGATGCGCCGCCTGCTGTACTTGGGCGCCGCCGGCTATCTGGTCAAACCCTTCAACCTGGAACAGATCGTGATCACCGTCGAAAGACTGCTTTCGGACCATTTCCTCATCATGCTCAAGGAAAAGGAGCGTCTCGGCACAGAGAGAAAAATGATGCTGGCCAGTATCACCAGCCTCATCACGGCCTTGGAGGCCCGTGATCCTTACACCAGGGGACATTCCGAAACAGTGGCCACGCTTGTGGAGGAAATGGGCCGCAGGATGAATATCGACGCCGAGGGGATAGAGTCACTGGGCATCGCGTGTAGACTCCACGACATCGGCAAGATCGGCGTACCCGACAGTATCCTGCTGAAACCCGGACGTCTGAGCGAAGCGGAGTTTGTCATCATCCGGCAACATCCCACCATCGGGGCGTCGATTCTCAGCGCGATTCCGAGCATCAAGCCGTTGCTGCCGGTCATCCTCCACCACCATGAGCGATTTGACGGAAAGGGCTACCCCAAGGGGCTCAAGGGGAGCGAGGTCATGCTCTGGGCCCGGATGACCGCCGTTGCCGACACCTACCATGCCCTGACCAGCGATCGCCCCTATCGCCGGGGGATGAACCATGAACAGGCGATGGAGATTATCGAGGATGTACGGGGAACACAGCTTTGCCCCGACTGCGTGGATGCCTTCAAGGAGAGCTATAGTGGAACAGGATAACACAAAAAAGGGCTTCTTCGACCGGTTGAAATCGGGGCTCGCCAAGACCCGGAAACTCCTCCTGACGGACGTCGACGACATCATCCTGGGGAGCAAGGAGATCGATCAGGCGCTCTTCGATGAATTGGAAGAGGCCCTCATCGTGGCCGATGTGGGACCGACCTTCACCGGGGAACTCATCGCGTCGCTGAAGGAACAGGGTACGGCGGAAGGAACTCGGCAGCCCGGAGATCCTCAGGAGAGTCCTCCGGGAGACGATGCGGGAGATCCTCCTGAAGAACGAGGCCCCCTTCCGGATTCCGCCGGGTGAGATCTATACGATCATGGTCGTCGGGGTGAACGGCACGGGAAAGACCACGACGATCGGAAAGCTGGCCCATCAACTGAAAGCGGAGGGGCATGCGGTGACGCTCGTCGCCGCGGACACCTTCCGCGCGGCGGCCATCGAACAGCTCGAGGCGTGGGCGAAGCGGGTGGATGTCCCGCTGATCCGCCAGGCGGCGAACGCCGACCCCGCCGCCGTCGTCTATGACGCCATCCGCGCCGCGAAGGCCGGCCGGCCGGGGGTTGTCATCATCGACACCGCGGGACGGCTCCACACAAAGGTCAACCTGATGGAGGAGCTCAAGAAGATGAGGCGGATCATGGGGCGGGAGCTCCCCGGCGCGCCGCACGAGGTCCTCCTCGTCCTGGACGCGACCACCGGCCAGAACGCCATCGCCCAGGCAAGGATGTTCAAGGACGAGATCGGCGTCACAGGCCTCATCCTGACGAAGCTGGACGGAACCGCAAAAGGGGGCGTGGTCGTCCGGATCGCCAAGGAATTGAACATTCCGCTCCGTTACATCGGCGTCGGCGAGCAACTGGAAGATCTCCGACCCTTCCGGGCCGGGGAGTTCGTAGAGGCCCTCTTCGCGCAGAACGACCGCTGAAATGAAAACAGATTCCACGACAACGGGCAGGATACTGGCCATCGGCGACATCCACGGGTGCAACGGTCTTCTGAAGCGGCTCCTTGACCGGATCAGGATCGATCCCCTCTCCGACACCCTCATCCTCATCGGCGATTATCTCGACCGCGGCCCGGAAGTGCGGGGGGTCATCGACACCCTCCTCGACCTGAAAGAGACCTGCCCGAATCTGATCTGTCTCAGGGGAAACCACGAGTCGATGTTCCTCAATTACTACCTGGAGGGGCGGGACGAGGAGCTCTTTCTGAACAATGGAGGCCAGAGCACCCTTGATTCCTACGGCATCTCCCTCGACGAAGCCAGGAAAGGGACAGGCTTTCCGGAAAATCACCTCCGCTTCCTCGCCTCCCTGCCCCTCTCTCACGAAATGGACGATTATTTCTTTGTCCACGCGGGGCTCCGGCCGGGCATCGCCATCGCCGATCAGTCGCCGGAAGATATGCTCTGGATCCGTCACGAGTTCATCGATTCCAGATGGGATTTCGGCCGGACCGTCGTCTTCGGCCACACCCCCCTCTCCAAACCTCTGATCGAAAAGAAAAAGATCGGCATCGACACGGGGGCGGTCTACGGCGGACGCCTCACCTGCATCGAACTCCCCTCCCGGAAGATCACCCAGGTTTGAGAACCGGGTCTGCCTGCCCCCGATCCGCACACTGCCTGTCATTTATATGAAAATGCCCCTCCCCTGTGTCCTTCCCCCTTGAGGGCTGGTCTTGATACACACTTGACATGAAATGATTTCGAAATAAATGAATTATCCCCTCCCCCTGTGATGCGGGAGGGTGAGGGTGGGGGTGATTTTCGTCTTTCGTTGTGCCCGAAATCACGGGTATGGGGGGTTATCCAGGGTGTCGGCACGCCTTGCAGAGGCGCTTCCGGCTCCCCGGCCTACTGTGCGTCCCATACGGGCGATATCGATTTTCAGACGGCTCAGAAAATCGGATGCATCCTCTGTTTTGTTCCGGCCGGGATAAATCTCGTAGAGATTCCGGTAGGCCGGCGGGGTGAAATCCGGCATGACGACGTTCGCGCCGGCTTGAAGGGCCATGAGACGCCCCCGGGGATCGAGATTGCCCAGGGCCGTCGTGGCGGGGATGTTCGTTGTCCGGGTGAGAAGCCGGGCCACGGCCAGGACCTTCAGCGTCAGGGAGAGGTCGCCCGCGGGAAAGGCGGCAAGGGGGGTCTCCGGGTGGGGGAGGAAAGGACCGATTCCCAGCATGTCCGCGTGCAGATCCTTCATCAGGAGGAGATCGTCGGCCAGCGTCTCCAGGGATTGACCGGGGAGGCCGACCATGTTTCCGGTGCCCACCTCATACCCCGACTCGCCGAGCGCCTTAAGACACAGGAGACGGTCCGCAAGAAAGGACCCCGGCCGAAGCCGCCGGTAGAGATCGGACGATGCCGTTTCATATTTGAGGAGATAACGATTGGAACCCGCCTCCCGAAAGGCCCGGTAATCGGCAAGCGGTCTCTCCCCGACGGAGAGGGTGACCACAAGGCCGGTCTCCTCCCTGATCCGGCCGATCAGATCGGAGAGCTTCTCCACGGTAAAAAAGGGATCCTCGCCGGACTGAAGGACCACCGTGCCGACCCCCTCGTCTCGGATCCTTCGCGCGTCGCGAGAATCTCATCCTCCGGCATCCGGTAACGGCCGAGGCGGTGATTCGACCGTCTCAGTCCGCAGTAGAGGCAGTCTCTCTCGCAGAGGTTCGAGAATTCGATGATCCCCCGGAAAAAGATCTCATCGCCGACATACCGTTTGCGTGCGGCATCGGCCGCCCGGAAGAGATCCTGCTTCGCCTCCTCCCGGGAGAGGGAAAGCAGGCGGGTGATCTCCCCGCGGGTCAGGGACTCCCCGTCGAGCGCCTTATGGATGAGCGCCGATTCGCTGATCGGCTCAGACATACAGGTCCCTCACGCCGGTTTCCATTTTGGACAGCCGATCGGTCAAGGCTTTCCGCGTCCTGGCATTCTTCGTTTCCTCCACAAGCCGGGTGATCAGACGATCGCCCGCCTCCCGGGTGGCGGGCGAGGCATAGTCGAGGAGGTATTCCTTGTAAGTCAAAACGGCGTTTGTCCGGCAGAACTTCTGGATCAGTCCCGGCTTGGCCAGGTCCATGAAGTCCTGGCCGGTCCGTCCGAGACGGTAGCAGGCCGTACAGAAGCTGGGGATGTGACCCATCTGGGTGATGTCGTAGATCACCTCGTCCGGCGTGCGGGTGTCGCCGAGATTGAACTGGGAGGCCCGGAAGTGTTCGCTCGTATCCTGCTCGTATCCGCCGGGGTTGGTCCGGGAACCGGCGCTGATCTGAGAAACCCCGAGATTGAAGACATCGTTGCGCAGCGCCGGCGTCTCGCGCGTCGTCAGGATGATGCCCGTATAGGGCACGGCGAGGCGGAGGATCGCGACGAGCGTTTTGAATTCATGGTCGCTGACCGGATGCGGCGGTTGAATGGCCGCCGGGGCGTTCATGGCGGGCTGGAGCCGCGGGATGGAGATCGTATGGGGGCCGACCCCGCAGTCCTTTTCCAGTTGCAGGGCATGGAAGAGGAGTCCCAGGACTTCATACCGGTAATCGTACAGTCCGAACAGGGCGCCGACGCCCACGTCGTTGATCCCCCCTTCTTGCGCCCGGTGCATGGCCGTCAGCCGCCAGGCAAAATCGGCCTTCGGTCCGCTTTGATGCATCTGCCGGTAGGTTTCGTGATGGTAGGTCTCCTGGAAAAGGACATACGTTCCGATTTTTGTCGCCTTGAGCCTCTTGAATTCCGGAACGGTCAGCGGTGCGATCTCGACGTTGATCCTCCGGATCTCCCCGCCCTTTTCCGTCTTGACGGCATAGGCCGTCTCGATCGCCTCGGCGAAATAGTCGAGGCTGGAGCGGCCCGGGTGTTCGCCGCAGAGCATCAGGAGCCTTTTGTGTCCCTCCCGCTCCAGCACCCGGACCTCATTGGCGATCTGATCCATCGTCAGGGCGACCCGGGTCATCTCCTTGTTGCTCCGGCGGAAACCGCAGTAGAGGCAGTCGTTGGAGCAGTGGTTGGCGATATAGAGGGGGGCGAACAGGACCAGGCGATTGCCGTAAATCGCCTGCTTGATCTCCCGGGCCGCCGCCCAAATCCGCTCGATCAGCTCTTCGTCCTTCGTCTGAAGGAGGACGGCGGTCTCCTCCGGAGAGAGGCCCTTGAGTTCCAGGGCCTTGGTGATGATCTCCTCCACCCGCTTCCTCTCGGGGCGGGCGGCCTTTTCCAGTAACGTTTCAATCTTGGTGTCATCGATAAAATCTTTCATTTTTCTCCTCTTTCTATATTCGGGTCAGGGCCGATTTCACCTGAACGCCTTCCAGCGCCCCCAACTTTCCCGTCAGGGCGCCGATCTCGTCGGTTGAAGCGTGAACGATCAGGGCAATAATATGGAGTCCCCGGGGCGCATAGGGAAGCCCCATCCGCCCGATAATGGCATCGCCGTATTCGGCCAGGATCGCATTCACCTGGGCGGCCTGGGCGGTCCGGTTCGTGATGATGATGGTAATGGTGCCGATGCGTCGGTTCATCTTTCCCCTCCTTTGATTTCCGCCCTCTTTTTATCGAAGGAGAGCAATGCGGAGGGAAAGGGGCTCAGGACCCTCCGGATGACTCCCTGGGTGAAAGAGATGGCGAGGCCGTAATTGGTGACGGGAATCCCCGCAACCCTGGCCTTGTGAAGACGGCTCAGCATCTCCCGCCGGGTCAGCATGCAGCCGCCGCAGTGGATGATCAGGCGGTACTCATGGAGATTTTCGGGATAATCGCGGCCCGCCGAGACATCGACCTGGAGTTCGCCGCCGACGTACTGGCGGAGCCACCGGGGAATCTTGATCCTCCCGATGTCGTCCTGGAGGGGGTGATGGGAGCAGGACTCGGCGATGAGCACCTTGTCCCCCGGCTGCAGGGTTTCGATCACGGCGGCCCCGGCTGCCGCGATGGAGAGATCCCCCTTCTGCCGCGCGAAGAGGATGGAGAAGGTCGTGCAGGGGACCTCTTTGGGCACATCGGCGGAGACCTTCAGGATCGCCTGGGAGTCGCAGACGACGACGTCGGGCCGCCGGTTCAGAAGGGAGAGGATGCCGGCCAGCTCCCGTTCCTTGACGATGAGAGCCGCCGCGTCATTGTCGAGGGCGTCCCGGATCGTCTGCACCTGGGGCAGGATCAGCCGCCCCTTCGGCGCCTGGAGATCGATCGGGACGACCAGGACCGCGATGCCCCCCGGCGGCAGAAGATCGCCCACCAGGGAGGGGGTTTCGATGAAATCGTCGGGGGCCATTTCGATGAGGTGGCGCTTCAAGACCTCCAGGGCCGCGTCCCGCGCCGATACATCCCTGCAGGAGACGGAAAACACCCGTCCGGTCTTTTCCCGGAGCTGCTCCAGGAATCCCGGGGAGGGCGTCCTGAGGTCGATCTTGTTGACGATGAGAAGGACGGGGATTTTTCTTTTTCCCGCTTCGGTCAGGACATCCTCTTCGTATCCGGTCCAGGCGTCCGCCTCCGTGACGAGGAGGATGCAGTCGGCCCGGTCGAAGATCTTTTCCGTCTTCTTCAGACGGGGACCGGCGAGCTCCGATGTGTCGTCGAGTCCCGCCGTGTCGAGGAAAAGGACCGGCCCCAGCGGCAGGAGCTCGGCCGCCTTTTCCACGACGTCCGTCGTGGTCCCCGCCACGGGGGAGGTGATGGCGATCTCCTGGCCGATCAGATAGTTCAGGAGGCTCGATTTGCCGACGTTCGTCCTGCCGAAGATGGCGACGTGGAGTCTATTCCCCTTGGGTGTGGTATCCATGTTCTCTGTGTCCCAGTGCAGTGAGGCGATAGGGGGAGAGGGCCTCTTCGATCAGCCCCTTTCCCAGTTTTTCTTCGAGGAACGACCGGATGTTCGGCTTTCCGCCGGCATGCCCTTCCGAAGACGATGCGGACCCATCCGTTGAACTTTCCCGCCGATAATATTCCCGGATCAGCTCCGTCGCCCGTTCATAGCCGATGAGGGGAAGGAGGGCCGTCACGATCATCGGGCTTTGATCGAAGAAGGAGCGGCAGCGCGCCTCGTCGGCGACGAGCCCCCGGACCTGTCCCGCAAGAAGGGCGGCCGCGGCGGTGAGGAGGTCGATCTCTTCCAGGAAGGCGTCGGCGATCAGGGGCATGAACTCGCTGATCTGCCAGGTGCCCCGGCTCACCGCATCGGCGATGAGCATGTCGTCGGCCATCACGCGCAGCCCCGTCTGAATGACCGCTTCGAGGACCACCGGGTTCACCTTGCCCGGCATGATCGAAGAGCCGGCCTGGACAGGGGAAAGATGGATCTCCCCCATAAAATTGAGGAGACGGAGGTCGCCCGAGATCTTGACGAGATTGGTCGCATGGGCCTTGAGGATTCCCGACACCTCCACGAAGGGATCGGCGTTGGCCGTCTCTCCCGGTGAGATTCTCTCCCCGCGACAGCCCCATCCCCGAGACCTCCCGGAGTTTTTCGATGACGAGAAAGATATAGTCCCTGGGCGCCGTAAGACCTGTCCCGATGGCCGTCCCGCCGAGGTTCACCACGCGGAGACGTTCCTCGCTCTTGAACGTCCGCCACCGGTCGCGGGCGATCGCCTCCGAGAAGGCCGCGAATTCCGCGCCGAGGGTCATGGGAACCGCTTCCTGCATCTCCGTTCTGCCGATCTTGACGATGGCGCCGAAGGCCTTCTCTTTCTCCTGAAAGGCCCCCTGGAGGTCGGCAACGGCCTGGCTGAGCCGCCTGAGGCCGGAGATGGAGGCGACCTTCAAGGCCGTCGGATAGACGTCGTTTGTGGACTGGTGGAGGTTCACGTCCTCCAGAGGATGGACGAGACGGTAATCGCCCTTCCGGCCATGAAGGAGCTCGATCGCCCGATTGGCGATCACCTCGTTGACGTTCATGTTCGTCGAGGTGCCGGCCCCTCCCTGGAGGGCATCAACGGGGAACTGGTCCGGGAAGCCCCCGGCGGCAATCTCCCCGCAGGCCGCGATGATCGCCTCCCCCTTCTCAGGGGCGAGATATCCCAGTTCGAGATTGGCGAGAGCGCAGGCCTTCTTGACGAGGGCAAAGGCCCGGATCAGGCCCGGGCGGACCGGCCGGCCGCTGATGGGAAAATTACGGATCGCGCGCCCGGTGTGGATGCCCCAGTAGGCGTCGATCGGGATCTCCAGGACGCCGAGGAGATCCTCTTCCCTTCTTGTCGCTTCAGTATCCATATGCGATAGAGCCCTGCGCAACCCGAAAAAAAAGAGGTTTGACCGCAGGAGATCAAACCTCTTCGTAAGATTATTCTCTCCCTTGAGGTGAGCCCCTTGGGACCTCCCTCGCAGGTGTTTTGTAAACCGCCACTGCCCTAAACAGGCGCAGTTTCTTTGCTTTGACAAGAACCCGCTTTATTCAGCGGGGCGAATATATATAGATGGGGCTTGCATGTCAAGACATTTTGATATTAAACCTCATTTGGACGTGACGACCCATACGCCGTTCCAGGCCTCCGGCGGCTGTTCGATCAGCGAGCGGCATTTCCCGGCGTAGGCAAGGGCGGCTCGGTCCCGGTCCCCGAGACCGGAGAAAATCGACTCCGCCTTATCGAAACGACCCCGATAAAATTCTTCCAGCCCTTCGGCAAAGATCCTGAGATCTTCCTTGCGGGAGGCATACTCCGCGGGAAACATCGGTTCATAAATCGTCACGGCTTCCCTGCGGCCCACCACGGAAACCCGGGAGAGTTCGCGGACGGGAAAGGCCCCGGCGAGGAGTTCCAGCGTCGCCTGCGACAGGATCGTATAGGTTCCGAACTGCTTGTTGATCCCCTCCAGGCGGGAGGCCAGATTCACGGCGTCGCCGAGCATCGTGTAATCGAAACGGGTATGGGAACCCATGTTTCCGACCACCGCCGGGCCGCTGTTGATCCCGATGCGCATGCGGAGATCCTTGCCGATGCGCTCCCGGAAAGCGGGCCTCATCCCGGCCAGTTTCTCCTGGCAGCGCAGGGCCGCCCGGACGCAACGCTCGGCGTGGTCGGTCTGCGGCAGCGGGGCGTTCCAGAAGGCGATGATGGCGTCCCCTTCGTACTTGTCGACGGTCCCCCCCTCTTCGTGGATGATATCGGTCATCGCCGACAGGTAGTCGTTGAGCAGGGCGGTCAACGCCTCCGGTTCCAGCCCTTCGGAGATGCCCGTGAATCCCTCAAGGTCCGAAAAGAAGATGGAGAGCAGACGCCTCTCGCCGCCCAGTTTCAGGCGCTCCGGATGCCGGATGAGCTCTTCGATGACCGCCGGGCTCAGGTACTGTTTGAATGCATTTTTGATGAAGAGTTTCTGCCTTCCTTCGGTCGTGTAGTAGATCACGCCGGCGCTGAAGAGCGTGACGGCGACACCGACCTCCTGGACGACCAGCGGGAGCCAGAATCCCGCCCGGTAGGCGGCCGCGGCCAGGAGGGCGGGCAGGAGGAGGAAGAAACCATACACGAGCAGGCTCTTGACGATGCCGGAGACGCGCGCGGTCCCGATCCCGGCGAGAAGGGTCAAAAGGAGGGTCAGGGCCAGGAGAAGTGCGTTCGGCGCCGGCCGGATGAAGTCGTCGGAAAGGAGGTTGTCCAGCGCCGTCGCATAGATTTCGACGCCCGGATAGACCCCGGAAACGGGTGTCGGACGCAGATCGAACAGACCCGGCGCGGAGAAACCGAAAAAGACGTAACAGTCCCTGAAGAGATCCTTTCCCGGGATGAGGGATTGCCCGCCTTCCCGGATACGGAGCTCGCTCTGGATGACGGCCGCTGCGCTGTAAGCCTTGTGCGTTCCGGATGTCCCCCGGAAGTTCAGGAGCGCGTTCCCCCTGTCGTCGATCGGAATGCGATGGCCTCCCACGCTGAGGGCGCCGCGGACGATCCTGCAGCGGCGTATCCGGAGCGGCCGCCAGGACAGCGCCCAATGCCGGCGACGGCAGGACCCTGCCGTCAAAGACGCTGAAGCAGCTTTACACGGCGATAGACATTGTCGGGATCGGGGTTGAGATGGGTATCGACCAGGACCGCGCTGTTTGCCGCGACTTCCGGGATGGGAAACACACCCTGAGCAGGGCGGCCTTCCCCGGCGCCGGTTTCCTTTAACCAGGGGATGAGGCCGTCAATCCTGAATTTCGGTTCCGGAAGGGAAGCGGGCCATTTCCTTTCGGCGCCGGCGGTATCGCTCAGGAAGACCGCACCGACAAAAGGGGGACCCTTTTTGATGGCCTCTCCGAAGGAGTGATCGTCGGCGGCGCCGTAATTGGAGGGTTCCGTGAACAGGACGTCGAAGAATACGGCCTTCGCCCCCTGGCGACGGCAGAAATCGAGGATGACGTTGTAGATCTCTCTCGGCCAAGGCCAGCCCAG
Organism: uncultured delta proteobacterium; assembly: GCA_963842685.1. Classification (GTDB taxonomy): domain Bacteria; phylum Desulfobacterota; class Syntrophia; order Syntrophales; family UBA5619; genus JAKAFS01. Next base: position 1,979 of record CAWJHT010000053.1, on the reverse strand, counting down.
GGAGTTCTCCTTCTTACCCCAATCCAGACTGTTCTGGTCGAGGAGGATGAGGCGGATCTTGTCGGTGGCCCGGCCCGGCTTTGCCAGGAGATTGACCCGCCAATCCCAGGCTTTGCCTTCCCACGTGTCGAGCCACCCCGGGATCCAGAGCGCGAGCGCCAGCGCAAACCCGATGCCGCCTGCCGCCAGACCCTGCAGCAGTTTCTTCATCAGGGGTGATGTCATCATGTGAAGCTCCCCGCTCAAGGCCGGCGCTTCCCGGCAAGGAAGAACTTTTATTGCCCTTCCCCGTCACAGGCGGGTTTGCGGGGTGCACTCCCGGTCATATATTTCCGAGCGCCTGCAGGAACCGTGTTTGCCGCGGTGCAGGCGCCGGAACCGTGGCGTATGCCGGACCTTTCTTTTGAATCTCCGCAATGCGGTCGTCCGGCGCCGGATGGGTCTTGGCGAAATCCAGGCCGCCCGCTTTCAGGTTCTTCTTCATCACCGCGAGCATCTCCAGCAATCCGTTGGGGTTATAGCCGACACGCTTGAGGAGCGCCACGGCGACCTGATCGGCCCCATACTCCGAAGAACGGGCGTAGCCTTTGTTGATCAGCGTGCCGGTGATATCGGTAATCGTGCCGCCGAAGGTCTGCGTGAGAGCGGCGACTTCCCGTGACCCGAAGGTCTTGGCGCCTTCCGTCGCGATGGTGGTCAGGGCCTCGGTCACCCGCGCCTTCTCGATGGCCTGCATCCCGTGCCTGAGCTGAATGTGCCCGATCTCGTGGGCCAGGACCGCCGCGAGGGCGTCCTCATTCCGGCAGCAGCGCAGCAGACCCCGCGTCACGAAGACGAGGCCGCTCGGCGTGGCGAAGGCGTTGATGTCGTTGGAATTGAGGACAAGGAAATGATAGCCCCCGAAAATGACCGGCAGATCCGAAGCCTGGGCGAGGATCTGGCCGATGACGTTCACATACTCGTTGACCGCACGTTGATCGTATGCCGGATATTTCCCAAGGACGACCGCCCCGACGGCCCGTCCGATATAGTATTCCTGTTCCGGTGTGAATTCCTCGGCGCTCCGTGAAACGGCCTTGGCCGTTTTCCGGATGGAATCCGCCTGGGATCCGCTGATGACGCCGGCGCCCTGACCGATCACCGTTGCCAGCGTGGTTGCGGACTCCATCGTCTGGCAGGATGCCAGCGTCAGGAGGGAGAAGAGCGAAAGACAAGCAAGAAGCAACTTTCTCACTGCACACCTCCTTCCGCGGGTATCACATTTCCCTGTTTCAGGAAGGCCTGCATCTGCTCGGGCGAGACCTTGAAACTTCTCCATCCGGTCCACCCATGCGTAATCCAGATTCCGATTGAGACTTTTGTACTGCTTCTCGACTTCCTCGCTGAACCCCTTGCCGGCAAGGGCGATCTCACTGCCCGTGGCGCTTGTCTGCACATTGGTCGCCCCGGCCTTTAGAACGATGCTCTTTGTCGTCAGGGCGGTGGTGTGCATCCAGCCTTGGACACCGCGGACGGCCACCTTTTTCCAGGGCCCCTTGTCCTGGATGATCTCGACGCGGTCGCCGTAAGCGGGTTTCGCAATGATCTCCGCCAGAAAAGAGGGGGTGCTCCGCAACTGCCCTTCCTTGACCTGAACGCTCATCGTCTTTGGCGGCTCCGCAAATCCGGAAAAGACAACATACAAAGAAACAAACACCATGATGAGAATGAATTTTCCTCGTCGTATCATCATTTGCCTCCTTAGAGACTGATGGTCATGTCGTCGGTTTCATTCTCACCGACCCTGGAATAAATGTCAAGAATAAGACGTAAAGGACCGAACCGATGCACTCCGCTGTGACACCCGGAGACATGTGTTGACACCCGCCGCAAAGCGTGTTAGACGATTTTCCATTCAAACTGAGCGCCCCTGTAGCTCAGAAGGATAGAGCGACGGATTCCTAATCCGCAGGCCCCGCGTTCGAATCGCGGCAGGGGCA
>CAWJHT010000052.1:0-74268 GCA_963842685.1 uncultured delta proteobacterium | reverse complement strand
AGGAGATAGAGAAGGGCGTCGCGAATGACGACGCACAAGCCGTCTGACCAAAAGTCTGCACGAACGACCTCTTCCCCAAAGGCTGGCGCTGGGTGAGACTCAGGAAGTGACTGAGGTCATATCCGGCCAGCACATTCTTGAATCGGATTACAATCAGAATGGGAATGGCATCGGGTATTTGACAGGCCCTGCTGATTTTGGAGTCTTGAAGCCTATCATTGCCAAATGGACTGAAAAGCCAAGGGCAACCTGCGAACCAATGGATGTGTTGGTGACCGTCAAAGGGGCTGGTGTGGGGGGAATTGGCCTGCTTCCCCAGATGTCCCTGTAGCCATTGGTCGCCAATTGATGGCCATACGAAGCCATCTTGAATCAATAGATACAATGTTCCTGTTTAGTTTCCTGGCAACATGCTTGGGCCGCACCTCCGAGGAAGCGCCATGGGTGCAACTGTTCCCGGCCATCACGGGCAGATTTGGAAACGCTTGCAATCCCTTTACCGCCCATAACGGAACAGCGGCGGATTGCAGCGATCCTGAAGGAGCAGATGGCGGCGGTTGAGAAGGCCCGTGCGGCGGCCGAGGTGCGGCTGGAGATGGTCAAGGCCCTGCCCGCCGCTTTCCTCCGCCAGGTTTTTGGTAATACCCGTCTTCACCGCCCGCCGCTACACCAACGCATTCTCCTAAAGTTGGTTGGCGATGGGTCAGCCTGGGTGACGTGTGTCGGCTCGGTGGCCGGACATACCCCCAGCCGGTACGCATTCCGGTACTGGACAAGGTGAAATCCCTTGGCTTAAGGTGGCTGATCTGCAGGCGCTCTCGGATGGACGGTTTTAGAGGTACAGTTGACACTTCCGAGCACACCAAAGAACTTGGTCTGGATAACCGTCACTCCGATTCTTCTGCCTCAGGGGGCCGCTTGTATGTCCCGAACAGCCTCCGTTGGCGCCATTCACGCACCATGGGGCGACCTATTGAAATTCCTGCATGTCAAGACTCCGACTTAACTGGGTGTTCAGCCGTCGCGGTAGACGTCAGATCCGACTGGTTTGCTCATGTGGCTCTTGAAACGCCGGCATGTAAAGTCCATCCGAGGCCTTGGAAGTGGCGCGGTTCACTCAACCGCATAGATTTGTCCTCCGGTAAAATGTCCATGTCTTCACGCCACCCGACCGAAGAGAACGGTAGCTTGCTGGGGAGCTGAATAGAGCAGATGGCAATAGTCAGATAAGCCCGCATGGCTACTGAAGCGGAAATGGCTGCGATCAATGCCCTGCCCGCGGCCCTGTTGCGCCGGGCGTTTAGCGGAGAATTGTGATATGGCTGTAAGAATGGAGAAGACGGGGGCGAACTCAAGCTCTGAACGGCGGTCGGGGTGAGGTTGTCATCTATCAGCCCCCGGAGGGAGGCGGTCGCCTTGATGTTCGTCTCGAAAGAGGAGACCCTCTGGCTGAGCCTGAACCAGATCGCCGACCTGTTCGAGCGGGACAAGTCCGTGATTTCCCGGCACCTGCGCAATGTGTTCCGGGACGGTGAATTCGACCGGGAGCAGTTGTTGCATTTTTTGCAACAACTGCCGCGGACGGCAAGACCTACCAGGTCGAATACTTCAACCTCGACGCCATCCTTTCCGTCGGCTACCGCGTCAACTCCAAGCGCGGCACGCAGTTCCGCATCTGGGCGACCCGGGTGCTGCGGGATCACCTCGTCAAGGGCTACTCCGTCAACGCCAAGCGCCTGAAAGAGCTCCGGCAGTCCCTGAAGCTGGTCGGCCAGGTCCTGGAGCGGTACGACGTGACATCGGACCAGGCCCGGGCGCTGCTGCGCGTGGTGACGGACTATGCCTCGGCCCTCGACCTGCTGGACGATTACGATCACCAGCGGGTTTCCGTCCCCCGTCTGGAACCGGAGGAGCCAGGGGCATCGACTACGACGAGGCGATGGCCGTCATCGGGGAGCTGCGCCGCAAATTCGGCGGATCGGAGCTGTTCGGCAGGGAGAAGGACCAGAGCCTGCGCGGCTCGCTGGGCGCGGTGATGCAGTCCTTCGACGGCAAGGACCTCTATCCGAGCCTGGAGGAGAAGGCCGCGCACCTCCTCTATTTTCTCGTCAAGAACCACAGTTTCGTGGACGGCAACAAGCGCATCGCCGCCGCCCTGTTCCTCTGGTTCATGGAGAAGAACGGCATCCTCTACCGCGCCGACGGTTCCCGGCACATCGCCGACAACGCCCTGGTCGCCATCACGCTGATGATCGCGGAAAGCGACCCGCACCAGAAGGACATCCTGACCAAGGTGGTCGTGAATCTGATCAAAGACGGAAGTGACGAATGGCAAGCAGGAAGAACGGCAACGGCAATGGAAACGGCAAGCGGCTGGCCACCCAGCAATCGGTGGATCAGGCGGTCAAGAGCATCTGCGACATCATGCGCCGCGGCAACTGCGCCGGGGCGATGCAGTACGTGCCCGAACTGACCTGGATTCTCTTCCTGCGCATCCTCGACGAGAAGGAACACCGCGAGGAGCAGGAGGCCGAGGCCCTGGGCGTGCCGTTCCGGCCCTCGCTGGAAGCGCCCTACCGCTGGCGCGACTGGGGCGCGCCGCCGGAGACCCTGCCCGAAGGCCAGACCAACAAGCGCGTCGAACTGCAGAACGCGCCGCAGAACGCCTTCTTCAACTTCGTCAACACGGAGCTGCTGCCGCATCTGAAGGGCTCTGAAGAACCGGCCCGACGCCTCGCCGCGCCAGAAGGTCATCAGCGAGATCATGACCGGCGTCGAGCGGGTCCGCATCGACACCGAGCGCAACTTCCTCGACGTGCTGGACAAGGTGCATCAGCTCACCACCGAGGCCGTGGACCCGACGCACGTCTTCACCCTCTCGCAGGTCTACGAAGGGCTGCTGCTGAAGATGGGCGAGAAGGGCAACGACGGCGGCCAGTTCTTCACCCCGCGCCAGGTCATCAAGGCGATGGTGCAGGTCATCGATCCCAGGGTGGACGAGACGGTCTACGATCCCGGCTGCGGCACGGGCGGCTTCCTCGCCCAGAGCTTCGAGCACATCGCGGGCAAGCTCGGCAACGACGCCACGGCCGAGCAACTGGAGACGCTCAAGCAGCGCACCTTCTGGGGCCGGGAGAAGGAGAACCTCATCTATCCCATCGCCCTGGCCAACCTGGTCCTGCACGGCATCGACAAGCCGAACCTCTGGCACGGCAACACGCTGACCGGGCGGGAAACCTACGGCGGCCTGTTCGAGGGCGCGCCGCAGACCTTCGACGTGATCCTGACCAATCCGCCCTTCGGCGGCAAGGAAGGCAAGGAAGCCCAGACCAACTTCGACTACAAGACCGGCGCCACGCAGGTGCTGTTCCTCCAGCACGTCATCCGCAGCCTGCGCGAGGGCGGGCGCTGCGGGATCGTGCTGGACGAGGGGCTGCTCTTCCGCACCAATGAGGATGCCTTCGTCAAGACCAAGCGCAAACTGCTCGACGACTGCGACCTGTGGTGCGTGGTCAGCCTGCCGGGCGGCGTGTTCACGGCGGCGGGCGCGGGCGTCAAGACCAACCTGCTTTTCTTCACCAAGGGCCAGCCGACGCGGAAGATCTGGTACTACGACCTGTCCGACATCAAGATCCGCAAGAAGACGCCGCTGACGCTCAAGCACTTTGAGGACTTCCTGCGCCTGCTGCCGACGCGCGGCCGACAGCGAGCTTTCCTGGACCGTGGACATGGACGAGCGCAAGCGAGTCGCCGCCGAGGAGGCCCGGCCGCTCAAGGAGCAATCCACGGCCAAGAGCCAGCAGGCCGCGCAGTGGAACGAACGCGTCTGAAGGACCTGAAGAAGGCCAAGCCGCGCGATGACCAGGCCATCGAGGAGGCCGAAGCGAAGGTCAAGGAACTGACCCGCGAGGCGCGGGACCTGGCCGCCAAGGCCAAGGAGATCGAAGACGCCGTCTACGACCTCAAGGCCGTCAATCCGCACAAGAAGCCGGATGTGGACACCCGGACGCCCGAAGAACTCATGGACATCATCGAGGCCAAGGGGAAAGAAATCGCCGATGCGCTGGCGGCTCTTCGTGGGAAATGAATTCATTATGAGGATGAGTCATTATCAGAAGCATTATCAAGGGTAGGGGCTGCGGGACCGGTACCGACGCCACCACCCGGTATAGATGACAAATTAATATGCTTTCCTGATCCTTTTCCACTCGCTTCCATTCCGCTTTCAGATAACTCCCGCATGTCCCGTTGACCCGGATATCCACGCCCGTTATCTCGCCGGTAAAAAACGCTGCACCTCCCGGATGTCCAGGTTGAGGTTTGCCGGCTGCATGCACTGAGGTGAGCCGCAGTTCCTGCACTGGAAACGGGGATGGGGTAGTGGGGCAGATGTTTTTTGTCGCCTCCTTCCTGGTGCAATGGGGAGTCGGCATCGTCATCAACCTTTACCCTGCGGGACGTAATAAAAGTGTCGGATTGTTTTACATATGGTTAAACATGAATAATACAAAATGATTATAAATGGTTAAGTAAAATAAGATGACCATATAGCACGATATCCTGCCATCCACTGTCGGATATCTTTACGATCCATGATTATGACTCCAGTGGCAGAGACTCGTTCTTCATTTTTGGAAAAAAAAGAGTTTTCATATGAAAACATATATATTACAGTTAGCTACGAAGATAGTGAGAGAGATGCATGAGGGTAAGATGTACTTGGAATGAATTTTGCTAAAATGACTTTTGTTTTACAAAGTAATTAATCATTGCAGGTTCAAGAGGGAAGAGTGCCCCAGGGTTTAAGGTTGACCGGAACGGCGTCTTGATCAGGTAAAGAAAATATTTTGAGGAGAGGGTCTCATGTCAGATTTTGGTTGTTTGATCATTAATCAGACCAGAGATTGGACAAGCCATTCGAAGGTCCTGATTAAGACGGATAACCAGGACTTGCTAAAAATGCTTCTACAGAAAACCGCTGAAATGAGCGGTAATGGGTTTGGTAAAATAATCTACAATTACGGTCATAATGATACTGAATTACACATTTTTTCCCGGCTCGGCAGCGGCAAAGACGTTTTATCTCATCTCCTGGATGGGCAAGATTACAGTCGATTGAGCAACGAGGCAACGATTGAAACGATCAACTAGGTAACACATGGATATCAAGACGGTCAGTCTTAGGAGTTACCCGGTAGTCTCGACACAGAAGTGTCGACTGGCGCTGAAGCCTTCCCGGGGAATTCCTTATGCCTTGTCTCTATCGGTGTCTGACGAAATCATCGATTACGTGGAAATTCAAACCAGTCATTATCGGCCTGAACTCACCCGACAAACCCCTTATTCGATTGGCACGGACAGATGCGCCGTTGGCAAAGGGACATTAATCGACATATGGATTTGATATTTACGTCAATCATCGAGCAGAAGCGTGCTAGCCGTTTCGGGAAGAGGTTGGTCGTAATCCCGCAGCTCAGATGGTTCATTCTTAAACTTTTCTGCCCTCTTTTCACGCGATTCCGTTCCGTTTTCAGACAACTTCCGCATGTCCCGCTGACCCGGATATCCACACCGGTGATCTCGCCGGGAAATGTACGCTGCACCTCCCGGAGGTCCATGTTGAGGCTTACCGGCTGCATGCACTGAAGCGCGCCGCAGCTCCTGCACTGGAAATGGGGATGGGGCGGATGATTTTCGTTGGGCGCGAGTCCATAGACCAGGCCTCTGCCCAATCCGCTCAAGCGAATCACCAGCCCTTTTTCCGTAAGCAGATCCAGAATGCGATAGACGGTGACTCGATTGATATCCATCGTCCGGCTGAGCGTCTCGAAAATCTCCTGCGCACCCATGGGAGAAGGTTGCTTCCGATCACTTCCAGCACCCGCAACCGGTTGGGTGTTGAATCCAGACCCACGCCGTCGAGCATTTCCCGGTAATTGCAGCGTTGACACATAACGACCTTCCTCCTTTATCCGGACGATGACGCAACCCCGGCGGACGGTTCAGACGACCTCCGCCGCTTCCATCTCTCCCATAAGGCCGCTATGATAAAACCCGCTGCGGCAACGAGGATGATCGTGGCGCCCGAGGTCAGATTCAAGAGGTAAGAAAGCCATAGACCGATCAGAGTGAACAGGCCGCTCAGAACCGATGAGACCGCCATCATCGTCCTTCAAAGAACCGGTGAATTTTTCCGCGATGAACGGCGGGATGGTCAACAGGGCGATCACCAGAATCAGTCCCACCACGCGGATGATCATCACCACCGTCACGGCGATCATTCCGAGCAGCAGACAATAGAGAAAGGTGACGGGTACCCCTCTCAGACGGGCAAACTCGTCGTCGTAGGACATGGCGAGGAAATCGTGGTAGTAATAGACGACGACGGCGATGACGAGGATCGCCATCAGGCCCATCTGCCACAGGTCGGATGCCGGGGACCGCCAGGATGCTGCCGAAGAGATAGCTCATTAAATCGGCGTGATAACCCGGGGTGAGATCGAGGAGTATGACGCCTACCGCCATGCCGACCGCCCAGATGATCCCCACCATGGCATCCGCCCGGTGCTTGGCCTTGAGAGTGACGGCGGCCATCACGCCGGCGGAAAATAGCGAGAACCCCAATGTCCCCGCCAAGTAAGGCCATCCCATGAAGAAGGCCAGGCCAATCCCGCCGTAGGCGGCATGGGCGATGCCGCCGGCCAGAAAAACGATGCGGTTCACCACCACGAGGGTCCCGATCACGCCGCAAACGAGGCTGACCAGGAGGCCCGCCGTGACGGCGTTGCGGACGAATTCCAACTGCAGCGCTTCCCACATATCACTGATCCCCATGCCGGGACAGCACACGGTGAGGAACCCCGTGCGCCACCAGATCGACCGGGCAATGGTACGCCTGATCGATCATCTGCTGGGTGATTTCTCCGGAATCGTGATGGTAAAGCTCACGATTGACGCACGCGACCGACTTCACGTGGCTCGAAAGGATCATCATGTCGTGGCTGACGGCGACGATGGTCACGGTTCGGTTCAATTCCGTCAGCGAGTTGTAGAACTCGCCGCGGCTCTGGGCGTCGATGCTGGCCATGGCTTCGTCCAGAAAAAGCACCTCCGGTCCGGATACCAGCGCCCGGGCGATGAACACGCGCTGTAATTCTCCTCCGGAGAGCTCGCCGATTCTTCTGCCCCGGTGCTCCCAGATCCCCATCTGTTCGAGGGCCGTCTGAGCGGCGATACGATCCTGCTGGGTATGATGCGACCACCCTTTGCCTTTCCGAAGGCGCCCCATCAGGACGACGTCGAGGACGGAGACGGGAAAGGTCTTGTTGACATGGACGTTCTGGGGAACATAACCGACGCGGTGGGCGGCTTTTTCCGGCGGCTGGCCGAAGACGCGTCACCGTGCCTCGGTCCGGTTTCAACAATCCGAGGATCAGCTTGAGGAGCGTGGTCTTTCCGCCCCCGTTGGGTCCGATGATGACAAGGAAGTCTCCCCGCGGGACCGTCAGGCTCGCCTCGCGGAGAACCGGCTGCCCGTTGAAGGAAAACCAAACATCCTGAACCTCTATGATCATCTCCGGCATCGTTTTGCTCTCATTGCAGGGCGGCACGGAATTTTCGGGCCACTTCGCGCAGGTTGGCGTCCCAATTTTCCGCCAAAGAATCGACGGGAACCACCTGTCCTCCGATTTCACGGGCGACCATCTCGGCGCTTTTTGTGGAAAATTGCGGCTGGACAAACACCACTTTTACGCCCCGCTCCCGGGCGCGGCGAATCAGCGACTGGAGCTGAGCGGCCTTGGGTTCTTTCCCCTCGATTTCGACGGGAATCTGCTTAAGGCCGTATGCCTCGGCGAAATAACCCCAGGCGGGATGAAACACCATGAACGGTTCCCCCTTGCGTCCGGCAAACAGCGCCTTCAACTCACCGTCCAGGGCATCCAGTTCCTTCATGAAAGCGTCATAACCGGCGGTATAGGGTAAGCGGTTTTTCGGATCCGCCTCGATGAGCGCCTTCAGGATGTGCGCGGCCTGAATTTTCACCGGTGCGGGGGCGAGCCAGACATGGGGGTCCAGGGCGCCGTCATGATGACTCTGTCTTTTTGTCGCGCTTGTGACTGCCTCCTTCGTGCCGGTGTTGATCGGTCATGGGGATCTTGGCAATCCCCTCGTCCGTATGGACGATGCGCATCCTCGGATGGGTGGCGGCGATCTTCTTCAACCAGGCCTTTTCGAAATCGATGCCCACGGCAAAATACAGCGCGCTTTTCGACAGCTCGACCATCTGTCTGGGTTTGGGTTCATAGGTGTGGGGATCGGCGCCGGCGGGGACGAGGAGGGAGACGTTGACGAGGGTTCCTCCGATTTTCTGGACGAAATACTTTTGCGGTGCGATGCTGACAAAAACCCCGAGCGAAGAGGCCCAGACCGGCATCGTTTGCAGGAGGAATAGAACCGTCCAAACCAAAGCGGTGACGGGCTTTCCAATGGAATTTCTCTTCCCCTGGTTCCCATTCACGGTCACTTGGCGCCTCCCGAGGGATGCAACTGATATGCATCAGGTATTTTTGTGCATATCCTGTAAAAACAAAGGATATGTCATGATCTCTTAATGCAACAATATTGCATGCAGAGGAAGCAGTCAAGGTTTTTTAAAGTTGATGCTGAGGGGATTTCCCATTGGCATCTCCTTCCTTTTCGGGAAGTGTCCATCCGTTATTCACAGGAAGATCCATGTGAAAACGGGCGTATTGGCCCGGTTCGCTTTCCACGCTGAGCTCCCCGCCATGGTCCCTGACGATGCCATAGCTGATGGAAAGCCCCAGGCCGGTCCCGGTTTCCTTGGGCTTGGTCGTAAAAAAGGATCGAAGATCCTGTCCATGATCTCCGGGGCGATGCCGGTTCCTGAGTCCTCAACGGTGGTCCGGATGACTTGTGCCCTGTTTGCTGATCGTCTTTGCAGCAATCCGAAGCTTTTTTCCGGGCTGTGACCGGGGTATCGCTCGTTGAGCGAATCCCGGGCATTGGTCAAGAGGTTCATCAGCACCTGTTGGATCTGCTGGCTCCGGCACTTGATCTTGGGCAGGTTCTCGGGAATCGCCAGTTCCAGGATAATCTGGTCGTGGCGCATCACCGTCTGAATCAGAGAGAGCACCGAAGAGACGATATCCGAGAGCTGCGCCGGGCTGTGCGATTGTTTCTCGTTCCTGGCAAAGGTCAGAAGATTTCGCACGATCTTGGCGATGCGCTGGGTCTCGTGCAGAATCTCCTGGGCGAACCCCGTGCCGGGATTTCCTTTTCCAACCGGTCCAGGATCAACTGCGCATAGTTCATGATTCCGTTGATGGGGTTGTTGATCTCATGGGCCACGCCACCGGCCAGGGTGCCGATGGATTCGATCTTTTGTGACTGCATCAGTTGTTCTTCCAGCTTCCGAGTCTCGGTGATATCCCGCGCATTGACGACAACTCCTTCCACTGTTCCGGCTTCGTTGACTACGGGAAAGCAGGTGATTTCCATGATTCTCAAACCGAGGTCCGAAATGTCAAACGAATCCTGATAGTGGACCGTTTGGCCGGAAAGGGCCTGATCGAGCCGGGGCTTCATCTTTTCCCGGAAAACCCGCTCCCCCTCGATTTCCGGCATCGTTCTTCCCAAAATATCTTCTCGATGCTTCTTATGTGCCGCCAAGAGCTCTCATTCACGGCCTCATAAACATAATCTCGGTTAACCAGGGTCATCAGATCCTGGGAGGTGGAAACGATGAGTTCATACTTGCGGAGGGACTCCTCCGCCCGCTTTCGTTCCGTGATATCGACGAGAATACCCTGATAATGGCTGATTCGTCCTTTTGCATCCCGCTCGACGACGGTCCTGTCGTCCACCCAGCGCACCTGTCCATCCTTGGTGACGATTCGGTATTCCTGTTGGAAGCGATCGGCGCCGCTCATGGAATAGATTTGGACCTCGTTGCTGATGCGCTCCCGATCGTCAGGATGGACAATAGAGGAGAATGCTATGGATCCATTGAGCAGCTCTTCGGAGGTGTAACCGATCTGTCTGACATTTTGCGAAACCAGGGCAACAGGCCATCCCTCTTCGGCTTTCCAGCGGAACAGCATCACGGGACTGCTTTCTATGACCAGCATTGCCTGCCGAAGCGCCTCCTCCGCCTGTTTGCGTTTCGTGATATCGGTGTGGGACCCGGCTATACGAACGGCCTTTCCGTCCCTGTCTGATTCACCAACCTTGCCGCGTCCCAGATCCAGCGCCACTCTCCGTTCTTGGCCTTAAACCGGAACTCGATGGCGAACGAGGAGTGCGTTTCAATGGCATGTTGCAGTGTCTTTTCAGACGCTTCCAGATCATCCGGATGGACCAGTTGCCGCCAGCTTTCATCGACCGCCGGAAATTCATCCGGCTCGTATCCGATCATCGTATGATAGCGCGGACTGAAGTACACTTGACCGGTTTTGAGATTCCAATCCCAGATGCCGTCGGCGGTTCCGTCGAGGGCCGCTCGAAGTCGCTCTTCGCTCCGACGAAGAGCCTCCTCCGCCCGCTTGCGGTCGCTATTTTCCTTTTCCAGATCGGCGGTTCGCTGCCGCACCCGGCTTTCCAGTGTTCGTTTGGAATCCAAAAGGCTCAGGAACAGCCAAATACCCGGTAATATTAAAAAAATACAGAACAGAATGTACATGTAAATGTATATCGTCCGGCTTGGCCATGATGCGGTGATTTTTCCTATCCTTTTCCCCTCAAATTCAACAATGGCGTCCAGTTCGTAGACGGGAATAAGCTTTGCGGAAAGAAAAAATGAATCGAACCTGGTCGGCGATGGACCGCTGATATCCAAGAAAATCGATCCCTGATCATCTTTTACCGTAATCCGTTCGTAACCATTTGCCTTGGCGGCCAGTGTCAGGTAGGCAGTTGGGCTGGATTTTTCAAAGGTCCACAGCGAGCTGGCGATAACATTGGCATGCGCGGCGATTTGAATCATTGCCCTGGCGCGCACATGGCTCTCATAGAATATAACGAAGAGGAAAAAGGCGACGATAAAAAAAACGCCGCAGGAGACCATGATCTGTTTTGTTTTCATACTCCCATTCCCGATCAGAGAAGTCCGACTTCGTCCTTATGTGAACTTAATCATATCTGGATAGTATTTTTTTCATTGTGCCGTCGGTTTTCATCCTCTGATGGTTTCGTTGAAGTCGGCCAGAATGTTTGCCTGGGGAGAGTTTTTTCGTATTAACAGGTGAAACGGCATTGAGGATATCGTAATACCTGTGTCAACGATCCTGTCGGTAACGCCCATGCGCCTTATATCCGGCCATGCGCCGGGCGGCCATTCGATCACCGTATCCCCGCGCTTTTCCGCAAGCATTTTCCATTGTTTTCCAGATAGGAGGCTTCATAGGTTTTGATTCCCAAGGGCTGAACATTTTCCTTATGCCAGCCATTTCCGCTGTATGTGATCACTGAAAAACCGCCTTCTCTTAGATCGGCGATTTTTTTTATTTTCTTAATCTCTGTGATGCGTGGATGATCGACAAGTGAAACAGAGAGAGGTTTTTGATAAAAGGGGTCTTTGTGCGTCACGGTATACGCTGCGCGTTCGGCTGTCGGGACGGTAATAATGGCATCGTCTGCTCCGATTTTCAGATTTTCCTGACACCGGGTCCAGGGATAGACTGTCCAGACAACCGTCAGGCCCATTCTTTTTTGTAATGATTCTGTAATGATTTCGTAAAAAAATCCGGCCATCTCTCCATTATCTTTCACCCAATGAAACGGAGGAAAGGCCGGATAGGCCATTCGCAGCCGGATTTGTGCATACGCTGTAGTTGAGAGGATAAACAGCAGCAGGCCGGTCAATATCCATAGCGCTGTTTTTTTTAACATGATTTCGCCTCCCTTCATTTTCTTTACCCGAGAGAAAATGCCAAGCCCGTCCGATTTTCAAGCAAGGTACAGGCAGCCCGCTGGAGTCTGAGGTCATGTCTTTGTGGCAGCAGCCGTCCCTGCGCCTTACTTTTGATCCAATGCCTCTCGAATGGCCCTGGCCAATTTGGCCATGAGAACGGGTTTCATCACAAAGGCGCGGATGCCGGCGGTCTTGATCCTTTCCTCCAACAGCCTCTCACTGTAACCGGTACAGAGGATGACGGGGATATCCGCTCGAATCCGCAAGAGTTCCATGGCCAGCTTGTCGCCGGTCATGTTGGGCATGGTCATGTCGGTGATGACAAGGTCAAACCGGGAGGGTGCGGCGCTGAAGAGATCCAGCGCATCCACGCTGCTTGTCCTGGTTTCCACACTGTAGCCCAAATATTCCAGCATCTCCTTGCCCATATCCACCAGAACCTGTTCATCGTCGATCAAGAGAATATGTTCGCGGCCGGTGGGCAACTCGCTCCTGTATCCGTGTTTCCGGAAACGCCTCTCTCCGGATGGCGGGGAAATAGAGATCGAATACGGATCCCTTGCCGAGCTCGCTCCGAACCGTGATCGCGCCTCCGTGCTTCTGGACGATGCCATGCACAACGGCCAGACCCAGACCCGTGCCGACCCCCTTTTCCTTTGTGGTAAAGTAGGGGTCGAATATCTTTGCCATGGTCGCTTCGCTCATCCCGTGACCCGTGTCTTGCACCGTCACTTTGACATAGGGGCCGGGCTTGAGATCAGGGAGTACGGCGGCATGCTCGGACCCAAGAGTCACCGAAGCCAGTTTGACATCCAGCACACCGCCCTTCTCTTTCATGGCATGAAGGGCGTTGGTGCACAGGTTCATGAGGACCTGATGAATCTGTACCGGATCGGCCATGATGTTCTCAATATTGGAGTCGATCTCCTTTCGAATTTCGATCGTGGACGGCAGGGAGGCCCTCATGAATTTCAGAACCTCCTGCAGTATGGCGTCGAGCTGAACCGGTTTTCGTTCCTCCTCGCTTTGTCTGCTGAAAGCGAGGATCTGACTGACCAGGTCTTTTGCCCGGCTGCCGGCGGTCAGTATCATTTCGACGTTTTTCCTGGACTTGGATTCCATTGGTGTGTTCAACAGGGCAAGTTCGGTAAAACCGATCACCGCTCCAAGAATATTATTGAAGTCATGCGCAATACCGCTGGCGAGGGTACCGATGGCCTCCATCTTTTGCGACTGTTGCAAATGCTGCTGAAGCACGCGGCGCTCAGCCTCTCCCTCCTCGATCCGGGAAAGGCTTGCCTTGAGTTCTTTGGCATGCCGATGCACCTGTTCGTACAACAGGTTCTTCTTCAGCCCGATGGACATCTCATTGGCGAGGGCCTCGAGAAAGGAGGCATGTTCATGGAAGTCTCTCTGCTGTAAAGACGCGATTCCCAGGACGCCGATGGTTTCCGATCCGCTCCCCAGCGGCAGGGCGGCAAAAGAACTAAACCCCGCCCTCCGGCATTCCGGCAAAGTGCATCGGGGATCCGATTGTATGTGTGAGGAATAAATGGCCTTGCCCTCCCGGACTGCCAGTCCGCAGAGACAGGTCCCTACCTTGTGGATATCCTGTATCGGCCAAAGGATTTTCTGCTCTTCGGGGTACCTGCCTCTGAGAATGAGATCCTCCCCGGAAAGCAAAAAGAAGACGGCGAGATCGGGAGTGACGGCGTTCACAATTTCACGAAGTCCGCACTGGACGGCATCCTCCACGGTGATGCTCTCATTGACGGATCGGGCCAGCCGGTTCAGAATGAACAGTTCCTCGGCGCGATGCCGGAGGATCTCCTCACTTGCCGCCAGGGCATGCGTACGATTCTCGACCAGTTGTTCGAGATGAATCATGTAGTTTTGATTTTCCGTCTCAAGGCGCAGCTTCTCGTCTCTGAGGTGTTTGACGACCAATGCGTTTCGAACCGCTTTCAGGATTTCATTCTTGCCGACCGGTTTCTGGAGATAGTCCACAGCGCCGAGGCGCAACGACTCCGAGGCCGTATCAAGAGTCGGTTCGCCCGTCATCATGATGACCTGAACATCGGCCGATCTTTCGCGGATTCTCCTGAGCAGATCGACGCCGGATGCCTTGGGTAGAATGATGTCGGTCAATATCACATCTACCGGACGGCACTCGAACATAGCCATGGCAGAATCCGCGTCTTCCGCTGTTTCCACGGAATGACCGTCTACTTCCAGGAAGGCCTTTACGGTAATGCGAATGCTGGGCTCATCATCGACAACGAGAATATTTCCCATTTGAATCGCCTCGGTGCTTGGGGGGTGTCCATTCTTTGTCCGCGGGACGATCTGGAGGAAAACGTGTGTGCGGGCCTGGTTCGCTTGCTATGCTCGATACCACGCAGGGGTCCTCAACGATCGCATCAAACATATCCGGGGTCCCTTAAATCGGCTGGCTGAAAGGGTGATGTAATTTCTGACACCACCCCTTAATGTAACCTAATAATACACTATCGTAATCTTCAATACAAATTATAACTTCTATCGCTGACAAAAACTCCTTGACTTACTCGCCCCTGTTTCATACCATCGGGCCGTGTAGATTCAAGACCTTGTCAATTCAATCTCATATCATGCAACAACCCGATGTAAGGAGGACGTTATGACCCGCTCCATCATAAGATCATGCGTGGTGGTTCTGTTTTTTGTGTCGCTCTTGGCCGCGGCACCCCTATGGGCGGCCTCACAGGAGCCCAAGATCGTCAGCACCGAGTGGCTCCAAAAAAACCTGAGTCGGCCCGACATCCGGATCGTGGACATGCGGAACGTCGTGGGTGATTACTGGCAAAGCCATATCCCGGGGGCCGTCTACATGAATCCCGAGGTGTTGCGCCTGGCCGACCGCGGGGTTCCGGTGAAGCTCATGCCCGCCAAGGCTCTGGCGGTCATGCTCGGAGAGACGGGCATCGACCCGAAGACCATGGTCCTGGTCTACACGGAAAAAGGGGATTTCAAGGCCCCCTATCTGGTGTGGGCCCTCGATTTTCTGGGTCACGAACGGGCCGCAGTCATGGAGGGCGGATTCGCGAAATGGCAGAAGGAGGGGCTTCCGGTCACACAGGATTACCCGAAAATTACGGCCAAAACCTATTCCCTGCCGAAAGCCCTGCGGCGCGATGTGCGGGCTTCCCTCGACGACGTGAAAAAAGTGGTCGCCTCCGGCGGGGCAGTGATTCTGGATGTGCGGCCGGTGGAACTTTACACGGGCGAGAAGGGGGCATGGAAACGCAAGGGGCACATCAAAGGGTCCCTCAGCAGG
The DNA here is from genome assembly GCA_963842685.1 of uncultured delta proteobacterium. Lineage (GTDB taxonomy): Bacteria > Desulfobacterota > Syntrophia > Syntrophales > UBA5619 > JAKAFS01. Next base: position 59,023 of record CAWJHT010000052.1, on the reverse strand, counting down.
TTCTGGGGAGAGGATCTTACCGCAGACGGGATGTGGAAGGACAAGGCGGAACTGAAAGCCGCCTATGAGAAACTGGGGGTCACTCCCGACAAACAGATCATCACCTCCTGCGGACAGGGGCAGATGTCGGCCCACACCTACTTTACGCTGAAATACCTGCTGGGCTACCCGAATGTGAAGAACTACGACGGCAGCTTCAACGAGTGGTCGAACATCCCGGATCTTCCGGTGGAGACGGGAATGAACCCCTGACGGAGGCCGGTAAACCGAACGGGTCCCTCATTTGAAGATCAATCTCTGCGGGTCGATCTCTTCCCGCAGGATACGCAGTTCCTCTTGGTTTCAAACTACCACGGCTCCGGCCTCGGCACAACAAGCGGTGATAAATCATAGGGCGGTAAAATCACCTTGACATAGAAAATCGCTTTTCATATTCTTGATTCGCTCCAGATCTAGTTCATAGACTCATCACCCGTATCCGTTTATATTAACCGGCATCATCAATCAAATGGAAAGGGACAACCCGATGACGCTCACATGGATTATCATAGCGGTGGCGGCGATCGTCGCCGTGGCTGTTATCTCCCTCTACAACAAACTGGTCCGGCTTCGGAACACAGTGCGATCCGCTTGGTCGGACATCGACGTGCAGCTTAAAAAACGCTATGACCTTGTACCGAACCTGGTGGAAACGGTGAAGGGCTATGCAACCCATGAGCAATCGCTCTTTGCGAAGGTGACCGATGCCCGGGCACAGGCGATCAGAGGCCACGGGGCCCACTGAAACGGCGAAAGGCCGAAAACCTGCTGCGGGATTCGCTGAAGAATCTGTTTGCCGTCGCCGAGGCGTATCCCGATCTGAAGGCGAATCAGAACTTTTTACAGCTTCAGACCCAGCTCAAGGAAGTCGAGGACAACATCGAGGCCGCGCGTCGCTACTACAATGCGGTGGTGAGGGATTTCAACACCGCGATCGAGCAGTTTCCTTCAAACCTGATCGCCTCGCAGTTCGGATTCGAGAAAAGCGATTTCTTCGGGCTCGAAAGCCCGGAGGTCGAGCGGAAACCGGTTAAGGTCGGTTTCTGATGAGAGGCGAAACGATGATCCCCGGTCCCAACCGGACATCGAATCCCGGGAACAGAGCCCGGGCGTCCGTTTTCAGGGTCGTCGCGGCCGTCATTCTGGGCCTCGTCCTCATCAGCTCGGGCATCGCTGCGGCCGCCTCTGAAACGATCCTGTCGTTTGCGAGTCATATTGCGGTGGACCCCGACGCGACCATGCGCGTGACGGAGACTATCAAGGTCTTGAGCACCGGCGATCAGATCAAGCGGGGCATCTACCGAGACTTCCCAACGACTTACAAGGACCACGTCGGAAACAAATACGTCGTGGGTTTTGCGATCCTTGCCGTCGCGCGCGACGGCAAGCCCGAGGCGTACCACACCGAAACCCTCTCCAACGGCATCCGGATCTACATGGGTCGGAAGGAGTATGTGCTGCCGCCGGGTGAGTACACCTACACGCTGACCTACCGGACCGACCGGCAGCTGGGCTTCTTTAAGGACCACGACGAGCTCTACTGGAACGTCAGCGGAAACGGGTGGAACTTCCCCATCGAAACGGCCTCGGCGACGGTGGCGCTTCCGTCGGGTGTCCCTGCCGACAGGATGGTCCTCGATGGCTATACGGGTCCTATGGGGGCCAAGGGCAAAAACTACACCACAGCGGCGACCTCTGACGGCAAGGCCGTTTTCCAAACGACGCGCAGACTCAACGCCCGCGAAGGGCTCACGATTGTGGTCAGCTGGCCAAAGGGGTTCGTTCGGGAGCCCTCCCTCCGTGAAAAAACCGTCCATTTACTCAAGGACAACCTCACCGTGCTTGTTGCCGCCATCGGCCTTGCCTTGATCCTGCTTTACTACCTGCTGGTGTGGTTCGCCGCGGGCAGAGATCCGGCCAGGGGAACCCTCATGCCGATCTACACCCCGCCCGACAATCTCTCGCCGGCATCGATGCGGTTCATGGCCGAGATGGGATACGACGACAAGGTGTTTGCCGCGGCCGTCATCGATATGGCTGTGAAGGGGTATCTTTCCATTCGCGAGAAGGACGCCAAGTACACGCTCACGAAGACCGACGACAATCCGTCCAAGCTGAGCGCGGAAGAGAAGAAAATCGCCGCCCAGCTCTTTCAATCGGGCAGAGCGATCATTCTCGAACAGAAAAATCATACCCGAATCGCCGCCGCCCAAAATGCCCTCAGGACTTCGCTTGCTCTATCGTTCGAAAAAACCCATTTTGTCACCAATCGGAGGGCCTTTGTCACTGGTGTGGTCATCTCCACAATCGCAGTGGCGGCGAGCTTCCTTTCCGCGCTGGACCAGCCTGACGTCCTGTTCCTCGGCTTTTGGCTTACGGGGTGGAGCATCGGAGTGGTGTTTCTCGCCGTCATGGTCGTGAAGCTCTGGCGCCAGGTTTTTACAGGAGTCCGGAAAATGGGTACAACAGCCGGCAGCCTCGGGGCAGCCGTCGTTATGACCGGTTTCGCGCTGCCCTTCTTTGGTGCCGAGATCTTTGTCTTGATCATCCTTGCTCAGAGTGCGCCGGCCCTCGTCGGTCTACTGGTGGTGGTCGTCGTCATGAACATGGCCTTTTATCATCTGCTCAAGGCCCCGACGATGCTTGGGCGCCGGATTCTCGACCGCATCGAGGGCTTCAAGATGTTCCTGGGCGCCACCGAAGGGGACCGTCTCCAGCGCATGGTCCCCGCGGATCGAACGCCTGAACTCTACGAGAAATACCTGCCCTATGCCCTCGCCCTGAACGTCGAGCAGGCGTGGACCGAACAGTTCACCGATGTGCTCTCCGCGGCCATGCGGCCGGACGGGAGCGGCTACCAGCCCGGGTGGTACTCGGGTGCGACGTTCGAAAGTACACGAATGGGCAGCTTCGCGGGTGCGGTGGGAACCTCTCTGAGCGCCGCCATCTCCTCCTCCGCGACCGCACCGGGATCCAGATCGGGAAGCAGCAGTGGCGGCGGCGGAGGAGGATCATCCGGCGGCGGGGGTGGGGGTGGCGGAGGAGGAGGCTGGTAGCAGACTCAGCACCGTCTTTCGATAGTCGGTGCGTTGGTCAGCGCCATTTCGCTGTGAGAGTATCTAGGCGGGAACGACCGGACGATTGTCGACTGGATCGAGGCATCAATGTGCTCTTCCTGGTTTTCACAATCAGACCCAGGAGCTGGGATCTTTGGCGCTACCTCAGCATAGAGGCGGCTACCTATAATAGGACCGTTCTGGCGCATGCCGATTTGCCCTGTCAGCCGCCGTTCTTATTCCATTTGTAGACGCGCATGGGCGGTATATTCAGAAGTTCCACGGTCATACGGCCCGACCCCAGGAAGGGACGGCATAGGGTCTCGACCCGGTTGCTCACCTGATAGGCCACGAAGCGCCCGTTCGAGGCGAGCAGGGAGGAGATCGCCTCGATCACTTGAGAGGCTTCACCCTGTTCATAGTGGAAAAGGGAATGCCGGAAATCAAGGCCTCGGGCGCGCCCAGCCCGTGCAGCGAAACAATCTCCTTCAGCCTGCATGCGTCACCCAGGTGTGCAATGAGTCGGTCGTCCTGAATTCGGCTGACCAGGGTATGGAAATGCGGGTTGATCTCGATACTCAAGAGCTTGGCGTTCTGCGGCATGGCACGGAGTATTGCCTGGGTCGTGCCTCCTGTGCCGGAACCCAATTCGACGACAGTCTTGACTTCAGCGATCCCGGCAGCGTCTAGAACGCGCTGTTCGAGGAAACGAGAGCTGGGAATGATCGATCCGATCTGACGGGGGTGTTTCAAAAATTCCTGAAAGAAGGCGAATCGGCCGTCCAGCAGGGAACCAGCGGGTTTCGCGTTTGACATCCACCTATCTCCTGTCCGACAAATTCCTCACGAGCATCGCCGATCGTATGAAAATTTTTTTTACGGCGCGGGCCGACATAACACTGTGTTGGACAGAACTTCTCGCGGGGGACCTGCTCTTCATTTAGGATTCCAATCGGGGTCTTTATTCTTTGGTGAACTACTATGGGAAAATTTCTTTAAAATCAAGAAATAAATCCTGGAGACAAGCGTTGGACTGCTGACAGTCATTGTTCAAGTGTTCACCTACTAACAAAATTGAATTCACGACGGTACGGGGCCCTGATTATCAAGGAAACAAATCACTACTGTCCGGAATAATCGGTAATTAAGATTTGTAAACAGTTTAACATATTTTATAAAAGATGCCATTTATGTTTGTCCTCGACTTGAAAACGCATAGCGGAATCTGCAAACCTTCCCAAAGATTGTCTCAGGGAAGGAGTGCACATGTATTCAGGCCCGCTTGTGTTTACCCAAGTCATGGACTTCATGCCATTGAAAACCTTTCAGCGTTGCGTGGAGCGGTACCAAGGCAACTTCAGCGTCAAGCATTTCACCTGCCTGGATCAGTTCCGCATTATGGCTTTCGCACAACTGACGTATCGCGAGAGCCTGCGGGACATCGAAGCCTGCCTTCGGGCACAAAACAACAAACTCTATCACATGGGCATCCGCAGCAAGGTTTCCCGCAGCACCCTGGCGGAAGCGAACGAGATGCGGGACTGGCGCATCTACGCCGATTTTGCCCATCATCTGATCGGCATCGCCAGGAAGCTCTACCAGAAGGAACCGTTGGCCGTGGAACTCCAGAACACGGTTTACGCCCTGGATGCCACGACGATCGACCTGTGCCTGTCCATCTTTCCTTGGGCACGCTTCCGGGAAACAAAGGGGGCCGTCCGTCTCCATACGCTGCTGGATCTGCGGGGCAATATCCCGAGCTTTATCCACATCTCCGACGGAAAACTCCACGAGGTCAACGTCCTGGATATGATCCCTCTGGAAGCAGGCGCTTTCTACATTATGGATCGCGGCTTCCTGGACTTCTCCAGACTCCATGCCGTTACCCGAGCCTCCGCTTTCTTCGTTATCCGGGCCAAGTCGAATCTCAAGTGCCGCAGGCTCTACTCCCATCCGGTGGACAAATCCACCGGAGTTGTGTGCGATCAATCCATTCTGCTGACCGTTCCGAAGTCGGCCGGGGATTATCCCGACAAGCTCCGCCGGGTGAGATATTACGACGCCGAGACCGACAAAACCCTGGTGTTTCTGACCAACAACTTTCTGCTGCCCGCCATCACCATCGCCCAGCTCTACAAACAACGATGGCAGGTGGAGCTCTTCTTCAAGTGGATCAAACAGAACCTGCGCATCAAGAGCTTTTACGGCACTTCGGAGAACGCCGTGAAGACCCAGATCTGGATCGCCGTTTCCGTCTATCTGATCGTGGCGATCATCAAAAAACGGCTGAATATCCAGGAAAGTCTCTACACAATTTTACAGGTATTGAGCGTCTCCCTATTTGAAAGAACATCAATGTTTCAGCTACTTACATTTTATGACTACACAAACGACATGGACAAAAATCTTAACCAATTGAACTTATTCACGGATTATTCCGGACACTAGTGATATTAAATATGTTAACGACTTCATATAATCTGATAATAAGCGGTAAAAAGCGAACTTCGTAAAACCTGGTAAATTTGTCCAAAGTAATGTTCTGCGGCTTCATATGTAAAAAAAACCCCGCTCCTTTTAAGAAACGAGGTTTTTATCGATAAGTCAATATACCAGTATTGTTATACGGGATGGAACTTTTTTTCAACGACCGTTCATTCGTCGAGATTGCTATCATGATTCCCATTCGAAATCCACAATATTTTAAAATGTATGAGTCTAACAGTTTCAGGAAGGCAACCTCAGGCCTCATGTGTGGGAAACACACTTTCAGCTGGTAGCACGTTTCATCCCGAATTCGATAGGCGCTCCAGAAACCCGACGTGTGGCTTTGTATTTGAAGTCCCGAATTGTAGTTCTTCTAAGCGAAGCAGTACATTTTTCACAAGTACACAAAAACCTAATGCCCAATAAAAAAAGGGAGGAAAAGTCGTGGTGTTCGCTTCCCCTCCCTGATTTCTATGATAACCACATCGGCGCCCGCGTAAAACAAGTCTAAGGATAATAAAAAAGATAATAATCGACTTCCTTACGCAGCCGCAAAAAGTGCCGTCGTTTACGAAAGGCCAATCACCTTGAGCAGTGGATTGGCATAAAGCACGACCAGCGCGATAACCAGCGCATAGATCGCCAGGGATTCGATCATGGCGAGTCCGACCATCATGGTGATCAGGATCTTGCCCTGCGCCTCCGGATTCCGGCCGACGGCATTGGCGGCGCTGCTCAATCCGTTTCCCATTCCCAATCCGGTACCGATCGTCCCCAGGGCCATCGCCAAGGCCGCAACAAGAAGGCTGCAACCAATCACGATCGCCTTCGTATAATCGACGGTGGAACCGGGCGCCGCCGCCACCGCCTCGGCCGCCGCCGCAGCGAGCGTTGCCGAAACCAGAACCGCAAACATCGTCAAAACACCCACACCCAAAAGTTCGTTCTCATCATACACTCCTTAGTCTTTATTTGATTGTCAGTGATCTGAAGGTTCACCTTCCTTTCCGATATTGCTGCCCCTTGCTCGGAAACCGGCTTTCCCAGCCTCGGGATGATTCATCGAAACACACCTCTTTTCACTGCCGCATTCTTTAGCGGTACGGAGAAAAACTTGTCAAGAAATATTTGGTATCGCCGGAGGGTTTATGGTATAGGACAGCTCGTCAAGAAGACATGAGGTATCGCATGCGGTTTTAATGGTCGAGGAGCATTGAGACGAAAAAAATCAGCATGGAGTATTTCTAACATGGAAATGAACAGAGTCTGTTCGCAGAGGCGCAGAAGATCATCCCCGGAGGGGTCAACAGCCCCGTCCGGGCCTTTCGGTCCGTCGGCGGAACCCCGCTGTTCATCCGCGAGGCGGCCGGGTCAAAGATCATCGATACGGAGGGAAAGAGTATATCGATTATGTCGCCTCCTGGGGTCCGATGATCCTCGGCCACAGCCACCCGGAGGTCGTCGCGGCCATCCGGGAAGCGGCCGGCCGGGGACCAGTTACGGGGCGCCGACCGAGTTCGAGATCGGCATGGCGGAGCGGCTCGTCGCCGCCTTTCCCTCCATCGAGATGGTCCGGATGGTGAGCTCGGGAACCGAGGCGACGATGACCGCCATCCGCCTCGCCCGCGGCTTTACGGGCAGGGAGAAGATCATCAAGTTCACCGGCTGCTATCACGGCCATGCCGATTCGCTCCTGGTGAAGGCGGGTTCGGGCGTGGCCACGCTCGGGATACCCGGGAAGCCCGGGCATTCCCCGGTCGCTGGCCGAGCTGACGATCTCCGCTGCCTTACAACGACGCCGAGGCGGTCCGGGGCGCCGTCCGCCGCTTCGGCGAGGAGCTCGCCTGCATCATCGTCGAACCGGTGGCCGGCAACATGGGGGTCGTGCCGCCCCGGCCCGGATTCCTGGAAACCCTGCGGGAGGTGACGCGCGAGAACGGCATCCTCCTGATCTTCGACGAGGTGATCACCGGCTTCCGCGTCGCCTACGGCGGCTGGCAGACCCTGACCGGCATCGTCCCCGATCTGACCTGTCTGGGCAAGATCATCGGCGGAGGCCTCCCCGTCGGCGCCCTCGGCGGCCGGCGGGAGATCATGGAGCACCTCGCCCCCACCGGACCCGTTTACCAGGCGGGCACCCTCTCGGGAAATCCCCTCGCCATGGCCGCCGGGATCGCGACACTGGACATCCTCAAGGGAAAATCCTATCGCGGACCTCGAAAAAATGACCGAGACCCTCTGCGCCGGATTCCGGGATCTCTTTGCCCGGAAAGGGAATCCCCGTCCGGATCAACCGCGTCGGCTCCATGTTCACCCTCTTCTTCACCGGCGGATGAGGTGATCGACTTTGCGTCCGCCTCGCGGAGCGACACGGAACGCTTCGCCCGTTTCTTCCAGGGGATGCTGGCGGCGGGGATCTACTCTCGCCCCCGCCCAGTTCGAGGCCGGCTTCGTCTCCTTCGCCCACACGGACGACGACATCGCCCGGACCCTCGATGCCTGCGGGAAGGTCCTGAAGCGCTGTAGCGTTCGTTGATAGAAGGGATTGTTATCGAATGTCGGCGGACGCAAGCGCGGGAATGCAACAATCATACCAGACGATCAGGGAGATTATGCGAAAGATTCTCGTAACCGGCGCGGCGGGTTTCATCGGCTTTCACCTCTCCCGACGGCTTCTGCGGAGGGGACGAAGTCGTCGGTCTGGACAACCTGAACCCCTACTATGACGTGACGCTGAAAGAGGCGCGCCTCTCGCTTCTGGAGAAGAACGGCGACTTTCCGTTTCGTCCGGGCGGACCTCGCCGACCGAAAGGCGATGGAAGCGCTTTTCGCAGAAGAGCGGCTCGAGATCGTCGTCAATCTCGCCGCCCAGGCGGGCGTCCGCTATTCGCTCGAAAATCCCCATGCCTACGTGGAGAGCAACCTCGTCGGATTCATGAACATCCTCGAAGGGTGCCGTCATCATCACGTGACGGCACCTCGTCTTCGCCTCCTCCAGTTCGGTCTACGGGGCCAACACCCGGATGCCCTTTTCCGTTCACGACAACGTGGATCATCCGCTCAGCCTCTATGCGGCCACGAAGAAGGCGAACGAACTGATGGCCCATGCCTACGCCTCCCTCTACGGTCTCCCCTGCACGGGGCTGCGCTTCTTCACCGTCTACGGACCCTGGGGAAGGCCGGACATGGCCCTCTTTCTCTTCACCCGGGCGATCCTGGAGGGCCGGCCGATCGACGTCTTCAACGAGGGGCGGATGGAGCGGGATTTCACCTACATCGACGACATCGTCGAGGGGGTCGTGCGCGATCATGGAGCGGATCCCGACGCCGGATGCCGCCTGGAGCGGCGATCGTCCCGATCCCTCCTCCAGCTTCGCCCCCTACCGGCTCTACAACATCGGGAACAACCAGCCCGTCGCCCTGATGGATTTCATCGCGATCCTGGAGGAACATCTCGGCCGGAAGGCGAAGAAGAATTTTCTCCCCATGCAGGCGGGGGATGTGCCGGCCACCTTCGCCGACGTGGACGACTCTTGATGGCCGCCGTCGGTTTCAAACCCGCAACCCCGATAGCGGAGGGGATCGGCCGTTTTGTCGCCTGGTACCGGGACTATTACCGCTGCTGACCGGACTGATGCAGCACAAGCAGGCATCTCCTCCACAGGCTCCCGGTCGAAAAGGCGGCTTCGCTCAGGCGATGATTCCCCGTTTTTCGTTTGACTTCATGACCCGCTTGTGTTAAGAGGCGCGCGGTGGACAAGGAGACGAAGCAAACCGCGATCCAGATGGCCCGTGTGAGCAGCATCGGCATCGCCATGGTCATCGCCATCTTCGGATGCTTCTATCCTGGGAAGATGGCTCGACCGGCAACTGGAGACGGAACCCTATCTTACCCTTCTCTTTCTGCTGATAGGCATTGCCGCCGGCTTCAGAAACATGTATCGTTCTCGTCAAGAGGTACGTTAAGGACGATAAACCGATCATCACAGTGAAAAAAGTGGACCTCAGAGAAAAGGACCCCCTCCAAAAAAGACTTGAAAGCACGAACTGGATCATTCTGGCGGCGCTGGTCGGATCGAGTCTTCTCCTCAATACCACCCGCTTCAGCCTCGGAATTCTCTGCGGGGGGCTTATCAGCGTCGTCAATTTTCACTGGCTTTACCGCAACCTGATGAGTGTCTTCACAAAACATCCGGACAGGGCCAAAAAGGCCATCCTGATCCACTATTATATTCGCCTGGCTGTCACCGCTTTTCTCCTGTTCTGGGTCATCTCCGGCAATCTCGTCGACATTATCGGTCTCGTCATCGGCCTTTCCGTCGTGCCTCTGAACATGATCCTGACGACCATTCTGGTTCTGTCGAAAAAAAACTGCATTGAGGGGGTCAGATAGAAGATGGAACCTCTGCTGTTCTTCGAAACCCACTGGCTGCACGAACATCATCTCGTCGTCGTATCATACACCTGGTTTATCATGGCCATCCTCGCCCTCTTCTCCTTCCTGGCCACACGCCGGATGAACATCCTCCCGGGCGGTTTTCAGAACGTCATGGAGGTGGTCATCGAAGGGTTCGACAACCTGATCACCGAATCGATGGGGCCGGAGGGGCGGAAGTTCTTTCCGCTGATCGCGACGCTGGGGCTCTACATCCTCACCTCCAACCTCCTTGGACTCATCCCCGGATTCGAATCGCCGACGGCCAACCTCAATACGACCGTCTCCATGGCCCTCGTTGTCTTCGTCACGACCCATGTGGTCGGCATCAGGGTTCACGGCTTCAAGTACGTCAAACAGTTTCTCGGACCGATCTGGTGGCTCACGCCGCTGATGCTGCCGATCGAGATCGTCAGCCACCTCGCCCGTCCCCTTTCCCTCTCCGTCCGGCTGTTCGGGAATATCATGGGAGAGGACAAGGTCCTGGCGGTCGTCGTCCTGCTGGTCCCCTTTCTGGTCCCTTTGCCGGTCTTCGTCCTGATGATCTTCACCTCCTTCATCCAGACCATCGTCTTCATGCTGCTGGCGATGATGTACATCGCCGGGGCGATGGAAGAGGCCCACTGATCGAAAAATATCAACACCTGAATCATAATTTTCAAGAGGCATCGGAGGGCAACCCGGAAGTCTCGGGATCACCGGTAATTTGGAAAATCATGACAGCAGAAACACAAGGAGAGAGATAGAGATTATGAGAATCAACAGAATCAAGAAGAAAATGAAGAACGGCGAGCCGGTCTTCGGCATCATGATCAAGGAGGCCCGCAACATCAACATCGCCGAGATCCTGGAGATCGCCGGCTTCGATTATTTCGTCATCGACATGGAACACGCCTATTACGACATGTCCGATATCACCGAAATCCTCCAGTTCGCAAGAAAGACCGAGATCACAAGCGTCGTGCGGATCCCCCGTCTCGACTACGCCTATGTCGCCAAGACGCTGGACATGGGTGCGGAGGGGATCTGGGTGCCCCATCTCGACACGGTTGAAGCAGGCAAAAGATCTGGTCAGTTTCGGGAAGTATCCCCCCGAGGGGATACGAGGCGCGGCGGTTCCTGTTTTCAGACAGAAGGAGCGCCAGGAATTCAAGCAGGCGGCCGATTTCTTCCGGACCGTCAACGACGAAACCTTGCTGATCGCACAGATCGAAGGCCGCGAAGCGATCGGCAACGTTGAAGCGATTACCGCCGTACCGGGGATCGATGTGGCGATGATGGGCACGCAGGATCTCTCCCTCGACATGGGCTTACCCAGGCCAGGAGACCCATCCCGAGATGAAGGCGGCCATCCAGAAGGTCGTCGACGCCTGCCAAAAGAACGGGAAGGCCTCCGGAAACCACATCGCCAGCATCGATGAGCTCCGCTACTGGATCGGTCAGGGGATGCGGATGATCACTTACTCTTACGAGACCAACCTGATCATCGACAAAGGGCCGGGAAGTACTGAAGGCGTTAAAAGCGTAATAACGCCTGTTTGGTATCCGCCATGAGGCAAGCGACGGCCGGGGGTCGACTGCACCCCCGGCTTTTTATAATGATACCCCCGGCTTAAAATTGAATGATAGACACGCGAAAGCCACGAAAAGTCGATTGACGAGGTGGTCCGCGAGCTTCAGACAGACCTCGACACGGGACTCAGCGGGGACGAGGCGCAGGTTCGTCTCCGGAAGTACGGGCCCAACGAGCTCAGGGAGCGACCGCGTCCCGGATTCTTCGCCCTGCTCCTGAACCAATTCAACAACTTTCTCGTGATCATCCTGATCGTTGCAGCGGTCGTGACGGTTCTTCTGGGCGAATATATCGACGCGATCGCCATCACGGTCATCATCGTTCTCAATGCCGTCTTGGGGGTGATCCAGGAGTCGAAGGCCGAAGAGGCGATCGCCGCCCTCAAGAAGATGGCCGCCCCTCATGCCCAGGTGATCCGCGACGGGCGTCAGACATCGATTCCCGGCCGGGAACTGGTGGTCGGTGATATCGTCTTTTTGGAAGCCGGCAATTACGTCCCCGCCGACATGCGCCTCGTGGAGAGCGTCAATCTCAAGGTCGAAGAAGCCTCTCTGACAGGGGAGTCGCTGCCGGTCGAGAAGAACGCAAAGGTCGTGCTGGGCAAGGAGATCCCCCTGGGAGACCGGAAGAATACCGCCTTTATGAGCACCCTGATCACCTACGGGCGCGGCAGGGGAGTCGTGGCGGGAACGGGCATGGACACGCAGATCGGCCTCATCGCCGAGATGCTCCAGTCTTACGAGAAAGAGGACACCCCCCTCCAGCAGAAACTGGCCCAACTGGGAAAGGTCCTCGGGACCGCCTGCCTGGCCATCTGTGGATTCGTCTTCATCTATGGCCTGATTCGGGATACGAATCTCACGAACGCCTTTCAAGACGGTTTTATCAACTATCTCTCAGCCGAGCAGAAGGACATCATCGGCCTGTTCATGACCGCCGTCAGTCTCGCCATCGCCGCCGTCCCGGAGGGACTTCCCGCGATCGTGACCATCTGTCTCGCCATCGGGATGCAGCAGATGATCAAGCGCCACGCCCTGATCCGCAAGCTCCCCGCCGTGGAGACGCTCGGCAGCACCACGGTGATCTGCACCGACAAGACAGGAACGCTGACACAGAACCAGATGACCGTCGTGCGGGGCTGGACCGGGGGAAAGGGATTCCAGGTGACGGGAGAGGGGTATGCCCCGACCGGGCAATTCACACGGGACGGCCGGGGTTTCGATCCCCGTGGGGAAGCCGATGTCGCGGCGCTCCTCCAGGGCGGCCTGCTGTGCAATGACGCCTATCTTCAGGATGTGGCCGGTGAAGCGGGGGATGCCTCCTGGCGGATCATCGGCGATCCCACGGAAGGCGCTCTGGTCGTTGCGGCTGCCAAAGCCGGTTTTCGCCGCGCGGATATGTCAAAGGCCTTGCCGAGGGTGGCGGAGATCCCCTTTGATTCGGACAGGAAACGGATGACCACGATCCACCGGCATGACCCTGCCGCCGGCCGGACGAGCATACCGGCGGGATTCTCTTATCCTCCCGTCTTCGCCTTCGTCAAGGGGGCGCCGGACGTCGTTCTGGACCTCTGCAGCCGTGTTCTTCAAGACGGGCAAGCCGTTCCGCTGACGGAAGACATGCGCCGGGAGATTCTCGAACGGAACCGGGAAATGGCCGGCAACGCCCTCCGGGTGCTCGCCGTGGCATACCGCCCCTTGGATGCCGTTCCCGAAAACCCCGACCCGGATGAGGTTGAAATGGATCTGACCTTCATCGGCCTGCTCGGCATGATCGATCCGCCGCGGCCCGAGGTGGTGGAGGCGGTAAAGGTGGCCGTCGGGGCCGGTTTGAAGACCGTCATGGTGACCGGCGACTACCGGGACACGGCCGAGGCCGTGGCGAGGGAGATCGGCCTGCGGACGCCCGGCGGTCTGGTCCTGACCGGAACCGAACTCGACGGGATGAGCGACGAGCGGCTCGCCGCCGAAGCGGACAGACTGGAAGTCTGCTGTCGCGTCTCTCCGACGCACAAGACAAGGATCGTCGACGCCCTCAAGGCGCGCGGCCACATCGTGGCGATGACCGGCGACGGCGTAAACGACGCGCCGGCCCTCAAACGGGCGAACATCGGCATCGCCATGGGCATCACCGGAACGGACGTCTCCAAGGAGGCGGCGGACATGGTCCTGACGGACGACAACTTCTCCAGCATCGTCTCGGCCGTCGAGCAGGGCCGGATCATCTATTCCAACATCCGGAAGTTCGTCTACTTTCTGCTGGCCTGCAACGTCGGTGAAATCCTGATCGTTTTTTGCGCCATGCTGATGGGGCTTCCCATTCCGCTCAGGCCCATCCACCTGTTGTGGCTGAACCTCATTTCGGATGGCGCCCCGGCCCTGGCCCTCGGAATGGAAAAGGGCGAACCCGACACCATGAGACAACCGCCCAGACCGCCGGCGGAGCCACTGGTCAATACGGATATGACGATCGGTATTTCCGTGGTCGCGGTCGTGGACGCCATAGCCATCCTCCTGGTGTTCTCATCTCGGGATGGACCGTTATCCCGGTCAGATCGAGGCCGCTCAGACCATGGCCTTTGTGACCTTGAGCGTATCGGAGTTGGTGAGGGCCTTACACCGCCCGCTCCGAGTACCTGAGCGTTTTCAAGATCGGTGTTTTCTCCAACCGCTGGATGGTCGGTGCGACGGTCGTTTCGTTCCTCCTTGTGCTGGCCGTCGTTTACGTTCCGTTCCTGCAACCCTTCTTTTACACGATCACCGCTGACGCCGGGTGACTGGCTATTCATGCTGCCGTTCTTCTTCGCCTCGCCGATCGCAATGGAACTCGTCAAGATCTACATCCGGCGCAAGAGAGCCAAAACGCTGCGGAACAGCCGTAATAGTGCCGAAAAGAGATAAGAAGCCCCCTTGAATGGGCTTGAATGTCCGGCAGAAATTACATAAGATGAAACACCATATAAAGTCCACCGTGGAAGAGGAGTGATTCGATGATCACATTATCCGACAAAGGAGCGTTTATATTCCGAGGGCAGCTGATGATAGAGAATGCCGATCGGTTGAGCCGGGAGGAGATCAACAAGCGCCTGGAAGAGGCCGGCCTTGCGCCTCTGTCCGGACAGAAGATCGCGAAGGAAACGGCCCGGGTCAACACCATGGCTCATCAGATCCTTGCCGCACACAACCGGTCCGGAGACGGACGCCACCTGAAGATTCGGTTTGACTCGCTTGCATCCCACGACATCACCTATGTCGGGATCATCCTGACGGCCAGGGCCAGCGGGATGAAAGAATTTCCCGTACCGTATGTCCTGACCAATTGTCATAACAGCCTGTGCGCCGTCGGCGGTACGATCAATGAGGACGATCATGTATTTGGTCTTTCGGCGGCCCGGAAGTATGGCGGCATTTTTGTGCCGGCCCATCAGGCGGTCATCCACCAGTATGTACGGGAAATGATGACCCGGTGCGGAGGGATGATCCTGGCTTCGGACAGCCATACCCGCTATGGCGCATTGGGCATGATGGGTATAGGGGAAGGAGGTCCGGAGATCGTCAAGCAGCTCCTGGAGCGAGCCTATGAGCTCACCTCTCCGGAGGTGGTGGCGGTCTATCTGGACGGCAGGCCGGCGCCGGGCGTGGGACCGCAGGATGTGGCTCTGACCCTCATCCGGGCCGTCTTTCAAAGCGGATTTGTGAAAAACAAGGTCCTGGAATTCATCGGGCCGGGCGTGGCCGGGCTTCCGATCGACTTCCGAAACGGCATCGACGTCATGACCACTGAAACATCCTGCCTATCTTCGATATGGCGGACGGACGAACAGGTGGAAGCCTGGTACAGGATCCACGGACGCCAGGAGGATTACCGACTTCTGGAGCCGGGCGATGTCTGCTGGTACGACGGCATCGTTCATCTGGA
The DNA here is from genome assembly GCA_963842685.1 of uncultured delta proteobacterium. Taxonomy (GTDB): domain Bacteria; phylum Desulfobacterota; class Syntrophia; order Syntrophales; family UBA5619; genus JAKAFS01. The sequence goes on along the minus strand of CAWJHT010000052.1, from coordinate 43,515 downwards.
TCTGAGCCGGATTGAACCGATGATCGCCCTGCCGTTCCATCCCAGCAACGCCTGGTCGATTGCGGAACTGAATCGGAACGGCCTGGAAATCCTCCGGGAGGTGGAAGCGGAAGGGAAAAAGCAGATCGAGAACCCGAATCTGGAGTTCCGACTGAGCGACAAGCTGGTCGGCGGAAGGCTCAAGGTGGACCAGGGGGCCGTGGTCGGGTGTGCGGGAGGCACCTTTGACAATATCGTTGCGATGGCGGAAATCATGAGCCGGGGATCCATCGGAAACGGAGAGTTCAATCTGAGCGTCTATCCGGCGAGCCAGCCGGTCTTTCTGGAGCTGATCCGGAACCGGTCCATCGAAAAACTGATGAACGCCGGGGTGATCATCCGGACCGCCTTCTGCGGTCCCTGCTTCGGGGCCGGGGACACCCCGGCCAACAATGGACTCAGCATCCGGCATGCCACGCGGAATTTTCCGAATCGGGAAGGATCGAAACCGGCAAACGGCCAGCTGGCCTCGGTCGCCCTGATGGATGCCCGCTCCATCGCCGCTACCGCTCTAAGGGGAGGTCTCCTGACTCCGGCAACGGAAATGGACATCCTCACGACGCGGAAAGAGTACGTCTTTGATCAGCAGGTCTACGACAAGCGGGTATACAGAGGCTTCGGGAGACCTCATCACGATGATCCGCTGCAATTCGGGCCGAACATCGTCGACTGGCCGAAGATGGGACCGCTCCCGGAAAATCTGCTGCTCAAAGTGGCTTCCGTCATTCATGATCCCGTGACCACAACGGACGAACTGATCCCCTCCGGCGATACCTCCTCCTATCGCTCCAATCCGCTGAAGCTGGCCGAGTTCACACTGTCCCGGAAAGATCCCGGTTACCTCGCCCGGGCAAAGGCTTTCCAGGAACTCGAGCGCCGGCGGCTCCTGCTGCTGACTGAAGGAGGCCCGACGGACACCCTGCAAGAGGCCCTTTCTTCATTCTGGACCGGGGGAAAACCCACTCCGGAGGAATTCAAGAATCAGCTCCGGGATACCGGTCTGGCCACCGTGATCTTTGCGGTCAAACCCGGTGACGGCTCGGCCCGGGAGCAGGCCGCATCCTGCCAGAAGGTCCTCGGGGGGCAGGCGAACATCGCATTGGAATATGCCACAAAAAGGTACCGGAGCAACCTGATCAACTGGGGAATGCTGCCCTTCACCCTCCGGAAGGAATCTGCAGGCGACATTGCAGTAGACGATCTCATCTACATCCCGGGGATTCGCCCGGCCATACTGAGCGGCGCCGAGAATATCCCCGCCTTCGTCATCCGCAAGGGGAAGCGAAAACCTCTGGAATTAAAACTGGAGGGGCTTTCTCACGAAGACCGCGAAATCATCCTGGCGGGATCTCTGATCAATTACTACGCCAAGAAATAGCGACCCAAACCCCTCAGGGCGTGGGTCGCTATTGATGAGGCTGAAGACCAGGGTTATCTCTTTAAGCGAGGTTGAGTTGCATCTTCATCCAACGACGTTCGTTCCGCTGTAGCCGGAATACTCCTTTTCAACTCGTTCCCGACCTATCTCGTGCGCCGCCGTCACCGGGCCGGCTCTATGTTGATTGTTGCCGACTTGTGCCGATTCGCAATCCACTTGCTCAGCACGCAGACGAAGGCGACAAAGAACACCATCACCGCGTACTCCACCCACTTGGGCGGGTTCAGCAGGCCGTGGACCCACGGGTCCGTGATCATCATCTCGCCGCCCACCTTGCCCAGGATCCCCGCGCCAAGCCAGAGGATGATCGGGTATTTGTTCATCAGCTTGGAGAGGATGTTGCTCATGAACACCACGAAGGGGATCGAGAGCACGAGACCGAACAGCAGCAGGAACAGGTTGCCGTGGCTGGCGGCGCCGACGGCCAGCATGTTGTCGATCCCCATGCTCATGTCCGCCACGATGATGATCCAGACCGCCTCCCAGATGCTGCCGCACTCCTTATCCTTGCACTCCTCCTCGGCGCCTTCGCTGAGCAGCTTGACCGCGATCCAGATGATCACCGCCCCCCCGACCAGTTTGATGAACTGGATGTTCAGCAGCTGGGCCACCAGAAATGTGGCGATCACCCGCACGACGACGGCGGCGCCCGCCCCCAGCGCGATCCCCCACAGGCGCTGTTTGCCCGGCAGGTTCCGGACCGCCATCGCGATCACCACGGCGTTGTCGCCGGCCAGCACCAGGTCGATCAGAATGATGCTCATCACGGCAACCAGGAATTGCCACGTGAACGCAATATGCCCAAGCCAACCAAAATCGATCATTTCTCCCCCCCATTTTAGTTATTCATGCAGGCCAATGTACAGTGCTAGCTGTCCTACGCCCGGCCGTGAGGGCCGGGCGTAGGACAGCAGGTTACTTCTTGGCAAGCGCTTCCAGCTTTGATCCGTCGATCTCGACGACCAGCGCGCCGATCGGCTTCCCGTCGGAGAGAACGGGAACCGAAATCTGGATCACGTAGATCTTGTCCTCCAGCTCCGGTTTGCCCTGCCAGGGTTTGCCGGTGGTGAAGGGCGCGTCGAACTTCGCGGACCCCTTGTGGATGTAACTGCCGGTCTTTTCGGTGAAGGCGACCTTCTCTCCCTGGGCGGCATTCAGGAAGGCCCCGACGCAGACCCCTTCGGTCTTGGCGAGCTCAGCCTGAAGGAACTTGCCCGCTTCGTTGTTGATGAAGCCTTTAACGAGGGCATCGCTCTCGGGCACGGTCTTCCACTTCGCGTTGTCCATGCCCGCAATCGGGCCCTTCTTGTTCTGGGCGAGAACCGCTTCAACCACAATCGGGCTTGCCGCCCAGCCATTGGCGTTCCAGACCTGCCAGGTGATCTTCTCCTGGACATTTTCCAGAACCGCGAAACAAGACACCACCTTGTCCGGTTTCTGCAGACCGGCGCACCCCGTCAGGATGAACACTGCCAAAATCACCACTCCCATCGCACGTCGCATAACCCCCTCCTTCTGGTGGCAAACGCCACGTTTTTAGAAGCGCTTCCCCTTGGTCATCATGAACGTCAAGGGAAGCGCTTGTTTATGAGTAACTCCTTCGAACAGACTCATGACTTGCTTCCGATTTCCTTCCGACACAGTTCGATGGCGTTCTTCAGCCGCTGCCGTGCTATCGAAGGAGAAAACAGGGAACGATAATCAAATAAGCTGCTCTGCTTTGGAGGTGGACAACTCCCAGGAATCGGCCAAAAATGGCGCCCCCTTCCACTCCCGGGCGGGAATGACTTCCAGGGAAGAGGATGAATCGGTAACCTCGATGATCATTCGGGCGATCTCTTTCCACTCCAGATAAATGGTGGCCAGATTGAATATCTGCCCGATGCTCTCCTGCCTCTGCATGGCCAGCAGGAGGGCATGGGTCAGGTCGTCGTGATCGAGGAAGCTTCCGCCCGCCCCGTCGCGGGACCAGCAAAGGTTCTCCCTTCAGTGCCAGCGTGATCATGTCACGGAGGTGCCTCCCCCCGATCTTTTCCCCATAGGACCACCAGAAACGAAAAACGGTGACGGGCAATCCCTTCGTTTTCCAGTACGTCAACGCCAGTTTTTCCGCGGTCTGCTTGGCAACGGCGTAGAAAGGTTTTCTCGCCTCTTCAACCAGACAGGGGGATTCCTCGGTGATGGGCACCTGAACCGGCTTGCCGTAGACGACCGCGGTGCTCGCGTAGAAAAGACGGGATACCTTCGCGTTCACGCACGCATCGAGCAAAACCACATGCCCCTTCAGGTCGCTCTGCCAGGAGTTCGACCGGGATCATCGGAAAATGACCAGGCGAGGTGAATGACCACATCGACACCCTGGAGCGCCTCTCGAACAAGCCCTGCGTCTTCCAGCTGCCCCTGTATCCATTCCAGTCGTCTCATCGCGGATGGATCCCACCGTCTCGGGCCTTCCTGTCGAAGACCTTGACCCTGTGCCCCTTATCCAGAAGAGAAGCGGTCAGGTCCCGGCCGACCGATCCCGCGCCGCCCGTAATCAGGAAGTTCATGTGGTTTCCCCTCCCAAGACGTTCTTAAGCCTTCTTCTTGCCCAACAATTTCTTTTTCCACTCGGAGATCACCGGCCAGAAGAAGATGAACAGCGCTGCGAGCATGAGCGGCAATGCAATGGGAGGCTGGAAGAAGATCATCGGGTTGCCGTGTCCGATGATCAGGGCCTGCCTCATGGCCTGTTCCGCCATATCGCCCAAGACCAAAGCCAGCACCATCGGCGCGATCGGATAATCGAGTTTCTTGAACAGATAGCCGAGAACGCCGAAGATCAGCATGTAATAGACGTCGATCATCCGGTTGTTCACCGCATAGGCGCCGATCGCGCAGACGTAGATGATCAGGGGCATGAAGATCGCAAACCGGACCTTCAGCACGGAAGCAAAGATGGGTGCAAAGGCCAGGACGAGGAAGAATCCGATGATATTGCCCACCCAGCAGCTGGCGATGAGACCCCAGACGAAATCGACATGCTCCTTGAACAGCATCGGCCCGGGTTGAAGGCCGAAGATCATCAACCCGCCCATGATCACCGCCATGGTGGGCGATCCGGGGATCCCCAGGGTGATCATGGGGATCATGGCCGATGTTCCGGCGCCGTGGGCGGCGGCCTCGGGGGCGATGATTCCGGTGGAGACCCCTTTCCCGAATTCATCGGCATTCGCCTGGACTCCTTGGTAAAACCATAGGCCATGAACGAAGCGGGCGTTGCGCCTCCCGGCTTGAACCCCATCCAGACGCCGATGAGCGTTCCCATAATGAGCGGCTTCGGATAGCGGATGACATCCTTCACCCCTTCCCAGATGTCCTTCATGCCGATCTTTGTCGATATCCCCTCCACCTTCAGTCCTTCCTCGACGGTGAGAAATATCTCCCCCAAGCCGAAGAGTCCGATGACCGCCACGATAAAATTGAATCCGCCCATCAATACGACCGTCCCGTAAGGTCATGCGAAGCTGCCCGCTGACGATGTCCATCCCCACCGCCGCCAGGATGAAACCGAACAGGATGGCCACCACCGTCTTGAGGGGTGATTTTCCGCCCAGCCCCACAAAGGCGCTGAAGGTCAGCATCATGACCGCAAAGACCTCCGCCGGTCCGAACTTCAAGGCGAACTCCGCGAGGATGGGTGCAAAGAAGGTCAGTACGACAACGCCGAAAAGAGCCCCGACGCCGTGGGAGAGGAAAGAGAGCACGAGCGCCTTGCCGGGCCTTCCTTTCTTTGGCCATGGGGTAGCCGTCGAAGGTGGCCGCCACCGCCCAGGGTTCTCCCGGGATGTTAAAGAGAATCGACGTGATGCTTCCCCCGTAGAGCGCCCCCCAATAGATCATCGACAAGAGAATGACCCCGGTTGTGGGCGGCATGGTGACCACGACGGGGATGAGGATGGCCACGCCGTTGGCGCCGCCCAGACCGGGCAGCACCCCGACGATGATTCCGAGAATAAGTCCGATACACGCGATCATGAGATTGTAAGGCTGAAGTGCGATACCAAGACCCATCATTAAATTATTGAGGTCTGCAAGCATAGTACACTCCCCCTTCTCGGTTGGTCTGTTTCAGTCAAAGATCGAATAACATAAGGGTTTGTCTCTTTCAGAACCGTAGCAGCATATCCGCCCCACATCCCCTGGGGCAGAGGAATCAGAAACAGCTTGTCAAAAGTGATATAGAGCGACAGCGGCAAGAGGATACTCGACGAGCACTGTCGTCACCCACCCGATCTTCCCCACGGCGCGCATGTAGAATCCCAGAAAGAGGGCGGCGGCGATGTGGAGCCCGACAAATTCCGTGATAACGACCATGGCCACTGAAGGAATCAAAACCCAGAGGATGGACTTTAGGGCCCCTTCCGGCATCAGAGGTTTGCCGTAGCCCCTCTTTTTTATACTTCACGTAAATGGAACGAAACGATCAGGAGAGAAAGATGACCACACCCACCCCCAGATAGAAGGGGAAAAGGCCGGATTCCGGACCGGTCACTCCCCACATAAAACCGAGCCTTATCGCATCGAAGACTAACAATGAACCCGATGAGCCAGAAAAAACAAGGCAATGACGATATCAGCCTTTCTCATACTCACTCCTCCCTTGAAGATGTACGAATTAGAGGGCCAGGAAAGAAAAAGGAATGGAGTGAGACGGCCCTCTCGCTCCATTCCTTCATTCCGCTGTCATTTCTTCTTTAACAGGTTCCCCTTGGCCATGAGGTCTTTGGTTATTTTTTCTTTTTCTTCAAGCCATTTGACATAGTCCGGTCCCGTCAGGAAGGCGGACTTCAGACCCATGTCCGAAATGTATTTCTTCCATTCCGGCGTCTCCGTCACCTTCTTCATCATGTTGATGTAAAAGTCCTGCTGATCCTTGGTAATGCCCGGCGCCGCAAAGATGCCGCGGAGCATCAGATAGCTCATATCGATCCCCGACGATTCCTTCATGGTCGGGATGTCCTTCCAGAGAGGAAGGTTGATCCGCTCATGATCGATCGTCGCCAGCGGTCTGAGCCTTCCCGCCTTCCAGTGGCTGACCGCCTCGGCGGGGTTGTTCACCGTGGAGTTGACGTGCTTCCCCACCAGTTGCACCGCCACCTCTCCCCCGCCCTTGAAGGGGACATAGGAGAACTTCACCCCGAAGGCCTGCTCCAGCATGACGGTGATGATCTGGTCTTCCTGGGCCGATCCGGTTCCCCCCATCATGAACTTGCCCGGTTCTTTCTTCACCGCGTCGAAATACTCCTTGGCCGTCTTGTACGGCGTCTCCGCATTGACCCACAGGACAGAAATAATCCAGCGCCAGTCGCGCCACCGGCGTCATATCCCGCCAGTTGAACGGGACCCCCGTCGCCAGCGGCGTCGTGAACAGATTGTCCAGCGTGATGATGATCGCGTGGGGATCTTTCGCCTTTCCCTTCACATAGAGAAATCCCTCGCCGCCCGCCCCGCCGGATTTGTTGATGACGATGACGGGCTTCGGCGACAGATTGTACTTGCTGATGATCGGCGAGATGAACCTCGCCATCACGTCCGCTCCCCCTCCCGTACCCGCCGGGATGATAAATTCGATCGGCTTTGTCGGCTCCCAGGCATTCGCGGTTCCGATAGACACACTGAAGAAAAGGATGGGGAAAACGAGGAGTGTCAGGACGAGTTTGGATATCCAAGATACTTTTTTCATACAGCACCTCCTTAATTGTTTGGAAAACTTTTCAACCTTCCAGCCAAATATCTTGAAGCGCTATGACTTTGTCTATGAACGAAAAACTCTATCAGCCAGAATGCCCTCCCCCTTCTAACGGGGGAGGGTTTCTGGACTTTGTTACGAGAGTCTCCTTCGCGTCGTTCCGGAACAATCAGGCCTTCTGCTTGGGAGTGGGAATCGGAGCCGCTACCGGCTACCCTTTCTTTCACCGTCTTGATCCTCTCATCGATAAAGGCCTGCATCTTGGCGATGTGCTCCGGCTTGAGATGGGCAAAACGGCCCTGATGCTTCATGTACTCGCTGACCGGTTTGTACTTCTTCGGCACGTTCGTGTATTTATACACACCGTTTTCCCACTCGTACATCGACCACATACCGGTCTCCACGGCGAGTCTGGCCATCTCCCGCGTCAGCTTTTCATCGAACAGCCACCCCTTGGGGCAGGGGGCCAGCATGTGCATGAAGGTCGGTCCCGGGAAGCTCAGCGCCTTGCGCACCTTGTTCATCAGGTCGAGCGGATGGGCGACCGTCGTGGTGGCCACATATTTTACCGCCGGATGCCCGCCGATGACCAGTTGCGGAGCGTCTTTGGGGAAAAGGGTCTTCCCCTCGGGAATCTCCTTACCGGGAGGCGTGAAGGTGGTGGCGGCGCCGTAGGGCGTCGTCGGCGAGGTCTGGATTCCCGTGTTTGCGTACGACTCGTTGTCGTAGCAGATGAAGAGCACCTTGTGGTTGCGGTACATCATCCCCGACATGGCCTGAAGACCGATATCCACGGTCCCGCCGTCGCCCGCCATGACGATGACATTGGGGAACGATCCGGTGTGTTTCCCCTTGCGCGCGAGGACCTTGAAGGCCGCCTCGATGCCCGATGCCACCGCCCCGCCGTTGGTGATCTGGGCATGGATCCAGGAACAGGCATAGGGGGTGCAGAGATAGCTGGCGTTGGCCACGTACATGCAGCCGGTGGGGCCGATGAATATGGTATCCTGACCCGCCGCCTTCGCCACCAGCCGGTAGTTCAACGCCGGGCCGCAGCCGGCGCAGGTGCGATGCCCCGGCACATACACCTCGAGCTCGGGCGCACGCTTGAATGACTTCAATGGTTCAAACTGTTGAAACTTATAGTCAAATGCTTGCATGTTTCCTCCTTGAAAGTATAATGGGTCGTGTTCTTCTTACATCCCAAGCCACTGGACGTAATTCCGGACCTTCTTCTCCTGTACCGCCTTCGTGAGGACCTTCGCCATGTAATCGAAATCGGCGGGCCAGATGGTCTCTCCGCCGAGGCCGCCCATGAAGGAGGTGACCAGCGGCCGCTGATCCAGATCATAGAGGCTTGCGCGGAGCTCGTGAATCAGATTGCCGCCCCGCATCGCCCCGCCGTAGGAGGTGCTCGTCTCGATTACCCCGACGGCCTTGACATGGCCCAGGGCCTTGGCGAGCTGGTGGGTCGGCCAGGGGCGAACCCAGCGCAGCCGCGCCATACCGGCCTTCACTCCCTTTTTGCGGAGAGCGATCCACCGACGTCCGGCAGGTATTGGCATGGGCGCCCTGAATGAAGAAGGCGATTTCCGCGTCCTCCAGTTTGTACTGCTCGACGAACGGATCGTAGTTCCGTCCGAAGATGCGGTTGAAATCCGCCGTCGCCTCTTCGATGACCTTCGGTACGGCGAGAAAGGTCTGTGCCCGCATGGCATCCATGGGGGCGCCCTGGTCCGGCCGGATCTGCGGGCCGTGGGAAACCGGGTGGGTCAGGCTCAGGGGGCCGATCGGCCGGTAGGGAGGCAGAAACTCCTTCACCTGGGACTGATCTCCCAGGGTGACCTTGTCCGGGATATGGGAGATGAAATACCCGTCCTGGCACACCATCTGGGGAAGCATCACGCGGTGGTCTTCGCCGACACGGTAGGAGATCAGGGTATTGTCATAGACCTCCTGCGGAGAGCAGGCCCATCCCAGAAGCCAGCCCTGATCGCGGGTCGACATGGCATCCGTGTGCTCGGAACCGAAATCGCCGGGAGGATCGAGCGTCCGGTCGGCAATCGACATCTGGGCCGGGTACCGGCCGCCGGCCATCGGGCTGTACACTTCCATTGCATAGGTGACGCCGACGCCGGAACTTCCCGTGAAGGCGCGGGCGCCCGAGGCGCAGGCGCCCAGCACCACCGATACCTGGGCATGCTCGCCTTCGCCATGGACGAATTCCGCATTCAATTCGCCATTGGCGACCATTTTCGCAAGCTCCATCATAATCGCCGTATAGGGGCGGATAGGATAGGAGCAGATCACTTCCACTTCGGCCGCCTTTGCACCTTCTGCGGCTGCGCGGCAACCTGTCATCATTTGTTCTTTCGCCATAGTATTGATCCTCCTTTAGAAAGGTTTCTCCAAACGAACCACTCCATCCGGGAAGTCGAGTTCGGGCGCCGCGGTGAGCGCCCCGGTCGGACACTCATTGATGCAGATCTGGCACCCCTTGCAGAAACCCGCGACCCACTCCATCACGTCTTCCTCTTCCTTATATATCCAGCAGGCATCCGGGCAGGATAGATAACAGATAAGGCAGCGCGTACATTTCTCGTCGTCCTTGACGGGGCGGACAATCCGCCAGTTTGATGTCTGAAACAGATCCTGCGTGCAGACCGGCGCCGGTGTGACGGCGCCGAAAGGCACTTCTCTGTCCTTAGGAACGTTTATTGTCCCGTACCCGGGAAGTTCTTTTGCCATGGTATCCTCCTTATTCATCTTGTTTATGTTTAAGTCCGGCATTTTCGGTTATCCGCTCCGGAAAACTCCAGTGCGGGCCTAACCTAATTTCTTAATCTTGACCTCGTTGTATCCCCGTTCCATACCGGAGACGTCGCTGACGATCTTGGCGAGATTTTCCTTCTTGATCATGCCGGTCACCTTGGCAATCGCGCCGCACAGAGGGGCCGCGATGCCTTTACCGATACCGGAGGTATCCACGCCGCCTTCCGAACCGGAAAAATCGACGGTCCTGACACCGGTGATCCCGTCGGCATCCACCGTGGCGATCGTACCGAGCAGATTGGCGTTGGGAATGAATTTCAGCAGGGAGTCGATGGAACGGTTGGAGTTGATGATGAGGGTCCCGCCTTTTTTCATGCCCCTCAGGATATCGATGCCTTTGATGATGGTTTCCTCGGCGATGACAACCACTTCCGGCTTATCGTTCGTATAGACGTACTTATGTTCGATCTCCTCGTCGCTGAGCCGGACATATTTACGGACCGTCACGAGGACGCGGTCGGGCAGGTCTTCATAATTGTCAAATGCCTGCGCATGCTTGCCATCCATCTGGGCGGCTTTGGCAAAAATATTGATGACGTCCCGCCCCTCCTTGTCCATGATCACGCCCCGCGCCCAAACAGTGATTTCGTGTACCTTTGCCATACACACCTCCTTGATGTTCTGGGTAAATAGGATAATCCTTGTTTCCGCGTTTCCTACATGTTACCAAACTTATGAGACAGGAACCTGAAACCACCCCCTTCCTATTGTGAAAAGATAATCCCTTCTATATCTTCCAAGTGCTGTAGCATCGACTTCTGTGCGACGTCACAATCACCTTTCTTTGATGGCAGTAAGAATCTGCTTATGGCCCTCCAGAGATCTTTTCGCCCGCTTGTTACGTTCGTCCTCCATAAGATATTCTTCCCGCGACTGATTCAAAAGATCGATCAAGGCGAGGAGAAGACGCTCCATGACCCGGTTCTTCGCCGCCCCGGCCAGATGATTGTGGAAAGCGGAATCGGTTTCGATGAACACTTTCGCCTTGTCCAATACACACCTCCTGTTCGTTCAGGATCTTTTCCATCTCTTCAATTTCCTGTGGGGTGGCGTTTTCCGCCGCCAGATGGGCGACATGGGGTTCGATGATTTTCCGGATGTAGAAGATGTCGCGAATGTCGTCCTTCGCGTTAAACAGGGCCGCCGCCAAAGGCTGGATCAGAGCCTCTTCGCTCGAAGCAAGAACATAGGTGCCGTTCCCCTGGCGGCATTGAAGGAGCTTCATGGATTCCAGGGTGCGGATGGCTTCCCGGACCGTCGTACGGGAGACTTTGAAGGTTTCGGTCAATTCCCGTTCCGAGGGGAGCTGATCGCCCCGCTTCAATTTTCCATTCTCGATGAGGGTAAGGACCTGTTGGACGATGTCCTCATAGGCCCTCTTTTTCTCAACGGCTCTCAGTGACGTCTTCATGTGCCCTCTTCTTTACAGCAGATTTCGGCAATGTCCGACTCTTCACTTTGCTAAAATCAAAAAACTAGCATACCCCCGTCTTTTGCCCTGGTGATCCGCATTCCCGAAGCTCCTGAAGGGCGGCTTTGAAATGCGCCGCAGACACCAAAAGCGAAGCGGGGATTTTTTTCTTCTTCCCATGAATGATCTCGGTAATCGCCAGCATCACCGCCCTTTTGCAGATAAAGTCGATAGGGGAACCGACCATCCCTTCGGTCTTGCTTGCCAGCTCCTTCAAGATCGACATCCTTGCTCAGGGGTCTTCCTTTGGTGTTGATCCGGAATATTTCCAATCGTTCTTTCTCATCGGGAACCTGGAACCTGAGGATGAAATCGAGACGTCCGGGCCGCGTCAGGGCGGGATCGAGCAAATCTTCCCGATTGGTCGCCCCGATCACGATGACTTGAGACAGATCGCTCAAGGCGTCCAGTTCGTTGAAGAACTGGCTCGCCATGCGTTCGACCGCCCCGGAATCGGTCTCCGCGCCGCGTCTCGGCGCCAGGGCATCGATTTCATCGAAGAAGAGAATGGTCGGGGCGGATTGCTTGGCCTTTTTAAATATCTCATGCAGCGCCTTTTCCGATTCCCCCAGCCACTTCGAAAAAAGGATGGAACTGCTGATCGGGATGAAATTCAATCCCGTTTCTCCGGCCAGGGCCTTTACCATGAGGGTCTTGCCCGTGCCGGAAGGACCGGACAGGAGAATGCCGTGTGACGAGATCTTGCCCGAAGCGAAAAGTTCCGGATATTTCAGAGGCCAATCGACGATGGAGATGAGCGTCTCCTTGATCCGGGCCAGCCCGCCGACGTCGCTCAGCTTCAAGGTGGATCTTTCGTTGAAGAATTGGCGGGTGGCCGTAGGTTCAACCTCCCGGAGGGCCGTCAGAAAATCATCCCTGGAAATCTGCATGTGTTCCGGGGTCACGGGGAGACGGTCGGAATTGCCGATGGCGCCCACCGGCAGATATCTCCGCACGGCAGCCATGCCCGCCTCCTTGCACAGCGCTTCGATATCGGCCCCCACAAAACCGTGGGTGATCTGCGCAATCTGATCAAGGTCCACATCCGGTCGCAAGGGGCATACGGCGGCTGTGAATCTTCAGGATGGCCAGGCGTCCATCGGCGTGCGGAGCCGAGATGCCGATTTCCCGATCGAATCGGCCCGGTCTGCGCAGCGCAGGGTCTATCATCTCCGGGACATTGGTCGCGCCGATCACGAGAACATGACCGCGGGGAACCGTGCCGTCCATGAGGGCCAGAAGCTGCGCCACCACCCTCTTTTCCACATCCCCGACGACCTCGGCGCGCTTCGGGGCGATGGCGTCCATTTCATCGATGAAGATGACGCTCGGCGCTTTGCGCGTCGCCTCTTCAAATATCTCACGCAACCTGGCCTCGCTGTCACCGTAATATTTCTGGATGATTTCCGGTCCGTTGATTCTGATGAAGTGGAGCTTCGCCTCTCCCGCAATGGCACGGGCAATCAGGGTTTTCCCCGTTCCCGGCGGTCCGTAGAGAAGCAGCCCTTTCGGCGCCTCGATGCCCAGTCTGTCGAAGATTTCCCCGTAACGCAGGGGAATCTCCACCATCTCCCGAACGGATCTCAGCTCCCGCTCCAATCCGCCGATATCTTCGTAAGAAATCCGGGATGTCCGCCTGTTCGGTATAGTCGGGTCTGTTGACCTTGAACTTGGTCTGCTGATTGATGATCACCGGACCGGAAGGTGAAGTGCCGACAACGGAAAAGAAACGGTCCTTGCCCCCGAAAAGCGGAATATTCAGTTTGTCGCCGGAAATCACCGCCAGTCCCTGAAGGATCTTGCCGATGTATCCCAGCTCGTTTTCGTCGGGCCACCAGTTTCCGGAATCCATGGGGGTAAGAACGATGGCTGTCGCGGTTTGCCGAGTGGCCTTTTTAATCTGTACCGTGCCGCCTATCTGAACCCCGGCGTTGTCACGGGTGATCCCGTCAATCTGGACAATTTTTTTACCAAGGTGTTCGGGAAAGATCCCTGAAATTCTGGCAACGGTTCTTTTTTCTCCTTTTATCTCAACGACATCTCCCAGGGTAGCGCCCAGGATCTCTGCATCATCAGGATCAAGGCGCGCCAACCCCTTGCCCACATCTTCGATAAAAATCTCTGCAACCCTCAGTTCCAAAGCCTTCGCCGCAGATTCATCCACCATGATAAACCTCTCTTACATTTATATGACGATTGGTCTACTGGCATACTGGTCTGTCCATTGGATGATTCACCCTATTTCGCTTGATTTTATTTGTCAAGGAATATTTTTCAAGAAATATTTTCCCGCGATATCAATTGACGTTTCCCCGAAATGATGGTCGCTCTCCGCATGCCGAGAGCACTCGCATCCCCGGCAACAGACTATCCAGGGCCCCGAGAGTTACGGGACAAGGCCTTGACCTTGACCATCGAGACCTCTTTAAATCAAAACGGTAAACGGACAGGAGGAAAGGTATGCCACACTTTGCAGCGAATCTGACATTTCTCTTTACGGAAATTCCCTTCATGGAAAGGTTTTCTGCGGCGCAAGGCGGGTTTTCACGCCGAGAGTTCATGTTCCCCTACGACTACCTGAACACCTGTGTCGTCGTATGGATATACGCTTTATCGCCGGATTTACCAAGGTAGAATGATGAAAGAGGCGCCCTCTTTGAAGGAAGAGGGCGCCTCTTGTTTTATCCGAGACGTTTTCTCTGAGCCTCCAGCTGCTGCCGGAGCCGTCTCGGGAAGCCTGTCGCCGAACTGGGCGAAGTGCTTTTCGATATCGCCCAGCTCCGCCTTCCAGGCGTCCCGTCGACACGCAGAAGCTCTTTCAGGTCTGCAGCGGGAATGGCGAGGCCGGAAAGATCCAGGTCTCTCTCCTCGGGCATGAAGCCGATGGGCGTTTCGACGGCACCGACCTTCCCCTCGACCCGCTCGCACATCCATTTCAGGACGCGGCTGTTGTCGCCGAAGCCCGGCCAGAGCCACTTGCCCTCCGGGCTTTTGCGGAACCAGTTGACGTAGAAGATGCGCGGGGCGTGCACGCCGAAGCGGTCGCCCATCGTCAGCCAGTGCTGGAAGTAATCCCCCATGTTGTAGCCGCAGAAGGGCTGCATGGCGAAGGGGTCGCGCCGGAGATTGCCCACGGCGCCGATATTGGCCGCCGTCGTCTCCGAAGAGGCGGTGGCGCCCATGAATACGCCGTGGTCCCAGCTGTAGGCCTCGTGGACCAGGGGCATGACGCCGGTGCGGCGACCGCCGAAAACGAAAATGTCGATCGGGACTCCCTCGGGCTTCTCCCAGTCCGGGCAGATGACGGGACACTGGCCGGCCGGGGCGGTAAAGCGCGAGTTGGCGTGGGCCGCCGGTTCTTTACTTGCCGGAGTCCAGTCCCTGCCCTGCCAGTCGATGGCATGACTGGGCGGCGCGCCGTCCATCCCTTCCCACCAGATATCCCCGTCGTCGGTCAGGGCGCAATTGGTGAAGATCGTGTTTTCTCTCACGGTCTCCATCGCGGACGGGTTCGATTCACAGGACGTGCCCGGGGCGACCCCGAAGAAACCGCGTTCGGGATTGATGGCATAAGGCCTTCCGTCGGGACCGATCTTGATCCAGGCGATGTCGTCGCCTACGCACTCGCATTTCCACCCGGGGATGGTGGGTGTAAGCATCGCCAGGTTGGTCTTCCCGCAGGCCGAGGGAAAGGCGGCCGCAAGATGGTAGCGTTTTCCGGCTGGGCTCGTCAGACGCAGGATCAGCATATGCTCGGCCATCCACCCCTCGCGATTTGCCA
This sequence comes from uncultured delta proteobacterium, assembly GCA_963842685.1. Taxonomy (GTDB): domain Bacteria; phylum Desulfobacterota; class Syntrophia; order Syntrophales; family UBA5619; genus JAKAFS01. Next base: position 28,223 of record CAWJHT010000052.1, on the reverse strand, counting down.
TGGCGGAAGCGATGCGCAGCGCCAGGCATTTCTTCCCCAGCAGGGCATTGCCTCCATAACCGCTCCCGTAAGACCAGATGAGGTTCTCCTCCGGAAAGTGGCTGATGTACTTCTTCTCCAAGGGGGCGCAGGGCCAGGTGGCATCTTTCTCGCCCGGGGCGAGCGGCGCGCCGATCGAGTGCAGGCAGGGAATGAATTCGCCGTCGGCGCCGAGTTTCTCGATCACTTTTGTTCCGACGCGGGTCATGATGTGCATGTTGCAGACCACGTAAGGGCTGTCCGTGATCTCGACACCGATCTTGGCGATGGGGGAATCGATGGGGCCCATGGAGAAGGGAATCACGTACAGGGTGCGACCCCGCATGCATCCCTCGTAGAGCCCCCTCATCGTCGCTTTGAGCTCTTCGGGAGCGACCCAGTTGTTGGTCGGGCCGGCAGCGTCCTTGCTCTGTCGTGCTGATGTAGGTGCGGGATTCGATCCGAGCCACGTCGCTCGGCTGGGAGCGAAAAAGGAAACTGTTGGGACGTCTGGCAAGCGGAATGGCCATGCCGCTCTTCACCATCTGATTCATCAGCCGATCATACTCCCCCCGACTCCCATCGCACCAGTAAACTGCGTCCGGCCGGCACATCGCGGCCACTTCTTTAACCCAATCATTCAGTTTTACGTTTTGTACGGTCATAACCAATCCTTTCCTTCATATCGCTGAGAGGGTTCCCTCCCTGTTCGGCAGCATTATTATAGCAACAGATTTCTCCTGATCAACATCTATCCCTGCCCTTCTTTTAATGTGCAGACCGCCTCCGACCCGGTTTTTGTCCGCAGATACCGGAGCGCCGTATAGAGGAGGAGGGCCGTATAAACGAGACGCAGTTCCCTCTCCGGGATGAGGTGGGCAAAGCTCCCGCCGACAAAGACCCCTGCGAGCACGCCGGCGATGAGGCCGGGCAGGCGGCTCGTCCGGATATTGCCCATCCTCCAGTGGGTCCACGCCCCGACCGTCGAGGCCGGAATCATCGCCAGCAGGGAGATGCCCTGGGCGGTATGCTGGGCGATGCCGGCAAAAAGGACCATCATCGGGATCATGAAACTCCCGCCGCCCACCCCCATCATCCCGGAGATGAAACCGGTCAGGGCGCCCAGGAGGACCAGGACGATCCACCGGATCCAGGCGGGCGGCACTCCTTCCATGACGTGCGGCAGGAAGGGTTTCAGAATGAACACCAGAGAGATGAAAAGGAGGAAAATGCCGAAGTACCTCTTCAGCGTCATTTCGGGAAGGAAACAGCAGTACTTCGCCCCGAAGCGGACCGTGAAGAGGGCCATGCCGGCCAGAACCGCCGCGGCCGCGAGATCCACCGAACCGTGGAGATAGTAGATGACCGATCCCGCCGCGCCGGTGAAAACGACGGCGACGAGGCTCGTGCCGTGGGCCTCCTGCTGCCTGAACTTGAGCATCTCGGTCATCAGGGGCACGATGATCACCCCGCCGCCCGACCCCGACGAGACCGCCGAGCAGACCGGCAATCAGACCGACCAGAAGACCTGCCATATCAAACACCCATCTGTTCTCTTCACAGCGCTACCCCGATAGAGATCCCCTTCTCATGTCCATCGCTCCGGAACGAAAACCCTCATCTCCCTGGCGAAGATTGAGGACTTACCACAGCAGGAACTCCGCTGTCCACTATTGTACTCGCAAATATCCCGCTTTACAATTTCCGGTCCTTTTGTTAATGTGTAAGCAGATATCGCCGGAAAGAAAGCGCGAGGCAAGGGCCGGGCGCAGGCAGATCGCCCGGGAAACAGACAACGCAAGGGTCACCGATCCATGAACAGAGATGCCATCATCAAAATCGCGATCCTGCTTGCTCTGATCCTCGCCGGTGTTTTCCTGTTTTTCCATTACGACCTCTACACCTTCTTCGTCAGCCGGAAGAAGATCATCCATTTCGTCAACTCCTTCGGCCCCCTCTCCGTGGTGATCTTCATCGGTCTCCAGATCCTTCAGGTGATCGTTGCGCCGATTCCCGGAGAAGTCAACGGCTTTATCGGAGGGTATCTCTACGGCCCCGTCCTGGGGACCCTCTATTCCACGATCGGGCTCACCATCGGCTCGTGGCTCGCCTTTATCCTGGCCCGCTGGCTCGGCCTGCCGTTCGTGGAAAAGATCATCAACCCCCAGGATCATCCAGAAGTACGACTACTTCATGGAGCACCGGGGCATCCTCGATCACCTTCATCCTCTTTCTGATCCCCGGGTTTCCCAAGGACGCCCTCTCCTACATCGATCGGCCTCAGCCACATGAAGACGACGACCTTTCTCATCGTCTGCACCGCCGGGCGTCTCCTGGGCACCATCATGCTCTCCATCAGCGGACACTGCGCCCGCAACGACCAGAATATCGCCATGGTGGCCATCCTCGGAATCAGCGCCCTGATCGTGCTTCTGGCCTATTATTACCACGAAGACACTCCTCAACCTGGTGAGGAAAAAGAAACCCTGAAGGACGGATAGCCCGAGTCCCGAAACGCTTCCGGAGCGTATCGACCGGCTTTCCCTCAGGCGAGCGCCGATCTATCGTCTCTAAGGAGGTGGATAGCCTTGGAATTGATTTTCAATGAATTTGTGATTATTCTGCTACTGATCCTGGTCAACGGTTTTTTTGCGGGCGCCGAACTGGCCGTTATTTCCGCCCGCAAGAGCCATATCGCCAGCCTCGCCGCGGCCGGCAACCGGCAGGCCAGGCTCGTCGAACAGATCCAGAAGGACCCCCACCGCTTTCTTGCAACCGTCCAGATCGGCGTCACGGTCGTCGGCTCGCTCGCCTCGGCCGTCGGCGGCGCTGCGGCGGTCCAGTATCTCAAACCCCTGCTGCAGGTCCGTCCCCGTCCCGTTCATCCAGCATGCGGCGGAGCCCCTTTCCATCGCCATCGTCGTGATCGGGATATCCTATCTCTTCCTCGTCCTCGGAGAACTGGCCCCGAAGACCATCGGTCTGCAGTACGCGGACCGGATCGCCCTGAACGTCGCCCGGCCGATTCATCTGCTGTCGATCGTCGCGGTCGTCGCCGTCCGGTTTCTGACCCTCTCCAACCGGGCCGTCCTTTCGCTTCTCGGCATCACGCCGAAAGAAGGACAGGCCTTCGTCACCCGGGAGGAGGTGCAGCAGGTCCTCTCGGAGGGAAGCGAAGCCGGCGCCCTGACCGAGACCGAACACCGCTACATCGAGAACATCTTCGAATTCACCCACACCTCTGTCCGCGAGGTCATGGTGCCCCGGACCCGGATCGTCGCCCTCAACCTCGATCTGCCGCGGGAGGAGATCCTCCGGACCGTCCGGGAGAACATGTACACCCGCTATCCGGTCTATCGGGGCGACCTGGACCATGTGATCGGTTTCGTCCACACGAAGGACATCCTGATCGGAAGCATCTGCACGGAAACCGAATTCGACATCGCCGGGATCGTCCGGCGCCCCTTTTCGTCCCGGAGGGGAAGAAGGTGAGCAGCCTCCTCAAGGAGATGCAGCGCAAGCGGATCCAGATGGCGCTCGTCGTCGACGAATACGGCATCCTGAGCGGCCTCGCCACGACGGAAGACCTCCTCGAAGAGCTCGTGGGGGAGATCGAGGACGAGCACGACATCGGCGAGATGCGCCGGGTGCAGAAGCTCCCCGACGGGAGCCTGCTGGTGGACGCCCTCATCCCCGTCAACGAAATCGAGGATCTGCTCGGGGTCGAGCTGGGGGACTTTCTCCCCTACGACACGCTGGCCGGGCTGATCCTCGACCGCCTGGGGCGTTTCCCGGAAAAGGGGGAAACCATCGAATGGCAGGATTTCCTCCTCACCTGCGAGGAGGTGACCAAGAACGGCCATCCTCAAGGTGAAAATCACCCGGATCGAAAAGCCCGAAATGAACACTACGACCTCGTAAAAAGTCTAAAAGGTCATGAAGTGGAACGGCTTCGTAAAAAGGCCGCAGGCAAGGCGCGCGAATCCCGAGGAGTGAGGCGTACTTTACCGTACGTCGCAACGACGAGGGATGAAGCGTAACGCAGCATCCGGACTTTTTACGAAGCCGTCAGCACTACCGCCTGAGGCGGGGATCGAGGGCGTCGCGGATTCCCTCGCCCAGCAGGTTGTAGCCCAGGACGGTGATCAGGATGGCGAGCCCCGGGTAGAAGGAGAGCCACCAGGCGATGTCGATGTTGTCCTTCCCCGCCGTGAGGATGTTCCCCCAGCTCGGCGTGGGCGGCTGAACCCCGATGCCGAGGAAGCTCAGGGCCGACTCCGTGAGGATCGCCCCCGCCACGCCGAGGGTCGCCGTGACCAGGACCGAGGCCATCGCGTTCGGGAGGATATGGAGAAAGATGATCCGGAGATCGCCGGCGCCGATCGCCCGGGCCGCCTGGACGAAGTCCCGCTCCTTGAGGGAGATGAAATCCGCCCGGACGAGCCGGGTCACCCCCATCCAGCCGGTCAGGCCGATGACGATCATGATGTTCCAGATGGAGGGCTCGAGGATCGCGATCACGGCCAGGATGAGGAAAAAGGTCGGGAAACAGAGCATGATGTCCACGAACCGCATGATGACCGCGTCCACCCAGCGGCCGTAGTAGCCGGCCAGAGCGCCCGAGAATCGTCCCGATGAGGATGGCGATCCCGGTCGCGACGAAGCCCACCTTGAGAGAGATCCCCGCCCCCCAGATCATCCGGGAGAGCACATCCCGCCCGAGCGGATCCGTCCCGAAGGGATGGCGTCCGCGAGGGCGGCGCGAGGACCTGCTTCAGGTCGATCGCGTTCGGATCGTAAGGGGCAAGCCAGGGCGCGAGCAGGGAGACGGCAAACAGCAGCAGAACGATGACGCTCCCCGCAACCGCCAGCCGGTTCTTCAGAAATCTTTTCCGGAAATCCTCTTCCCATCACTTTCCTCTCAGGAGACCCGGATCCGCGGATCGGCCAGCGGCGTAGGAGACGTCGGCGAGCAGATTCCCGAGCAGCGTGAGCACCGCGCCGATGAAGAGGATCCCCATGACCACCGGATAGTCCCGCGCCATGACGGACATGTAGAAGAGCTGCCCCATCCCGGGAATGGCGAAGATCGTCTCGAAAATCACGCTGCCTCCGATAAGCCCCGGTACCGAAAGACCGAGGATGGTGATGACCGGCAGCAGCGCGTTTCGCAGGGCGTGCCGGTAGATGACGACCCGCTCCGGAAGTCCCTTGGCCCGCGCCGTCATGATGTAATCCTGGCGGATCACCTCCAGCATGTTCGCCCGCATGTACCGCGAAAGCCCGGCCAGCCCTCCGAAGGCGGACAGCAGCACCGGCAGGATGAGGTGTTTGATCAGATCCCAGAAGGCCATCCCCGGCGGCAGGTACTCATAATTCAGGGAGCGGATCCCGGAGATGGGAAGCCACCCCAGATGGACGCCGAAGAGGATCATGAGCAGGAGGGCGAGCCAGAAGGTCGGGACGGCGAAGCCGATAAAGACGAAGACGCCCGTGACCCGATCGAAGAGGGAATCCTGGCGGACGGCGGAGAGCACCCCGAGGGGGATGGCGACGACGAGAATCAGCAGCATGGAAAGGACATTCAGCAGGATCGTGATCGGCAGCCGCTCCAGGATCTTGTCCGCGACCGGTCGGCGGTCCGTCGAAAAGGAGATCCCCAGATCCAGGACGGCCAGTTTTCCCACCCACTTGAAATACTGCTCATGGAGGGGTTTGTCCAGATCGTACATGGCCCGGAGCCGCTCCTTCATCTCCACGGAGGCGCGCGGGTTCATCTGGGTCTGGAGATCGGTGGGAGAACCGGGCGCCAGGTGCATCACGGTAAAACAGATGATCGTGATCCCGAAGAGGAGCGGGATCATGAAGAGCAGTCTTTTGGCGATGTAGCGAAGCATGGTTTCCTTCTCTGTCCCATCCGGTCAGAAATCCTCCAGCAGCTTCATTGTCCGGATGTTTTCCAGCATCCGCCGGAGGCTCTGTTCCGAATGCGATTCGACGTGAGGATCGGCCTGCAGGTTCTTCTGCCGGACCAGCGCCAGGAGCTCCCGGAAAGGGAAATTCCCCTCCCCCACCGGCAGGTGCTCATCGGTCGTGCCGTCGTTGTCGTGGATATGGATCTCGCCCAGACGATCGCCGAGCATCTCCATCCATTCCCCGTACGGCGCGCTGCCGAAGGCGTTGGCGTGCCCGGTGTCGAAACAGAATCGGACCTGCGGCGAATCGAGCGCGTCAAGCAGCGGCCGGATCTGCTGGGGCCCCCGCTCGTAGACGTTCTCCATGGCGATGATCGTCTCCGTGCCCTGAACGTACCCGAGCAGGCAGTTCCAGGTTTCGAGACTGTTGTCGAGCCACTGCTTCTCGCCGGAGATATAGTATTTTTCGTCGAACGAGGGGTGGCAGACGATGGAACGCGGCCGGAACCAGGGGAATCAGTTCAAAGACCCGGCGGAGCCGGTCCACGGTCACCTGCCGGATCCGCGGATCGATCGCCCCCGGACGCAGGTCCAGGAAGGGGGCGTGAAAAGTCACGGAAAGCCCCGCATCGGCAAGCCGGTCCGCCGTCTCCCGGAAATCGACCGTCTGAAAACGGTCGAGATCGCGATGATTGAAACCGATCTCCGGATTGATCCCCTCCCGGATGACCATCGGCAGCAGATCTTCCCGGAGGAGGTAGAAAGGCACATGAACCTGGATTTTTTTCAGTATCTCACGCATGCGGATCTCACCTAAGTTCGCTGTAGCGCTTCGTTTACCATAAGCGTTCCCTTTTCACAACCGACAATTCGGACCGGATGGTCATTGACATGAGCCCCTGCATTCTGTTATTGAAAACAAACGGTTATTCTCGTATAACGATCCGGAAGACGCAGGAAAAGGGCCGCCGGAACGGGCTTGCCAGCATAAAAAAGAAAAAGGAGGGAGGATTGACAAAAAAAAAGGAGCCCGATTCGCGGAAGAGGGTGCTTCTGTGCGTCAACGCCTCACTGGAGAAAAAGGCGAAGGATCTCGTCATCCTCAATGTGAAGGAGATCTCCGCCTTTGCCGACTATTTCATCATCTGCAGCGGGACCTCCGACCGGCAGGTCCGGGCCATCGCCGACGCGATCCAGGAGAACCTGAAAACAGGCGGGGATCCTGCCCCTGGGCGTCGAGGGGGAAGCCGCGGGGCAATGGATCCTCCTGGATTACGACGATGTGATCATCCACATCTTCCTCGAAACCGTCCGGACCTTCTATGACCTGGAAAGGCTCTGGTCGGAGGCGCCCCGGATGGCCGTCCCCGACGAAACGGTCTCCCTGAAGGCGCTGACCAAGGGGATGTAACCTTGAAAGAGATCCTGACCGGGATCGCCGACCTGATCTTTCCGCCCCGCTGCATCACCTGCGGCGTGGTCCTGGAGGAGCACGGTCCCCTCCCCTTCTGCCCGCCCTGCATGGCCGGGATCCATTTCATCCGTTCGCCCCTCTGCCCCCGGTGCGGCATCCCCTTTCCCGTCACGGAAGGGGAAGACCACCTCTGCGGAGAATGTCTCGTGACCGGAGAGACCCTATGCGGTCGCCCGGGCGGTCGGACTTTACGAAGAAACGCTCCTGACGGCAATCCACCTGTTCAAGTACCGGGGAAGGATCGGGATCGGCAAGGTCCTGGGAAGATATCATGGCCGATTTTGCCGGCGGGATATGGGATATGAAGGTTTTTTCCGTGATCATGCCGGTCCCGCTGCACCGAAAACGCCTGCGGGAGCGGGGTTTCAACCAGGCCGTGATCCTGGCGACGCGAGATAGCGAAACGGTTCTCCCTCCCGCTCGATTTCATGACGCTCCGGCGGGAGGTCTTCACGGCGCCGCAGGTCGGCCTGGGACGCGAAGAGCGGTCGGCAAACGTCCGGGGCGCCTTTGCCGTACGGAAACCGGAGCGGATCGCCGGCCGGAGGATCCTCCTCGTGGATGATGTCTACACCACCGGAAGCACGCTGACCGAATGCGCCCGGACTCTCCTCAGGGCGGAGGCGGATGCGGTGGCCGTCCTGACGCTGGCCAGGGCGGTCTCTGATCATGATGCGCCGGGCGGAACATCGATGACGACCTGGAAATTAGGAGGCAACTGAACGGATGAAGAAGATTCTGACCTGGGAAGAATTGAAGAAAGAGGTGGAACGCCGTCGGGGCGAGGGAAAGAAAATCGCCTTCACGAACGGCTGTTTCGACATCCTCCATGTGGGACATGTCCAGTATCTGCGGGAGGCGCGGAAGACGGGGGATCTCCTCATCCTGGGCCTGAACAGCGACGCCTCCGTCCGGGCGATCAAGGGGGAAAAGCGGCCGCTGGTTCCCCAGGGGGAGCGCGCCGAGGTCGTCGCTTCCCTGACAGCGGTCGATTACGTGACCCTCTTTGACGAAACGACGCCGCTCAGGCTCATCGAATACCTGCGGCCGGATTGCCTCGTCAAGGGGGGAGACTGGAAGGAAGAGGCGGTCGTGGGAGGGGACGCGGTCCGGTCCTGGGGAGGAAAGGTCGTCATCGTTCCCCTGACCGAAGGGGCCTCCACGACGAATATCGTGGAAAAGATCCTCCGTGTCTATGGAAAGGGTTGAAATCCATTAATATTTCACTCTACTTTCATTTTTTCCTTTACAAATTCCTCTTCATCATGTAAGAGCGTGTTCCCCAAATTCAGACATAAGGACAGGAGATGGTGAACAGTGCAGAAAACAACGATGAAACCTGAAAAGATGGAATTTTTCAGACAAATGCTGACCCAGAAGATCAACGAACTCCTGGAGAGGCGGGGAAAACCGTGTCGGAGATGACGAGCAGCGTGAAGGAGAACTATCCCGACCCCAACGACCGGGCATCCCTCGAATCGGACCGGAATTTCGAACTCCGGATCCGCGACCGCGAGACGAAAGCTGATCCTCAAGATGCAGGAGGCCATCAAGCGGATGGACGACGGCGTCTTCGGCATCTGCGATGTCTGCGGAGGCCCGATCTCCGAAAAAAGGCTGATGGCGAGGCCGGTGACCACCCTCTGCATCGACTGCAAGATGAAGCAGGAAAAGATGGAAAAGCTCAAGGGGGAATAACCGCCACGTCCTCCCTGCGGTTCCGAACGGCGGCGCTGCCGCCTTCCGATCCCCCCTCGATCCCCCGTGCCCTGGAGGATCGAAGAGGGATTTTTTTTGAGGACCGTGCCGGATGTTTGTCAGGGTTGCCATTCCGATCCCCTCCGCAAAGACCTTCACCTATGCCGTTCCGGAAACGTTTGTTCCCGCTGTCGCCGTGGGAAAGCGGGTCCTGGTCCCCTTCGGGAAACGGCGGGTGACCGGCTTCATCCTCGAGATCCTGACCGAGACGGTCTGCGATCAGACCGTCAAGGAGATCCTCGACCTTCCCGATCCCGAACCCCTCTTCGACCCGGAGGACCTCGCCTTTTACGAGTGGATCTCCCGCTACTACCTCCACCCGCTGGGAAAGGTCCTGGGGGAAATCCTCCCCGGGGGGATCGCCGTGAAGAGCGACCGATGGCTTTGCCTCGGCGACGGTGCCGCGAACGCGGATCAGCGTCTCTCCGCGGGACAAAAGGAGATCCTGGAGCGCCTGGCCCGCTTCCCGGAGGGCATTCCCCTGAGCCGTCTCCGCAGGACGCTGGGGAAAAATGATCTTTACGGAGATCTCCGTTTTCTTGAGGCAACAGGCCTGGTCGTCTCCGAAGAGCGCCTGAACCGGCCGGCGGTCCGGCCGAAAAAGGAGAAATGGGTCGGGCTGACCGCGGAAATCCCCCCCGGAATGAACCTCACTGCGCGGCAGTCCGCCCTGATCGGTATCCTCAGGGAGCGCGGCGAGATGCCGGTCGGAGATTTACGTGACTTTTTCAAGAACACTGTCGCCTCCCTTCGGATCCTCGAAAAAAAAGGCCTCCTTCGCCTCTACGAAAAAGAGGTCTTCCGCGGACCGGGTCCCGCGCCGACGATTGGGAAGAACGAAAACGGGATCACGCTGAACGAAGCCCAGACTGCGGTGCTGGATGAGATCCGGAACTGCCTCGCCTCGGGCCGTTTCTCCCCCTGCCTCCTCCACGGTGTGACGGGGAGCGGCAAGACGGAGGTCTACCTCCGGGCCATCGCCGAGGTCCTTCAGGGCGGCGGCGGCGCGATCTACCTCGTCCCGGAGATTGCCCTCACGGCGCAGCTCCTCTCCCGCATCGGGAGCCGGTTTCCGGAACGGGAGATCGCCGTCCTCCACAGCGGCATCTCCCAGAGCGCCCGGTACGATCAGTGGAAGAGGATCAGGCGGGGCGAGGTCCGGGTGGTCGTCGGCGCCCGGTCGGCCCTCTTCGCGCCGGTGCGAAACCTCCGGCTGATCGTCGTCGATGAGGAGCACGACTCTTCCTACAAACAGGACGACCGGCTCCGCTACAACGCCCGCGACCTTGCCCTGGTAAGGGGCAGGTTTTTGCAGGCGACGGTCATCCTCGGGTCGGCAACGCCGGCCATCCAGAGCTATTTTCACGCCGCCGAGGGCCGTTACCGCTACCTGACCCTCCCCGCCCGGATCGACGACCGACCCCTCCCCCGGGTCGAGGTGGTCGATCTGAGGACGGAGCGGGACGAACGGGGGCGGACGCCTCTCCTCTCCCGCACCCTCATCGAGGCGATCCGGAAGACCCTGGCCGATGGGAAGCAGACCCTCCTTTTCCTCAACCGCCGGGGATTCCACACCTACCTCTTCTGTCCGGACTGCGGCCATGTCTTTTCCTGTCCGAACTGCGATATCTCGCTCACGCACCACGCCGCCGAGGGGGTTCTGAAATGCCACCACTGCGATTTCACCACGAAGACCGCCGCCCTCTGTCCCGCCTGCAAGGGAAGCCACGTCCGCAGCCAGGGGGCCGGAACGGAACGGGTCGAGGAGGAGGCGAAAAAACTCTTTCCGGAGGCCCGGATCGCCCGGATGGACAGTGACACGACCTCGCGGAAGGGGGATTCGGAGAGGATCCTCCGGGGCCTCGACCGGGGAGAGATCGATATCCTCGTCGGCACGCAGATGATCACCAAGGGACATGACTTTCCCGCAATCACGCTGGTCGGCGTCGTTGCCGCCGACGCCTCCCTGAACATCCCGGATTTCCGGGCCGCCGAGCGGACCTTCCAGATCCTGACGCAGGTGTCGGGGCGGGGCGGCCGGGGCGATCAGCCGGGACGGGTCGTCATCCAGACCTTCAATCCCGGCCACTATGCCATCCGCCGGGCGCAGGAGCACGACTATGCCGGATTCTACGCGGATGAACTCCCCCTGCGCCGACAGCTCGCCTATCCCCCCTTCTCCCGCCTCATCGGTCTCCATTTCTCCAGCCTGAAAAAAGAGGAAGGGAAAAGGGCCGTCGCCGAGATCGGCGCCCGGGCCCGGGAAATGGCCGTGACCCTGACCGGCGGGAAGACGGAGGTGATCGGCCCCGCCGAATCCCCTCTTTCACGGATCCGGGGACGGTACCGCTGGCAGCTCCTCCTTCGGGGAAAGGAGAGCCGTCCTCTCCATCTCCTGGCACAGAAACTCCTGGAGGGAGCCGGACGCGACGGCCTGGAGATCCAGGTGGATGTGGATCCGGTCAATTTCATGTAGGAGGTTTGAACCATGCCCAAACCGCGCATCCTCTTCATGGGAACACCCGCTTTTGCCGTCCCGGCCCTGACAGGTCTGGTCAAACACGGCTATCCCGTCATCGGCGTCGTCACGCAGCCGGACCGCCCCCAGGGGCGGGGACGGGCGACGGCGCCATCTCCGGTCAAGCTCCTGGCCGATGATCTCGGCCTGACGGTCCTCCAGCCGGAAAAGGTGCGGCACCCTTCCTTTCTCGACACCTTCCGGGATCTCGCGCCCGATCTCGTTGTCGTCGCGGCCTTCGGCCAGATCCTCCCCAAAGAGATCATCCTCGGTCCCAGACTGGGCTGCATCAACATCCACCCGTCCCTCCTTCCGAAGTACCGGGGGGCGGCGCCGATCAACTGGGCCCTGATCCGCGGAGAAGAAAAGACGGGCGTGACGATCATGCGGATGGACGAAGGGGTGGACTCCGGCGCCATCCTCCTCCAGGAGGAGACGCCGATCGGTCCGACAGAGACCTACGGGATGCTTCACGACCGCCTGGCAAAGATGGGCGCCGAGCTGCTCCTCATCGCCCTCGCCATGCTGCAGGCGGACACACTGCAACCGCAGCCGCAGGACGACCGCCTCGCGACGACGGCCCCCCGCCTTGGCCGGGAGGACGGCCTGATCCATTGGGAAAAGGATTGCCGGAGCATCGTCTCGCTCATCCGGGGGCTCTCCCCCACCCCCTGCGCCTATACCCATTTCGCGGGAAAGCAGTTGAAGGTCTTTATGGCCGCGGCAGAGACGGGGGCCGTTACCGAAGCGCCGGGAACGGTCGTCGGGGAGACCGCCGCCGGCCTCCGTGTGGCGGCCGGAAACGGGTATGTGTTGCTTCAGGAGCTGCAACTCGAAGGGAAAAAAAGGATGGCCGTCCGCGATTTTCTGCGCGGCGTTCGGATCGCTCCGGGTCAGATCCTGGGCTGAGAGGCACGCGATATGAAAAATTCTCCCCGGCGGATCGCCGTCGAGATCCTGAACCGGATCGACACGGAAGGCGCCTATGCGGAACCCCTCCTGGATGCCGCGCTTTCCGGAACGGCGCTTGCCTCACCCCCTGATCGGGGTCTTCTCACCGAACTTGTCTACGGCACGCTGCGGATGCAGGGCCGCCTGGACTGGATCATCGGGCAGCTCTACCGGGGAGATGCCGCCGCACTGGAAACGGCGGTCCGGAACATCCTCCGGACGGGTCTCTACCAGCTCTTGTTCACCGACCGGATTCCCCCCTTCGCCGCGGTCAACGAGGCCGTGGGGATCGCCCGGGATGTCTCCCCGGCCGCCTCGGGGCTGGTAAACGCCATCCTCCGGAATGCCCTCCGGAAGAAGGACGCCATCGTCTGGCCGGATATGGCGAAGGCGCCCGAGAAGGCGATCGCCGTCCTCCACTCCCACCCTTCCTGGCTGGTCAGGCGCCTGCTTGCCCAGTTCGATATGGAAGAAACGATCGCGATCTGCCGGGCGAACAACACGATCCCGCCGCTGACGCTCCGGGTGAACACTCTCAAGGCATCGCGCGAACAGGCGCTCGCGGCGCTCGCGAAGGACGGCATCGCCGCCGAACCGACACCCTTCTCCGCCGACGGCATCATCCTTGCCTCCCCTGCCGCCGGTCTCCGGGAGACGGCCTCCTACAAAGAGGGGCTGATCCGGATTCAGGACGAAGCCTCTCAGCTCATCGCCCGTCTCGTCGCCCCGGAACCCGGCGAAAGGATCCTCGATCTCTGCGCGGGCGCAGGGGGAAAGACCCTGCACCTGGCGGCGCTGATGGAAAACCGGGGGAGCATCACGGCCCTCGATCTCCATTCGGAACGGCTCCGGATGCTCCGCGAGGAAGCGGGACGCTTGGGTGCATCCATCGTGGAGACGCGGACCGGAGACGCGGCAACGCCGGCTGAGAGCTTCCGTGAGATTTTCGACAGGGTCCTCCTGGACGCCCCCTGCTCGGGCCTCGGCACGCTCCGGCGGAATCCGGAGATCCGCTGGCGGCTCGTTCCGGCGGACCTCAACAAATGCATGCAGACCCAAAAACTCCTCCTCAAGAGCGCCGCGGAGTGCGTCCGGCCGGGCGGCCGCCTTGTCTACAGCGTCTGCACCGTCACACCGGAGGAAAATGAGATCGTCATCGGTGATTTTTTGAGAAATCATCCCGATTTCAAGTTAATACCGCCGGCAAACCTTCCCCCGGCGCTCATCGACGCCCAGGGGTATTTCCGGACCTCCCCCCACCTTCAGGGAATGGACGGCTTCTTCGCCGCCCTGCTCATCCGCTCACTGACGCCGTCTGTTCGGCATTAGATCACAGTCTTTCAATCTCTTTGCTGATTCGCTCTGCTTCCTCGGCAAGTGAGGAAAGGTGTGCACCTTGCTTCTCAAGACGAGCAAGCGGTTCCTTCAACTGGTGGTCGATTTCAAGGAAGAGCTTTTCAAAAATCTTTGCGATCTCCCGGTTCAGTCGATCTCGGAATTCGGTGCGTGATTTCGCCAGCTTCTGACGAAATTCACTTATAATGCTGGTCCGCTTCCACAGCAGTGCGAGCGCGACAAGACCGACGCCGACCGTGGCAAGTATCCCTCCCGTGATATCAAACACCATGATATTGGTTGCCAGCGCGATGATGGCGCCAAAAGCCGCAATGCCGCCACCGGCGAGGGTGAGAGTTCCCAAATCCGATCCCTGAATCCCCTTATCTCCCACAATATCCGACACGCGCAGCTCCTTGAGCTTGGCCATCAATCGCTCAAGCACCTCTGACCGGCCTGAAATCCTTGAAAGACCGCTTTCTTCTTTGTCCTTTTGCCGGTGACCGATGGACTGCACCAGTTCGTCCAGCATCGTCTGCATTTCATCAGAAAGATCCTTTGATACCCGCAGCGATTCCGCTTCTATTTCCTCTTTGGCCCTGTTTTCGAACTGCGACTGAAGATCCTTCAGCCATGTGCGGATATCCTTATCCCTGATAAAAGGGATCGATCGTCTCAATACGCTTCCGATGCCCAATCCTTCGGCAAAATCCTCTTCCAGTGAAGAGGACAGACGGTCATAGGTGGCGGCAAGGCTGTCCACCACCAATCGCTGCAGTGAGTGCGCCTTTTCTCTCCGCGCCTCAACTTTGCTGATCAGTTCCTGATAAAAAGCCCTGTCGCCTGCGACGGCGGCCTCTTCCTTGCGAAGCGCGGCAAGCAGCTTGCTGACAACCTTTCGGGTGGTGTCACGAGCGCCATCGACCTTCATTCTCCAGACCTCGCCGCTCTCAACCGCCTTTTGCAGAAACCGGCGGAACTCGGCAAACCCGCTGTCTGAAGCACCTTCCTTCTCTCGTTTTGCAGATACCGTGAATACTAATCGGATTCTGAACATTCCGCTGGCGAGCATACTGTTTGACGCGCTCCTGATTCGTGGAAAGTTCATGCTGGGACGCAAGATCCGCCTGCTGCAAGACGAAAACCGTTTTCCGATGCCAGTCATTCCGAATAAGCGCCAAAAATTCCCACGGGGTTCCTGTGTGAGGATTCTTTGCTGGAAAGACGAAAATAACGAGGTCGCTCTGCGGTATGTAATTCTCTGTAATGGTTTGGTGGTTGGTGATGATCGAGTTGGTCCCGGGGGTGTCTACAATCGTTATCTCCCGAAGAACGGGTTTGGGCAGATACACCCGCTCCCAATGATCACCCAAAGTGATCTTGTTCGGGACTTCGCCATAGACCAACTCCTGAATCCCGGCCGTGCAGGGATCCGGCGCAACCTCGCATACATCTTCGCCAAGAAGTGCATTAACGAAGCTGCTTTTGCCGGATTTCACCTCGCCAACGATGACGAATAAAGCGGCCGACTGCAAATGCGCCAATCTGTCAGTAAGAATAACGGACGATTCCTTGTCCGAAACTTTGTCTGTCAACAGCAGCGCGCTCTTCAGGATCTCACGGAGTGCATCAAGCTGTTCATGAAGTTTGGGGCTTAAGACATTCTGTGTCGACATCGCGGCTCCTTGTTTTCTCTATATTCAACCCTATCATCCGACACATGAAAATAGAATTATCACAATTAGAAACTGTGCCAACTTATTCCCGATCGGCTGGATTAAATTGTTGGCCGTTCCTATCTCAAATATCGAGGGCAAAACGGATTGCACGCCCGACATCAATCATCTTTGATGGAGGCAAGGATATGATCAATTGTCCGATTTTTACTTTCGAAACAGTCTGCAAGTGGTCACAATTGACAGCACAATCCTGGGGCAGACCGTCGGCTTTCGAGAGAAATACCTCAGAGGGTATATTACGGATCGTAGTTGTGATGGGAGCGATTGTTACTTCTCCAAGATATTCCAACACAGAATCTCGTGGTCAGGATAAGAACGGGCCGTTTTTTGTCTGGCGGTACGAACTTGTACCAACGTATTTCGCCGTGTTTCATTTGTCACCCCAAGTCTGCTCGGTTTCCCAAACCGAAAACTCGTCGGCAGAAACCGGATGCCGTTCATACCCCCGGCGATGCTTACGTTCTAGTTGCTCAAGGCTGTAGCGCGTCAAGCGCGTCACGAAGTGCCTTTCTTGCGAAAGCAGAGCGGCTTGTTCAGAGCTCCTTTGAAACGCGATCCACCGCTGTGACAAGATCATCATCAAGGTCATCTGGATGGTTCTCATATCGCACCTCTATAATGTGGCTATTTTATAGCTATAATAATCCACATTGCGGGTCATGTCAAATGAATCTGTTCGGCCGTTGGCGACGCGCGCAGCGCATGCGCAACTATTAATATACTGGATCGGTTTATTTTTCGATTTGTGATATAATGATACGATATATTCTACCAAAGAAAAAACAAATATTTATTGAAGAAATATCTCCTTGACGCTACCGTGAATCAGTTGCAGACGGAAACCATCGCAAATCCCATTGACTTGAGAAGCGAAAAAATGATAGGTGCATCCGGTCACTTTTACACAGAGCGGCAATCATTCGGGAGTCGGTCGGGGACAAAATAGGCCGTCACCCTGAAAAACGGGAGGGATCATGTTCATCGAGCAGCGGCAGGTCGGTCAGATGGCCGTTTTTGCCTACCTGGTGGGCGATGAGGCCGGCGGCGAGGCGATCGTCATCGATCCGGCGGAGGATACGGACGGGATCATCGCGGCAGCGGAGAAACGCAAGGTCCGGATCACAACGATCGTCAACACCCATGGCCACGTGGATCACACCGGCGGCAATGTGGACATGAAAAAGAAAACGGGCGCCTCCATCGTCATCCACGAGGATGACGCCGAAATGCTCGTCTCCGCACCTGACGCAATGCTCCGGATGTTCGGGGCAAAGGCCTCCCCTCCGGCCGACAGAACGGTCAAAGAGGGAGACCTCATCGTTGCCGGCGGGGTCACGCTCAGGGTCATCCACACCCCCGGCCACTCGCCGGGCAGCATGACGCTTTATGTGGACGGTTATGCCTTCACCGGCGACACCCTCTTCGTGGAGGCCGTGGGAAGGACCGATTTCCCCGGCGGATCGGGCGAGGTCATGTTCGACTCCATCCTGCAGAAGCTTTGCACCCTCCCGGAGGAGACGGTGGTCCTGCCGGGCCATAACTACGGCAGCTCGCCGACCTCCACGATCGGTCACGAAAAAAAATACAACCCCTTTTTACGATAACCGGGGCCAAGGAGATATGCTATGAACTCAAAAGGTCTTATGAAAACCCAATTTACCGGAATGACGCTTGCCGGCACAGGGAAGGTTCGCGACATCTATGCCCTCGATCCTTATCTCCTGATCGTGGCGACGGACCGGATCTCCGCCTTCGACTTCATCATGCCGAACCCCATCCCGGGAAAAGGCGAAGTCCTCACCCGCATGTCCGCTTTCTGGTTCGAAAAGATGAAAGATATCATCCCGAACCACTGCGTTTCGACCGATCCCGATGAATACCCCGCCGCCTGCGCCCCCTACCGGGATGTCTTGCGGGGACGGAGCATGCTGGTGAAAAAGGCGAAACCCCTGCCGGTCGAGTGCGTCGTCCGGGGCTACCTGAGCGGCTCCGGATGGAAGGATTACAGTCAGGGGAAGCCCGTCTCCGGGATCACGCTCCCGGCGGGGCTGAAGGAGTCCTCCAGGCTTCCCCAAACCATCTTTACACCGTCCACCAAGGCGCCGGACGGTGAACACGACCTGCCGATCAGCCGAGAGGAGATGGCAAAGATCATCGGCACGGACCTCACCGACCGGGTCATCAAGGCAAGCCTTGCCGTCTATGAACGGGCCGTGGGGATCGCCGCTGCGGCGGGGATCATCATCGCCGACACCAAGATGGAATTCGGTCTTTTGGACGGCGAGCTGATTCTTATCGACGAGCTCCTCACCCCCGACTCCTCACGGTTCTGGCCGAAGGACGATTACGAGGAGGGACGGCCCCAGAAGAGCTTCGACAAACAGTTCCTCCGGGATTATCTCCTCGCCATAAACTGGAACCAGAAGCCCCCGGCGCCGGAGCTTCCCGAAGAGGTCATCGAAAAAACAGGAGAAAAATACCGCGAGGCGCTCAACCGCCTGGTCCGTTAGACGGTCCGGTTGACAGTGCAAAAGAGGATTGTTATTTTATATGACGTGTAAAATCAGTGCGGAAGGAAATAGAAAGTTTGAATGACGCAAAAACGTGATTATTATGAGATCCTCGGCGTGGACAGAAACGCCTCGGACGAAGAGATAAAAAAGAGCTACCGTAAACTCGCCATGCAGTACCACCCGGACCGGAATCCGGGAAACAGTGAAGCGGAGGAGATGTTCAAGGAGGCGGCCGAGGCCTACGAGGTCCTGAGCGACGAGGAGAAAAGGGACATTTACAGCGCGTTACGGCCACGAGGGTTTAAGCGGCGCCGGTTACCGGGGATTTTCCGGTTTCGAAGACATCTTCTCCAGTTTCGGAGACATCTTCGGCGACGTCTTCGGTTTCAGTACGGGACGCTCCCGTTCCCGCACGGCTGCCAGGGCGGGCGCCGACCTGCGCTATGATCTGCGGGATCTCCTTCATGGATGCGGCCCTCGGCGCCACTACCGAGATCAATCTGCAGAAATACGTTCTGTGCTCCTCATGCCGGGGATCGGGTTGCGCCCCGGGCACATCCCCGCAGGTCTGCAGCCGCTGCCAGGGACGGGGCCAGGTGACGCAGTCCAGCGGCTTCTTCAGCATCAGTTCGACCTGCCCCCAGTGCCAGGGACAGGGGGGGGTGATCACGACCCCCTGCCAGGAATGTTCCGGTGGAGGGAAGGTCAAGACGGCAAAGACCGTTCAGCTAAAGATACCGGCCGGTGTGGAGACAGGTTCCCGTCTCCGGCTGCGCGGTGAAGGAGAGGAAGGAGCAACACGGCGGTCCGAACGGCGATCTGTATGTCTTTATCGAGGTGGAACAACACGAAGTATTTGAAAGAAACGGGAATGACATCTTCTGCCGTGTACCCATCACCTTTATCCAGGCGGCCCTGGGGGGAAGCGTGGAAGCGCCGACCCTGACGGGGGCGGAGAAGATCAAGATCCCGCGGGGAACCCAGACGGGGCGGATCTTCCGTCTGAAGGGCAAGGGCATCGCCCATCTGCGGGGTTACGGTCGCGGCGACGAGATCATCGAAACGGTGGTGACCGTTCCCACGAACCTGACCAAGAAACAGGAGGAACTGCTCAGGGAGTTTGACAAGACTGAGCAGTTAAGCGGTTTATCATTAAGACAAACTTTCGATATCATTACAGAAAGGAATAGTCATGCGGAAAAGGATAAACTGGGTTGTATTGCTGGTCATGGGCGCTTTTATGATCTCCGGCTGCGCAGCGGCAGTGGTCGGCGTCGCTGCGGTGGGCGCCGGTTCGGGCACCTATTTCTACATCAACGGTGAGATGAAAACGGACTACTACCACTCCTTCGACGCGACCTGGAGCGCTTGCCAAAAGAGCATTGCCGATATGCGCGGCGTGGACGTCGAGCAGGACAAGGAGATCGGCAATGGGAAAATCGCGGCCATCGTCAACGACGAAAAGGTCAAGATCGAAGTGCTCTACAAGGCCAAGAACGTGACCACAGTCTCCATCCGGGTGGGCCTGATCGGTGACAAGCTCTCCTCCCAGTTGATCCACGACAAGATCGGTGACAACCTGGTCAGGAAGTAGCGCAGACCTTGCCTCTATAGTTTTTTACGAAGCCGCCCCGCACTCAAGGCGTTCTCAACTTTTCTTGCGAGAACGTCAAAAGTCGGCATGTACCGGGTCGTTCCGGCACGATGTTGCTGTTTATCGAGAGTGAAACCGCCTGATGAAGAAAAAAGTGATTGCGGGCCTGGTCTTTCCGCCCTCTTGGTCTACCTTTCCATCCGGGGGATTGATTTCCAGGGCGTGGCCGAAGGCTTCCGGACCATCCATTATGGATATGTCCTCCCTACCCTCGCCCTGTCTGTTTCTCATGCAGGTTCTCAGGTCCTTCCGCTGGGGGCTCATCTTGAGCCCGCTGGCGAAGATCGATCAGCTCTCGTTGTTCTCTGTCACCAGCGTGGGCTTTCTCGCGATCGTCGCCATCCCCGCGCGCCTGGGAGAGCTGGCCCGCCCCTATCTCATCACGAAAAAAAGCAGTCTCAAAATGAGTTCCGCGCTCGGCACGATCATTGTCGAGCGTGTTCTCGACAGCCTGACGGTTCTGGTCATCGCGGTTTTTGTGCTCTTTTTCATACCGCTCCCGCCGTGGCTTGTCCGCGCCAGCGTACTGTTTCTTCTGGCGACTCTCGCCCTTCTTGCCGTAATGATCCTGATGATCCTCAAGCAAGAGGCATCCCTGCGGATCTTGGCCACGCTGAGCGGAAAACTGCCGGCGCGCTATGCCGAGGGGCTGAATCGCCTCGTCCGTCATTTCCTTCAGGGTTTCCGGATCATGGTCAATCCGGCGCTCCTCGCCTCTGTCACCGGGCTCTCGATCTTGATCTGGCTGATCGACGTTCTTGCGATCTACCTTTTGTTTCTTGCCTTCGGTTTCCAGCTGCCCGTCGCGGCCGCCTTTGTCCTGATGATCATCCTGATCATCGGGATCGCCATCCCCACAGCCCCCGGTTTCATCGGAAACTGGCACTACTTCTGCATTCTGGGCTTGAGCCTCTTCGGCGTCCCCAGGACGGACGCCCTCACTTTCGCGATCATCTACCACGCCCTCTCCATAGGGATAGTGGTCATCCTCGGGCTTGCCTTTCTGCCCTTCAACCGTTTCTCTTTTGCCGATCTCCGTCGCCAGGCTCAGTCTTATACGGGATCGCATTCGTAAGGATAAAGGATCGGCAATCAGATATCTCCCTTGACCTCCAGGCCGTAGCTGCGGATCTTCTTGTGAAGGTTGCTCCGCTCCAGGCCGATCGCCTCGGCCGTCTTGGATATGTTGCCGTCAAACTCGCGGAGTTTGCGGATGATGTACTGCCGTTCGAAATCCTGCTTGGCCGCCCGGAAAGAATCGGTGGCGATTTCCGGCTCAATGGCGAACGGTTTCTATCTTCCCCTCCTCGAACAGAGGGAAAAGGTCACATTTGGATATCACCCTGGTCTGTGTCATGATCACCAGCCGTTCGATGATGTTCTTCAGTTCCCGAACATTTCCCGGCCAGTTGTGCCTCATCAGGACGGCCAACACCTCATCGGTGACCTCCTTCTCCGCGTTCTCCTTCCTTGAGGGCAAAATCCTTGATAAACTGCGCAACCAGGAGGGGAATGTCCTCCTTCCGGTCGCGCAACGGGGGAATCCGAAGCGGGATGACATTTAAACGATAGTAGAGATCCTGACGAAAACGGCCCTCCTCCATCTCCTTTTCCAGATCCTTGTTCGTCGCCGCCAGCACCCGGACATCGGTGGGAATGAGCTTGTTGCCGCCGACCCGTTCGAACTTCTTTTCCTGGAGAATCCGTAGCACTTTCGCCTGTGCCTTGAGACTCATATCGGCCACCTCGTCGAGGAAGATCGTTCCCTCATTGGCCAGATCGAACTTCCCCCTTTTCATGGCCGTAGCGCCTGTAAAGGCCCCCTTTTCGTGGCCGAACAGTTCGCTCTCGATCAGATCTTCCGGAATCGCCGCACAGTTGACTTCGATAAAGGACTTCTGCGCCCTCCGGCTCTGGCGGTGGATGGAACGGGCCACCAGTTCCTTTCCCGTCCCGTTTTCCCCCATAATCAGAATCCAGGCATTGGTCGGAGCGACGATGCCGATCATCTCCTTGAGGTCCTGGATCGGGCCGCTTTGGCCCGTCAGTTCGTATTCGTGGCTGACCTTCTGCTTGAGGAGAAGATTTTCCTCCTCCAGGCGGATCATCTCCAGGGCATGGTTGACCACCAGGATCACCTTTTCGAGCGAGAGGGGCTTTTCTATGAAATCGAAGGCCCCGAGCCTCGTCGCCTTCACCGCCGTTTCGATGGTGCCGTGGCCGGACATGATGATGACCTGAATCTGGGGATGTCCCGCCTTGATCACTTTGAGGACCTCGATCCCGTCTATCCCCGGAAGCCAGATGTCCAAGAGGACCAGGTTGGGCGGATCCTCATCCACCACCCGCAGGGCCTCCTCGCCGCTTGCCGCCGTCACCACCTCATGCCCCTCGTCATTGAGAATCCCGCCGAGGGTCTGGCAGATGCTCTCTTCGTCATCCACAATCAGAATTGCCTTGTTCATCGCTTTCCTTCGTTATCTATATTCTTTCCCCTCTCGAAGGGATACGCCACAGATCATTCAATGTTGCTATCCTGCGTTCGGAATGGGCAGTTCAAAAGCCACAACGGTCCCTCGAGGGTGATTATCGGCAACGGTGATCCGACCGTTGTGATCGGCAATGATGGAATTGACGATCGCCAGCCCCAGGCCCGTCCCCGTCCGTTTTGTGGAGAAATACGGTTCGAACATCTTTACCTTATAACTAGCGGGAATGCCACAACCATTGTCGGCCACTTCCACTTTCGCCTTCCCTCCGACCCGGTCGCAGACAGTCCTGATCTCTATCCTGCCGCTCAATTTGTCGACCGCCGCTACGGCGTTGTCCAGCAGGTTGACCATCACCCGCCGGATCTGCTCCGGATCGAGCATCAGTTTGGGGATATCCGGACCCGGCAGGAATTCAAAGACGATGCCCTTATGGGCATCCTGGAAGAGGATGACGGAATCGCGGATCACCTCATTGAGATCGTGCATCGCCAGTTGGGTCACGGGCAGCCGGGCATACCGTGAAAATTCGTTGACGAGATTCTTCAGCACCTCAACCTGATCGATGATCGTTTTTGTGCATTCATGGAAGACGGTGTCGTCATCTCCCAGCCGATCGCCATATTTTTTCTGGAGTCTCTGCGCGGAGAGCTGAACAGGAGTGAGGGGATTCTTGATCTCGTGAGCCATCCGCCTGGCTACTTCCCTCCAGGCCGCCGCCCTCTCTGCCCGCTGCAGCTGGGTGAGATCCTCAAACAGGATCACCATACCCATGTCGTTCCCCTCGTCGTCATGAATGATGGTGATCGTCATCAGCACGGTCAGCGCCCGGTCTTTGAGTGTCAGATCGATCTGCTTCTCGACGAATCCATCACCCCGCTCCCGCATCTCCCGCAGGACCTCTTCCGCCAGGGCGAGATGTTCGGGGATGAGAACCTCGACAAAACGTCGGTTCAGGACTTTGTGCGTCTGGATGCTGAGCATCCGCTCGGCTGCCCGGTTGATTGTGGTGATCACCCCGTCTCGGTCTATGGAGATGACGCCCGCCGAAACGTTTCGCAGGATCGTTTCCATGTATTTCCGACGCTGTTCCAGATTCAGGTTCGCCTGTTCCAGTCCCTGATTGCTCTGTTTGAGGTCCCGCGTCATCTGATTGAAGGAATCGACAAGGACCCCGATTTCATCGTCCGCAACGATGGCGATCTGATGATTCAGGTCCCCCTGGGCGATCTTCCGGGTGGCCTCGGCCAGATCCTGGATCGGAACGGTAATCCCCTTGGCAAGGTAGATGCCGAACCAGGTCGCAGAGAAGATGATCAGGAGCAACACGATGAAAAGGGTGATAATATAACCGGCCTTGATCGGTGCTTTGAGGAGCTTGAGCTGCCGATATTCTTCGGAAGCCTTCGAGATCACGTTGATCTTGTCAACCAGGCCGACCGGAAAGTAGTAACTGGCTATCACATACCCGATGACCACCTTCGGGCTTGCAAGGGAGTAGACGGGTGCAGCCCCCCGGATCAAATCGCCGTTTCCGACCTGTTCGATCGTATTGACCTCCTTACCGACATACAGATCTTCCAGCGATTGTGGGGAGAGGGATTTAGGAACCATCTGCGGATCATCCTGATCACGAACAACGACTTTTTCCTTCTGGTTTTCGATATGGACCTCAAGCGTGTTGAGCTTGTAGGTCCTGTGCCTCCGTTCCACGAGCGCCTTCAGGTAGAGGAATTTTTCTCCCTCATAGAGGCTGTTTTTAGAGATGTCGGCGCTGAGCTGGCGTGCGTAGTATTTTGCCTGGTCGGCCGACTGCTGGTAGTAGAGCTGGGCGACTTCCAGGGTCCGGTTCAGGGCGTCGCCGATACGGATGCTGAACCAGTTATCGATACTGTATGAGAGAAAGTTAATCGAAACGAGAAACAGAAGGACGGTCGGGATGAGCGAAAGGCCCACAAAGGCCGTAACCAGCCGGACTCTGAGCTTGGAACCGGCGAGTCCACGCCGCCGCTCGTTGATCAGCTTTACGAGATTCCGGAGGATCAGAAAGATGAGCAGGAGGATCAGAATGACGTTAATATTGATCAGGCCGAAGATCAAGGCATTGCTGGAAATAGGGAGAGAGAGAAAGTCACCCCGGAAGAAGCGGCTTTCCAGATAGGTCACGATAGCGATGAGGATCACTGTAAGGACAATGATGATCCACTCTCGCTTGCGCCTTCTCACTTCCTTCACATCCAGTTTGACCGGCCTTCTGATCTTTTTCATCAGTAATAGAAGCCCTCCTGGTGCCAGTCGGTTTCAAAATCCCAGAGGGAGACAAAGAAGAAGATATACTCCATATGGAGCGGCAGACGGACCTTGTCCAGTTTCGCCTTGATCTGAACGTAATAATATTCCCCTCTTTTCAGTGCCTTCAGAAGCGCCACTGGGACTCCGTTCAGATCGGCCATCGCCTGCTTGGCGCTTTCATAATCCTGAAATGACGCCGGTTCCTTATCCCCGTCGGAGGTGACATAGAATAGTCTTTTGACGTTGTCATACTTGATCGTATGTCTGACGGTCAAGCGGATAAGCTTTTTGTCCAGCCAGCGCGAACGGACCTGATAGAGATCCACGAGAAAGGTGAACGTAGTAGGGATTCCCGCCAGGATCGCAGCATCCATATCCTTTGTGAAACAATTCGTCACCCTTGCATAAACCAGAAGATGGGTAGCGTTGTTCGTGACCAGGATATCCTTGATCCCTGCAGTCTCCGCGTGAATGGGCAGAGGGGAAAAAAGAAAAAGTGAAAAAATGAGACAGATGGATAAACCCGATATCCGTTTCAATATGTATATCCTTTACTCGACTTGGCATTCACCGGGCCATCGGCTGACGCCGACCCGCTTATGCCGAACAAATGATCAATTTTTTCGTTATTTTAAGTGTTTGGCGGGTATACTAAGAGACTGACGGTTAAAATGCAAGACCTATTTGTGAAACATTCTCATTCAGATGGCGGTCGGAGAGGCAGGGGCGGAATCCAGCACCCTAAACGACGGGATACGCAGAGACTCAAAATCATTGAACATCCCTTCTTTACTGAAACGACTCACCATTGTCCAGCACTCCTTCTGGATCAGCAGTTGCTTAAGAAGAAGGTTGTTCAGGCGATGGCCCGATTTGAAGGCAACAAAATGACCGATAATCGGGATGCCCAGAAGCGACAGATCTCCAATCGCATCGAGGATCTTGTGCTTCACGAATTCAGCCGGAAAACGGAGACCATCCTTGTTGATGATCCTGTGATCATCCAGAACGACGGCGTTTTTGAGCGATCCCCCGAGGGCCAGCCCTTTGGCTTGCAGATACTCGACGTCCCGCAGAAAGCCGAAAGTTCTCGCCGCGCAGATCTCCTCCTCATAGGAGACGTCGGATAAATTCATTTGATAAGACTGAACGCCGATTGAGGGATGGTTGAATTCAATCTTGTAGGTGATCCTGAATTCAGGGGATGGCAGGAGCATCGCCGTGCTCTCCCCATCGGAGACAGAGACTTTCTTTTTGATCACAAGCAGTTTCTTGCACTTCCCCTGGACCCGTGTGCCGACGCTTTTGAGAAGATCGACGAACGGACGGGCGCTGCCATCCATGATCGGTATTTCCGGGGCGTCCACCTCGACCACCGCATTATCCACACCCATACCGCTGAAGGCCGACATCAGATGCTCCACGGTGGAGACGGTCACACCGTTAAGGCCGAGGGTTGTCGCGAGAGTCGTGTCCCTCACATTGTGCACATCTGCCTTGATTCGATTGTCCCCTTTCAGGTCCCTGCGGACAAAGACGATCCCTTCATCGACACCGGCCGGCTTGATCATCATGCCGACCTTCCTTCCTGAATGTAATCCTATACTTTTGCACCCTATTTCGTGCTTTACCGTTCTTTGAAACAACATATGCACCCTTTTTCCTATCCGGAGATGATTCGAACGGTCTTAAGTCAGACCGATTGATTTCCTATCAGCAATATCCATACCATCAGCCGAAGGCATTAGGTAATGATTGATTATTATCTAACCTATCAGAATAAGGACTTTATTCATGATGCCTCTTCTTCACGGAATGGTCGTTTTGGCGGTAGTCCTCGCAAACTGTGTTGAAAGCGACACACCCCTGTGCCTGGCTTCTCCCGAAGGAGCCACTTCCGTCCGGATATGCTCACACTTTAAGCCGGTCTTCTCCCTCTTCACTCCTGCGGGTGCGGCAGTAGCGTTCCTTTTCGCTGTAAATGCAACCGCAGTAGGGCTGCCGGTACAATCCGAGTGCTTTCGAGATCCGGACCCCTTCCGACCAGCCCTCACGGAAATCCCTGTAGAGAAAAGGAATGTCATACTCCCCGGCCACCGCCTCACCAATGCTCCGGATGAGATCGTGCTTCTGAAAGCGGCTGTAAAGAAGGGTGGTCGTAAAGGCGTTGAAACCGCCGCTTTTCGCGACCTGTGCTGTCTTTACGAGCCGCAGACGGTAGCAATGCCGGCAGCGATCCTCCTCACGAAATGCGACCTGCCGCAAGAACCCTTCCAGGGGGTAACCCTCCTCCCGCATGACCCGGAGCCCCTCCTGACCGGCATAGACAGCGAGCGTATCGAGGCGCTTTTTGTATTCCAAATAGGGATGGATATTCGGATTGTAAAAGTGGCCGCAGACCTCATGACCTTCCTCTCTGAGTATCCGCAAGGGATAGACGGTGCACGGTCCACAACAGATATGCAGCAATATGTTCAGAGCCAATTCACAAACCCGCTTCTTTGCGAAGGGGCTTCATGAACCCCCCGCGGTCAAAAAAACTCCGCCTGGCCTCCTCCGGTCCACTTCCTGCTGAAATGCTCGTAGGCCCGGCGGGTCGCAATCCTGCCCCGTGCCGTCCGCTGGAGATACCCTTCCTGAATAAGGAAGGGTTCATAGACATCCTCTATCGTCGACCGCTCCTCCCCGATCGCAGACGAGAGGTTGTCGATCCCCACGGGACCGCCGTCAAATTTGTCGATTAAGGTGAGAAGGATGGTCCGGTCCATATGATCGAACCCCTTTTCGTCCACCTCAAACAGCTCGAGGGCGCGCACCGCCACTTCCCGGGTGATCCGCCCTCCGGCCCTGACTTGAGCGAAATCCCGGGTCCTGCGGAGCAGTCGGTTTGCGATCCGCGGCGTCCCCCGGGAACGGCAGGCCATTTCGGCCGCTCCTCCTTCATCGATGTCTACCGAGAGAATCTTCGCCGAGCGGCGGATGATGATGCCGAGCTCCGCCGGGGTGTAAAAATCGAAACGGAAGCTCATACCGAAACGGTCGCGCAACGGGGAGGTCAGGAGCCCTGCCCTGGTTGTGGCTCCGATCAGAGTGAATTTCGGTATCTCGAGTTTCATCGATCGCGCCGACGGCCCCTGGCCGATAAGGATATCGATGTGAAAATCCTCCATGGCCGGATAGAGGATCTCCTCCACGACATGCGACAGACGGTGGATCTCGTCGATGAAAAGGGTATCCTGTTCATGCAGATTCGTCAGAATCGCCGCGAGATCACCCGGCCTTTCAATCACCGGACCGGAGGTGACTTTGATATCCCCACCCATTTCACGGGCCATAATATAGGCCAGCGTCGTCTTCCCAAGACCGGGCGGGCCATAGAGAAGCACATGATCGAGGGCCTCCT
Organism: uncultured delta proteobacterium; assembly: GCA_963842685.1. Lineage (GTDB taxonomy): Bacteria > Desulfobacterota > Syntrophia > Syntrophales > UBA5619 > JAKAFS01. The sequence continues at coordinate 164 of CAWJHT010000052.1, read as the reverse complement.
TGCGCTGTTTGGCTGCCTCGATGAATATGGAAAGATTCTTCTTGATCTTCTCCTGACCGATATATTCGGCAAGGCTTTTAGGACGGAGAGAGACATCACACCCTTCGTCCTCTTCAATCTCCTGGGGAACCAGCAGTGGATTCTTTTTTGAGATACTGACGGTA
>CAWJHT010000051.1:0-87992 GCA_963842685.1 uncultured delta proteobacterium | reverse complement strand
GCCACCCGGCTTGCACTCCATTTGGCGCTGCTGTTGCCCGATCTGGATGTCCCCTCCATGGCGGAGCCGATGACGCTCCCGGTATAGTGGGTATCCCCGATCTTGAAGCTGATCTGGCTGCCCGACAGGCGGCCGTCGGCGATAGAGATACGGTCCTTACCGGAATTCAACTCACCGGAAACCATCTGGTAGTCCTGCCTGAGCTTGAGTTCGCCTTCGGGAAGTTTCCATGTGCCTTCGACTTTGGCCGGCACGACCCAAAAATAGGCCTGGCAATAGTTGTTGTCACATCCCTCTTCCCTGCTCAGCGTGATCGTCTGATCGGCCTTCCAATCCCCCATATCAAAGGAATTGGAAGCGATACGGGTGCCGGGTTTGAGATTGAGAATGATCGGGCGAAGCCGATGTCGATTTCGGGCAAGAGAAACATGGTGATCACCGTTGCCGTAGAAAAATCGCTCTCTCGAACAGGTCCGCCTTAACAAAAGTGGCCTTGTCGGAAACCCCTTCCCGCGCGGCAGTGCGCTTCGACAGATCAACCATATCGGGATTGTATTCGATGCCGAGTGCGCGAGCGCCGAGCTTCGCGGCGGTGATCACGAAGCGTCCGTCGCCGGAGCCGAGATCGATCACATAATCCTGCGGCGTGACCTGCGCCAAGCTCAACATTTTGTTGGCCAGCGCTTGCGAAGTCGGCACCCATATCACGTCCTTGCCGGCCTGGCCGACCGACGGTTGATACTCCTCTTTTCCCGCCGGCGCCTGGGCGAAAACGCACACGGCGGCCATGACGGACAGACAAAATACCAATAACACTTGACGCAGGAAGCGACGGAATCTCATAACGTATCTCCTTTGATCGGTGAAGTGAAACAGGGAAGTCTGATTTCAATAAGAGTCCGCGTCCTTTTGAGGTGAGGATAGGATAAGGAAACCGGCTTTCCGTGTCAAGGAGATTTCAGAAGATCACCATGGTTCGTAATTGACAAGTGCCTCTTTCAGCGATAAGGTTCGTCCGCATTTCATTCAGGATCACGCTCTTCGCCCGACGATAAAAAACTCAACGCCACTCCTTTTGTTAACCACGCGCCTCCAACAGAACCACCGTGCCCTCGGCGACGCCCGGATGACGACAAAGATCCAGAGGAGAATGGTGGGTGGATAAAGATGGAGCAGGGTTCTCTTTCTCGACGACTAGTTTGTACTTCTCAACGGCGCCGCAGCGGCCATCAGGGCATTGCAACCCGACGACGCCCTTGTGAATCTGAAAAGCTACAGCGATCTTTACCCGGGCGGCCGGGACGTGGAGAGACTGGTCAGGATCGCATCCTTCCTTAAGGAGGGATTATCCACCCTGCCGCCATCCAGCGCCGACCATCCCGCTTATCTCTTTCGCCTATGGAAATCTTTCGAAGCGTTTGATCGTTCGCCTGACCCCAGCGGCACGACCGTCGAAGAGCTTCGACATCCGTTCTTCCGCAAGATTGCCGCTGCGATCGAAGAGAGTCGTCTGATGGACAGTGAATTTCTTGCTGAGGGATACCCGTGGGTTATACGTACCTCCAGACGGAATAATGGGACCGGGCGATCCGCTTCTTCAGACAAACCTGATGGAGATGCCGAACAATGCGGTAACATACGGATACCTGGGTGATGCATACTGGATGCGGGGTGACCGGGAGACGGCCCGTCAGGTCTATTTTGAGGCTTGCCTGATCGATCCGACCGCTTTGGACTGGCGCCATCTTCGGGATGAAGAATTGAACGACTTACTGGAGCGGCTGCCGAGCATCGTCTGCTCGTAATCACGGTCCTGGGAGGAACATAAAATGGACACCTGTTGGAAGTGCGGACATGACGTCAAACTGATCAAAAGCGGCGGCCACGACTATACCGCAGAAGTGGTCTGGATAATGTTTTTCTTTACGGAGTCGTTCAATCCCGATGCCCGAACTGCCATGAAGAAACAGTTTCCCTCCTCGAATATCAAAGGCCTGCATCGCGCCATCGCCAGACATGTCGTCTGCAAGCGGGAGATGCTGACTGGGAAGAGGTAAGATTCCTGCGGAAAGAGTTGAACTGAAGGGTAAGTATATGGCTGAGGCTCTATCCATGCAACCGGCAACCTATTCCCGCTGGGAAAATTCAAAACAGGCGGTGTCATCCACTTGCGACAAAGAGCTCCGCTTGATTTATATTTTGAATGCATCAGAGGAAGAGGGTCGTGTTCTCCACAAAGACATTCGGAGCATGATGACCATGATGGCTGTCCATCCGATTTCCAAGTCAAAGAAAATCGAACTGAGTGCTTCCGATTGGCTCGTTCCTATTGAACCACCTCTCTTCGGTATTGAGGCATGCAGGTAAGAATGATCCGACTAAAATCGGTCAGAAATCTCGGTAGAAATTTTAATAAAATTTTTCCATATTATCAGAGCCATAGAAGAAATGGCTGTTCCCCACACGTGTGGGGATGAACCGATTGATGATCCTACGGTCACCCCTTGCGCGGGGGCGTGGATTGAAACTGGGTGAGATGAGGCCGCTCGCGGGTCTAGCGCACCGGCGCCACTTCCCTGAGCACATCAAAGTCCCGTCCCGGTACTCGATGAGGGCCACGATCTTATCCGTGAACACCGGTTTGCTGGGCCTGCCCGTGATGCTGTACGCCAGATCCCGCAATTCCTCGATGGTTTTCAGGGGGATTCTTGCCGCTTTCATCTGCTCGATCAAATCCTGCCGCCGGGGATTCACGGAGATGCCATAATCCGTCACGAGGACATCGACCGACTCTCCGGGCGTGGAAACCACGATGACATCGTCCACGACAACGGGAATGCGTCCCCGGATGAGCGGGGTGGTGATAATGGTGAGCTTCGCGCCTGCCGCCGTATCCGAATGCCCCCCCGTGGGATACTGGAGAATCCCATCCGAGTGGGTGTTGACGTTGACGTTGAAGTGGACGTCGATTTCCGTGGCGCCTAAGACGACGACGTCCAGCAGATTGACCGCCGTACCGCGGTTGTGGGGGTTGGCATAGAAACCCGCGCCGACTTCGATGTGGTTGACATCCTTCAGAAGCGATCGAATCGCGTACTGATCGAAGGCCTGGACGGTCAAAATTTTATGGATGATGCCCTCTTCAAGCAGTTTGACCATGCTCTCCGTGGTGCCTCCCATCCCGAAGCTGCCGACGATGCCTCGCTTTTTCATGCGTTCGCCCAGGAATTTGGTCACGGCCAGGGAAATCCCGCCGGCGCCGGTTTGAAAGCGAATCCCGTTGCGAAACACCTCCGAGGCTTCTATGACGCGCACCGCATTTTTGGCGATACTGAGATTGACCGTGTCCCGGGTCAGACGCAGGGTATTGGACACGATTTTGGACGGATCGCCGATATTGTCGACCTTGACGACCGTCCCCACGAACTCCTGGGAGATACTGATGGGGATGACCGGTGTCTCTTCCATGTAATCGGTGACAACGACCGTTTTTTCACTGTAGATGGCGTCTGCCAGGGCATAGGAAAGCGGCCCGCAGGCCGAGGGCCCCTTGACGCCGTTGCAGTTTCCGATGGTGTCGGCGCAGGGTGCTCCGATAAAGGCCGCATCGATGTGCAGATCTCCCCTTTCGATCGCGCGCACCCGTCCGCCGTGGGAGCGGATGACCATGGGACGGTCCATCAACCCCCGGGAGACGGCTCGTCCCACTTTTCCCCGGGCGCTCCCCCCCTCGATGCAGGTGACCACACCATTTTTGATAAGGTCGATCAGAGGTTCGTGGACCGAATACAGCGAGGACGGCGCGATGGTCATGTTCCTGAACCCCATGGCGGCAATTTCCGCCATGACCATATTGAGGACCTTGTCTCCCTCCCTGAAATGGTGATGAAAGGAGACGGTCATGCCGTCCTTCAGTTCGATTCGCTCGATGGCTTCCCGAAGGGTGGAAACCATGCAGTCCTCGCCGGGATGCAATATGGTGCCCAGCCGCGGCCCGACGCGTCTCTTTTCCTCCTTGGGAGGTTCGGCAAAGGCGCCGGCAAAGGGACGGTAATACCGGCCGTCGATCTCCAGGGGCACATTTCGGCCGACGGCATTGACGGCACTGTGCGCTTCCGACATAGGTCTTTCTCCTTATCCTTCAGGGGCGGGGATCGGCAGGTCCAAACGTTCGGCGATGCGGAGGATCTTCTCGGCCCTTGCGATGATCGGCTTGTCGATCATTTTCCCTTTGACGACCGCCACACCGCTGCCTTTCCCGCGGGCGATTTCCGAAGCCCGGATCACGTTGACGGCATGCTGGATCTCCGCTTCCGTGGGGGTAAAAATCTCATGAATGATTTCAATCTGGGACGGGTGAATGGCCGCGCGGCCGTCAAATCCCATCTGCTTGATGGCCAGGGTGTCATTGCGCAGCCCCTCTTCATCGTTGAAATCCGAAAAAACCGTATCGAGGGCCTGCACCCCCGCCGCTTTGGCGGCGATGACGAGCATGCTCCGCCCCAGAAAAATCTCCCGTCCCTCCCGGGTGCGAGTCGCCCCGATATCCTGAGTGAAATCTTCACCGCCAAAAGTGATCGCCTCGACCAGAGGCGAAGCGCCGGCGATTTCATAGGCGTTGAGAATGCCCTTCGCCGATTCGATCAGCGGCAGGATCGCCACTCTCTTGGATAAGTGGCTTTTGATGATTGCCTTTTCCACGGCCTGGACACCCTGACGGTTTTCAGATTTGGGGACGACAATCGCATCCGGTCCTGCCGGAAGCACGACGGCCAAGATCTTCCAGCCCGCAGGTGCTCAGGGGATTGATTCTCACCATGACCTCGGTCTCCCCGAAGTTCAGGGATTTGATCGCATTGGTCACCAGGAACCGCGCCGCATCCTTTTCTTCCGGAATCACCGAGTCTTCAAGGTCAAGGATCACCGCATCGGCTCCCAGCAAAGGACCTTTCTGGATCATCCGGGGCCGGTTGCCGGGCAGATAGATGCGTGAGCGTCGAAGTCTTGCCATTATTCGCCCTCCCTTACCGCTCTCTCGATGGCGGTTTGAACCCTGGCCCGGATCGCATAATCCAGAGCCCCCTGGTCACGGATCGTCAGCTTCAGATCTTTAAGACCGTATCCTTCGATGACTTCCACAGCCGAGGCGCGGATCTGGTCGCCGAACAGAGACATGAGGGTGCTTTCAATATCGATCTGAACGCCGCTGTTCTCCTCCGCCGGTGAAAGGCATACGATGACATCACCCCTTTCATCGAGACCGGCTTTGGCCTCACGAAGAATTCTTACGGTTCGAGGCGCCGTCATATTTTTTCTCTCCTTATCGTCTTCGGGGACCTATGGATATAAGGCTCCCGATCAAAGGGGCTCGCTCATCTACGCGGCAGGCGCTCCGCCGAACAACCTCCGAACGCCGCGGCCGATCTGCTTCCAGTAGGGGTTCGTGATCGCCACGACCGCCAGAAACAGCAGGAAGAGAGAAATCGGGCGGTTGATGAAGATCATCAGGCTCCCGTCGGAGATGACCAGCGACTGCCGCATCTTCTCTTCCATCAGTTTCCCCAGAACGATGCCCAGGATGACGGGCGCGGCGGGGATATCCAGACGCTTCATCAGGTAACCGATCACGCCGAACCCCACCATCAAAAAGAGGTCCTGAACGCTGTTGTTCACCGTGTAAACTCCCAGAAAAGAAAACATGATGATGAACATCATCAGCAGGTAGAGGGGAATGTCCAGAAGCTTTACCCAGAGCCCCACGAGCGGCAGGTTCAATACGAGCAGCATCGCATTGCCGATATACATGCTGGCGATCAGACCCCAGACAAAATCGGGCTGCTGGATGAAGAGTAGAGGGCCCGGCTGCAGGCCGATCATCAGCAGGGCGCCCAGCATGATGGCGGTCGTGCCGCTCCCCGGAATCCCCAGGCACAGCAAGTGGATCAGAGGAGCCGCCTGCCGCAGCGTTGTTCGCCGACTCGGGACCCGTCACCCCTTCGATCGCGCCATGACCCAGCTCGTCACGGTACTTGCTCGATTTCTTCTCCAGGCCGTAGGAGACGAAACTGGCGACCGCCGCACCCGCGCCGGCGATCCCGCCGACGAAGAAACCGGAGAGTGTGCCGCGGATGCACGACGGGAAAAAGCGCTTCCAGTCCTCCTTGCTCATCCAGAGGCTCCCTTTGATGGTCAGCCTCTCCATGACCGCCCCCTTCATGTCCGCCATGTTCACAAACACCTCGCAGAGGGCGAACAACCCGATCGCCACGACCAGAAACTCGAGACCGTCCATCAGCTCGGGATTGTCGAACACGAACCGGGGGACCCCGCTCTGGTTGTCGATCCCCATCGTCGCAATCGCCAAGCCGAACAGCGTTGCAAACAACGCCTTGAGCAGCGACCTGCCCGCCAGACTGGTCACGACCGTGAGCCCCGCCAACATCAGGGAGAAGAATTCGGGCGGTCCGAAATTCAGAGCGATCCCTGCGACCCAGGGTCCGAAAAGCATCAGCATGAGGGTCGCAAAGGTACCCGCGATGAACGAACCGATCGCCGCCGCCGCCAGCGCCTGACCCGCCCTGCCCTTCTTCGCCATCTGGTATCCGTCCAGACAGGTCACCACGCTCGAAGACTCGCCCGGCGTGTTCACGAGGATCGATGTCGTCGACCCGCCGTACATCGCCCCGTAATAGATCCCCGCCATCAGAATGATCGCCGCATTCGGTTTCAGGCCGAAGGTGAGCGGTATCAAAAGCGCCACCCCCGTCATCGGACCGATCCCCGGCAGAACGCCGATCAGCGTCCCCAGAAAAACACCGATGAAACAGAGCAGCAGATTCATCGGCGTCCCCGCCACGCTGAACCCGAGGGCCACATTGCTCCAGAAGTGACTTAAAAAATCCACGTCAGACCTCCTCTATCTCACGTCAATACTCCAGAAACTTCAGCAGACCCGCGGGAAGCTGAACCCGCAGCAAAATGGTAAAAATGTAGTACAGAACGAAACTGGATATCACCGCAATCACCCCGTCGCGCACCGGATGACGCCGGTCCAGATAAAGCGTACCCGCCAAGAACATCAAAAACGTCGATATGGCATACCCGAGGATTTCGAAAAAGAAGGCGTAGAACAACATCAAACCCAGGATGAAACCCATCGTCTTGAGATCCGCCTTCTTCTCGATCTTCTCCTCCGCGCCGATGATCGCCGCCCGCTTCTCGATCTCCTCCTCCGTCTCCTTCGCCGTTGTCCCTCCGCGGAACTGCTGCCAGGCGTAGATGCAAGCCAGGATCAACATCGCGAAACCGATCGCGATCGGAAAGGCGCCCGGACCCAACTGCTGCTTGAGAGCCGGCATCGGAATGAAAAAGGCGATCACCAGGTAGGCCACAGAAAAAACGATCAAAACAATACTGGCTATCCGTTCTTCTCTATTTTCCTTCATAAGATGGCTCCCGTATGTCCCGGGACCGGAGAAATACCCCGGCCCCGGGAACATGAGTCAATAAATAACCCATTATTGACGGCTGACTAAAAAGTAAATTTCCTCTCCCCTGGTGGGATCTTTTCTCTCGCCTTGCGGGAGAGACCAGACAAGTTCCCCCTCCCCCACGGGAGGACCATACATATTTCCCCTCCCTTGGCGGGAGGGGATTAAGGGGAGGGGGCGGACCCGGAACACTCGGGAAAAGACCCTGCGCGGTCAGGGCGCCTGGTTTCAGCACTCTCGCACCCTATTTCGCAAAACCGAGGTCCGTCATCAGCTCCTTATATGACTTCTCCTCCTCCTGGAGAAACTTGGCAAAACCATTCGCATCCTCGTACGCAGAGACCCACTGCAGCTTTTCCAACGATTCTTTCCAGGTTTTGGTGACGACCATCTTCTTTATTGTATTCGCCCAGTATGCCTGAGCATCCTTGGACATGCCCGGTGTCCCGAAAACACCCCGCCACACTTCATAAGTCGTGTTGATCCCCACTTCCTTCAAGGTCGGGACATCCTTCAGAGGGCCACCGCCCCGCACACCGGAGGTGATCGCCAGCGCCCGGACCGTCCCCGCCTGGATGTGCGACAAAACCTCGCCGGTCCCGCTGGAAACAAACGCCACATTCCCTCCCAGAAGGGTCGTCAATGCTTCGCCTCCACCGGAAAAGGCCACGTACGACAGATCCTTCGCATTGACCCCCGCCAGCTTCGCCACTTTGCAGAAGGCCAGGTGGTCCATCGAACCCGGTGAAGAACCGCCCGCGAACTTCACCGCACCGGGATTCTTCTTTACCGCAGCCATCAGATCATTGAACGTTTTATAGGGAGAATCGGCCTTCACGATGAACACCTGATAGTCCGTGATCAATTTGGCTAGGGGAGTCAGAGTGGTATAAGGCTGGGAAAAGGTCTTGTTGATCGTGTTGATGATCAGCGGGGGTGAAAAAACGACCAGTTCGTAATCATCTCCCTTTTTTGAGTTGATGTAGGCCATGCCTACCGCGCCGCCTCCGCCCGGCTTGTTGAGGACGGATACGGGCTGCGGATAGAGCTTCTCGATCTCGAGAACGCGGTTTATCGTCCGTGCCATTGCATCCCAGCCGCCGCCCGGATTAGCAGGCGCCACGATCTCGAGCGGCCGAGACGGATAAGCCGCCCCTTGGCCGGAGGCGGTGAACCCGATGCAAAGCAAGAGGATCATCGCCACCATTGTGAAAGACTTGTTGAACATGTTCGTACTCCTTTCTTTTGCTTGGGTTAATGATAAAAAACGGCTTTGGTTTGTGTTAACGATACGAACCTCGGCCTGATATGTCAAGCAATAAAGATCACAAGCACTTGGGCGCTCTCGAAGCCAAACGGGTCAATGGCAATCCTTTTATTAAACAGCAAGACGCATGCCAGGACATTCGACATGCCTGTTCTCTCCGGTATACCGTGAATCAGATCAATTCAAGATATTCAAAACCTGCGTCCTGTGAAGAATAGGCCTTGACACTATGTTTCATTTTGTTTAATCTTGTTTAAACATCGGAACATCCATGAACAGAGGATCAGGATGGAACAGGTTTTCAAAGTCGGCTTCATCAATTCCACCCGGCCACTTCTCGACTGTGCCCTTTCCGCGGCTGCGAAGCTCAAGATCAACATGGCGACGTCGCTGGCGGGCCTGGATGCGGCCGTTCCCGCAGGGTTAAGGATGGAGCAGGAAGGAGTCGAGGTCATCATCAGCCGTCGCGGCACCGCCTCACTCCTGAGAAAGAACCTGAAGATCCCGATCCTGTCGGTCCGCATCAGTTTCTCCGACATCTTTCTCAATATCCGGGATGCCAGCCTGATGGGACGAAAGATCCTGCTGACCTCTTTCGGAGACGAAAAGATCGAGGGTGCGGACCTGCTGCAGGAATTCTTCAACGTGACCCTGATTCACGGGGTGTTCCATGACACGAGCAGCCTGGAAAAAGCCATTATCCGGGGTAAGGGGCAAGGGTGTGAAATCGTCATCGGCGGGGGGGTATCCATGTCTCTGGCCAAAAAACACGGCCTCAGAGGCGTGGAACTCAGGACAAACGAGGGCGCTATCATTTCGGCCATTGAAGATGCCCTTTCCGTTGCCGGAGCCAATCGTGAGGAACAGGAAAAGACCCTGCGATACCGGACGATCATGGATACGACCTCCGAGGGAATTATCGCGCTGGACAAAAACGGCATCATCACCGCCATCAATCAGGCGGCCCGGCAGTTTCTCGGGTTGCCCGAGCTGATGGTCAGCAAACCGTTTACCGACCTCGATCCGGGAGGTCACGTCCGCGAGGTTCTGGATTCCGGCCGCCCGCTCCTGAATAAACTGGAAAGACTTGGAGGTGAGATGTTTGTGGCCAATTACATCCCCCTCCAGGTCGGCGCCGAGGTCGTCGGCGAGGTGATCACCTTTCAGAGACGTCCCCAATGTGGTACGGGCCGAAAATGAAGTGCGCCGGTCCCTTGTCAAAGGCCTCGTTGCCAAGCACACCATCGACAACTTCGTTCACTGTCATCCGGCGATGAAACAGGTCGTTGAAAAGGTCAGAAAGTTCTCCCAGGTCGATTCCACCGTCCTGATTACGGGAGAAACCGGCACCGGAAAGGAGATCCTGGCCCAGAGCATTCACACCCTGGGACCGCGGCGCAAAGGCCCTTTTATCTCCATCAACTGTGCCGCGATCCCGGATCAGCTTCTGGAAAGCGAGCTCTTCGGTTATGAAGAAGGCGCGTTTACCGGATCGAGACATGGCGGTAAGCCCGGGCTTTTTGAACTGGCCCATAACGGCACCATCTTTCTCGATGAGGTCGGCGCCACCCCCTTGAGCGTCCAGAGCCGGCTTCTCCGGGTGTTGCAGGAGCACGAAGTGATGCGCATCGGCGGGGACCGCCTGATTTCGGTCAACGTGCGAGTGATTGCGGCGACCAATCAGAACCTCTGCCAGGAGGTTCAACAGGGGCGATTCAGGGAAGATCTCTATTTCAGGCTCGATGTGATCACCATCCACATCCCGCCGCTCAGGGAGCGGATCGAGGACCTGCCGGTACTCGTTGAGGACCTGATCCGCCGCTGCGCCCGCAACAAGGCGAAGTCGTTGACCATTCCGGCGCGCCATCTCAAGAAGCTGATGGAATTGCAGTGGCCGGGCAACGTGCGCCAGCTCCAGAACTTCGTCGAGAAACTGGTCATCCTTTGTGCAGAGGGATATCAGGATGACACTTTTGAGGAACTCTACGCCAACCTGCTCAACTATTCCCTGATCCGGGAACGGGAGGCTGTTCCGGAGAGGCCGCCCTTAAACCAGTATGCTCATGGCAGCCCCGGAGACGACGAGGCGAGGGCCATACGAAAAGCACTGGAAGAATCGCGATTCAGCAAGACACTCGCGGCCAAAAGACTGGGAGTCAGCAGAACGACCCTTTGGCGGAAACTCAGGGAAATGAGGATGAACCTCCCCAACCCGGGCAGATGATCGACGCCGGGCAAAACAAAAGACCGCTTTTCGTATCCCCATCCAGCACAAAAGAAATTTCTTGTCACTCATCCGTCTTTCCCCGCACCTCCACCGCCACATCGTACAAGGTGCTCCCCCGCCCGCTGTCGGTCAGGCGCTGGGAGGTCAGGGCATTCACTCCGCGCTCGGCCGGGGATGAACTCCCGCCACCAGACCCCTTCCGTGACCACCGTTCCCGCCGGGACCCGCTCCGTGACCTTCAGGACAAATTCCACCTCGCCGAGGTCATTGTACGCCGTCACCCGCCGGCCGTCGGCCAGCCCCCGCGCCGCCGCATCCTGCGGGTGCATCATCAGCGCCATACACTCCTGTTTCTCCCGCAGGCCATCCTGCTCGTAAAAGCTGGAATTGAGGGCATAGGGTGTGGTTGCCGGCTGCAAGCGCAGAGGGAAACCGTCCCCCGCGGCATGGGTGGCAAGCAGGCGCGGCAGAGGCTCCGGCTCCCGGTCGTTGCGGATTTCGATCCGGCCGGAGGGGGTCTTCCAGTCGCACTTGGATTTTGAAGGCGGCGTCAACAGCACCGGCTCGCCCTCCCGCAGGCGTCGGGTCGTCCCGGCATCCCGCCAGGGGGTATCGAAATCGAGCAACTGCTCCACAAGGTCGTCGGCCGACTGCCGGAAAAAGGGTTCATCCCATCCCATGCCGGCGGCCAGCAAGGAAAACACCTCCCAGTTGGATTTTGCCTCCCCCACCGGCGGTATGGCTGCGGCGCAGCGCTGGCTGTGGTAACCGCCGTAACAGCGGTACAGGTCGGGCTGTTCCAGGGATGAGGTGGCCGGCAGGACGATGTCGGCATAGCGGGCCGTATCGGTCAGAAAACGCTCATGCACCACGGTGAACAGGTCGTTGCGCTCAAGGCCTTTGATGACGGCGTTCTGGTCGGGCGTCACGGCGGCCGGATTGGAATGGTAGACGTACAGGGACATGACGGGCGGATCGCCGAGTTCGGTGAGCGCCGCGCCCAATTGATTCATGCTCACCAGGCGCGTCGGCCGCTCCATGAAGTCCTCCCGCGTGACCCTGTGCAGGGGGAAGGCGTCCCCGGTGGATGTGCCGGTGAAGACGCCGCCGCCGGGTCGCTGCCATGCCCCGCTGAGGGCGGGCAGGCAGGCGATGGTGCGGACGGTCATGGCGCCGTTGCCGTAGCGGGTCAGGCCGCTCCCCAGGCGGATGAAGGGCGCCTTTGCGGCGGCAAACTCCCTCGCCATCCGTTCGATGACGGCGGCGGGCAGACCGCAGACCGGCGACATCCGCTCCGGGGTGCAATCGTTCAACACCTTTTCGGCGAACGCCTCGAACCCGACCACGTTATCCCGGATAAAGGCCTGATCCGTCAGCCCCTCGCGGACCATGACGTGCATCATCCCCAGGGCCAGGGCGCCGTCGCCGCCGGGGCGCACGATGAAGGCCTCGTCCGCCGCCTCGCACGTCGGCGTGCGATAGGTATCGATGGCCCACAAGCGGGCGCCGCGCCGCCGGGCGGTCTGGGCGTCCCGCATGACGTGGATGCTGGTGGCGGCGGCGTTGATCCCCCACAGGATCACCAGGTCGCTCTGCTCGATCTCCGCCGGCTCCATGGCCGCGGTGTCTCCCATGATCGCCTTCCAGCCCGCCTCCTTGGCCGGAGAGCAGATGGTCCGCTCCAGACGGGAAGCGCCCAGCTTGTGGAAAAAGGGATGCCCGCTGTTCCGCTGCACCAGCCCCATGGTGCCGGCATAGGAATAGGGCAGGACGCATTCGCCCCCGTAGCCGGCGATCAGGTCCTTCCAGCGGGAACAGATGCGCTCGATCGCCTCATCCCAGGAAAGCGGTTCGAAACGCCCTTCTCCCTTGGGACCGGTTCGCAGCAGCGGGGTCGTCAGGCGGCGCGGCGAGTGGACCGTGCGCTCGTAGTGGTTCATCTTGGGGCAGAGCAAGCCGCGGGTCAGGGGATGGGCGGGATCGCCGGAAACGCGCACGGCGCGGCCCTCTTCGACCTCCACCAGCAGGCCGCAGGTATCGGGACAGTCGTACGGGCAGACGGAGCGAACAATGTTGGGGCTCATGGAAATTTTCCTTCCGGATATGCGTGATAAAACATTATACTCTTTTCTGATATCTTTTGCAGACCAAAACAAATTCTGACAATAACACCATGCCCTCTCTCTGGGATGTGGCACCCTATGCCCCTGAAACCTGCCCGACGTGATCGCGAGTGTGGCAGGATCATGCATTTGTAACTTTCTTGTAAGGTAGCATTGTCTCATTTTACAGGTATGCTTTCTCCTTGTTTTGGTCCCGATAATTGACTTGACATAGAAGCAAATTTATATCAGCCTTCCCTGACGAAAAGAGCTTCTTGTCAGTTTCGATCCTGCCGTGAAAACAGGAGGCGAACGGAAAAATACACTGTGGGATGGGAAGGAAACATGTACAGAAGACCATCGAAAGCACCCTGCATGGAAGCGTGTCCGGCAGGAGTTGACGTGCCGCGCTATATTCGTTTCATTGTCGCTGGTCAATATGCCGAAGCGCTGGCTGTCGTTCGGGAAAGTATCCCCTTTCCGGCTGTGTGCGGCTATGTTTGTCCCGCTCCCTGCGAGATTAAGTGCCAGCTGGCTCAAATCGCCGATGCCCCAGAGGCCATAAGGACACTCAAGCGCTTTGTTGCCGACCACGCTTCCAGGACGTGGCGGCAAAATCATGAAATACCGCCTACCGGGAAGAGTGTTGCCATTGTGGGTTCAGGTCCGGCCGGTCTGACGGCTGCCTACTATCTGGCCAAGCAAGGGCACAGGCTCACCGTCTTTGAGGCACTACCCCAGCTGGGAGGGATGATGCGAGTGGGGATTCCTTCCTACCGGCTTCCCCGGGATATTCTTGATGCCGAAATTGAAGATATAGAGAAGGCCGGTATAGAGGTAAAAACAAGCACCCGGATTGAATCGCTGGATAGCCTTCTTGCACAGGGGTATGATGCCGCTTTCATCGCCATCGGCGCCCATCAGGGAGTCAGGATGGGAATAGACGGGGAAGACAGCCCGGGGGTAATCGATGCCCTCTCTTTTTTGCGCCAGGTCAATTTGGGCAAATGCCCGACGGTGGGCAAAATTGTGGCTGTAGTTGGGGGCGGTAATTCAGCCGTGGACGCTTCACGGACTGCCCTCCGACTGGGAGCCAAAGAAGTAACGATTGTGTATCGCCGAACCAGGGCGGAAATGCGTGCTTATCCTGAGGAAGTAAACCAGGCCATACAGCGAAGGGGTGAATATCATTTCTCTGGCCACTCCCAGCCGGATAATTGCCGAAGGCGGTCGCCTCAAGATGGAGTGTCTGCGCACCAGTCCGGGCAGCAAAGCCATCGATGGTCCTCCCCAACCGGTTATCGGCAGCGAATTTACCGTAGACGCGGAGCTATTGATTGCGGCCGTTGGTCAAGAGCCGGAGATTCCCCAGGGGTTTTCATTGTTACTGAAGGGAAAGACTATTCAGATTTCCCCCGATAGCATGGAGACGGCAAGAACTGGGGTTTTTGCAGGCGCCGACTGTGTCACCGGATCCAGTTCGGTTATCGAAGCAATAGCCGCTGGAAAACGAGCGGCTATTGCCATAGACCGATACCTTGGGGGCCGCGGCGTTATTGAAGAGAGACTGGCATCGCCGATGGATGTTGTAACACCCATGGAAAACGATTACCCCACACCCACGGCTATCGGGAATGCGATTCCGCTACTGCCTGTCACCGAGCGACTCAACGGTTTCTCATTAGTGGAACTCTCTCTATCTCCTGAGATTGCCGCTCAAGAGGCAAAACGCTGTCTAAAATGTGACCTTCCCATTGTCGTCGAAGAAACGAAATGCGCGTCGTGCTTTATCTGCCAACTGGTCTGCTCTCTCCGATTTGAAGGCGCCTTTGACACCTCGAAAGCCGCCATCCGTATCCAGCCGGTTACAAAGTCCGATGGCAACGTGATACTCCGGATCTCCTTTGATGATCAATGCGATAGTTGTGGCTTGTGTGTCCGATATTGTCCCTTCGGCGCCCTGTCACGGACCCATTTAAAGGAGAGCACATAACTGAAACCGGGCGGAAAAGTGAAATCTCATGCCTGACAAAGTGAATTACCCCGCCCACAGGGCGGGGCATCTTAAAAAAACTTGAGGAGGGGGATTGCATCCCCCATACCCCCGCTCCGCATTCATCCCCGTCCACAGGACGGGGTATTCTGCGGGGGTCATTCATAAAAAGGGGCAGGGCCGGAAAGGAGGCATTCGCCGTGTCATCAAGCGCTATTTGCGGCTATGCAGGGAAGATACTCAGGGTTAACCTCACCAACGAAAGTATCACCGAAGAAGTGTTGGATGAGACCACCCTTAGAAAGTGGGTAGGCGGCGTCGGCTTTGGGGCTAAGTACCTCTATGATGAGGTGCCTCCGGGAGTTCAGTGGAATGACCCGGGAAACCGCATCATCATAGCCAGTGGGCCTCTGGGGGGAACCATGGTGGGGGGCTCGGGCATCATCTCCATCAGTACGAAAGGCTGCCTGACCCATGGCGCCACCTCGACCCAGGCGAATGGCTTTATGGGAGCCTTCATGAAGTCGTCCGGGTTTGATGCGGTCATCTTCGAGGGAATCGCCAACCAATGGGTTTACCTCTACATTCACGACGGCACCGCCGAGCTGAGAGATGCCCGGCATCTGGTCGGCAAGAATACCTGGGAAACCGAGGATGAGATCAAAGCCGAGTTGGGCTATATCGATCGGCAGATGAGTGTCTTCTGCGTCGGTCCGGCCGGAGAGAACCTGGTGAAATTCGCCGGTATTTTTGGAGACAAAGACCACTGTGCCGGTCACAATGGAGTCGGTGCGGTGATGGGCGTAAAAAGACTCAAGGCCTTCTGCGCTCCACTGGGCCGGACTCCGATCAAGGTGGCATCGCCGAAACGCCTGCTGCCGGCAATCGAAGCGATATGGCATGAGATACAGAAGCACCCCGTAGGAAAGAGAATTTTCACGTTGGGAACCGGTGGAAGCTATGAGAGCAGCGAGGAGCGTGTGGCGGCAGGAACGTTGCCGGTGAAGAACTACCTGACGAACCTCTATCCGGAGGCTCGCCTCATGACCTGCCAATACGTGCGGGAGCATTGGCAGGCCACGCCGAGGCCGTGCTGGGCATGCGGATCCCATCATTGCCATATGGTGACCATCACCGACGGCCCCTATCGCGGCTTGAAGGTGGAGGAGCCGGAATATGAGATGTTCGCCGCCATGGGGCCGCTGGTCGGCAACATCGACCCGGCGGAAACGCTGGTGCTGTCCAACCTGACGACGCTGCTGGGGCTCGAAGGCAATGAAGTCGGCTTTCTCGTCTCCATGGTGATCGAACTGTATGAGAAGGGCGTTCTGACCAAGGACGATACAGGGGGGCTGGAGCTGAAATGGGGCAACACCCAGGCCATGAAGGTGCTACTGGAGCGGATAGCTCACCGGGAGGGCAACTTCGCGAACATCCTGGCAGAGGGCATCAAGAATGCCGCGGAACACCTGGGACCGGAAGCGCAGAATTGCGCTGTCTATACCATGAAGGGGCATGCCCCGCGGGGTCATGACCACCGGGCGATGTGGCGCGAGATGTTCGATACCGCCACTGCCGATATCGGCACCTACGAATCAGCCTATATGGGGCCTAAAGATCCCGACACGCACAGCATAACAGATCGATTCTCGCCGGAGGATGTGTCAACACACGTTGCCAAAGCGAAAGGCAGACGCCAGTTCGAGGACACTCTGGGCAGCTGTATCTTCTGCACATGGGCGCCCCTGAGGTTCGTGGTGGAAGCGTTCAACTCGGTCACCGGATGGGATTTCACGGCCAAAGAAGCTCAAGACGTCGGCTTCCGAGTGGCCAATCTTATGCGCGCCTTCAATATCAAACATGGTGTCCCCGTGGATCTCGAGCAACCCTCGCCACGCTGGAGTTCGGCCCCGACGGACGGTCCGGCCAAAGGCGTGAGTATAGTATCACATTGGGACGAGATGCTGGACAATTACCATCAACTGATGGGCTGGGATAGGCAGACCGGAAAACCGCTTCCTGTAACGTTGAGAGGCCTGGGACTGGACTCCGTCGTTGCCGACCTCTGGACTTGACGAAATTGTGTAAGTATTACAGGGGCGAGCTTTGGGGGATTGCTCCCTAAACGAAATCCTCCTCATGATGCAAGTGCGGAGTAATTTGAGGGCTCAGTGGTCCGACTCGCAGTACGCTCTGGACATATAACCAAAAAAGATTCAGTCATTTAGCAGATTCAGTATGATAAAAATCAGAAAGGCCCTATTTTTAGACGCTTTTTCTTGAACTAACCTTCTCGAACTAAATCGTTGACAGGGTTCAAGAAAAGAGATATTTCTAATCCTCAATCGTTAAGCGTTCACTCTGCATTTTCGTTGTTTCAATTAACCATGAGCACCAGTGACAGGAGGTTTCCTCTCATGAAGGTTTCTCGAATATGGTTATTGATTGTAGTGGGAATGTTGATCTGCTCCGGATGTGCGGGCACTGGCTCCAATCTGGCGGAAAACCCTCTGCCGCCGAGCGAAGGGGAACAGAAACTTTCCGCAGGCATCAAAAGCTATGAAGAAGGAAATTACAAGGACTCCATAAAGCTCCTGCAGGAAGCCCTGACTAAAGGATTGCCTAAAAAGGAGAGTCAAGTCGAGGCTCACAAATACCTCGCCTTTATTCATTGCGTATCGGACCGAAAAAAGGAATGCACCGATGAATTCAAAAAAGCGTTAGCGCTGGACCCGAATTTCGAGCTTCAAGCGGCGGAGGCCGGTCACCCCCTCTGGGGCCCAGTATACAGCAGTGTCAAGGGGACAAAGGCAACGTCCGCAGCAGTAAGCGCTAAATCTCCCCCGAAAGAGGCAGCACCTCCCTCCATCCAGGTTCCCAAAGAGGCCCAAGCGGCAGAACACCCTTCTACATCGAGGCCATCTCCCAAGATCTTGGTCGTCGTCAAAACATCTAATATGAGAGCAAAGGCAGATGGCAAAAGTAAGATTATACACATTTTAAAAAAGGGAGAAAAGGTCGAGTATCTGGGTCAGTCGCAGCCTGGAGATTGGATTAATTGCAAGACACCTTCAGGATTGACAGGTTGGGTTTTCAAGGATTTGGTACAAGAAGATAAGTGACTTGATTTTCGAGAATAGGCAACCTCTTCGTTCTTCGTCTCACGAGTCATATGCTGAGGGGTTTTACCCGATCAGTCCCACCGCTTTCCAGTACAGGATGCTGATCGCCAGCGTGACCAGACAGACAAACAGGTAGATGATGCCGGCCTGGTGAAGCTGCGCGGGTGTCCATACCGCTTTTCCCGCTATGGATTCGCCGATGATCACGAAGGGCTGCTGATAGGACATGAAGAAGCAGTTACCCGACATGATGAACAGGAAGAAAAATGCCAGCGGATGGATGCCGAAATCGGCGGCCAGCATGGGCAGGAACGGCACGACGAAAGGGATCGTGGCGTAGAGCTGGGCCACATCCACAAAACGCCAGACGAAAAAGAAGAACAATAGGACATACGTCAGCAGCCAGTGGTTGCCCGCCAGTGTTTTGATGACCGGACTGAACGATTTGCTCAGAAAGGCGGCCACGCCGGTTTCCTGTAGGAGCATCCCCATCCCCATGATGGTGCCCACAAACAGGACGAAGTCCCAACTGATCGCCGTCCCGATATCCTTGGCCTTGATCACGCCGAAGACCGCCAGCAGGACAAACGCCCCCAAACAGACGGTGACATCGGGGATCCCATGCACGCGGCCGCTGACCAGCAGCAGGAAGGTCATAAGGAGTATGGACAGCGTGACCTTTTCCCGGAAGCTGATCGGCCCGAGCGCCTTGTATTCGGCCTTGAAGACGTCTCTGTCGATGCTCAACTCCTCCGCCGGTTTCATGACCCGGTACAAGACGAGGATGAAAAGAAACGACAGGACCGCCGAGGGAAAAAGGAGGGCCTTCAGCCACGAGTCGAAGTTGATGGTCCCCTGCAGGCCGGGAATGGCGTCGAAGAACCCGATGGCCGCCGGTCCCCACAGGGAGCCTGTGAGCCAGCCGCTTCCCGGTATCAGCACCATGGACCAGGCCGCCAGCAGGATGAGACCCGCCCCCTTGGAGCCGTATTGCAGACGGCATATCTCCACGGAGGCCACCGCGATCGGGATGACAATGGCGATTCTGACCATGATGGAGGGGGTCAAAGTCGACAGGATGAGTCCGATGATGACCCAGGAGAGCGTGAGAGCTGAAATAACTGGGCTTAAACAGACCGATCACCCAGTAAGCCAGCCGCTTGCCCAGCCCGGTGGAGTTCAGGGCAAAACCGAAAAACAGCGCGGGAATCAGTATCCAGATCGCCCGTGTGGTGTAGCCGTTGAAAGCGATGGAATTTTTCACGCCGGACAGCGTCAGGAGCAGCAGCATGACCATGCTGCCTATCGAAAGCGGGACCCATTTCGTACCGAAAATCCAGATACCGACGGCCACCAAAACCGACATCAAGACCGCATGGCCTGCGGGATTCAGACCCGGCGCGAAAGGTTTGATGATGCCCATGCCGAGGCCGACTGCCGTAAAAAGAACGATGCCCAACAAGCGTGTGTTCATCACTCACCTATATGATTCACATTCCGAAAGGTGCTCGGTTCACCTGACCCAAGTGGTGAATTCGTCCGAGGTTTACCCTTTCCCTTGAAAAATTGTTGATCGGTGCATCCCCGTCGGGATATCCCAGCGCGACGCCGATGATGACGGCCTTCGTCTCCTGTAGCGGGAGGATCTCCCGGATCAATCCCGGATAACTGGCTGATGCAGCCAGGATGCAGCTTCCCAGGCCCCGGGCGTGGGCCAGCAGGCAGATCGTCTGCTGGATCGCGCCGACGTCCAGCATCGCGTATTCCCGACAGAGGGTTTTGTCCACGCTAAACAGGATCAGACAGGGTGCGTCGAAAAGCGTAAACATGTCTGCCGTATAGCGGAGACGGGCCTCCTGGTCGCCGCGCGCAATTCCCAAGGCAGTCAGGACCTTTTTCCCCACCTCCGTGTACCGCCGCTTGAGGGTGTCCGGCCAGCTCCCCGGCATCGCGGTGTCCGGTTCGGGGATGACGCCGTCCATGAGTCGCTGCCGGTTGGCTTTCTTGAAGCGTTCCAGGGATTCCCCTGAGACCACAACGATCTCCCATGGCTGGGTATTACCCCAGGAGGGTGACCAGCGGGCCGCCTCCAGAATCTCCCGGATGAGTGCTTCCGGAACCTGATCCGGTTTGAATCTCCTGATACTCCTGCGAGTCGTGATGGCTTGAAAAACGTCCACGCTTCTCCTCCTCAATTGTCCTGACCCCACACATCCGGGTCACTCCCCTTTTCCTTCAGACCAACGTGTATAGCGGAAACACATACGAAACGGCCGAATCGGGGCAACTGGTGCGGCAGTTGCCGCAATGCCAGCACTCGTCGGCATAACGGACCTCCGGTCCCCTCTCCGTCATGACGAGGATGAGACCGGGGCAGTCCTCCACACACTTGCCGCACTTGTGGCAGTGGCCGCAGTGAAAGCAGCGCTCCGCTTCTGCGGCGGCTGAACCGTCCAATCCGGCGTTCTTCTCGGCAAAAGAGATCTCTGCCGAGCGGAGGCCCTCTTTTCGCGGCCTCTTTTCATAGTACTCCGGGTTGAATATCTCCTCAAACCGGACGACGTGGGCCTGCTCTTGGCAGGCGACAGCGTCGACACGGATCTGACCATCCTCCCCGATAGTCATCTCTTGCGTTTTGGGAACGCCCGCCAGAAACCGGTGCACTGCCAAGGCGGCCTCGCGTCCCTGACCGACGGCGTTGGCCACGATGGAAGGTCCGGTGGCGACGTCGCCGGCGGCAAAGACACCACTGATCGAAGTCGCCCGGGTCAGGGGATCGACCTTCAGCGTGCCGTTGGGGTTGAGGGCAATGCCGGCGCCTGCGATGAAATCGAGCTCGGGCTTCACCCCCGCTGCAATGATGACCTGGTCCGCCGCCAGAATCTTTTTTTGCCCCCCCGCGGCTTCCACCCGGACCTCACCCGCCTCGTCGAAGCAAAAACCCGATATCTCGGTGTACTCCACACCGCCGGCCTTTCCCTCCCTCTCCATCACCCGGAACGCCATGCAGCCGTTGTGGATCATGATCCCTTCCCGGCTCGCCTGGACCAGGTCGTCCGAGGGGGCCACCATGCAGTCGGCCCGTTCCAGGCAAACGATATGCACCTCCTGGGCGCCGAGCCTTCTAGCGGTGAAGGCGCAATCGAAGGCGACGCCCCCGCCGCCGAGGATGACCACCTGGCGTCCGATCTCCCTGATGAATCCGAGATTGACGTGTCTTAAAAATTCAACCCCTTTGATTGCCTTGTCGGCATGGGGGAGATCGATTTTCCGTTCCTTCCAGGCGCCGGCGGCAATCAGGACGGCATCATAGGATGCACGAACCTCCGCAAAGGAGATCTCTTTCCCAACCCGCGTATTGGTCCGCGCCTTCACTCCGGTTTCGAGGACGAGGCCGATTTCCATATCCAGGATGTCTTTGGGCAGCCTGTATTCGGGCACGCAGAGCCTCGGCACGCCGCCCAGGGTCGGACCTGCCTCGAAAACCGTGACCTCGTGTCCGAGGAGGCTCGAGAAATAGGCAAACGTCAGCCCGGCAGGTCCCCCGCCGATGACCGCGATCTTCTTGCCCGACCGCTCCATCCGCATGGGCTTCTTGACCCGGGTCCTGTCGGCGGTATCAGCAGCGGCCCTTTCGAGCCCCCGGATATTGATCGCTTCGTCCCATTCCCGGCGATTGCAGTCCGATTCGCACGGGTGGGTGCAGATTCTCCCCGTCGTGCCCGGAAAAGGGTTTCTGGCCCTCAGAAACTCCAGAGCCTCCTCATATTTTCGTTCCTTCACGAGGCCGTGTACCTTCTGGATGGGGTTCCCTGCCGGACAGGCGGATTCACAGGGCGATGTCCTGGTCTGATATTTCAGGCAGGCCGATGAGATGAGCGGCCTTTCAATCTCACGGCTGAAAACAGGAGGCATGGCATACTCCTTGATAATAAATGGCATTGATCCTTGGACAGAGACCCAAAACCCAATTCCTATTCGGTAACCCCGCGGCAGAAACCGCAGGGTATAATGGATGAATCAATCGATATCATCACCGGGATCTCCCTCATTGGGCGCCCCAGGAAAAACGGAACTGCCCCTCTTCCTGCCAGATGACCAGAGGTCTGTTCATCTCGGGATTCAGGTCGGGAAAGTCGGTTCTTTTATAGACACCCCGGCCGCTCTCCTTGCGCTGGAGACAGGTCAGGGTCGTCAGGACGCACGCCTTGTGCATGAAAAGACCTTCGTGTGTCCGGAGAAGTTCGTGGTAGTCTTTCGCTTTTATCCTTGACGCATAGGTCAAGATGAAGTTCAGCTTTTCGAGGGCGAGCTCCATCCCTTTCTGATTGCGCCTCAACCCCATGTAATAGTCCATCACGGTCCTGACGGCGCCCTCGAACTCCCTGTAGTTCATCCCTTCCTCAAGACGGAGCGGTGCGAAGATCCTCTCCTTCTCCCGCACCGCGGCCTCCTCGTCGATCTCTCCGATTCGGCTTTCTTCCCTGGCCGCCCTTGCCGCCTGGACCCCCGCATAGTAGCCGCCGCACAGGGCGCCGGACACGTAGGGGAAGACGCACCCGCTGATAGAGTCCCTCGATATTGGTCTCGAGATTGTCCTTCACATACAGTCCGCCTTCGAGACCCAACTCGCTGATCTCCACCTCAAGGAGATCCCGCTTGAAGCAGATCCCCTTCTGGCTCGTATATTCGTTGTACGTCGCCTTGTCTCCGGGCATCAGCTCATACTGCAGGATGCGGGCATCCTCCTCCGTAAAATGGGTCATGTCGATAAAGAAGGGGGGACCTTTGCCCTCGACGAACTCCTGGTACGTGCCCTGTATCTGGTTTCTGCGCAAACCGTTTTCCCCCATGGGGTCGTACTTGCCCATGAACCGTTCCCCGAGGGCGTTGAGCTCCCGGCCGCCCATGCTGTTGATCCCGTTCATCCCCGGCGCGCCCCACCCCTTCGGTATGAGCGTGGCGATCTCCGCGATGTCCATATTCATGATCTTCGCGCCCACCTCATAGGGAAGGGCGAAATAGGCGCCCGTCACGAAAGGGATCGTGCCAGGTGTTGAACGGATTGCCGCTGGAATTGGTCGACACCCGGTTGACGGTCTTGCCGAGACAGCAGATCACCTTTTTTGCCTTGAACATATAGAACTCGCCCGTCAGCACCTGGTAACCGAGGCAGCCGGAGATGCGCCCATCGGTCTTGAGGAGTTTGGTGATCAGGACATAGTCGAAGACATGGGCGCCTTCGGCGCGCACACGCCGGGCGATCTTTCGCTTCAGGGTCTGCCCGCCCGAAATATTGAGAAACCAGGCCCCGGGCTGCCCGAATCCCGCCGTCCGGAGGTACGAACCATCCTCATTTCTTATAAATCTGACCTTTTCCTGTTCGAGGATCTCCAGGATGACGGGAATCACTTTGAACCACCCGTTTTCCAGCAGGGTCGGCGTCCATCCGGAGGTGGGCTTGCAGAAGAAGTCCACGAAGGCTTCGCAGGTGTCCGTCTCGGGTCCGGCGTTCAGGGCCGCCGTAAAGTGGTCGTTGCCGCCGCCGGCGCTGCCGCAGCTCTCCAGCTTGCCTTTTTCGACGAGGACCACATCGACGCCTTCGCGTCGGGCGGCAATCGCGGCTCCGCTGCCGGCCGCTCCCGCACCGAGGATCAGTACGTCCGTCTCAACGAGCTTCCCCAGGGCCGTTTCGGTGATGTTCATATCTACCGGCCTCCCCCAGTATGCGATCAATACCGGAGTTCTTGTGATCGCATCCGCGACAAAAATGGTTCCCTGTCAACACGCCCGATACCCTGCGTAGCCGGGCATGCCCATTTACCTCTTGTTCAGAAGCGCCTCCAGGATGCGCAGCGGCCGCTCCCGGAGTTCGAGCTGACGCGCGAGCGTATCCCAGATGGCCTGAATCCTGTTACCCCTGAAGATATGGTCCGCTTTCTTCGCGGCCTCTTCATCGTCCGTCCATTTGGGCTCGCCGAAACCCTTGGCGACAAAGAAGATCTTGATCGTCTTTTCCAAGAGATAGGCATAAACGGTGGCCTGTTCGATGCTTTCTCCGACCACGGTGATCCCGTGATTCTTCATGATAACGGCCTTGGCGTCGCCCAGCTTGCAAGACAGGGAGGCCCCCTGTGCGGGAGCGACGATCAGGTCGGTCTCCTCGTCGAAATAAGGCAGGGGCTTTGCGAACAGCACCCCCTCGTTGTTGATCGGCCTCAAAACCTGTTCCGTTGCGGAAAAGGCCGTCGCATACAGCGGGTGGGTGTGTACGATACTGTGGACATCTTTCCTGGCCCTGTAGATTTCAATATGGATCGGGAGTTCCCCGTGGAGGTCCCGCCGGCCGTCGATCTTCCGGTAGTTGAAATCGACGGTCACAAGATCGTCCGCATGGATCTCGCTCAGACAAAGGCCTTTCCCTTTGATGATCATCCGATCCGGATCGTCCGGCGACCGGACGCTCACATGGCCGAGGTCCATGTCGTCATGTCCCTCGGTCCCCAGTATCCGGCAGGCCAGCGCCAGTTTCTCCTTTGCTTCCTCCCTTGCCGACTTTGCGGTCGTTGGCCGGACCCTCATCCATCATCCACGCACCATCCTTTCCGGTGAGCGAAGTCGTCGTTCCAAACTGGTAAGGGGAAGTCCTTCTGTCTTCCCCTTATCTGTTATATTTGAGATTCCTTCCGCCGATCTTTTCCGCCGGCGGAGGATCCGCCCGGCGGAAAAGATCTCCATGGCTAATTGGCGGACTGGGCCATAATCTTCTTGAACAGGTTGAACTCGTCCAGGATCTCTTTCTTGTACTGCACCCCGTTCTGGTAGTCCGGCACAAAGTCGAACTTGTGGATGGCCGCGATGACGACCGGATCCTTCAGGACTGTCTGAACGACCTGCTCCCACTTCTTGATGACCTCAGCCGGAAGCCCTTTGGGTCCCACAATGCCCATCCCCGTGTCGACGAGGGTCTGCTTGTACCCTTTCTCATAGGCTGTCGGAATATCCGGATAGAGAGGGTGGCGCTCTTTGGAGAAGATGGTCAGGACGCGGACCTTGCCGGCCTGCAACTGAGATTTGGCGGCCGGCAAGGCGATTCCCGCCAGGTCCACATGGCCTCCCAGAACCGCCGTGATGCTTTCCCCGCCGCCCGTGAAGCCCACGGCGACGATGTCCGCTTTGGCATCGTAATTCAGGAGACGAAGGGCCATAGCCGGGTTGGTTCCCGTGCCGGGGGTCGAGGCCTTGAGCTTCTTGGGATTCGCCCTGGCGTAAGCGATCACGTCGTCAAGGGTCTTGAAGGGCGATTCCGTCCGGACCACGAGCGACTGGGGAAAGTTCGCCACCTTGACGATATAGTTCACGTCGTCGATCGTGTTGAAGGGGAGATCCTTCGTGAACAGGGGGTTGATGTTGAGCGTATCGGAGTTTCCCGCACAGAGCGTGTAGCCGTCCGGCTTGGCGTTCAAGACGCTGGCCATCCCGACGATCCCTCCTCCGCCCGGCTTGTTGACGATGGCGATCGTCGTATTGAGGGCTTTGCCGAAGTGCTCTCCGAGGGTCCGCCAGAAGATATCGGTGGCGCCTCCGGATCCGAAGGGGACGACCAGTTGGATCGGCCCCTTCGGGTAATCCTGGGCTGCAGCGGGGGCGACTCCGATGAAAGCAGATCGCCAAGAGTAAAAGACAGATGCATCTCTCCAGTCTACGGATCTTCATAAAACACCTCCTTAAGTAATGGGTTTCATTTTTTATTCTGCACCGGCGGCTACTCTTCGCCGGCGCGCAATTCCGCGCTGACCCTCTTCTTCTTCAGGAAGAGGGGTGAAAAAAGGATCAAAAGCCCCGCGATCAGGAAAAACGCGGAGATCGGCCGTGTGAAAAAGACCGTGACATCGCCGTCCGAGATGACCAGGGAGCGACGCACGGCGTTTTCCATGATCGGCCCCAGGACCAGGGCCAGCACGAGCGGCGCCGCCTCGTAGTCGAGCTTTTTCATGACATAGCCGATCACGCCGAATAGGGTCATGATGATGATGTCGTAGGGATTGTTGTTCGTCGTATAGGAACCGATGATGCAGAACAGCAGGATCAGCGGGAACAGGTAATGGTACGGGATCTTCAGGATCTTGACCCACAGGGGAATCAGGGGAAGATTCAGGATCAGGAGCATGACGTTTCCCACGTAGAGGCTGGCCACCACTCCCCAGAAGACCTCGGGCGACTCCACGATGAGCAGGGGCCCCGGACGCAGGCCGTGGATCATCAGGGCGCCGAGCAGCAGCGCCGTCGCCGCGCCGGTCGGGATGCCGAGACTCAGCATGGGGACCAGGGTCCCGCTGGAAGCCGCGTTGTTGGCCGCCTCGGGACCCGCGACCCCTTCGATCATCCCCGTGCCGAACTTCTCGGGATGTTTGGAGAGCCTCTTCTCGAGGGTGTAGGACAGAAAGGTCGGGATCACGACGCTCATCCCGGGGATGACCCCGAGGAAGAAACCGATGATCGTTCCCCTGCCGATGGGAAAGATGCTGCGCCTCCACTCCTCGCGGTTGGGCAGAAGCCCCTTGATCTTCGTCTTGAGGACCTCCTGTTTGAAGGCCCGCTCCACGTTGAGGAGCACCTCCGAAACCCCGAAGAGTCCGATCACGATCTGAACGAGTCCCAGGCCGTCCATGAGCGAGGTGATCCTGTAGGTGAAACGGCTCGCCCCGGTCATGTTGTCCAGCCCGACCATCCCCAAAAGCAGGCCGAAGCAGACCATGATGAGCGCGTTGATCATGGAGCCCCTGGCCAGATAGATCAGGATGCTGAGTCCCATGATCATCAGGGAGAAATATTCCGGGGGACCGAACCGCAGGGCGAATTTCGCCAGGGTCGGCGCCAGGAAGATCAGCAAAAAGATGCTGACCGTTCCGGCGATGAAAGACCCGAAGGCGCAGATTCCCAGGGCCGCCCCCGCGCGTCCCTGTCTCGCCATCCGGTAGCCGTCCAGACAGGTGACCACGGAGGCCGCCTCTCCGGGGATGTTCACGAGGATCGAGGTGGTCGATCCGCCGTACATCGCGCCGTACATGATCCCCGCTAACAGGATGATGGCCGAGACGGGGGGGACATGAAAGGTGACCGGCAAAAGCAGCGAGAGGGCCGCCGGGGGGCCGATCCCCGGCAGAACGCCGATGAGCGTCCCCACGAGGACCCCGATGAAGCAGAACAGGAGGTTCATCGGCAGGGTCGCTACGCTGAAACCGAAGAGAAGATCGCGGAAGAGGTCCATGGCAGGTTTAAGACTCCTTAAAATCCGAGAATTCCTGTGGGAATCTGGGCTCTCAGCAGGACGTTGAAGAAGACTTCCGAGAAGACGGCCGTGATCAAGGAAGCCAGCAGGGCCTTTGTCCAGGTCTGGGGTTCGATGACCTTCTGCAGCAGCAGCATGAAAAGGAAGGTGTTGATCAGGAAGCCCACGGTCGTCAGGGTCAGGGCATAGGCGACCAGGGCCGCCAGGATGACGACGAGGTTCCACCAGCGGAAGCGCTCCAGGGAGTGCGCTTCCGGGGCCCCTGCCTTTTCCCGGAAGGCGTGGAAAAGGGCGATCACGGCGAGCAGGCCGGTCACGAGGGCGACCATGAGAGGGAAAAAGCCGGCGCCGGGGTCCCTCATTTCGCCCATGGGCAGGCGGAAGGCCTCCCGGGACATGACCGCTGAAAACAGGAGCCAGAAAAGGCTGCTGTAGATTTTCACCGACCTCATGCTGCCATGCCCTCCTTACGATTTCCTGACTATCCGGATCGATGCAGTTCATCCCTTCGCCGGATCACGACGAACAGCGGTAATAATCTGCTTTCCTTGGAAAACTGTATAGTGGTCTTCCCCGGGTGTCAAGGCATTCGCCGGCGCCCGGTTTCGGATGAACGACAACGGGCCGAAACGTCTACCTTTCGATATAATTGATCAGGTCCCGCCTCTCGCCCCGGATGAACCGCCGGAGGTTCTCTTCGATGATCGGCAAGGTCTGCTCGCAATAGATGTCGCTCATTCCCCCCACGTGGGGCGTGATGATGACGTTCTTCGCCCGCCACAAGGGGTGATCGGCGGGCAGCGGCTCGACGGAAAGCGCGTCCAGGGCGGCGCCGGCGATCTTTCCGCCCTCCAGGGCCTCGATCAAGGCGTCCTCGTCCACCAGTTCCCCTCGGGCGATGTTGATCAGGTATGCGGTCGGTTTCATGCGGGAGAGGACCTTCGCTCCCACGATCCTGCGGGTTTCGGGCGTCGACGGCGCCACCAGGATCAGATAATCGACCTGCCCGGCCACTTCCGGAAGCTTGTCGGGATGAAAAAAGGCATCGACGGAGGCGATCTTTCTCTCGACGATATCGATCCCCAAGACGGTCATCCCGAAGCACTTGCACTTATCGGCGACCGCCTCTCCGATCACACCCATCCCCAGGATCGCGACCTGTTTTTGAAAGAGGAGCCTTCCCGGCCAGCGCTCCCATTGTCTTCGCTCCTGGTTCCGCACGACCTGCGGGAAGTCCCTGTTCAAGGCAAGCATCAACAGAACCGCCATCTCCGACATCTGAGGGCCGTGGATCCCGCGGCAGGAGGTCACGATGACCTCTTTTTTCAACGAGGGGCGATCGAGGATATAATTGACGCCGGCCGTCGTGACCTGTATCCACTGGAGCTTGACGGCCTGCTTGAGCAATTCGTCGGATACACGAAAGACGGTCACGAGGACGTCCATCTTTTCCACATGATCCTGGATATCCGCTTCCCGCGTCACCGCGTGAAATTCGATTCCCGGAAACTTGGAGGCCAATGCCTTCTTGTATTCGCCTGCATCACGATCCGAAATCAGAACGTACATGATTCCCTTCTCTCACCTCTACAGGATGATCATCCCTTTGGGCGTTTTGTGCAGACACGGGCCGACACCGTTTTCCGTGAGCAAATAATTGTTGCACAGCGTCGTCCAAACATTCTTGCTCTTCCCGACGGGGTGGACGGCAAGGTTCATCCCGGGCCGCAGGGTCATCGTCTCGTCATAGCGGATCGCCGGTCTTTCCACCAGATCGTACCCTTCCCCGTGCGCATAGAGCCTTCCCTCCGGGGCGAGCCCCTTTTTCTGAAGGAAGGCGTTATGGGCGTCCCAGATCTCTTTCGGATCCGCCCCCGGCTTGAGGTGTTTGAGGGTGAGCGCTTCCGCTTCCAGGACGACCGCATAGGTGTCCTTGGTCTCCTGAGAAGGTTCGCCCAGGGAAAAGGGACGGGCGATCTCCGTATAATACCCTCCGGGGCCGTTTCCCTCGATCAGGATGACGAAATGGTCCTTTTCCTTGATCACCCGGTTCATGAAGTGGCGCTGGTTGAACCCCGAAGGTTCGCCGGGCGGATAGGAGCAGGTCAGGACCTGCAGACGTTCACAGCCCAAACGGGTGCAAACATAGTGAGCCTCGGCATAGAGATCGAGTTCCCTCATCCCCGGTTTGAGGCTCTTCCTGACATGGTCAAGGGTCAGGTCCTGAATCTCGGCGGTCCGCCGAATCAGTTCGATCTCTTCCGGAGACTTGATCGCCTTGAGATGATCGATCGCATCCGTTGCATCGACAAACCGCGTCGTCGGGAGGTGTTGCGTCAGATACTCGTAAAAGGGGACATGGAAGAACGACCGGCCCACGACACCCACGGTCGCCCCGGTCTTTTCCTTCAGGACCCCGACCGCCAATTCGGCGTCATAGACGCTCGTGTAATTCAGGGCGGGATAGTAAGGCGCCCCCAGTCTCTGTTTTACGCCGCGCAAGGCCCATGCCTTGGGTCCCGGCTCTGCCGGGGGGCTGCTGGTGATGGTGGTCATCCCGTCATCCTGGGGAAAGATGACCGTGAAGGGATAGCTGTGCCGCGCCGGGATGTCGGTAAACCACTTCACGTAGCCGCCGAAGTACTCCTCATCATTTCGCATGAGGAGGTAGTCGACGCCTTCCTCCTTCATCCATTCCCGGGCCGCCTTCCATCTTCTCTCCAATTCTTCCGTCGAGATCGATGTGACCAGTCTCTCCCTTGGATCCTCCATCGTTTTACCCTTCCGTTTCTTTCATGCTGCCCGTCCGCTTGAAACGCAGATGGAACGAGTTGGCCTCCTCCATCGCGAACGGGATGTGTCCCGGTTCTTTTTCTGCCCTGCTCCAGGTAGTCCGACAGCAGCCCCCGGTAATCGGGATGGGCGCATTGCCGGATGATCTCCTCGGCCCGCTCCCTGGGATCCAGGCCGCGCAGATCGGCCAGCCCCTGCTCGGTCACCAGGACATCCACGTCATGCTCCGTATGGTCGACATGAGAAACGAACGGAACGATTGTGGATATGTTTCCTCCCTTGGTGGTCGAGCGCGCGATGAAGATCGAGCAAGGACTGTTCCGGGCATAATCGTACGTGCCCCCAATGCCGGCCATGATCTTGGTGCCGAGCACATGGCTCGAGTTCACCTGCCCCTGGAGATCCATCTCCAGGCAGCCGTTGATCGCGGTCACCCCCATCCTCTGGATGAGCTCCGCGGAGTTGATGACCGTAAAAGGACGCAGGACAATGAACTTTTTGTAACGATCCGGCTCCTGCTCGAATCGCTTCCAGGCATCGGTGGAGAGCCGCAGGGCTATCCCCTCCACCCATTCGACCTTCCCCGCCTCGACCAGTTCGAAAACAGGGTCGGTGACCATGGGCAAGTGAAAACGAAAGTTCTTGAACCCGCCTTCACCTATCTTCTGCATCATGCTCCCGAACAATTCCCCGAATCCCAGTTCGAAGGGCGGCAAGGATTCGCTGAGGCGCCCGGCGGCGACCTCCTTTCTGAAGAAGTCGACGAGGTACTGGCCGATGGCCGCCCCCATCGCATCGGGCTTCGCCTCCTTGGAAGGCTTGTCGCCCAGATCGGAGATGACGATCGCCTTGATCTTCCGGGGATCGACCGGGAAGTAGGGCACGCCGATTCGCTTGAGGGGATTGCCATTGCCGACGACCGGAATGGGATCGTCTCCCCGCTGATACACGTCGTGCAGACCCTCGAGAGACAACGGACGGTTCAGATTGATCTCCACGATGACCTGGGAGGCGGCTTCGATCCATTCCGGTGCATCATAGACGGCCGTCGAGGGGATGATTTGCCCGTCTTCGGTCAGACCCACCGCCTCGATCACCGCCATATCCAAGGGGCCGAACCAGCCCCGTTTCACCTGCAGCGGCAGCGACGACCCCTTGCCCTCGATGAACGTCACCTCACCGCGATTGATGCCTCCCCTGAGTTTCTCGCCGCCGACGGCGCCGATCCGTCGTCCGATCCCGCCGGCCTCGAAAAGGACGTCTTCGAACTCGGAACTCAAGCGGCCCGGCGCACAGGAGGTCGATCTTGATCCCGCCCTGCGCCTTGATCCGCTCCGCAAGAGCCCCAAACGTGGCCTTGGGGAAACCCATGGTGCTCCCCGAGGTCGCGACCATCATCCCGTCCCTGAAAGAGCAGGGCCGCCTCTTCGGCTGTCATGACCTTGCCCAGGGATTCCGGATGCCGGATCCGCTCGTTGATGTCGCCCATCTTACGCCCCCGCCGGTTTCACATTTTCCTTGATGAACGTCGAAATGTCCTCAAGCTTCGCATGGGAAGGGAAAACACCGTGAACGCCGGCGTCCTTCAAGACCGCGATGTCGTCCTTCGGGAATGGTCCCGCCGAACATGACCAGGACGTCGTCCAGCTCCCGCTCGCGGACCCTCTTCATCAGCTTCTTGGCGATGGAGACATGCGATCCCGAAAGGATGCTCACCCCGATCACATCCACCGCCTCCTGCAGGGCCACCTCCACCACCTGCTCCACGCTCTGGCGCAGGCCCGTATAGATCACTTCCATCCCCTGGTCCCGGAGCCAGAAGATCAGCACCTTGGCGCCCACATCATGCCCGTCCAGGCCGATCTTGGCAATGAGTACACGAATGGTCTTCTTCGTTTCCATGAAACCCTCCTCAAGTGGACTCTAAACCGTCGTCGGTTCTTTAAAGGTCCCGTACACCTTCTTCAGGGTGTCGATGATTTCCCCCACGGTCGCCTTTGCCGTAAGCGGCTCGAACAGATACGGGATGAGATTGTCGCCGCGGCCGGCGGCCGACTCCAGCTGCTGCAAGGCGCTCTCCACCTTCCCCTGGTCGCGGCTTTCCTTGACGGCCTTGAGCCGCTGGACCTGACGGTTGATGGTTTCAGGATCCGTCTTGTAGACCTCGAGGTCTTTCTCCTCTTCCTTGATCTTGAACTTGTTCACACCGACCAGAACCTTCTCCCCGGAACTGATCTTCTTCTGGAGGACGTAGCTCTGCTTGGCCAGCTCCCTCTGGATGGCGCCGTTCTCGATCTGCTTGACGATGCCGCCTTCGCTGTCGATCTTGCCGATGATCTCGCCGATCTTGGCCTCCATCTCGTTGGTCAGGGCCTCCACATAGTAGGAGCCGCCCAGCGGATCGACCACGTCGGCCACGCCCGTCTCGTTGGCCAGGATTTGCTGCACGCGCAATGAGGTGCGAATCGCCAGATCCGAGGGAATGGCGTACACCTCGTCGAAACAGGCCAGGTTCAGCGACCGCGTCCCGGCAAAGGCGGCGGCCATCGCGTAGTAGGCGGCCCGGGCGATGTTGTTCAGGGGCTGCTCGGCCGTGAGCCCCCCGCCCATGCCGCCCGTGGAGAACCGGAACTGCATCGACCGTTTGTCCTGGGCGCCGTACTTTTCCTTCAGAAGGCGGGCCCAGTACCTGCGGGCCCCTCTGAGTCTCGCGATGTCCTCGAAGAAGTTGAAATCCCGCCCGCCGATCGGCAGATGGAACGAGAAGAGAGGGGCGATCTGGTCGATATGGGAACCCCGCTTCAGGACTTCCCGGATGTAGACCTCGGCGATCGCAATGGCCAGGGAGACGGCCTGGATCGTGTTGGCCCCGTATTCGAGGATATGGGTCCCGGAAACGCTGATCGCGTTGAACCGCGGGACCTCTTTGTTGCAGTACTCGACAAGGTCGCCCACGAGCTTGATCGAGGGCTCGGGCGGGAAGATCCACGTCCCTCGGGCGATATATTCCTTGAGGATGTCGTTCTGGATGGTCCCGCGGAGCTTTTTGGGGTCCACACCCTGTTTCTGGGCAACCAGGACATACATCGCCAGGATGATCGGCGCCGTGGCGTTGATCGTAAAGGAGGTCGAGATCTGGTCCAGGCCGATGCCGTCGAAGATCCGCTCGAAATCGTCCAGGGTGTCCACGGCGACCCCGAGCTTGCCGACATCGTCTTCCGCCAGCGACATATCGGAATCCAGGCCGATCTGTGTCGGCAGGTCGAAGGCCAGGCTCAAGCCGGTCTGGCCGTTTTTCAGCAGGTACTTGAAGCGCTCGTTGGTGCTCTCCGAGGTCGACTGGCCGGAATACTGGCGCATCGTCCAGAGCGCGCTGCGGTACATCGTCGGATAGACGCCCCGCGTAAAGGGATACTCCCCGGGATCGCCCAGCTTCTCCTTGTAGTCGAAGTCAGGCAGATCGTCCGGGCCGTAAAACACCTTGACAGGCGTGCCCAGGATGGAAGTGACAGGGCGCACCTTCGACTCACTCTCGTTTTTCGCCATGGTCTTCTCCTCCTCTTGATGGCTATTCCTTGTGCATCTGTTCCAGTTCAATCAGCACGCCGTTGGTGCTCTTTGGGTTCAGGAAGGCGACCAGGCGCCCGTCCTGCGTTTTGCGCGGCGTCTTGTTGAGCAGTTCAATCCCCTTGGCCTCGAATTCGCGCAGCGACGCCTCGATATCCTCGACTCCCAGGCAGATGTGGTGGATCCCTTCGCCGCGCTTCTCCATGAATTTCGCGACCGGGCTGGCCGGATCCATCGGCTGGACCAGTTCGATAGTGCACCCTTCCAAGGGGAAAAAGGCGATCTTGGTCTTGATCGCCTCCGACTCGTACATCCTCTCCATGGGGATCCCCAGGAGATCACGGAAGATGTGGGCGGACTTATCCGCATCCTTCACCGCTACACCGATATGTTCAACCTTTTTAATCATGGATCCTCTCCTTTGGTTTCAATAGTCTTTTTATCGTTATAACCCGCCCCGCCGGTGGGCACTTTACGGTTTGCAGAGATCTTGTCTACAGGGGGATCGTCCCGTGCTTCTTGCCGGGCCGGAGTTCCGTCTTCCCCTTGAGCTGTTCAAACAGCCCGATCAGGCAGGAACGCATCTCCTTCGGCTCGATGATCGCGTCGATCCACCCCTCTTCGGCCGCCACATAGGGATTGGCGAACTTCTCTCGGTATTCGTTCACCTTCTGGATGCGCATCGCCTTGGGATCCTCGGCCGCGGCGATCTCATCCTTGAAGATGATGTTGGCTGCCCCTTCGGGGCCCATGATCGCGATCTCCGCCGTCGTGAGCGCGACGGTGAAGTCCGTGCCCACCAGTTTCGAAACGGCCATCCCTGACATCGCCCCGCCGTAAATCTTCCGGACGATCACCGACACCCTCGGTACGACGGCCTCGCAGTAGGCATAGAGCGTCTTGGCGCCGTGGCGGATGATCCCCCCGAACTCCTGGTGTTTCCCAGGCAGGTAACCCGGGCAGTCCACGAGGTTCAGAATCGGGATGTTGAAGGCGTCGCAGAACCGGATGAACCGCGCCGATTTATCCGAGGCGTCGATATCCAGGCTGCCGGCGCTCACCATGGGCTGGTTGGCGATCACGCCGACACTTTTACCGTTGAGACGGATGAACCCGATGAGGATGTTCTTGGCGAAATCTTCCTGGATCTCGAAAAAATCGTTGTGGTCCGCAATCGAGCGGATGATCTTCTTCATGTCGTAGGCGCGTGAAGGACTGTCGGGAATGATCTTCTCGATCTCCTCGGTCAGGCGGTGAGGATCGTCGGGATCGACGCCCCCGGGCGGGACCTCTCGGTAGTTCGACGGCAGGAAGCTCAAGAGCTTCTTCACCTGCTCGAAGGACTCCTGTTCGGTCTTGGCCACCAGGTGAGCGACGCCGCTCTTCTGGGAGTGGACCTTGGCCCCCCCCAGATCCTCGGCCGAGATCTCTTCTCCAGTGACGGCCTTGATGACGTTGGGGCCCGTGATGTGCATCTTGCTGATCCCGTCCACCATGAACACGAAGTCGCACAGGGCCGGCGAATAGACCGCGCCCCCCGCGCAGGGGCCCAGGATCAGGCAGAACTGCGGAACGATCCCGGAGGCCAGGGTGTTCCGGAAGAAGATCGAGCCGTACTGCCCCAGCCCTTCCTGGATACGGGCGCCGCCCGAATCGATGAGACCGATGATCGGGGCGCCGACCTTGATCGCCAGGTCCATCACGTGGCAGATTTTGGTGGCGTGCGCCTTTCCGAGCGAGCCCCCCATGACGGTGAAATCCTGCGAGTAGACGTACACCAAACGGCCGGCAATCGTGCCGGACCCGACCACCACACCGTCACCGTAAAACTTCTCCTTCTCCATCCCGAACTTGGTCACCTGGTGGGTGACGAACATCTCGAGTTCCATGAAACTGCCCGGATCGAGCAGTTGGTCGATCCTCTCCCGGGCGCTCAGCTTGCCCCGCTCGTGCTGCTTGTCGATCTGCTTCTGACCGCCGCCCAGGCGGGCCAGGGCCTCCTTCACCTTCAACTCCTCATTCTTCTCTTTCAAGATACAAATCCCCCCTTCATCCGGGTATTCCTGAAACACTCCATCCGGATGCGGAGAAAAGCCCCCGCCCCGGAATCAGGTCCTTTTTGCGTTAGTGATGGAACAGCGCCCCCGTCTTGCCACGTGAAAATAGGGGCTCTGTTCCCAATTTCCCCGCAAGCCCCGATTTAAGAGCTCCGTAACCCCACCCTGCCCCCGTCAAGGAGAGGATCGGTCCACTGGCGGGAGGAGACCCCGCCCCTGTCCCTTACCCGTCGGAGGTTGCATCACATCCCCACCTGCCCTCTCCCATCAAGAGGGAGGGAGGCTTTAGCCAGCTCCACCAAGAGGGGGCTTAAGTGATCCCTCCATGGAGGAGTAAGTCGTCTTCCCCTCCCCTGGCGGGATGAAACCCATCTCCTCTCTTGGCGGGAGGCGCCCATCTCCTCCCTCCCCTGGCGGGAGGGGATTGAGGGGAGGGGGAGCAAATCCTACGCCGGCCGCTCCAGGCCCTTGACGATCTGCGAGCGGATCAGTCTCGGCAGCATCAGGTGATGATGAGGGCAGATCGAACGGGGATTCTGGTACACCCCGTTGGCAAAGGCCGTCATGTAGCCTCGGATCGCCTCGAATCGCACCACCTCGTCTACGAATCCCTTCTTCGCACAGTAGATCGGCTGCGAGGTCAGGCGGTAGTGCTCCACCATCTCGTTCATCTTGTCGATCACCGGCCCCAGCGGCTTGCCGGAGTCCTTCTCCTTCACCAGCCGTCGGGCGTAGCTCGCCGCCGCCGCCGTCTCCCCGTGCATCACGTTGATCTCCGTGGCGGCAGTCCCCAGGGTAAATGCCGTGTGGTTGTTCGCCGTCGGGCCCCCCATCACGTAATGCGCCGCCGCCGTCCCTTTCCGGAGGACCACCAGCATCATCGGGAGCTTCGTCTGCTCGATCGAGTAGATCAGCGATTGTCCCAGACCCAGCAGCTCCGCCTTCTCCGCGATATCCCCCACGTCGATCCCCGAGGTGTCCTGAAACCAGATGATGGGAATCCGGTCCCGGCCGCACTGGGTCACGAACTCGTTCATCTTGATCAATCCCTGCCGGTAGAGCTTCCCTCCGACGCCCCCATAGGCATTGGTGTATTCCGGGTAATTCGGGAGCAGTCCCTGGCGGTTCCCGATCGCCGCCATCAGAAACCCGTCGATCTTCACCAGACCCGTGTAAACCTCCGGGCCATAACCGGGCCGGAACTCGAGATGTTCGGAGTTGTCCACGAGTCTTGCCAGGACACTGTCGAAATCGTACACCGCCTTCGTGTTCAGGGGCACCAGGAACGGGATCTCCGCCGGGGCGTACTTCGGCTCGGCAGGGGCGGCCACACGGAAAAACCGCGGGTTGTAGGCCGGCATATCCGCCATGTACTCCTTCAGGGCGTCCAGTACCTGCGTCTCCGTCTCGAAGACCGCCCGGAAGAATCCCGTCGAATCGTAATGGGTCTTCACGCTCCCCGGGGGGAAGGACTTGAAGTGGCGCGTCGCCTCGATCAATTCCTCGGCGCCCTGCTCATCGAAGAACCCCTTCGGGCTCATCCCGCTGGCGATGCCGCCGCCCCCCACGGCGATGTTGCAGTTCTTGTGCGCGAGCAAGATCGTCGGGCTGACCCCCTGGTACCCGCCCCCGGCGGGGTTCGTCCCGTAGATCCCCGCCATCACCGGTATGCCCATCTGTTCCAGTTCCGCATGGCGGAAAAAGCAGGTCCCCTGGCCCCGGCGGTTGGCATACACCTTCTCCTGTTCCGGCAGCTTCACCCCCGAGCAGTTCACCAGCCACACCAAGGGCAGGTTCATGATCTTCGCGATGTCCGTCACCCGGAGGTTGTTGTCCGCCTGACCCGCGATCCAGGCCCCGGCGATCCACTTGTTGTTGAACCCGATGAGCATGCACCATTTACCGCTGATGCGAGCCAGGCCGTCCACCACCCCCGTGCTCCCCGACTCCTCGCTCTCCGGGTCATAGATCGTGTGCAGGGGCCGGAAGGTCCCCGGATCCACCAGGTACTCGATCCGCTCCCAGACCGTCATCTCTCCCCGCTTGTGGACCAGATCGGCCGGGATCCCCACGTTTTTAATCCGTTCCTCCTCGGCCTCCACCGCCTTCATCACTTCCTCGATCTGGGCGATGTTCGCCTTCATCCTCTCCTGCTGGGCAGGCCGCAAGGGCTTTCCCAGATCATCCATCTTCTCAAAATAGGGTCTCATGATTCCCTTTCTCTCCTCATTCTTAAGTGACTAGCGATTCGCCTTCCGGATCCCCAACTGGTCCTGGGCCATGATGAACTTGCAGATGTTCGCCGATCCCTCCACCATCGCATAGGTCGGCGCATCCCTGAAGTACCGCGCCACCGGGTACTCCGTCGAGTAACCATAGGCCCCCAGAATCCGCATCGCGTACTGCGAGCACTTGTAGGCCAGCTCTCCGGCCAGATACTTCGCCTGCGCCACCTCCAGGTTGTTGCTCAGGTTCCCCTGATCCTTCTGCCAGGCCGCCTTGTACACCATCAGCCGCACCGCCTCGATCTCCGCCACCATCTGCGCGACCATGTCCTGATTCATCTGAAAATGGCCGATCGGCTGGCCGAACTGCTGCCGCTCCATCGCGTACTTCGTCACCGCATCCAGGCACGCCTGCGCCAAACCCACCCCTCCGGCCGCCGCCGACAACCGCGTCTGCGCCAGGGACCCGAAAACGATCTTCGTCCCGTCGCCCGGCTTCCCCAGGATGTTCTCCTTGGGCACCCGCGTATCCTCCAGGATGATCTCCCCCGTCGGCGAAGAGCGGGACCCCATCTTGTCCAGGTCCGTCACCGTGATCCCGTTGAAGTTGTCCAGCTCCACCACAAACGCCGACAGCCCCGTCCCCCGGCCGAACGGTCCGTGTAGGCATAGTAGATGTTGATCCCGCCCACCGTCGCGTTGGAGATCCACGTCTTCGTCCCGTTCAAAAGCCAGTGATCCCCCTTGTCCTCCGCCGTCGATTTGAGCGCCATCACGTCCGATCCCGCCCCGGGCTCCGTGATCGCAAAGGCCCCCAGCGTCTCGGCAGTCACCAGCTTCTCTATATACTTCTTCTTGAGCTCCTCGCTCCCGTAACGGTAGATCGTATAGGCGCAGCCGATCTCCTGCATGTTGATCTGAACCCGCAGCGAACTCGAGGCCCGCGCAATCTCCTCCGTGATGATCGCCGCCGCCAGCCACCCCATGTTGTTCCCGCCGTACTCCTCCGGGATCACCGTCCCGAACAGGCCCAGCTCCGCCATCGGCTTCACCACTTCCTCATAGGGAAAGTAGTGCTTCGCATCCCATTCGTCCGCAAACGGCGCGATCTTCCCCGCCGCAAAGCCCCGCACCATCCCCTGCAACATCGTCAACTCTTCCGATAATCCAAAATCCATGACGCGCCTCCTTACGATAATGGAACAGCCCCGTAACGGGCCGCTACGTTGTTCAAGGAATGGACCACCTCCTCTTCAAGGGGAATCCCTTCCGCCATTCGCTTCTTTTCCTGGAGAAGTTCAATCTCTCCGGGCATGAAGATCTTCCCTCCGTCGGTCACAGGGGGGAAGCTTTTGATGTTTGTGATGACCTGATCCACATTGGCCTTGAAAAGCTTGATATCGATGAATTTAGATACGTCCAGGGCCGAGAAGAAATGGCCCGTCAGGGCGGGTCCGCTCATATCGGTCACGGTCTTTACACCGCCGGTCAAAATGGTATTCGTCAGGACGCCGCAGATCAGATCGATGATCAGCGAGAGTCCTGAGCCTTTCGCCCCGCCGACGGGCTCCAGGCTTCCCTTGAGGGCGAGCTTGGCGTCTTGCGTGGGCTTGCCCTCAGGATCCCTGGCCCATCCCAGCGGGATGCTCTGACCGGTCAGGGCGGCATACCTGATCTTTCCGCGGGCAACAACAGAGGTCGACATATCCAGGACGATGGGAAGATGGTCGCCGGCGGGTATCGCGATGGCGACGGGATTCGTGCCGATCAGAGGGGTTTTGGTGCCGAAAACCGCCATGGCCGGCGAGGAATGGGTGAAGACGCAGCCGATCATGTCTTCCTCCTGGGCCATGCCCGGCATAAAAGGCCGCAATCCCGAAATGATTCGAATTCTTCACGGCTACGACGCCGGTGCCGTATTGTCTCGCCTTGTCGATGGCCAGCTTCATGGCCCGATGCCCGGCAATCTGGCCGAAGGTATTGTTGGCGTTCGAACAGGGCAACCGCCTCGTTCGTCCATCTCGGTCGTCATCGGCGCCGAATTTTCATCACGCCGGTCTCCACTCGCTGGATGTAGGTTTCCAGCCTGACGACCCCGTGTGATTTGATTCCGCGC
The DNA here is from genome assembly GCA_963842685.1 of uncultured delta proteobacterium. Classification (GTDB taxonomy): domain Bacteria; phylum Desulfobacterota; class Syntrophia; order Syntrophales; family UBA5619; genus JAKAFS01. The sequence continues at coordinate 47,741 of CAWJHT010000051.1, read as the reverse complement.
AACTCGGCGCACAGCAGGGACTCGGCGACAACGCCGCCCAATTCTCGGCCAGGCCTGCCTTGGTCAGGACATCGGCGCAAAATGCTTCCAATTTTTGCGCGGGGTAAACTCTTTGACTTCTGCCGTCATTTCTTGATCTCCTCCTCCCGTCTTAAAAACGTCGCTTCCCGGATTGTACCAGCTCTTGATTCTATGCCGGTTTGTGCGTCCGGTAATATTCGTAACCGGCCTCCAGGGCCTGGATGTTGAGTGCTTCGAACTTCTTGGGAACGCTGCTCGAGACGATCTTCTTGAGGACATCGAAGCTCCCCGGATTGATCAGTTCGATCGTGGCCCCCAGCATGTAGATGTTGGCCACCATCCGGTTTTTGAACTCCTTCTCGGCCTCGCCCGTCGCCGGAACGGCAAAGGTCTTCTTATACTCGGCAGGAATCGCCTTGATCAATGTATTGTCATAAACGACGAGGGTCCTTTCCGGATCCGCCTCCCCGAGGAGTCTTTTTCTCGCCTCTTCGGACATGAAGATCATGATGTCCGGACGCGAACTCTTGGGGTAGTTGATTTTCTGGTCGGAAATGACCACATCGGTGCGGCACGCGCCGCCGCGTGACGCCGGTCCGTAGGATTGGGCCTGGGTCACCTGCAGATCGGGAAAATGCTCCATCATCCGGGCGATGATGACGCCCATGAGGATGATCCCCTGCCCGCCAAATCCTGTGAAGATGATCTCCTTCCTCATGCTTTCTCCTTCCCTTTTTCCTTACCGATGACAGTCAGGACCATGTCGGGGCAGTGCATTTCGCAGAGCCCGCAGACCTTGCAGTTTTCAATATGCGCCACCTGGGGCATGAGGTAATCGAGATCGCTCCTCTCCTTCCCCAGCTCGTACACATCACAAGGGCAGATATACTTGCAGAGCATGCAGCCCTTGCAGTATCTGCGGTCGATATCTATTTTTTCTGCTCCTTTCAACGATCGCCTCCTTTGGCTTGCGCCTCTTTCACTCTCTGGTTCATCTTCGCGACTTCCTCCATGAACTCAGGCTCCTCCACCTGCAGGAAGTCCCCGATGGGGATATTCCCCTGCGCCTCGACCTCCGCCCATTTGGAGGGATCCTCCTGCTTCACGCAATGGTCTTTGATCCACTTGAGATTGAATTCGGGAGAACCGGAACCCAGCAGGTACCTCCCCGTCTGGACCGGGCACTGGGAGACGACCTCGAGGTAGGAAAAACCCTTATGGTTGATCGCCGTCTTGATCGCTTTCGTCAGTTGTTTGGGATGGGCCGTGGTCCAGCGGCTGACATGCGTGGCCCCCGAGGCGATGGCGACCTTGCAGCCGTCGAGCTTCTTCTCGACGTTACCATAGGGCGTGGTCTGGGTCTTGGCACTGAAGGGCGTGCTGGGGGCCACCTGGCCGCCCGTCATGGCATAGATCTGATTGTTGACCATCAGGACCGTCATGTCGATGTTGCGCCGGCAGGCGTGGAGCAAATGGTTGCCGCCGATGGCGAGGCAGTCACCGTCGCCGGTGATGGTGACGACCTTGCGGGAAGGCCTGGTGGCCTTCAGCCCGATGGCTGCCGGAATGGCCCGTCCGTGCAGGACCTTCAGGACGTCGGCGTGCGTATAGACGGCGATCCAGGCGCTGCAGCCGATGCCTGCCGTCAGGGTCAGATCATCCTCGACCCCGAGTTCATCCACGGCATGCGCCAGGGCCTGAACGATCATCCCGTCGCCGCAGCCGGGGCAGAAAATCATAGGAAGGAATGCCTTCCTGAGGTATTTTTCACCAATTGGGTTCATCGCTTCTCCTCCAGAAACCGCAGAAACTCCTGAGGCTGCGGGTAAATGCCCCCGATTTTCGAGAACAGTTCGATCTTGATTTCCGGCTGCCGGACGACTCGTTCAACTTCCCTCTGCATCATGCCGAGGTTCATCTCCGCCACGACGATGCGCTTGGCGCCGGCCAGAGCCTCGCGGACGAGTTTGTCGGGGAAGGGCCAGACGGTCTTCACTTCCACGGACCGGATGGCAATGCCCTTTTCCTTGGCCAGATCGACGGCGCTGCGCGCCGACCGGCAGACGGAGCCGAAGGTCACGAAAGCCGTTTCGGCCTTGGGGTCGCCGTAGACCTTGACCTCGGCGAACTCGTCCATATGATCCTCGACCTTCCGAACGATGCGGCGGATATTGTCATCGGCGTCCTTGGCATTGCCGCGGTTGCCGTCGAGGCTCTTGGCCTGGGAGATGACGGGAACCTTGTATCCCGTATTGAAACTGGGCATGAGCGGGACATCGTTTGCCTCGGCCTTGAACACGATGAGCTTGTCCTTGGGGCACGTCGGCGCCTTCCGTTCGACGAGCTTTATGTCCTTCGCATCGGGGATGACGACCTTCTCCCGGATATGGCCGACGACCTCATCGGAGAGGATGATGACGGGGATCCGGAACCGCTCTGCCAAATTGAAGGCCTTGAGCGTGTAATCGAACATTTCCTGCGCGTCGGACGGGGCCAGACAGATCAGGGAGTAGTCCCCGTTGGAACCGTACCGCGCCTGGTACAGATCACCCTGGGCGGTGGAGGTGGACTGGCCCGAGCAGGGCCCCCCTCTCATGACGTTGACGATGACGCACGGTGCTTCCTCGGCTACCGCCAGACCGATCGCTTCCTGCATGAGGCAAAAACCCGGACCGCTTGTGGCGGTCATCGCCTTGGTCCCTCCCCAGGAGGCACCCACGACTGCGACCAGCGCTGCAATTTCATCTTCGAACTGCAGACAAAGGCCATCGACCAACGGCAGTTTTCTGGAGAGGTTCTCCAGGATCTCCGTAGCCGGCGTGATCGGATAGCCGCCGTAGAAGCGGCAACCCGCCAGGATGGCCGCTTCCGCGCATGCCTCGTTTCCCAGCATTACCTTGATACGACCTTTTTTCATGGTTTCCTTTCTTCCTTTCTTCCACTAAACATCATACCTCTCTCCGATCGTCTTTGCGGCATCCCGCACCTCAATGCTCAACGACTCGATCCTCTTTGGCGTCAATCGTTCGACTGCCCCTGCCACTGTCACGGCGGCAATGGTCGCTTTAAAGGCATCGATGACCGGAGCGGTAATCGCAAAAGTGCCCTCCAACCGGTCGCCCACGGCGACTGCATAACCTTGCCGGCGGATATTCTCGAGATCTTCGATCAGCAACTTTACGGGAAAATGTCTCCCCTTTCGCATGGAACATCTCTTCCAGTTCATCCATCCATTGCTCGCGCTCTCCAGCGGGCATCGCCGCCGCCAGGACTTTTCCCGCCCCCACATGGAGCGGTAACCGCTGACCGATGGGCAGGGCGAACCTCAGGGGATTGACGCCCTCGACCCGCTGCACGGCGATGCGTTTGAAACCGACCCGGACGAACAACGATGCCGTCTCTTTCGATGTCCGGGCGAGTTCCTGGAGGACCGGTAATGCCACCCGCACGAGCTCATTCCCAAGCACATATTCATGGGCGAGCGGAAGAACGGCGGCGCCAAGGCGGTATCGGCCATGTCTTTTTTCGACGAACCGGTATTTTTCCAAAACCAGCAAAATCCTCAGGACAGTCGCTTTGGAAAGCTGGCTTGCACGACCCAGTTCGGTGACACTCATCCCGCCCCCGCCTTCTTCCAGAACGGCCAGGATATGGAGAGCTCGCTCCAGTGAGCGCATCGGACTCTTCTCTCTGTCTTCAACCTGGAGCATAAGCATTTTGTCTCCCGAGAGGTTCATTGTGTGAAATATTGTTTTGTACTGTACAATAAAGCAAATCCTTTTTGCTTGTCAAGAGAAAATTTTCCAAACGTTGTACATATTCGGCTAGCCGTTTATCCCGATACGGTAGGTTAAGGCAGGTGTGCTTGTTATGTAATGGCAATCAGGCTGGGAGAAAAAGAAACGGGTTGCATTCATCCCCCGAACGTCGGGGGATGAATGCAAGATTCCCTGTGGTTAATACTTGTATACCGTGGCTATTTTCTTCGCTTTCTCCTGGCCTTTCCAGTATTCGATGCGCTCCTTGATAAAACTCAACCAGCTGTCGATTTCAGCGAGCTTGTATCCTTTGGCCGTCAGGTCCTTCTTGAAATCCGCGATGACGGGGTCCCCCGCCTTGATCCACCGGCCGACTTCCGCATCGCTCAGCTCGATCACCTCGCCGCCCTGGCTCTTGAAGAACTCCACCCCTTCGATATCGATGTCGTTCCAGAGCACGGCCCATTTTTCCTTGTACTCATTCGTGACGGTCGTGATGATCTTCTGAACGTCGGGGGGCAGGCCGTCCCACTTCTTCTTGTTCATGACGACATAGAACGTATCGCAGCTGCCGACTTTCCAGGAGGCCGTCGCAAACTTGATGACTTCTCCCGTCTTCCAGCCCTTCAACGTCTCCATGTTGGACATGGTGCCGTCGACCACGCCTTTTCTGAGCGATTCGTACATATCGGGCATTCCGATGGGAACGGGCGTCGCCCCGAGGGCCGTGGTGAGATCGGCCAGCCTTCCGGTGGCGCGGATCTTCAATCCCTTCATGTCTTCGAGCTTTTATACCGGCTTTTTGGTGGTGTGGATGATGGTCGTGGCGCTGGGGGAGAACATGAGGGGATGAAATTCGTCCCACTCTTTCAGTCGGGAACTTGGCAAAGAACTCATCGGCCACATGGAGACCGATCCAGGGGCTGGGCATGGCGATGGGCAGACCGAAGATCTCCGAGACGGGGAAACGTTCCCGCGTGTAGCCCACATGGGCAAGGCCGATGTCCGCAATCCCCGAAGCGACGCCGGCGGCCATCTTGGGGGCGGCCAGAAGGGTTCCCCCGCCGTGGAAGCTGATCTCCACCTTTCCTGCGAGGTCCTTGTTCAATCGCTTGGCGTATTCATCCATGAAGATCGAATGCTGATGCATCGGCGGGAAATAGCTGGCGAATTTAAGTTTTATAACCTCTGCGGCATCGGCGAAAGAAGAAATAAACAAACACAAATGCAACGACACACATCACTCCTAATACTTTTTTCCTCATGTTCACGCCTCCTTTTTGTGGTTGGTGTGGTTTAAAATAGTCGCTCACTCCTTCTTTTTTCTCCTTCGGTGGCACGTTGATGATTTCTCCTTTCTCTTTGTCAAGTTCCGATCGGTCCCCTCGGCAAGGGTCCGCGGGATGACACTTCCGCACGCCCGCTGTCGAGCCTGTCTCTGCCTACGTATAGAAAAGCGAGGGGAGCCACAGGGCCAGCCCCGGGAAGAAGAACAGCAAGCCCCAGACGAGGACCAGAGAGATCAGGAAAGGCGTGACGCCCTTGTAGATCTGGCCGATCGGCACCCCGGTAATATTCTTGACGACGAAAACGCACACCGCCACGGGCGGAATGACCACCCCGATCGCGACGACGACGGCGATGACGATTCCGAACCAGATCGGATCGAAGCCGAGTTTGAGAACGGCGGGGAAGAAGATCGGCGTCGCCAGGATCATGAAGGGCAGATCGTCGATGAAAGAACCGCCCAATTCATAAATAAGACAGATGATGATCAGAATCATGTAACGGTTCAAGGGGAGCGTCACGACCCAGTCCGCCAGTTTCTGGGGGACATTGGTCACGGCCATGAAATGGCCGAGGATGACCGAGCCGGCAATAATCATGAGGATCATCCCGGCGATGTTGAGGGTTTCCCCTACGGATTTGATATAGGTCTTGATCGTCATGTCCCGTCTGACGAACGCCAGGATCAGCAGGGCGAAGGTGCCGACCGCCGCCGCCTCCGAGGGGGTGAAAAAGCCCGCCATGATCCCGCCGACGACCACAAAAAACACCAGCAGGACCCAGATGATCTCGGGCAGCGTGCGGATCCGGGCCTTCCAGGTGGACCGCTCCGACAGGGGGGCGACCTTCGGATCGATTTTGGCCCATGCGTAGATGATGACCACAAAGAAAGACGCGATGAGCAGGCCGGGGATGATCCCGGCGAGAAAGAGCTTTCCGATGGATTGTTCGGTGATGATCCCGTAGAGGATGAGAACCACGCTGGGGGGGATCATGCAGCCGAAGGTTCCCACCGTCGCCACGATCCCCGTCGAGAGTCGCTTGTCGTAGTTGTAGCGGTTCATCTCCGGAATCGCGACGCTGGCAAAGGTCGCCGCAGTGGCCGTAGATGAACCGCAGATGGCCTTGAAGCCGGCCGCGCCGACCACCGTCGCCATCGCCAGCCCACCGGGGATATGGCCGATGAACTTGTTCGCCGAACCGTAAAGCCTCTCGGCGATCCCCGCGTTCAAACCGATCTGCCCCATCAGCATGAAGAGGGGGAAAACCGTATACCCGTAATTCGTGAAGGCCTCAAAAAGGTCCCCTCCCAAGAGAGTGAGAGCCGCGGAGAAACCGTTCAGGTAGGCAAAACCGGCAAAACCGACCAAGGCCATGGCAAAGCCGAGTTCAATGCCGGTGACAAAAAGCGCCAGCAATAAAACAAGCCCCAAGATACAGATGGTCGTCTCATTCATGGCTTTCCCTCCAGCTTTTCACGATCTCGAAGATAAACACGAAACATTCGACGAAACAGCAGATCCCTACGCCGTAGGCCAGCGGGAAAAAGGGCAGCCGAATGGTCGGGGACGTTTCCCCCGAGGTCCGATACTCATTGCCGACGCTTGAAGAGAGCGTATCCGATGAGGACAAAGAGAATGATGTTCAATATCCGGGTAAAGATGGTCATGAGCGCCTTGTTTCTCTTGGAAAGTCTATCCACAAGAAAATCCATGTAGATATGCTGCCGGGCCAGTGAGACCTTGGGCATGGCGAACCCGATGACCAGCGCCAGCATCAAGCCGACCACTTCATAGGTACCCATGATGGGGTGTCCGAACGCCCGCCCGACCACATCACGCGACGGTCAAAAACATCATGAGCGTCAGGGCGGTTCCCGCAATGACGGCGAGCCACTTGCTTGTCTTCTGAAGAACGCTAAACATATTTTCCATTTATCCCCTCCTTAACGCGTACGTCAAAATTCGCCCCGCCCATCGTGTTTAAAAAACCGACCCTTTCTGTATAAAATAAAGATACTCTGCGGATGATTCTCCATCGGAAATGGCTTCGACCGGGCTTATGGACAAACTGAGCTACGAACACTAGCCGGTCGCTTGCGTGTCATCCACAAAGCTGATCGCCTGGGAGGGACAGTTGGACTCGCAAACGCCGCACTCGATGCAGATATCGGGATCGATAACGCACTGCGTTTCTTCTTCCTTAATGGCGCCGCACTCACATCCGGAGACACAAGCGCTACAGAGAATGCAGTCACTGCTTGACGACGTAAGGCATAACCTCATTTTCCTCTCTTCTCGATCGTTAATGTTTCCACGTACACTTCCTTAATTAAAAAGCCTTCTTATCAAACAGAACGATCAGAACCTCGCAAGCGTCATCCACCAGTTTGATCTCGGCCAGTTCAGCCTGACGGTTCAGCTTATCATACACAGCCATCACAACCATGTTGGCAGGCAGGCAGGCGAAGGGCTTGGGTTTCCTTGGACACCATCCGTTCTTCGACGGGACGGTGCGCACAACCCTCGATCCGCACACGCAGCAACCGCCCATCGATTGTCACTGACATGCCGCCGATGATCCCGCTCTCCTTCAGCACGCCTTCAATGGTCTTTACCATGTCTGCGATCTCGGTGGATTGGATCTTGGGTGAGCATTTGGTTCTGAAGAAGTCACGGCCCAGCGTCGTCAAGCGGAAGCGCGCCCCCTTGCCCCGTTCGTCCCAGAAGGCCTTCTCCAACTCGAAGATCATGTCATTGGCATAGTCTTTGGAAATGGTCTCGTTGCTCATGCTTTCTCCTCCTTGTAGTAAGGTTCTCCCCACGTCTCGGAAAAGACAAGCTGGTTGATGGGGATGCGGGGACGTTGTCGATGCGGCCGGGTCGGGTGGCCGAGGGAAACCAAGCTGATCACCTTGAATCCTTCCGGGACGCCCAGCAATTCCTTCGTGCGCTCCTCTTCGCGGCAATCGAAGCTGACCGCGATGACCCAACAGGCCCCCAGGCCCAATGCCGTGATCATCAGCAGCATATTCTCGATCGCTGCCGAGGTATCGTAAGGCGTATCCCAGACATCCTTCTTGCCGCAGATGATGATCGTCACCGGCGCATTCTCGGAAAACTGGGAGACCTGTCCCGAGGTCAGCTTTTCAAAGGCGGCCTTTTTCTTCTCTTCATCCTGCAAGGTGGCAAACCTTGCATGCATCTGTTTCGTCACGAACTCCGCCGTGAAACGGCGCCCGCTGCCATCGCCCGCAAAACCCGCCAATTTCTTGCGCGTTTCCCGGTCTTTGACCACAATAAAACGCCAGGGCTGCGCGTTCTCGCCCGACGGCGCCTGACGGCCGGCCTCCAGGATCATCGCAATGTCCTCTTCGGACACCGGTTCCTCGGTCCACTCCCGGATACTGCGGCGATCCTGGATGACCTTCATGGTTGCTTCAGCTAAACTATAGGTTTCCGTCATCCTTTTTCCTCCTCATTGGAATATGGGTTTGTCATCTTTGTATCCACAAGCACATGCCGGCAAGATGGGGCATCCGGCATAAACGTAATTCACGATAGTCCATTGGAATATCCAACACAGGACCCCTATTATATTGAGATATGACTGGTTCATTACACACGCGTCAGATGAGAAGGCCATTAATGGGAGGGCGAAGACCAGCCGCACCCGCAGGCACCAATGTTTCACAGTATGAAACACTAGTACTGTGTGTGAAACTCTAGCATATACCCAATATTTGTCAAGAACTTTTTTGTGTTTTTCCGAGACTGGCGGATTTGGCCCTCGGAACGTCTCATCTCCGATTGATTTCAAACAGTTGCACGGTGTGCCTCTTTGGCAACGGTTGGATCGACCGCAGACTTTGGAAGCGAGGGCCGGGAGAGTTCAGGGGAGCCTAACAAGATCCTTGATCCGGGAGGGCGACGGGAAATCGTTAATCACCTTGGGAAGTTCCTCCAGGGGATAGCTTTCATGAGTTCCCCGTTCTGCATTGATTTCCGCCGCACGCCTTCGAAGCCTCGATGGCCAGCGGCGCGGACAAAACAATCTCTTTGGCCAAGGTCCCGTCCGGTGCGTTCTGACGATCTTATTGCTATTTCTTTTGAAAGAACGACGCCTTGATCTTCTCCCACCAATTGTATTGGCTGCCGAGCATGGCGACGGTGATGGCGACCAGCACCATCGACAGACGGGCTGCTGATGGAATCCCCAGAGGACCATCGGTATGCTGTCCTGGACATCCTGCATCGTCCGCCGGAATCCATCCTCCATGATCGGTCCGAGGATGACGCCCAGGATCACCGGCCCCATCTGGAAGCCGTACATCTTGAGGACATACCCGAAGGTCCCGAACCCCAGCATCCAGTAGACATCGCTGAGGCTGTTCTGGATGGCATAGGTGCCGACCGTGGAGATGATGATGATGATCGGCAGGAGGAGCCCCTTGCGGACCTCCACCACCTTGGCGAAGAGCTTGATCCCGGTGAGCCCCAGCGGCAGAAGGACCGTGTTGGCCAGCGTCAGGGCGCCGACCCAGAACCAGAACAGGTGCGGCGTATCGATCATCAGCATCGGGCCGGGCTTGAGGCCGTGGATGTAAAGGGCGCCGATGAGGATGGCGGTCACGGCGTCGCCGGGGATCCCGAGGGTGATCATCGGGATGTTGTCCCCGCCGATGCAGGCGTTGTTCGCCGTCTCGGGGGCGATGACCCCCTCGTAGGCCCCCTGGCCGAAGGGCCGCGTCGGATTTTTGATGCTCCGGCGGGCGCTCCCGTAGGCCATCAGGGCCGCGATGTCGCCCCCCGCCCCGGGGAGGGCGCCGATCCCGATCCCGATCAGGGACGATTTGATGATCAGGGGGAGGTGTTTGAAGAGCAGCCGCCAGGAGGGGATGATATTCTTGACGTTCTGCTTCATCGGCTGGATATGGATGTCGTGGATCTGGACGAGGGCCTCCGAGACGCCGAAGAGGCCGATCATGATCGCCACGAAGTGGATCCCGCTCATGAGGCCGATGCTTCCGAAGGTGAACCGCCCCTGGCCGGTGAAGCTATCCATCCCGATCATGCTGAGCCAGACGCCCAGGGCGCCGGCGAAGATCCCCTTGGCCAGGGAGTCGCTCGCGAGGCTGCCGACGAGGAGGAGCCCCATGATGGCGAGCAGGAAATAGTCCCGCGGGGCAAACAGCAGCGCGTATTCGGAGATGATCGGCGCGCAGGTCGCCAGGGCGAGGATGCCGATGTACCCGCCGATGACCGAGGCGGTCGTCGACAGGCCGATCGCGGTCCCCGCCTCGCCGAGCTTGGCGAGCGGATAGCCGTCAAATCCGGTGGCGACGGCCGCGGGCGCCCCCGGGATGTTCAGGAGGATCGCCGACCGGGAGCCCCCGTAGACGCCGCCGCAGTAGATGCCCGCCATCAGGCAGAGGGCCTCGTTGAGATCCCAGGAAAAGGTGAAAGAGATGAGGACCGAAACGGCCATCGTGACCGACAGGCCGGGAATGGCGCCGATGTAGATCCCGGCAGAAGGTCCCCGCGGTGATCAGGAAGATCATTTTGATGCTCGAAAACGGTATCAGAAAATAACCCAGTTGTTCCATAACTTCTCCTTACCACAGGACGATTCTGAAGACATATTGAAACAGCAGCCAGACCACGGCGAGCATGATGGCCCCGGTGATCAAAGCCCTTACTATTTTTGCGCCTTTCAGCAGCAGAAAGGAGCCGACGAGGAACAGATAGGAGGCCACCCAGAAATGGAGAGGATTGAGCAGCAGGATATAGAGGACCAGGACTCCGATATAGAGCGACCACCAGCTTGGGAAAGGCGAAAGGCTTGGCCTGGACGAGCTCCTCTTTCCATTGCCAGGAGGCGAAGACCTTCCTTTCCTTCCAGACGATGCGGAGGATCGACAGGAACATCACCGCTCCGATGAAGAGCGGGAACGCCCCCATTGATGAAAAGCTGTCGTGGGGCATCTGCCATGCCACGATGAAGACGAAAAGACTCAAAGCCAGCAGGAACCACATGAGGAAGCGTTCCCCCGGCTTGCGTTCGGTATTTTCTTCCATGGGTGCAAATCTCCTTACATTGTTTCTCCGGCCGGGTCGCCAGCCCGGCCGGAGAATGCATGACGATCTCAGCGGTTATGGTTTCGGGATCCCGAATTTATCGGGTGAAAACTTGGTCGCGCCCGCATCCTGGAGGAGCCAGGACGTGGTCGACTGCCATTTCTTCAGGAACTGATCTCGCTTCGTCCCCGGAGATCCCCATGTAGATGGATCCAAAATTCTTGATGAATTCCTGAGCCTTGGGATCGCCAACCCCCTTCTTGAAGGCATCCACCAGGGCCTTCTTCGCCGCGTCGGGGGTCTCTTTCTTCACGAACACGCCGTAGAAGGGGCCCCAGGGGAGGAACTTCTTGTAATCGGCGGACGTGGCGGTGATCAGGGGAACGTTTTCGAGACCCTCGATCGGCACCTCGGATACCACGGCCAGGGCGCGCATGCGGCCCGCCCGGATGTGCTCGCTGCAGGCGGCCCTGCCGATCGTCGACCACTGGACGTGGCCGCCCAGGATGGCCGTCGTCAGGGGGCCTTCGCCCTGGAAGACGATCTGGTTGAAGGTCGACGCCGCTGGTCGCCTTCATCATGGAGGAGACCACGTGGGGAAGGCCTCCCGGTCCCGTCGATCCCATCTTGACCTGGCCGGGGTTCTTCTTGGCGTCGGCGAACAGATCGCCGAGGGTTTTCCAGGGCTGGTCGTTGTTGACGACGACGACCCCGACGTTGCGGGCGATCAGCATGACCGGGAAGAAGGCATCGTAGTCGATCTGGCTGATGTCCAGGACCTTGTAGATACAGGGGTTCTCCGCCCCGTAGAGCAGGGTGTAGCCGTCTGCGGGCGAATTGTAGACCGACATGAGGCCGACGGCGCCCGTCGCGCCCGGCTTGTTCTGCAGGACGATCTGTTTGCCGAGCACCTTCTCGACATAGGGCGTCGTGGCCCGGGAGACGTTGTCCGTCGCCCCGCCGGCGCCCCACTGGATGATGCCCGAAATGTCCTTCGTCGGGAAGTCCGCCGCCTGGACGGGGACCGCAAAACCGATGGCCAACAACGCGACAATGCTGCAAAATCCTTTCACTTTTTCTCATCTTCATCCCTCCTGTAAAAATAATTGGTCCTACATTAAACCGATAAATTCTCGAACCGCTCCAACTTTCCGCTAATCTAGCAAGGGTGACGGTCCCGGTTCGGCCGGCTTCCGTTTCCCGAGTCGTTCAGTTTGATACCCTGGAATATGAGATGAGATAACCGACAACAACGGCCGCGCCTTTAAAAGAACAGAGACAGAGAATGCCAACCTTACATCATTCCTGTCTTTTGCCACATCCGGAGAGGCCTCGATTTTCCATCCTGTTCCGGAGTTCTATCTGATGGATGCGGAGGGGTAAGAGAGGTGCATGAAACATGAATTGATCAGACATGGTGAAGTCCCCTTCGGGCTGAAGGACTGTTTCCTCCAGCGGATGTCTTTTGGACCTGAGAGCAGGTCAATCTTCCATGCGTTCCACTGTATGAAATATTATTTTACTGTGTATTTCCTAGCAGTTCCGGGTATTCTTGTCAAGAACATAAATAAGGCGGACCGGTCAAATACATCTCCGACGCTCAAAGACCCGCCACCGCAACCTGAGTTCTTGCTCCACCTCAATCACTTCTCAGAATGAAGTACCGGACTATCAGCATTACTTCACCCGCTTGGGAGCGTTCAAAAGAAGCTCTTCGGCCTCTTTTACCGTATCCTCCACGATCTGTCTTGCCGTTTTGATCTCCTTGATCGGGACAAGACCCTGACCGCACTGAACCATGCCGTTCATCCCGTCCGCGCCCAGTCCTTTTTCTGCGACCGCCCGGGAAGCCCCCGTGGCAAAATCGCTCAGCTCCGCATCGGAAACGCCGCTGATCTCCATCTGTGTGAATTTCTCGGTGAAGGGGCTCCTGAGTCCCCGCATGCCCATATTCCTGGACAAACCCGTGGATACGGACTGGTCATCCGTCGCCTTGAGAATTTCCTCCTTGTACTGGGGGTGGACCACACATTCCGCAGAGGCGAGGAAACGGGTTCCCATCTGAATGCCCTCCGCACCCATCATCAGAGCGGCGGCCAGGCCGCGTCCGTCCACAATGGCGCCGGCGGCGAGAACCGGAATGGAAACCTCGGGGATGACGTTGGTCATCAGCGCCATGGTGCTTAGACGGCCGATTGTTCCGCCCGCCTCGGTTCCCTCGACCACGATCATATCGATGCCCGCCGCCTCCACTCTTTTGGCCAGCCGCAAATTCGGGATGATGCCGACGACTTTAACGCCCGCAGAATGAAAAGTCTCTATAAAGGGAATCGGATTGCCCGCGCCGATCGTCACAAAGGAGATTTTTTCTTCACAAATCACCCGAACCATCTCGTTCAAATCGCCATGATCGTTCGCGCAAGGCCAAGGTTCACCCCGAAAGGCTTATCGGTCAGTGCCTTTGCTTTTAGGATCTGGTCCCTTGTCCAGGCGGCATCCCTTCCTCCGGTGGCTATAATCCCCGCCGCGCCCGCATTGGATACGGCCGCAGCCAGATGATAATCGGAAATCCATGCCATTCCACCCTGAAAGATGGGGTGTTCGATGCCGAGCAGCCGTGTCACCCTTGTTTTCATCTTTATATGCCTTTTGGTGAAGAGATCTTCATTCAAGCCCTCGAATCACCGGATATCGAACAGCGACGCGCCTTTTTTGAGAACGTCTGCGCGCGACAACGATGCGGTGGATTTCCGACGTGCCGTCAAAGATGCGGTAAATGCGGGAATCACGGTACAACTGTTCGATCGGCAGGTCCTTGCAGTATCCCATCCCGCCGAAGACCTGCACCGCACGGTCCGCGACACGTCCCAGCGTCTCGGCGGCATGGACCTTCACCATCGATATCCAGTCGCGCGCATCACGCCCCTCATCAATTTCATAGGCTGCGCGGAGCAGCATCAGCCGAGCCGCGTTGACCTCGATGGTGCTGTCGGCAATCATCTCCTGGATGAGTTGAAAGTGGCCGATGGGCTGGCCAAACTGACACGTTCCTTGGCGTAATCGGTCATCATGCCCAACAGCTTGGTCGCCTTGCCCACGGCACGCGCTCCGACCTGGGTGAGCCGCACCCGCCCCAGAGTCTCCAGTACCAGTCGCATACCCTGGCCCTCTTGGCCGAGGAGATTCTCCCGTTCGAGTTTGATGTCGTCAAAGAAAAGCTCCGACATGAGAGGTGCCGACCAGCCCCATCATCGCCTGGTTTCGACCGACGGTAAAGCCGGGCTGAAGCTTTATCCACCAGAAACAGTGAAATGCCCCTCGAACCTGCACTTGGGTCGGTCACGGCTGAAACGACAAAGAAATCGGAATACTCGCCGTCACTGATGAAAATGCTTCCCGCCCGAGAGTCTCCACCCGTCGCCGTCCTTCACCGCCCGCGTTTTGAGCGCGGCCGCATCCGATCCCGCGTTGGGCTCGGTGATCGCGATCGAGCAGGTGCGCTCGCCCTGGACGCAGGGTAACAGCCAGCGCTCCTGCTGCGCTTCGTGCGCACTTGAGCAGCACTTCGTACACATTGCCGAAGGCGCGCCGGATCAGAATATCCTTCAGCATGGCCGAACTGCTCCTCGACCAGGCAGGTATCAACGGCCGACAGACCACCGCCGCCGTACTCTTCGGGTATATTCATCGCGTAAAAACCCAGCGCCTTGGACTTGTGTGAAGATCGCCTTGGCTTTCTCCGGATCGAGACGGCCCGTCGTCTCGATTTCTTCCTCCAGCGGCGACAGCTGACCTTTGATAAAAGCGCGAACGCTCCCAATCAATATTTTTTGTTCATCACTCAATCCGAATTCCATTGGTGTTCTCCTTCTACTTTAGAAACTTCGTTGAACCATTGAGATCTCTGCAATTCATTCAGCAGTCTCAAATGACGCCGTCTTCCTTGAGTTTCTGTATCTCCTGCGGACTGATCCCCAGGAGTTGGGAGTAAATTTCCTCATTGTGCTCGCCGACCGCGGGAGCGGGCATCTTTCTGTCTCCCGGCGTCTTGGACATCTTGAATACCGAGCCGAGGAGCTTGAGCTTTCCGGAAACGGGCTGTTCGACTTCGACGATCATCTCCCGGCTCAACAGGTGGGGGTCATTGGCCACCTGGTCAAAATTGGGCAGAGGCGAGCAGGCTACCTGATTCTTCTTGAGTGCCGTCATGATTTCCTCGACCGTTCTTTCCCGGCAGAATCCGTCCACCACGGCGTTGACCGCTTCCCGGTTTTTCACCCGGTTATCGCGGGTGGCGAAGCGCTGGTCGCCGCTCAAGTCCTCCCTGCCGATCGCCTGCAGGACCTTTTGCCATTGAAAATCCGCAATGGTGCAAATCACGACGGCGCCATCCTTGGCGTTGTAGCTGCCGAACGGGACGGAACTGGCGAACTGGTTGCCGAATTTTTGGGGGATCTTGCCGGTGATAAAATAGTCGGCTCGGTCCGGGAAAACGAGTGACCACACGGCGTCCTGCATGGAGATGTCGATCGCCTGCCCCTCGCCCGATATGGACCGGTAATGCAGGGCCGCCAGGATGGCGATCGCGCCGTTAAATCCTCCCAGATAGTCTCCGACAGAGATGGCCGTCCTCAGATGCTCGCCATTGGGGTAGCCGTTCACGCTCATCAACCCGCCCATCGCCTGGCTGACCACGTCATAGGAGACGTCTAAACGCCGGGGGCCGGTATGTCCGAAGCCCGAGATGGAGGCGTAGATGAGTCGCGGATTGATCTTGCTCAGTTCCTCATAACCAAGGCCCAGCTTCTCCATACCCCCGGTGGCGAAGTTTTCCACGAGGATGTCCGCTTTCGCCGCCAGCATCTGGGCCATCTCCCGGCCCTTCGGATTCTTGAGGTTCAGGGTAACGCTCTTTTTCCCCCGGTTCCGATCGATGAATTGAAACGACTCCCCTTTATCGGTCAGCGGCGTGGCGCCCCTCTCCGGCTCGCCCTTGCCCGGCATTTCCACCTTGATGACCTCGGCCCCCAGCTCGCTCAGCAACATCGAACAATGGGGACCTGCCAAATACTGCGTAAAATCCAAAACTCTAATGCCTTCCAATGCCTTAGCCATTTTCCGTCTCCTTATATGTAATGTGGATCGAAGTCCATTGCCCGTAACTCCGTTTTAGCGAAGGGAGGATTGGTCAAGTGATCGATACTCTATTTCCATTTCGACGAAGGCCGTTACATGACAAACAATACCTTTGCCGCTTCCCCGGCCTTGAACGCCTCGAACGCCTCGTTCACCTCTTCCAGACGGAACGGACGGCTCACGATCGGCTCCGCCGTCACCTTCCCGTATTCCACCCAGCGGATGCCTCTTCTGAACCAGCGCGGGATCGAGGCGGTGTCCGCCCAGACCTGGAGGCCGCTCCGGACCATGCTCAGGGGGCTGATCGTCGCCTCCTGATAGAGGCCGAAGAGCATCACGCGGCCTTTGGCAGCGGCCAGGTTGATCGCCAGTCCCACCGTCGAGGGATGGCTCGCCGTCTCGACGACGATGTCGCAACCTAACCCTCCCGTGAGTTCTTTGACCTCCTTGACTACATCCACCTTGCTCCCATTGACGATATGGTCTGCTCCGAGCTTCTTGGCCGTTTCGAATCGTTTGGCATCCTGATCGAGGCCGATCACAATGACTTTCGCTGCGCCTGCCGCCTTGAAGGCCTGCACATGGAAGAGACCGATGGCGCCGGGGCCTACGATGGCCACCGTTTCGGCCAGTTGCGGTTTGAGATGTTCGAAGGTGCGGACGGCCAGGTTGATCGGCTCGACGCAGGCGGCATTGATCATGGAGATTGAATCGGGCACTTTGAAGGCCGTTAAGGCTGGAACCGTAACATACTCCGCGAATGTTCCGTCGCGTGTGATCCCCAGGTGGGTCCAACCCGTGCACAGGTTCGGGGATCCGTCCACGCAATTGCCGCAGTGGCCGCAGCCCCAGATGGGAAGCAGGCTGACCTTGTCGCCCACTTTCAGGCTCGTGACCCCCTGTCCAAGTCCCGCAATCACCCCGGCTCCTTCATGTCCCATGATGAGTGGAAACGGCAACGGTGACCGGCCCTTGTACAAACCCTTGTATATCATCACATCACTGTAACAGATCCCCGACGCTCCCATCTTCACGAGGACTTCGCCGGAGCCGGGCTCCGGCATCGGCAGATCCCTGACCTCGATGGCGCCCGCCTCTCCGCTGGCTTTGACAATGGCTTTCATCGAATCATCCTTTCTTTGTTAAAAACGACAGGGTTTCCCGTTTCTCCCCAGTTCGATAACCGCAATCGCACTTTTACCATAAGTCCTCTTTTTTCATTTTGGGGTTGACCCGGGTCCAATCTCCACTTGGCCGACCCTTATGCCTTATCGAAGCAAAATGACTCCGTTGCGATTCACTATGATTAAACCGGTGAGCCGACACCCTAATCCGCTCGAAACGGTTTCTATATCAGCCGGGCAACCTCCGCGCCGTCGCCGACCGCACCCAGGATCAATTCGGAGCCCTCTTTTTTCGCGTCGCCGATCAGGTGGATTTCCGGCACCTTGCCTTGTAATGCTTCATACAGGGCCGTGTCAGGGGTCGGAGGTATCACCGTCAGGATCGTGTCGGCCGCCAATGCCTGACGATCCCCCTCTTTGGTGATGATGGTCATTCCCGTATCCGTGATCTCGACATAGGTCACGCCGGACAGCAGCAGGACGCCGTTTTTCGCCAGCCACCAGAGAAGCCGCGGCCTGCCGACCTCCGGGATGCCAGCGCCCAGACAGTCCGATGCCTCAAGGACCGTCACCTTCCGTCCGAGTTTGACCAGGAACTCCGCTGTTTCGCATCCCTGAATCAAACCGCCGATGATGATCACCCGCTTGCCGATGGGCAGATAGAGTCGGCTCAAGCGCCTCAGCAGGTGGGGACCGATCAGTTTCATGAAAATTTTTGATTGTTTGTGAAGGGTCTTCGTACTGATGACATGGCTTTTTTCAATGCCCGGAATATCCGGGACGGCCGGTAGAGCCCCGACGGCGATGAGGACTGCATCGGGCTTCTCCCGTTCGATCAGGGCGGCATCCGCCTCCGTCCCACACCTGACATTGATATTCAATCGGCGCACCTGCCTCTCCAGGTAGTGACAAACCGCCGGCAGGTCCTCGATGTCGGTGCCCTTGATCATCGTCGCGAGCGGTATGAGCCCGCCCAGGCGACTCTCCTTCTCGTAAAGAGAGACCTCATGACCGCGCAGGGCGGCCACCCGGGCGGCTTCCATCCCCGCCGGTCCCCCACCGACCACGATGACCTTTTTCCTGCGTTTCGCCGGCTGGAGGGCAAACTCATACCCCCTGCCGAATGCGGCGTTGATCCGGCATCGGATAGGCTTCCCCAGTTCCTGTCGGGAAAGACACTCCAGGCATCCTGTGCAGGGTGCGATGTCCTCCAATCGACCCGCGGCGACTTTGGCAGCGTACTCGGGATCGGCAAAAAAACGCCTGTTCATGCCGATCAGGTCCGCCATCCCCTTTTGGAGTATCTGCTCGCCGAGTTCGGCGTCCAGGCGCCCGGCGGCAATCACCGGAATGGTCACAGCGCTCTTGATGGCCGCTGCCAGCGGCGCCAGCGCCGCCGGTTTTTTCACTTCCGGCACCAGGGACACATCCGGTTCCGGGAAAAGGATTTGCTCCGGATAGCATAACCGGTTATAAGGTCCGAATCCCCAGGCGGATACATTCAGGTAACTGGCGCCCGCCTGCTCCAATCGTTTTGCAATAGCCTGGCTCTCCGGAACGGTCAACGCGTCCCTGACCCCGTACTCGGCGCCGTTGATCCGCACGCCAACAACAAAGTCCTTGCCGAGCGAGTGACGGATCCCTTGGATAATCTCGACCGCAAACCGTGTCCTGGACTCCAGGTCCTGGCAACCGTAGGCGTCATGCCGCCGGTTCCAGACACGGGAGAAGAAACTGTTGATCAGGTAATTGTGTGCCCCGTGTATCTCCACGCCGTCGAAACCGGCCTTCTGGGCCCGCTCGGCGGCCTTGACGAATTTCTCCACGAGCGTCCCGATTTCCGAGACGGACAATTCCCGCGGCAGGGGGTAACTGGGCTGGGGGTTTTCTAATCGGCTGAGGGTGCTTGCCGAAACCGGTTGATCCGGAAGCTTCTTCCACTGCGACGGGCCGGCATGTCCCAACTGGATGCAGCAGGGGATTCCGCCTTTGTGAATCACACCGGCCAGTTCCGTCAACCCCGGCAGGTGGATCTCCCCGCTGTTACCGATCCGGCCCCCTCCGGTCATCCCCCGGGGAAAATCGACAAAGCCATGTTCGATGATGATCAGACCCACGCCCCCCTTTGCCACTGTTTCATAGAAGCAGAGATTGAGGTCGCTGATCTGTCCGTCCTCTTTCGCCAAACCCAGAGAGGCCGCGAGTTTAACCATTCGATTCCGCAATGTGATTTGATTGATGCTGAGGGGCGCCAGAAGTTTATCGAAGTTGTGTTGATCGGTCATAACGACATCTTCTTCCGACTGGAGGTCTGAATCGCGGGCCGATATTTAAAAACCGGTCAGCGGGGCATTATCCCCGTGCCGACCTATTCCATAATGGGCTTGCACATGAAATACGTTCTATCGTTCGGAACCCAGGTTTTGTGAACGTGTCCATTGGATTCATTACCATCGCTAAGAGCAATGTTAACCGCCCGAAAGGATCGGGAAGAGTTCGACCACATCCCCTTCCCGGATCATGCAGTCGATCGCATCCTGTTTTCTGTTTCTGACGATGATGCCCACTTCCTCCTGAGGCACCCCCAAACGCTCCAACAGCGTTGTCAGCAATACCGGCTGCTGCGCATCGACGGTCAGTTCTTTCTTGCCTCCCGCCATTTCGATCAGCGTCAGATGCAGACGAACAACGGCCATGACTCACACAATCGCCTTCAGGCATTCTTGCTCCGATAGATCGAACACCTCATTGGTCGGAGGCAACGGTTCCACATAGACATATTCCGGCAGTTTATCGTTGGCCGGGGACAGACCCGCCCCGATATTGAATTCCCGTTCCGTTCTTACCACATTGACACCCATGATCTCCCACAGCTGATCGACGCTGAGGTCGGTCCCTAAAAAGGCATTGACCAGCGTCGTCATCCTGCTGGGATCCTTGAACAGGGGGGGACGGGCGAAGATGCAGAAGCCCAGGCTGTCCAGCGCGCACATCTTGAATTGCAGGGACTTGGACAGCTCCCCCTGCTTTTCGGTGCCCAGCGGATTCACCTCGCCGCGGGACCCGAAGCAGTTGCCGGCGGTATGGTCGGCGCCCATGGGGGACATTGCGTAGGTCACGCCGTTGCCCTTGAGGGCGCGGGGATCGTAACCTGCGAACGACTTGCCCTTTGGCCGCGGGGATTCTTCTCGAACCCAGTACGTCGCCCGTCACCTGGACGCCGTGGCCGAGGACTTTGCCCAGCAGGGTGTTCTTCCGAATTTCCCCCATCATCGCCATACACCCTTCCAGATCGTCCCACGTTCCCAGGCCCATATCGATGGCCACGCCGAGCGTCGCGCCGGCCTCGATGGCATCCACACCGATATCATCGCACTCGTAATTGAGCCTGGCGACCGGATCGAGATTCGTAAAGCCGAGGTTGGAACCCAGCAGGGCGATGTTCTCATACTGAAGCGTGGAACAGATCTTCTTCCCGGAGGCGTCCGGGTAGATGTTGCTGCATTTGATCAGACACCCGTCCATGCAGGAGACGCCCGCCTTCCCCTCTCCCCCACGGCTCATGATAGTCTCGTACATCTTCTCGCCGCTCAGACCATCGACGCCCTCGATGGAACCCTGTCGGAAGTTACGGGTCGGCAGTGCGCCCATGGCATTGACCGCCTTGACGATGGTCGCCGTTCCGGTTTTTTGATTGACATTCTTGATTTTGGGATCGTTGATAAATTCGGCGTGGATCGTTCGGACCATATCCATGAATTTCTGTTTGTCATGGTAGACCGGCTGCTGGAGCGTCCGGTCCACAACGATCGCCTTGACCCCTTTGCTTCCCATCACGGCCCCCAGACCGCCCCGGGCGGCAAATTTCAGCTCACCGTTCGGATCGGACGAAGCGATCGCCGCCATCTTCAATCGGTTTTCTCCGGCCGGCCCGATGCAGAGGACACCCACATCCTTGCCGAACTTGGCCCGGAGTTTTTGATCCGTGGCATAGGTTCCCAGTTGCCTGAGTTCATTCATGACCAGCAGGGAAGACCCTTCTTTGTCAATTCTTAACACATAGGCATTGTCATCGGCGGGCAGTCCTTCGATCACCACCGCCTTGATTCCGAATCGGCCGAGGTAAAGGCCGATATTCCCGCCGGAATTGGCTTCCTTGATTCCGTTGGTCATCGGGCTCTTGGCGCCGCAGGAAATCCGGCTGCCGCTCGTGACGGGTGTCCCCGCCAGCAAGCCGGGGGCGATCACCAGCTTGTTCTTCGGTCCGAGCGGCTCGCAGTTGGGCGGAACTTCGTCAAGAAGGATTCGGGCCGACAAAGCCCGTCCACCCAAAAGCCGGTAGGCCGGGTTCTCGACTTTCGTAATCTCCTTGTTGCTCATATTGACTTTGATGATGACTGACATAACTTCCCCCTGAAAATCTGGAAATGAACCGGATCGAATGGTCTTGACCCTTGGCAGAGACCCACGTCCCAATCTCTTCGGCAACCCTGCGGCATAGACCGCAGGGTATATCCGATGAATCAACGCGCTCAGTTGTAGTGCACCTTCTCATGCAAACAAGAGGCTCACCTCGTGATGACATGAGAACGGTGACTCCCCCGGTCTAAGGCGGATAAGCGATGGTGTAGATGGACTTGCCGCCGTTCAGCGGCCCCTTCAGGAGGGCGTCGATCTCCTCCTGGCTGCGCTCGGTGACCTTGTTCGCCGGGGGCAGGACGCCGGCCGGGAACTTGGTCATGATATCGCCGATCAGCTTGCACATGTAATCCATCATGGCCTCCACGCCCGCCTTGGCCTTCTCGGCCGAGGCCTTGGTGGGATGGCCGATGACCCCTTCGGGGTAGACCTTGAGCTCGATGCCGCCCAGACCGATATGTTCATGTCCCCTGATCGGGGCGTGGTACACCTCGCCGCCCTTGTCCACGTGGCCGGGGGGCAGGAATCCTTCCGGCTTGTTGTCCACGGCAAGCTTCATGTCGCAAAATTCCGGGAACAGGGCCAGCGAGTAGGAGCACTCCGCCTCGTCGGCGTGGGAGAAGGGCGTATCGAAGGGGCCGCCGTGCGCCTTGTCCTTCATGTAATTGTGAATCGTGTTCCAGGTGTGCAGGGTGATCAGGATCGCCGGCACCTGGTACTTCTTCGCCCACTGATGGATCGCCAGGGGGAGGACCTCCTCCTGGCCGTGGCCGTTGACGAAGATCTGCTTGCGGAATCCCATGTTCCAGAGCCCGGTGATGATGGCGCGCATGTTCGCCAGCAGGGTCTCCTCCGGAACGACGACGGTCCCGGGCATCCCCATGTGGTGGTAGGGATGGGAACCGTACCAGATCGGCATGGCGATGGTGCAGCCCATTTTCTGGGCCACCTGCTCGGCCATCCGGGTCACGAGGAACGTGTCCTCGCCCAGCGGCTGGGCGGCGCCATGGCATTCCGTGCTGCCCACGGGGATGATGATCAGGTCATTCGTCTTGAGCCGCTCGTTGACTTGGGTCATGTTCATGGTCTGCAAATAGATCCCGTTGGGGCTCTCCATGTGACCGCCAGCGGGTGGAATTTGCCAATTACCCATTGTTTGCTCCTTTCAGATATAAGATAAGAGGGAGGATACCTCTGTCTTATACTTTCCTGCGATATTTATTGTGCTTCTTGCGTCAAGCCTTCCTATGGCCTGCAAGCTGGGGAGAATAGATCCAGATGAATCGCAGGACCTCATCGCCGTCGTTGACGATCCGGTGAAGACCGCCCGGAGGATTGTACACGCACATCCCCGGCTCCACGACAAACTGCTCCTCCTCGGTGATAAAGGTCCCTCGACCCGAAAGGAAGAACATCACCTCTTCCTCATGATCATGCTTGTGCTCCGGAACCATCCCTCCCGGATACGTTTCATTCACCCCCATCGAGAGGTTTTGTGCTCCCGTCATCTTTTCCGAACACAGGATCCACGACGTCCGGGGCGGTTCCCGTCTCTCACCTTTTACATCCTTCATGCGAACAACCTTCAGCTTCGACATTGCCTATTCCTCCCTTTCTCTTTCCCGATGCGGTATTCCACGATCATCCGATGACCGCCGAATCGCAACAGCGGCCAATTTGCGGAGCATACGCTTGTCCATGTGAACTTGTCAACGTACAAACGCCCCCTCCGCCCCCTTTTGAAACCTTCTCCACACTCTCCATATTGTTTCATTGTATGGAATTATGTTTTGTGGTGTAAAGTAAAATATCTGCACATGGTTTGTCAAGAGATATTTTCATGAAAACGGGAAGATGAAGGAGAAAATGTCTGAGCGTATCGGCTATGAGGGTATTGTTGAGAAAAATGCGTATCGCAAGATCGTCGTGGGTCTGGTCATGGCCATGGTCTTTACATTTCGCATGTCTTTGGCTATCTGGATGAAGCCTCGTCGGCTGCTGCAGAGGGAAGAGGGGCGTTTTCCGTGTAATGTCCAATCACAAAGAAGGTGCCCCTCGCCTTGGCCAGGAGCTTCCCCGCCCCATCCGTGATGCTGCCCTCGACCACCATCGTCGTTTTGCCGCTGTGGATGACCGTGGAAAAGGCCTTGACCGTATCCCCTTCCTTGGCGCGATGGGTAAAACTAATATTCAAATCGAGGGTCACGACACGTCTGGCGAAGGAGTGGCAAGCCAGGCCCATGGCCATATCGGCCAGCGATACGAGAGCCCCGCCATGGATCACTCCCCGAGTGTTGGTATGCTTGTGGGTCACGAACATCGTCACCACGGACTCCCCTTCTTGAACCTCCGCGATCTCCATACCCATGTACTTCGCAAAGAGATTGCGATCGTGCATGTGCAACAAAAGCTCTTTGAGCCACGACGCGACCTGTGTCAATGCGCACCCTCCTCGATGGGTTCCCTCCGTCGCTGTCCCATGCCCATGGTATGCCCTATCATGATTTTTCCGGGATGATCAGTCCCACAACAAAAAAGGTTCCCCGCGCTTTGGCAAGCAACTTCCCTTCATGGTCGGTGACCCTGCTTTCCACCACCATCGTGCTCTTTCCGTTGTGAAGCACCTTGGCGGACGCCTTGACCGTGTCTCCCTCCTTGGCGCCCAGGAGGAAATTCGTGTTGAAACCGAGCACCGTCGCCTGCTTGCCCAAGGAAAAGCAGGCAAGATTCATGGCCATGTCGATCAGCGATCCCACCGCGCCGCCGTGCAGTATCCCGCTGAGGTTGGTGAGTTCGTGCCTCACTTTCATGGCAAAAGTGGTTTCCCCCGCACAAAGTTCGAGGATCTCCACCCGCAGAAAATTCGCATAGGAGCTTTGCTCGTACATCCTCAGCACCTGTTCTTTCAGCCATATCGGCAGATCTGTCATTCTGCGTCTCCCTAATGCTCTATTCGGATCTTTTACGGTCAGGGCTCCCTGCACATTCGGGATGTTGAACCATTCGTGCGCACCATCAGCGATGCGCTCTCCCTTCATGGCGGAAGGCTCTCCGCATGCCGAGGAAAGTTTCTGATGATTTTTCTGATGTTTCATAATAAGAAAAGGGAAATGGCCTGTCAACGGGAAAATAGTCAAGAGAAGAGATCCTGTTTTACATCCCCTGGGGAGGATATCATTAAAAACCGAGGGTCTGACTGGAATAACCAGGCCAGTTGAGGCACCTTTTGGAAACCGCAGCCTCAAGAGCGGCGCAAATCACGGGAGGCATGATGGATACGAAGAGGAATGAGTATGGTTCGGTCTATGTAACCCCAATAGAAAAACTCGTCGTCACGGTGATTACGGACAATTATTATGACGCACTGAGGCCGGATGCAGCGATCACCCGCAGGTTTCGCACCCAGCCCGGCCAATGGATGCATGCGGAGCATGGTCTATCCTTCTTTATTGAAGCCACCTCGAACGGCAGGACGAGCGGCTTCATGTTTGACTATGGTTTGGACGCACAGGGCGTGCATAAGAATATGGAGGTCCTCGGCATCGACATGGGAAAGGCGGTCGGCTTTGGGCTGAGTCACGGCCATTTCGACCACTGGACCGGGCTCACCGAGCTCCTCACTTTGAATCGGGCCAAGATCCCAAAGGGGGCGCCCCTCTATGTGGGAGAAGACGCCTTCGAGAGAAGATACTCCTTCGTTCCGGGCACGTCGAACAGGTTGGATATCGGCCGACTGAGCAAGTCAGAGATAGAAGCGCTGGGTCTGGTGAGCGTCGTCGAGGTGAAGAGGCCGACTGAAGTGATGCCGGGGGGATACTTTTCGGGCAATGTGGAGAGGGTGACGGAGTATGAAAAGGCGCCTCCCACTCTTCTCATACAGAAAGGTGAAGCAGTCGTTGTCGATACCTTTCCCGGTGAGCAGGCCATGGTGTTTCATCTGAAGGACAAGGGGCTCGTCATCGTATCGGGATGTGCTCACGCGGGCATTGTGAATACGGTCAAACACTTTCAAAAAATCACGGGGATCGACAACGTGCACGCCGTGATGGGCGGTTTTCATCTGGTGAACGCCCAGCCGGAGGTCATCCGGCAGACCATTGCCGACCTTAAGAACATCAACCCCGATTGGGTTGTTCCGGCCCACTGCACCGGGTTCGAGGCTACCAAAGCCTTCTCGGAGGCGATGCCCGACCGGTTTATCCTGAATACGGCGGGAACGAAATATACCTTTTGCGTCTGAGCCGACAGGACTCCGGGATATCGGTTTCGTCTCGCCTCGATCCGGAGGAACAGTCCGATTCTCCTGATGAAAATTTCCTGAGATGAAGACCAGGTTTTGCCACTCACGCAAAAAGCGAGTCCTTATCCATCCGCACTACAGCCAGATCAGCTGGAGCAGGAGGTGGGCGACGATCACCGGTGCCACGGAAAACGGCACGCTCATCGCCAGGTACTTGCCCAACTCGATCTTGTAGCCCCGCTTCTCCAGCATTCCGCAGGCCAGGACGTTGGCCGTCGCCCCCACCGGGGTGATGTTCCCGCCGATACCGCAGCCGACGAGCATCCCGAAGTAAAAGACGAAGGGGTTCACCCCCAGGTTCGTCGCCACATAGGAGCAGACGGGAATCATCAGGACCGTGTAGGGGACGTTGTCGATGAAGGAGGAGAGCAGGACGGAGATCCAGATGAATATCGCCAGGTAGGCGGTCGGGCTCTTGAGGCCCGTCGCGGCCATCCAGTCGGCAAAGTCCTTGAGGAGGCCCACCTTCTCCACCGTGGCGATGATGATGAAGATCCCGACGAGAAAGAAGATCGAGGCCCAGTCGAACTCGTCGTGCATCTCCCTGGCGTTTTTCCAGTTGTAGAGCAAGGCGCTGACGCCCACGAGGAACCCGACGGTGCCCTGGTTCACCAGGGGGATCCCGGCGGTCATGATGGGCAAAGACAGAAGAACGACGCTGACGATGAAGATGATCGTCGGGATGTGGCTTTTGATCTGGATCTCCTCCTCGAAGCAATCCACCTGGTTGTTCATATGTCTGAATTGGTAGAGCAAAACGAGAAGAGCGGCGATGAGGCCAAAGACGGAGATGGTCCCCAGGCCAACCTTCCCCTGGAACCAGTAGAAGTCGAGGAACTGCATCCCGGTCTTGGCTGCGACGATAAGTGCCGGGGGATCGGCGACCATCGTAACGGTGGTGACGACGTTCGAGGCGATCGCGAGACCCACCAGGTAGACGAAGAGGTTCGATTTGAGCTTATCGGCGATGTCGATAAACAGGGGCGCCAGGATGATCACGACCACGGGGTTGGCCATGAAGGAGGAGAGGATCGCGGCCAGTGTGCACAAGAGCAGCAAGACATACTTCTCCTTTTTGACATGACTGAGGATCAGGCAGCCCAGCCAGGCGGGGAGCCGGCTTTCCCGAAAGGCGAAGGCGAGCATGCCGTATCCCCAGTAGATGGTCAGGACCTTCCATTCCACGCCGTCCCAGAGGGCGGCATCCGGCGCGATGATGCCGGTAGCGATCAGCAGGGCGGCGCCCACCAGGGAGATGTAGGTGATGTTGATCTTCCGGTAGAGGATCAGTGCAAAGGCAATGGCCAAAATGGCCAGCGCGACGATCTTTTCAGTCAGGGGATTGAACAGATGGTACCACTCCATAAAGGCTCCTTTTAGTACTCATGGGTTCGGCAGGAGTCGTCCGACGGGCGACATTGCCGCTAACCTGGCGCCTTCCAGATTTCAAAGGTGCAGGACCATCCCTCCAGATGCGCATATAGGGCCAATCATCCGCAGATGCAAGCAAATTATTGTCTGTCATTTTTTCTGTTCATTTTTTTCTTGACAACCGGCGGCGACTGTGTTTTTATGCATTCTACTTTTTAAGGAGTATTGAACCGTGGGCAGAAAAGAGATGGCAGACAAAGTGTATAATACCAGCTTCTTTTGGTTTTATTATTTTTATACACCGGTCTGCCCGCTGCTTAGGAGGACGTAAGGGAAAACAAATAACCTAAACAACTAAGCCATGGACAGACCTTCAAGACGCTGTCCATGGCTTTTTTTATTTTATCATGGCCGTGGTGGCAGCGCCGAGATCACCACGGCCATTTTTTATTCGAGGTGAACCATGATTATTCTGATGAAAAAAAATGTCACACAGGAACAGATCGACCATGTAACCGAATGGATCTCATCGGTGGGCTACAAGCCGCACATCTCCCAGGGCGTGGAAAGGACGCTCATCGGCGCCATCGGCGACGACCGAGGCAAGGTCCATCTGAAAGCGGCGGCCTTCCTCCCCGGGGTGGAAAAGGTCGTCCCGATCCTCAAACCCTACAAGCTCGCCGGCCGGGAGTTCCGGGAGGAAAACACGGTCATCCGGATCGGCGAAGTGCAGATCGGCGGGGGCGAATTCACCGTCATGGCCGGTCCCTGCTCCGTCGAAAGCGAGGAGCAGCTGATGGAATCCGGCTACGTCGCCAAAAAGGCGGGGGCGAAGATCCTCCGGGGCGGGGCCTTCAAGCCGCGGACGTCGCCCTACAGCTTCCAGGGAATGGAGGAGGAGGGGCTGAAACTCCTCAAGAAGGTCGGCGAAAAAGTAGGGATGCCCGTCGTGACCGAGGTGATGAACACGACCGACGTCGACCTGGTCGAGGAGTACAGCGACATCCTCCAGATCGGCGCCCGGAACGTCCAGAATTTCGCCCTTCTCAAGAAGGTCGGCCACTGCCGGAAGCCCATTCTCCTCAAGCGGGGGATGATGACGACGATCGAGGAGCTCCTCATGTCGGCGGAATACATCCTCTCCGAGGGTAACGATCAGGTGATCCTCTGCGAACGGGGGATCCGCACCTTCGAGACGACGACGCGGAACACCCTCGACATCAGCGCGGTACCCGTCCTGAAGGAGCTGACCCACCTGCCGGTGATCATCGATCCGAGCCACGCCTCCGGTCATGCGAAATACGTCATCCCCCTCACCCGGGCGGCCGTGGCCGTGGGGGCGGACGGCGTCATCGTCGAGATCCATCCGGAACCGGAAAAGGCCCTGGTGGACGGGCCCCAGTCGCTCCGGCCGGAAGAGTTCTACCGGCTCATGGACGAGGTGACCCTCCTGGCAAACACGATGCGCAACGGCATCGGGAGGCTTTGATGAACAAGATGAAAGTGAACCTCGACCGGAAGATCGGCAATTCCTACGAGATCCACATCGGCGAGAAGATCCTGGACCGCATGGGGCTGATCCTGGCGAAAAACAACTGGGCCGAGAGGTATATCCTCGTCACGGATACCCAGATCGACGCCCTTCATGGGGAAAGGGTGCAAGAGGCCCTGAAAAAGACCGATCTTCGCGTTGACCGGATCACGGTGCCTCCCGGCGAGACCGCCAAGGCGATGGGAACGGTCCTTTCCATCGTCGAAAAGCTGATCGCCCTCGGCGCAGACCGCTCCACGGCACTGATCGCCCTGGGCGGCGGCGTCATCGGCGATCTGACCGGTTTTGCCGCCTCGATCTTCATGCGGGGAATCCCGGTCATCCAGATCCCGACGACCCTCCTCGCCCAGGTGGACAGCAGCATCGGGGGGAAAACGGGGTGGACACCGACGCCGGCAAGAACCTCCTCGGGACGTTCCACCAGCCGAAAGGGGTCTTCATCGACATCTGACCTTTCTGCAGACGCTCCCGGAAGAGCAGTTCCGCAGCGGTCTTGCCGAGGTGATCAAATACGGGGTCATCGAGTCCCCTGCGCTCCTGGACACCATCGAGGCCGCCGCCGCGGCGGGCGGGCTTCGGGAATCCGCCTTTCTCGAGAAGGTGATCACGGCCGCCTGCCGGATCAAAAAGGGGCTTGTCGAGCTCGACGAACGGGATCGGGGACTCCGGCGGATTCTGAATTTCGGCCATACCGTCGGCCACGCCGTCGAAGCGGCATCCGCTTACTCCCTTTCCCACGGTGAAGCCGTGGCGATCGGCATGGTTGCGGCGGCGATCCTCTCGGAACAACTCCACGACCTGCCGGCAGACGACCGGCAGCGGATCGTTTCGGTCATCCGGGCGGTCGGCCTCCCCGATCGGATCCCCGGCAAACCTGGATCTGGAGGAGATCGCCTCCCGAATTGCAAGGGACAAGAAAAAAAAGGGAGAGACCGTTCACTTTGTACTGCTCAAGAAGCTGGGGGTCCCCATCGTGAACGGGGGGATACCGGAGAAAATGATGAAAAAAACGCTGGAAGGATTGCACGCATGAGCCAAGAAATCCTGCAGGAGCTCAGGGAGAAGATCGAGCAGAACGGACCGGGAGATCGTCCGCCTCCTCAACGAACGGGCGGCCGTCTCGGTCGAGATCGGCAAGACCAAGCGGGCCGACGGAAGGGAGGTCTACGACCCCTCCCGGGAGGCCATGGTCTACCGGCATCTGGAGACGCTCAACGACGGCATCCTTTCGGAAGCGGCCCTCCGGGGGATCTTCCGGGAGATCCTCTCCGCCTCCCGCTTCCTCCAGACGCCGACCACCGTCGCCTTCCTGGGACCGGAGGCCTCCTTCAGCCACCAGGCGGCCCTGGCCCACTTCGGCGGGGGGATCGCCGCGATACCGACCGTGACGATCCCGGAGGTCTTCGACGAGGTGGAACGGGGGAAGCAGCAGTGGGGGATCGTCCCCGTCGAAAACTCCGCCGAGGGTTCGGTCAAAACGACGCTGGACTGCCTGATCTCGACGCCGCTGGCCATCCGGGCGGAGGTATACCTCCGGGTCCGGCACTGCCTCCTGGCGAGCTGCGACGACCCCGATGCGATCCGGAAGGTCTACTCCCACCCCCAGGCCCTCGCCCAGTGCCAGGTGTGGCTGCGGACCCACCTCCCCGGCGTCCCCCTCGTCGAGGTGGAAAGCACGGCGGGGGCGGCCCGCCGGGTGCGGGAGGACAAGCGGGCGGCCGCCGTCGCAAGCCGCCTGGCCGCCGAAACCTACGGCCTGAATCTCCTGGCGGAGGGGATCGAAGACAACCCCGCCAACACGACCCGGTTTCTCGTCATCGGACCGAAAGCCGGGAAAGGGGGCGGAGGGATCACCGGACGCGACAAGACCTCGATCCTCTTCGGAACGCCCCACGTCCCGGGCGCCCTCCAGCGGGCGCTGGCCCCCTTCGCCGAGGCGGGGATCAACCTGATGCGGATCGAATCCTTCCCGATGCGGGACCGGATGTGGGAATACCTCTTCTTTGCCGACTTCGCCGGACATATCGCCGAGGAAAAGACGCAGGAGTGCCTTGCGGAGTTGAAAAACAGGACGGCCTTCCTCAAGATCCTGGGGTCCTATCCCCGGGGGGAGGAGCTGCCATGATCTGCATCCCCATCGCCGCCGCGACAACCGATGCGGCCATTGAGAAAATGGAGCGTGCCGCGACCATTGGCCGATCTCATCGAACTCAGGATCGACCGGATCCCGGGGGTCGATCTGGAGAGGCTTCTGGCCGCCCGGCGCACCCCGGTGATCGTCACGAACCGCCGCCGGGAAGAAGGTGGAGGATTCACCGGGACGGAGGAGGAACGGGTAGAGATGCTCAATGAAGCGGTGCGCCTGGGCGCCGACTATGTCGATATCGAGACGGCCACCGCTCCCGCCCTGAAGTCAGGGCTTCGGGAGACGATTGTCGGAACCTCCACGAAACTGATCGTCTCCTGGCATGACTTTTCCGGGACGCCTTCCGCCGAATTTCTGAAGGCGAAGCTGACGGCTTGCATGGCGGACGGCCCCGCGATCGTCAAGATCGTCACTCAGGCGGGCGCAACGGCTGATTGCCTGCGGCTTCTGGAGCTCATCCCCTACGCCCGGCAGAAAGACCAGGCGATCATCGCCTTCTGCATGGGAAGACCGGGCAAGATCAGCCGGATCATGGCGCCCCTCCTCGGCTCCGTCTTCAGCTACGCCCCGCTGGAGCCGGAAGAGGCGTCGGCGCCCGGCCAGTTGACGATCCATCAGATGAAGGAGATCAACAGGATCATGGATGGAGGAACAGTGCAATGAATGAATCCGCACACTTTGCCCTCTTCGGAAACCCCGTCGCGCAGAGCCTCTCGCCGCTCATGCACGGCGCGGCTTTCGCGAAGATGGAATTCATGGCCACCTACACCGCTTACCAGGTGAACGACGCGGCCGAGATCGTCCGGACGATCCGCGAGAAGGGCATCCAGGGGGCAAGCGTCACCATCCCCTTCAAGGAAACGGTGATGGCGTTCCTCGATGAGGTGGATGCAAACGCATCCGAGATCGGTGCGGTCAACACGATCATCAACCGCGACGGGAAGCTCATCGGATACAACACGGACGGTCCCGGATTGATCCGCGACCTGGCGGAATGGAGCGCGATCCGGGGAAAGACCTTCGTCATCCTCGGCGCCGGCGGGGCGGCCCGGGCGGCCGTCTTCGCACTGATTCAGGAGGGAGGAACACCCATCGTCGTCAATCGGACGGCGGAAAGGACCCAAGGCTGGCCGACCATTTCGGCTGCCGTTGGGGCCTGCCCGCGGAGATCGGCCGCCTGGAGGCGGACTGCCTGATCAACACGACGCCGCTGGGGATGTTTCCGGACACGGACCGGACGCCTCTGAGGAAAAAGTCCCTTGTCCGTTTTCCTCAGGTCATGGACATGATCTACAATCCCGTCAAGACTCGCCTCCTGCGGGAGGCCGAGGCGGAGGGATGCGCCATCCGCTCCGGCGTGGGGATGTTCGTCCACCAGGGGGCGGAGCAGATCCGTCTCTGGACGGGGCATGGAACCGCCGCGGGAGGTCATGCGGCGGGTTGTCATGGAAAGGCTGGGGGAAAATGGTGGAGATTAAACCGCTCGAACGCCTGGATGCAACGGTCCGGATCCCCGGATCGAAGAGCTACACGCAGCGGGCGATGGTCATCGCGGCCCTGGCTGAGGGAGAATCGCGCCTCAGGGACGTCCTGATCGCCGAGGACACGGAGCTTCTGGCCGCTGCGCTTGGCGCCCTCGGGGCGAATATCCGCAGGGACGGGAGGGACATGATCGTTGCCGGCACGGGAGGAAAGATCGCCCGTCCGTCACGGGAGATCCATCTGGGGAACAACGGAACGGCGATGCGCCTCCTGGCGGGAATGGCCTCCCTGGGCAAAGGACGGACGATCCTCAGGGGAGACGGGCGTCTGTCTGAGCGGCCGATGAAACCTCTCCTGGACGCCTTGCATGATCTCGGGGCCTGGTCCCAGACGGACGGAGGACTCGGTTTTCCTCCGGTGACGATCCTGGGCGGCGGCCTCAGGGGCGGAAAGACGGTCCTGAGGGACATCGAAAGCAGTCAGTACGTCTCATCCCTCCTGATCGCGGCCCCCTTCGCCGCCGAGGACGTCACCCTCGTCCTGGAGGGGAAAATTCCCTCCCTTCCCTACGTGGCGCTCACCATCGAGACGATGGGGGAGTTCGGTGTGAAGGTGATCGAGGAGGGCCCCGGCCGCTATGTGGTGCCCTGTGGTCAGAGATATCGGGCACGCGAATACAGAATCGAAGGGGACGTCTCCAGCGCCTCCTACTTCTTCGCCGCCGCCTTCTTGAAGGGCCGGATCCGTGTGGAGAACATCAATCCGCAAACGCGCCAGGGGGACATCCGCTTTCTGGACATCCTGGAGCAGCTCGGCTCTCGGGTCCAAAGGGGAGAGGGCCAAATCACCGTGACGCGGGGTGGGATGACCCCGGGGGAGATGACCTTCGACATGGGCGAGCATGCCGGACATGGTGCCGACACTGGCGGTGCTTTCGGCCATGCGGCCCGGCAGGACATTGATCCGGAACGTCGCCCATCTGCGTCTGAAGGAGAGCGACCGCCTGGCCGTCCTGGTCGAAAGAACTGGGAAGGACCGGGATCGTGGTGAAGGAGCTTGCGGACGGCCTGGCCATCACCGGGGGAAACCCGCAAGGTTCCCTGATCCAAACCTACAACGATCACCGGATCGCCATGAGCCTTCGCCGTCCTGGGGCTGGCCGTCCCGGGGATGCGGATCGCCGGGGAGGAGTGTGTCGGAAAGTCCTTCCCCGGCTTCTGGGAGGCTTTGGAAGGACTCTATCAAAACGGCCGTGTCCCTTCGGCAGGACGGGCGATACATCTGAACAAGATCTCTCCGCCGGCGGATAACCGGATGGAGGCCATCAGGGAAAGGGTTGCATGATATGAACATCATCTTCACGGGATACCGCTGTACAGGAAAGACATCTGCCGGCAAGAGACTGGCTCAGCTTCTGGGGTGCGCCTTCTATGACGCGGACGACCTGATCATCAAACTGACGGGTCGGTCGGTCGAACAGATCGTGGCCGAAAAGGGATGGCCGGCCTTCAGGGAGGTGGAACGGGCGGTCATCCTGGAGCTCTCCGGCAAGGACAACTGCGTCATCGCTCCCGGGGGCGGGGCTGTCCTCGACGAACGGAACGTCGAGGCCCTGAAGAAAAACGGCCTGTTCGTCTGGCTCGTCGCCGACACGGAGACGATCGTGCGGCGGTTGAAAAAGGACCAGGCGGGCGGGGCGCCGCGCCCCTCGCTCTCGGGAAAGCCGGTCGAGCTGGAGGTTCAGGAGATCCTGGCCCAGCGGGAGCCGATCTACCGGCGCATCGCCGATCTGACCATCGACACCTCCACCCGGACGGTAGAGGAGGTGGTCAAGGCCATCGCCCAAAAACTGAAAAAGGGTGAGACCGGCCTGACGCTTCACCCTTCGCTGGTCGGTCGGCTCGTCGAGAGGGAGGTGAGGACCTTATTGGCCCAGAGGGAGCCCATCTACCGGCACATCGCCGATCTGATCGCCGAGACTTCCGCCCAGTCGGCCGAGGAGATCGCCGCGCTGATCGTCCGGCGGCTGGGTGAGGAGCAGGCCGATCAGGTAGCGGTGGCGATCCGCAGCGGTCTCGGGAAACATCCGCAGAGGGATGGGCTCGCCGGCCGTAAGGAGGGATAGCCATGTCCGGAAATACCATCGGCGTCCTGTTCAAGGTCACGACGTGGGGGGAATCCCACGGCCCGGCCGTGGGGGCCGTCATCGACGGCTGTCCGCCCCGGATCGATATCACCGAGGCGGATATCCAGGCAGAGCTCGACCGACGGCGTCCTGGGACTCTCGCCTCGGCAAGCCCCCGCCGGGAGGCGGACCGTATCGAGATCCTCTCCGGCGTCTTCGAGGGAAAAACGACGGGGACCCCGATTTCGCTCATGATCCGCAACAGCGACGCCGCAAGCGACGCCTATGAAGGACTTCGGGAGCTCTTCAGACCCGGCCACGGGGATATTACCTACCAGGCAAAATACGGCATCCGCGACCACAGAGGCGGAGGACGCGCCTCGGGCAGGGAGACCGCTGGCAGGGTTGCCGCCGGCGCCGTCGCCCGTAAAGTCATCGGCCAGGCAGGGATCGAGGTGACGGCCTATACGAAGGAGCTGGGCGGCATCACCGCCTTGGGCGTCGGCGCGGCCGCGACGACGATGAGCCCCCTGCGCTGCCCCGATCCGGAGGCGGAGGCACGGATGGTCAACAAACTTGAGGAGGCGCGTGCCGCAGGCGACACGCTCGGCGGGATCGTGGAGATCGTCGTCAGGGGCTGCCCGGCGGGCCTCGGTGAGCCCGTCTTCGGGAAGATCGACGCGGATTTGGCGCGGCGCCCTCATGGGGATCGGGACCGTCAAAGGCGTGGAGATCGGCGCCGGGTTCGCCGCGGCCCGCATGACCGGTTCCGCCTGCAACGACCCGATCATCCCGGAGGGTTTCCGGACCAACCACGCCGGGGGGATCCTCGCGGGAATCACGAACGGCGGGGAGATCGTCATCCGGGTGGCGTGCAAGCCCATACCCTCCATCGCCCTGTCCCCAGGAGACGATCGACAGCCAGGGACATCCCGCCGTCGTCACGGTCGGCGGCAGGCACGACGTGTCGGTCATCCCCCGGATCATCCCGGTCTGCGAGGCGATGGTCGCGATCGTACTGGCGGATCATCTCCTACGCCAGAGGGCGATCAAGGGATGGGAGTAATTTTGAGGGTCGCGCTGCGGTAAGCCGCGATCCGGGAGAGCGAGAAGCGCTCTTCGGACCCTTCAGGTAAAGGAAGATCCTAAAACGGATCCGCGCAAGAAAGATTGGAATCGGTGGAACGGATGGACGGATTTGAGATCGGGATCATCGGCGGAACAGGGGGCATCGGCCGATGGTTCGCCGACTGCTTCAGGAAGGAAGGCTATCGCGTCCATGTCATGGGACGACGAGAGGGGATGTCGCTTCCGGAGCTCGCAGTGCGCTGCCGGATCGTCATCGTCTCCGTCCCCATCGCGGCGACCCCGGAGGTTATCCGGCAGGTGGGGCCGCTTCTGCCGGAAGATTCTCTCCTGATGGACTTCACGTCGCTGAAGGAAGAACCGCTGCGGGAGATGCTGGCCGCCACCCGGGCGGAGGTCATCGGCTGCCACCCCCTGTTCGGCCCGGACTGCCCCTCCCTGGAGGGTCAGAACGTCATCCTCTGCCCGGGGCGAGGGAACGTATGGCTGGCCTGGCTGGAGGCGTTTTTCGCCAAAGGGCGCGCCCGCATCACCCTGACGAATCCCAAGGAACATGACCGGATGATGTCCCTCGTCCAAGGGCTGACCCATCTGGAGACTCTCCTCATGGGGCTCACCCTTAAGGACTCCGGCGTGGGACCAGCGGCACTCGATGCCTTCTCCACACCCGTCTTCAGGACGAAGCAGGCGATCGTCCAGAAGGTTTTCGCAAGCCCTGCCCTCTACGCGGGGCTCCTCGCGGGAAACCCGGAGATGCCCAAAATCCTCGAAATATACGAAAGTAACCTTGCCAGACTCAAGGAACTGCTTCTGAACCGCAATACGGAGAGACTGGTTACCCTGCTGAAAGAAACGGCCACCCGTCCCCCGCATTAGGATCGTCAATGCTTACCGGTTTTTACGTCCGTGTATCTCTTACCGGTTGTTCATTTTTTCTAAGGAGGGTTTATGAATGACCGCATAGAGGATCTTGGCGCCGATAAAGATGAGCGCCGCGACTAGAAAACCGGTGGCGACAGGCCGCTCAAAGATCAGCAGCGGATTCCCCTTAAACAGCATGAGTGTCTGCCGGAAGCTGGCTTCCGTCGTGGGACCCAACACCATGCCGATGATGAAAGGGGCAACGGGGAGCTCCCATTTGCGCAGGAAAAACCCGATGACCCCCGCCGCGATCATGACCCAGACATCGAAGATGGAATTCCGGACGCTGTAAATGCCCACCAGGCAGATGATGCTGATGCAGGGCACCAGAAACTTCGGTTTGATGGTGGCGATGCGAGCAAAGAGACCGACCAGGGGCAGGTTGAGAACGAGCAGCATAAAATTCCCCAAATACATCGCCGCGATAAAGGTCCAAAAGATCTCCGGGGCATTTTGAAAAAGCAGCGGCCCCGGCTCCACCTGATGCAGACGCAGCCCCGCCAGCATCACGGCGCTGGGGGCGGCGAAGGGAATGCCCAGGGTCAGCAGCGGGATCATCGATCCCAGGACGGCGCTGTTGTTGGCCGATTCCGGACCTACGACTCCCTCGACCGCCCCTTTGCCGAATTCCTCGGGGTGTTTGGAAACACGTTTTTCCAGCGCGTAGGATATGAAGGTGGAAATGACCGTGCAGGGGCCGGGGACGAGCCCGACAAAAAACCCGAGGACGGAACCTCTCAGAGCGGGAAAGACCGAACGCTTGATTTCCCCTCCCGTCGGATACATCTCCCGGAGACGAACCTTCTTGACGACCGGCGTGATATAGGTTTCGACGGCCAGGCAGAGGATCTCCGTCACACCGAAAAATCCCATGGCGATGGGCAAGAAATCGATTCCCTGCGTGAGGTTGTCGATACCGAAGGTAAAGCGGTTGACGCTGGTCATCGAATCGATGCCGATGATGCTGACGAAAAGCCCCAGCCCCGTCATCAGCAGCGAACGGATCGGGGGGGCCTCGGAGAGATTGGACAGCAGCAGAAAAGCCAGGATCATGAAGGCGAGGTATTCCGGCGGACCGAAAGAGAGCGCCGCCTGCCCCAGGAGGGGGGCAAAGAGCTGGAGTCCCAGAATACCCACCGTTCCCGCAACGAATGAGCCGACGGCCACCAGGGTCAAAGCGGCGCCGGCCCTTCCCTTTTTCGCCATCTGATAGCCGTCGAGACAGGTGATGACGCTGGCCGCCTCTCCCGGGATATTGACCAAAATGGAGGTCGTCGATCCGCCGTACATGGCGCCATACCAGACTCCGGTCAGCATGATCAGGCCGACCGTCGGCCCGTATTGCATCGTAAAGGGGAGCATGAGGGCCATCGTCGCCGTCGGTCCCAGACCGGGAAGGACCCCGACGATCGTTCCGATGAGGGCGCCGAAGAAACAGGCCAGCAGGTTCACCATCGTGAGGGAGTGAACAAAACCGTTGAACAGTTGATTCAGTCCTTGCAGGTCCATATTATCCCAGAAACCCCCGCGGCAAATCGATATAAAGCCAGTAATCGAACAGGATGAAAATGAAAAGGGCCGTGCCCGCAGACAGAAGAAACGGTTTCATCAAACCTTCCAACTTCATGACCTTGCTTAAAAAAAATGTGGCGACGAGGGTGACCAGCGGATAGCCGAGGTAAGGCATCGCTAAAATCCAGAATACGCAAGCCCCGATGAACGAAAGGAAGGTCCTGATTCCCTCCCGGCACAGGATGGGACCTTTCCCCTTTTGTTTCAACGAGGAGAGGAAGAGGGAAAGGCTCAACGGGAAAATGAACAGACCGACGACGAAAGGATACAGACCGGTCCCCGGTTTTTTCAGGGTCCCCAGGCCATAGACAGAGCGAGAGAATCATGATCAGGACGCTCACCAGGCAGATGACAAGATGGGCGATCCGCTCCGATCCGAAAATGGTCTTTTCCATAGAAAACCCCAGCGAAATCGTGATTCGCTTTAATGAACCTCGGGCATCGCGGGAAGGGCTTTTTCAAGAGGCCCTTCCCGCGAACATGTCCGTTATGTCCTGCCTGCCTCGCGGTCCTACGAGGCAAAACCGATGTTCCGCCTGACTACTCTTTCAGGATGCCTGCCTTTCCCATGATCTCCCGATAGACTGCCACTTGATCGTTCATCCATTTGACGGTCTGCTCGGGAGGCAGATAACTGGGGATGCCGTTGTTCTTGATCAGAAAATCCTTGTATTCAGGGTCGTTGGCCGCCTTTTCGAAGGCCTTCAGGAGCACCTCCCTCACCTCTGCCGGCAATTTCGGCGGCGCCAGGGCAAGGTGCGTGGAAAGGGTCACGGCATCATACCCCAGCTCTTTCATGGTCGGAATGGCGGGATAGTTCGGAAGCCGGTTCGCCCCCAGCAGGGCAAGCACCTTGAGATTGCCGGCGTCGATCTGGCTCTTGGCGGCGGTCACATCCGTAATCCCGATGTCCGCATGACCGCCTGCCACCTGGAGCACCACGACCGCGCTGCTCGACGTCTGGGGGACCACATTGAACTGGAGCCCCGTCTTCTTGATGAAGTCCATGGCGGCCACCCACCAGACCTGTCCGACGCTTCCCGTGGAAAGGACGATGTCGTCCGGCTTGGCCTTGGCGGCGGCGATGACCTCCTGCATCGTATTGAAGGGGCGCTTTGTTTTGGTCGATGCCACTATGGCCGGCGCCCAGTTGAGATAGGATCCCAGGACCGTGTAATCATTGTGATCGTAGGGCAAGCAATCCCTGCAGCTTGTTCATGAAGATCGTGGCGGTGGACATCCCGATCGTATAGCCGTCCGGCTTGGCGTTGTGAAGTTCGCGATTGCCGGTGCTGCTCCCGGCGCCGGGCTTGTTGGTCACCACCACCGGCTGCCCGAGCTGGGCCTGAAGCTTGGCGGCCAATGCCCGCGCCGCCATGTCGGCGGATGAACCCGCCTCGTTGGGGACCAGAAAGATAATCGGTTTTACAGGATACTTTTCCGCTGCCCCTGCGATCCCGCTGAGACCCAATACACAGAACATGAATACCACACTAAAAACGACAGACATTGCTCTTTTCATTTCTATCTCCTTTCCTGTCATCCGGGGAAAAAGAATCTTGGAAAAACATCCATTCTATTCTCAGACCCCCTATTCGTAGAAGTCGCCGTTTATGGCTTCCGGTTTGTCGGTTCGCTACATTATCTCACAACTGCGGCATCAATTCCACCGCCATAAATATGACCCTGGTCGTCGTTTCGTCCTCTCTGGATATTGTGTCACTGATGTGGCGGCTGATGTTCTTCTGGTCCCAGCGTGGCATAAGGAACCAGCGGTGTAGCTATGATCTTGCGCTTTTAATCTCCCATCGCCAATTTTCTTAGGCCTGTCTAAAGTCAAGAATAATTTTAGCGTAGTTGCCCGTTAAGGCATCGGCGAATGCCTCCTGGTATTTGGACAAGGGATCAATCCTCGAAAGGATGGGAGCCACATTGAATGTAGGATCCTGCAGGATGGCAATCGCGTCCGCAAAATCTTTTTTCGTGTAAATGATGCTGCCGTAAATGGTGATCTCACCGCGCGTGATCCGCAAGGCCGGGTAGTTGATTTGATCTCCCGTGATGCCCAGTTGAATCATGGCTCCTCCGGATTTCACGAGCTGGAATGCTAACTCAAAAGACGTCTTCACCCCGGCGGCTTCAATCACGACATCATACTGCTGGTCTTTCACATCGTCAGGAGGCACTGCTTTTATCGCTTTATTGAAACTCCTGGCCTTTTCCATTTTAATCGGGTTGATATCCAGCACGGTGATATCGGCGCCCTTATGGTTAAGGAGGGCGATGGTCAGCAGGCCTTCCGTCCCACAACCGACAACGGCCACCGATTTTCCCTTAATGTCGGTTCTTTTCAAGACATGGACAGCCACGGCAAAAGGTTCGACGAGTATCGCCCTCTCATCCGGCATATCGGAAGGAATCGGCACCACAAACTCGGAATCAATGAGGATCTCCTGTCCAAACAGACCATAGTCGTTGACGCCGAAGGATTTCTTTTCCTTGCAGATATTGGTTTTGCCCTGCAGGCAGAATTCACATTTCCCGCAGTAGGTGTTGGGAAAAGACACGACTTTGGTCCCGACCTTATAGGGCGATTTTTCCCCCGCCTCAACGACCGTCCCCAAAATTTCATGACCGGGACGGCACGGATAGGTCGCATAGGGGATCGTCCCACGAAGAACCCTCAGGTCCGAGCCACAAATCCCTCCGTAGATCACCTTGACTTTTACCTCATTGTCTTTGGGCGCCGCGGCCGGTCCACTTTCCCTGATCTTTAAGTCGCCGGGTTTTTCGAGATACAATTCACGCATGTTTTCACCATCCTGTCTCTTTTTTGCCTCTGCGGAACATCATCCGCATCACATCTCCCTCCCCCGTCGAGGGGACACAGTAAGGATGAATTACCCTGCCCCTTCCCGTCGAGAGAGGGCAGCGGCATCCCGCCAAAGAAGCAGTCCCCTGCTATAGCTCAAAAATGACCTTCGCAACTTCCCCCAGCCGGGCCGCCTCAAGGGCATCCTTGGCCTCTTCCAGACGGAAAGTTCGATTGGCCAGGGGTGTTGCCTTGACCTTCCCATATTTCATCCACCGGACCGCCGTGACAAAATAGCGGGGCAAAGATCCAACGTCGCCAAAGATCTGCAAGCCGCTTCGATTGATGGTAAGAGGGCTTACCGTTGCCTCGGGATAGAGGCCGAACAGTGGAAACACGACCCCGTGCAGCCGCCACCTCCATCAGCAGGGGGATAACGACGGGCGAGCTGGCCGTTTCCACGACGATATCGGCCCCGAAACCGTCGGT
The DNA here is from genome assembly GCA_963842685.1 of uncultured delta proteobacterium. Classification (GTDB taxonomy): domain Bacteria; phylum Desulfobacterota; class Syntrophia; order Syntrophales; family UBA5619; genus JAKAFS01. The sequence continues at coordinate 6,063 of CAWJHT010000051.1, read as the reverse complement.
CAGCTCTCGAACCCGCTTCACCACGTCTTCCTTGCTCGCGTTGACGATGTGATCGGCCCCCAATGCCCTGGCTATCTCGAATCGCTTTGCATCCTGATCGATGCCGATCATGATCACCTGACCGGCCCCGGCGGCCTTGAAGGCCTGGAGGTGAAAGAGACCGATCGCCCCCGGTCCGAAGATCGCGACGGTGTCGCCCACCATGGGTTTCACCTGCGTCAGCGTCCGGACGGTCAGGCTGATCGGTTCGAGACAGGCGGCATCGACAAAAGAGACATTGTCCGGAAGCTTGTGGGCGGCGCGGGCAGGAACCACCACATACTCGGCAAAGATTCCATCGTAGGTAATGCCGATGTGCCTCCAGTTCCCGCACATGTTGCTGTTCCCGTTGAGGCAATTGATGCAGGCGCCGCATCCATAAACGCACTTCCAGACCGACGCGGTCCCCCACCGAGACGTTTTCCACCCCTTCTCCCAATTCGTAAACCACCCCCGTCCCTTCATGGCCCATGACGATGGGGATGGGAACAGGCCTTCGTCCCTTATATTTGTTGTTCAAAATGGCGACATCGGTGTAGCAGAGACTTGCCGCCTTCACCTGGACCATGATCTCGCCCCGCCCCGGTTTCGGGACAGGAACCTCCTTCACCTCGAAGACTCCTGCTTCCGGACTCGTTTTCACAATGGCTTTCATTTGGAGAACCTCCTCTTCATTTTATAAGAAAATGCCGCCCATCCTGTATACCCCCCCGCGTTAGGGGAGGGAGGGGTGGGGGTGATTTTCATCCTTCGTTGTGCCCGTCTCGGGCAGGGGCTATCACAACCGGACGGGTTGACCCGTTTCTCCGGACTTCTTGATCGCCAGGGTCACCTCCAGGGTCTTCCTCCCATCCTCTCCGGAGGTCCGCGGGGTTTCCTTGCCCTCGATGACTCTGCAAAAGTGGCTGAATTCCTTGATGTAGGGATCTTCCCGGGGTATTTTGTATCCCTGTTCGGTGATGGGATAATTCCACCCCACCTTCGTCGGGTCGGCATAGTAGCGTCTCTTCATCTGGGGAAACAACAGGGAGGCCTCCGTACCGAAGAAATTGTAGCAATTCCCGAAATCGCTGTAGAGCAACGGGTTTTCCCCGGTCGTCCCTTCCCAGGATGTCAGGGAAGGCGAACAATCGGTCAGGAAGACCGTTCCCATGGCTCCACTCTTGAACCGCAAGGTGATGCCGGCGGTATCCTCCACGGGGAAGTTCCTGATCCGGTTGCTCACCTGGGCATAGACTTCCTCGATCTCGCCGCAGATATACCTGAGGTTGTCGATCTCGTGGATCAGATTGATCAGGATCGGCCCGCCGACCTTCTGTTCTTTTCTCCAGGACAGGGGACCCTCATAATAGGCCCTCGGTTTCAGCAGCGCCCACGTGATGGTGACGCCCACCAGCCGGCCCAGTTCGCCTCCGGTGACGATTTCACGGGCCTTTTCAACCAGACTGCTGAATCGCCTTTGATGCCCCACCAATATCTGAACCTTGTTCTCTTTTGCCGCCTCTATGAGGCGGTCCGCCTCGGCGACGCTCTGGGCAATGGGCTTTTCGACAAAAAGATGAAGCCCCTTCTTGGCGCAGGCGATGCCGATCGGCGCATGGAGATGGTTGGGAAGGGCAAGGATGACCCCCTGGAGGCTCTCCTTTGCGATCATCTCCTCATAGTTCTTATAGAATTTGATTCCCAGTTCCTCCGCGACCTTTTTTTGCTTCTCGTCGACTTCAGCGGCGGCCACAAGGTCGCACTCATCGACCTTTTTCAGGATTCGGGCATGGGGCGTCCCCATCAACCCCAAACCGATCAAGCCGATTCTCACTTTTTCCATCTTCCCCTCCTGACTTTATATGAAAATTTCCACTCTCCCTGTATTCCTCCTCAACAGCGGATAGGAGGATACTCCTCGTATCCCGCCCCCTCGACGGGGGAGAGCGGAGTGGGGTGGGTCATCCGAAAACGACGGGCTGTCCGGTTTCTCCCGATGTCTGAATCGCCAGGGCAACCTCCAGCGTTTTCCGGGCATCCACCCCGTCGATCTTCGGCGTTTCCGTGCCCTGGATAACCCCGCAGAAGTTTCTGATCTGCCGGGTGTAGGGATCCTCGCGGTCGATCTTGATTCCCTCTTCACAGAGGGCGTATTGCCATCCCGCTTTCGCAGGGTCCCGATAGAAGAATTTTTTCATCCCCGGAAAGGTAACCACTCCCTCCGTGCCGTAATAGTAGTAGCAGTTCTCCGGGCTCTGGTAGAAGAAGAGGTTCTCGCCGGTGTTGGCCTCGTACCCGACATTTCCGGGGGCCGTATCGGTGAGAAAAATATTGGCCACTGCGCCGCCCGCGATCCGCAGGCTGATGCTGACCGTGTCCTCGACCGGGAATTGTCTCGCCGCATTGCTCACCTCCGCATACAATCGTGTGACGTCACCGCAGATGTAACGGATATTGTCGATCTCATGGATCAGGTTGATCCGGATCGGACCTCCCCCCGGTTGCGCCCTCCAGGCAAAGGGTCCCTTAAAATAGTCCTTTGGTTTGTATAAGGACCAGAGAACCGTTACGCCGACGAGCTTTCCGATCTGTCCTCCCCGGACGATATTCCGGAGCTCTTCGATCATCGGGTTGTGCCTCCGGTGATGTCCGACCATCAGATGCACCTTGTTCTCCTTGGCTGCCTGAATCAGGCGGTCCGCGGATTCAAGGTCGGCCGCAATGGGTTTTTCCATAAGGAGATGCAACCCTTTTTTCGCGCAGGTTGCGCCCACCGGAAGATGGAGCTCGTTCGGAACAGCGACCACCACGCCATCCAGCTTTTCTTTCCCAATCATTTCCTCATAGGACTGGTAAAATTTTGTCCCGAGCTCCGCGGCCGTCTTTTGGTGTTTCGCATCGGCATCGGAAGCGGCCACGAACTCGATATCCTTCATCTTGCTCATGGTCTCCGCATGAAGTTTCCCGATCATTCCCATTCCAATCAAACCTAACCGCACTTTATTCATACTTTCTCCTTTCAGATAGAAAATTTACGATGGATATAGCGAAGTTGATCGATGTTTTCTTCCAGGGACTTAATGACGTTACCGGCCATCCACTGCATCTGATAAATATCATACAAAACTCTGACCTTGTCCGAGCGAACTTGCCGGGTAAGATCAAAAGCAGGTTGGGGCTGATCACGAAAGTACCGCAACCCCTCAATCCCTCATTTCGGGAAGAAAATATCTACGAGAACGAGGGTGAGCCAGGGAAAGTAGGTGATCAGGAAAAGGCCGATCAATAAAACGAGCAGATACGGTGCGAAAGAACGGAACATCTTTCCGACGTCGATTTGTGCAAAGTTGCAGGCGATGAACATCCCCATGCCGATGGGAGGGAGAAAGATCCCTATGCCCAGACACGCAATGCACAATATCCCGAAATGGATTTGACTTATTCCTAACTTGTCTACGTAGGGCAGGAAAATGGGAACCAGGATGAGCATGGCCGGAACGCCCTCCAGAACGGCCCCCAGGATGATGAAACACAGGTTGCAGAGGAGAAGAAAGACCAGGGGGGAATCGGAGATCTTTGTAATAGCCGTCCCAACGATATTGGGCACTTGATTCGTTGAAAGGATCCAGGAGAGGGCGGAAGCGACCCCAACGAGGAGCATGACGGATCCCGTGGTCACAGCCGTGCCCCTCAAAATGGGAATAATCTGATTCCATTTGATCTCTTTGTAAACAAAAACACCCACAATGAATGCATAGAGAACGGCGATGACGGAGATTTCGGTGGGTGTGGCGGCGCCGGTCAGAATTCCAGCGAAGATGATCACCGGGCACAATAAGGGAATGATCGCCCCGACAACAGCGTTCATCGATTCTTTCAATGGAAGGCGTGGTTCTAAGGGGATCTTGTTTCGGACAGCCTGTATATAGATCAGGGCCATGATACACAAGGCGATGACGATAGCCGGGATAAAACCGCCTATGAAAAGGGCTCCCACGGACATCCCGGTTATCCCTCCCAGAACCACCGCAGGGATGGAGGGGGGGACGAGCATGCCCATCGCCGAGGCTGCTGAGACGATGGATACGGTTTCATCTGATTTATAGCCTGCCTTTTTCAATGCCGGGACCATGATGGATCCGATGGCCGACACATCGGCCACGGTTGAACCGGAGATTCCGGAGAAAAAATATTCTCCAAGCACGGTGACCATCCCCAGGCCGCCACGGATAGAACCGACCAAGACCTTCGCCAATGCGACCAGTCGCGTAGTTACCCCGCCTGTATTCAGAAGCTCTCCGGCCAGAATGAAAAAGGGCACTGCCAGCAGGGGGAAAGAATCGATGCCTCCGACCATGCGGGTGTGCATGATTTGGTGAGGATAATCCTTAAAAAGAACAAGGAAAATGGCGCAACCGATGCCCAAGGAAAAGACGATCGGCACGCTGAACGTGATGAGAAGCCCCGTGCACACCAGTGAGATCACGACAAGGATTGGCCCGCTGTAAGGCTTGATCCCAAAGATCAGATAAAGGGCTGCCAGGAAGGCCATCGATACGAGGCATGAGAAAGCCAGATTCCTCCATCCCATTTGGAAGATTCGCCCGATTAAATGGAGGAGCATCAACCCCATGCAGATGGGGAATGACAAATGGATATAGAGATAAGAGATTTCAAGGACAGGCGTGGTCGTTCCCACGGTTGCCGGGATGACCTTGAGACTCAACCAAAAGAGATAACCGATGAAGTAAAATACCAAGAATATCGAAATATTAGAAATCCTTTCCCGGTTCTTGGGAGTGAAAGTATTAAAGAGGCTTGAAACGGCAATGTGGGAATTTGCTTTAAGGGCAATGTACGCTCCGACAAAGGTGATCCATATAAACAGGATACGGGACACCTCTTCGGTCCACGGAACGATCCATCCGATGATATACCGATTGACTACCTGAAATAAGACAAGCAATGTCATTGCAACGACTGCAAAAGCTGCAAACCAATCCACGATCTTTGCAACAAGCTTTCCCAAAAAAGCCATTTCACCCTCCTCTTGCATCATCTGGACAAAGAACCCATGGCGATCCGAATGATGCCCCCCACCCCCCTGAATCAGGGGGAGTGGGGGGCTCACGGTTACTTGGCCAATTCAGCCTCAGCCTCGCTGATTGCCTTCATCAGCTTATCGATCCACTCCGTTCCCACCTGACCCGCCACATAGTCCCTGACCGGTTTCTGGGTAGCTGCCTTGAACTGAGCCCGTTCCGCCGCCGTAGGCGCGTAGACCTGCATACCCTTTGTCTGTACCTCGGAGATCCCGGTTGCAGAATTGAGGGTTTGAATGCCGCGGCCAACCACTGCTGACGTATAAGCTGAGGTCTTGAGGAGTTCCTGGGTCTCCTTGGGCAAACCCTGATAGAATTTATCGTTGACCAGGAAGAAATCGACGCCGTACGAATGGCCGTCTAAGATCATATACTTCTGGACTTCGTACAACTTGGCCTGCATGATGGTTGCCACGGGATTCTCCTGCCCATCAACGACCTTCTGCTGCAGGGCGGTGTACGTCTCCGACCAGGCAATGGGGGTCGGCGCGGCACCGAGGGCCTTGACCATATTGACATAGACCGGGGTCTCCATGACCCTTATTTTGAGCCCTTTCATGTCTGCGGGGGATTTGATGGGACCTTTAGAGTTCGTGAAGTTTCTAAACCCCGTTTCTCCGTAAGCAAGCACCCTCATGCCCGTCTGCTTCAGAATATCCGCTGCCAGCTCTTTCCCAAACCAGCCGTCCATCACCTTCCAGGCCACGGGACCTGAGGCGAAGAGATAGGGAATATCCAGGACCTGGGCCGGTTTGTAAAACCCTGCTATGGCGCCGGAGACAAAAGCCATCTGAATGGTGCCGATCTTTACACCCTCAATCAGCTCTCTTTCGTTGCCCAGCTGGCTTGCGGGGAACACCTTTACGTTCACGTTGCCCCCCGATCCGCCTTCCACGAGACCTTTAAACGTTGCCCCCGCTGCCCCCTTCTTGGAAATGCA